>DASUHP010000029.1:0-9164 GCA_036273455.1 Micropepsaceae bacterium | reverse complement strand
GGGCAGGGCTATCGCATGTGTTCGAGCATGTCGAACATGAAGGATTCGTCCCATCCCGCACGTTTGAGTTTGCCGCGCATCGATGTTTTTGTATCGGGGTGCGCCCTCGCGATGTTGAGGGCGAGGCGCCTCAAGATTGCGAGGATGGCCGGGGCGTTGTCCTTGCGCGTTCGTGCCAAATCCTCGTCGAGCAGGACATCGAGCGTCCAATGAAGCCGGTTTTCGATGCCCCAGTGCTGGCGAACTATATTCAGCAGACGTGTGGGGCGATAATGACGACTGAGCAGGTAATAGCGCTCGACCGGCTTGTCCGTGGCCCTTTTGCTGCGGATCATTGCGAAGGCAGCGAGCCCGGGAAACTCCAGTTCGTGAGCAACCGCTTTGGCGGACGCAACGATTGCGGTGCGCTGCTCTTTGCGTCCGTGCGAGAACTCGCGGCAAGGCGCCCCTCGCGCAGTCTTCTTGCCACGTGCTGCCGCAATGGCCGCCTTCGCAGCTTTGAGCAGCTTGGGCTGATTGTCTTTGACCGCGAGCACATAATCGCCCTTGCGATCGCGAATTGCCTGCGCCGTATCGCGCCGGCAATGCAGCGCATCGGCCGTCACAACACAGCCCTTGAGCTGCAACAGCTCTATCAACAACAGCGCCGCCGCGGCTTCTCCGCCGTCCTGGGCCTGAGCGTTGGCCAACGCCATCCGGGTTTGCGCCCCCCACGCCGTGACCATCATGACAGGCATGTGGCTTCTGCCGCGCTCGTAAGCGCACCTCAGCGCTTTGCCGTCGATCGCAACCACACCCGTCACACGCCCGAGCTTCATATGGTCCGAAAACGCTTTCATGAAGCGCTGAAAAGCGTGCTCGAACCCCTTCGGATCGAGGAGTCGGAACACACGGCTGAACGTGTCGTGGCTGGGTACGCCGAAGTTCAGGTCCAGAACCGACCCGAGCAACTCCCTCTTGGTGCGCGCAAACAAAGCCATGTCGCAGCAGCTCGTTGCCCCGCACAGCGTCGCCAGAAGCGCAATAAACAACAGCTCCGTAAGATCGTGCAGAGCATTTGGACCCCGTGGGTCCTGCAAATCCGAAAAGCATTCCGCAAAAGGTCCCACCAGCGTCTCCTCGCGAATCGCAAGCAGACACCTTCAGAATCCACTTTGGCGGGTTCAGCAACATTCTATCCCATCGAACATGCGATTCCCCTGCGTTTACGGGGGAAGTGGCGCCCGTTTGGGCGACGGAGGGGGGCAACATCGCCGCCAATCTCTGCGCAATCACCTCCGCGCCCGGCCAGTCGAGATTCTTCGCGAGCTGATCGCCCAATACCGGCGCCGCCTGAGGGAAAGCACGGATCAATTCAATCATCTGGCTTGCCGCTTCCTCGCGCCGCGTGGTGAAGCTCGGCCCCGCTTCCACCGTCAGGTCATATTTGCCACGGCCGAGATCATAGACATGCGACAGCAGCTCGCCATTCGGCCCCTGCCCGACAGCAACCGGCGTGTTCAGCGGCACATTCTGCGCGAGGCCTTCCGGACCCAGCACGCGCACGATCCGCGTTCCCGTGTAAACCAGCGGGATCAGGTCGATCAGGATGCGCCCGCAATGCTCGATGGCGCGCGACAGATTGTCGATGAAGTGGAACGTCGAAACATCGCCTTCACGCTGACGGGCGATGATCGCGCGCGCCGAAATCTCATTGCCCTGGTCGCCGAGGCTGGCATTGTACAGCCCGATGATCGCCTTCATGTCGTTCGAGGCGTTCATCGCCTCCTGCAACGCACCGGCAGGAACCCCGGCAAATGCCTGCCGCTGCGGCGGGCCGGCGCCACTGGGATCGTCATATTCCATGAAGGCGTGGTTCTCGACATTGGCGGTCGCCCATTTCGCAGCATCGGTGGTGAACTGGCCGCGCCGTCCGATCCACGGCGCTTTCGGCGCCAGCGCCACCAGTTCGGTGGAGGCCGTGCGCCAGTAATTGAACATCCGTTGCGCGTCCTTGGCGGGGCGCACCAGCCCGCGAAAGTGCCGCCGCCCTTCGACATTCACCTCGACACCGTAAACCGGCACAATCGGAATGAAGCGTCCGGCCCATTTGTTGGTCTCGAGCACTTCGGCGCCGGTCATGATCCGCTGCGTCACGCGAAAACCGGCGCTGTCGCGCGCGGAGATCACGCCGATCCCGGCGGCGTCATATGTGTCCTTGTTGGCGAGATACACTTCTTCCGCGGCCACCGACTGGTCCGACAACAGCAGGATGGTTTGTCTCACCTGCTCGCGGCTGAAATATTCCGCCACCATGATGCGGTCATCGTCGCGCCACGGATCTTCGAGCTGCGAATAGCCTTGCGCGTCCCAATCCACTTCCCCGGCATTTTTATATTTGGCCCGGAACAGGTCCTTCTCGATCAGTTCGGTGACAAAGCAACTGTTCCAGTCCGATGAGTCGGATTCCGTGGACCAGGGATCGGCATAGACCGAAAACGGATTGATGATCCGTCTGATCTTCAGATCGAGATCGAAGCTGTCGTCGTGGGCATATTCGGTGTTGATGCGGAAATATCCGAAACCCATGGTGACCGCGAAATCCAGCGCGGTGTCATAGGCGACGTCGGCCCGCGATGTTGTCTCGATATTGCGGATCAGGCCGTTGTAGATCTCCGCGGTTTTCGGATCGGCGGCGGAATCGCACCCGTGAACCTTGATCGCCGGCTGGTTCTGACGCGCGTCATTCACCACCTGCCGGATGAACGGCTCCAGCAGATTCATGGTGAGGCATGGCCGCCCGTTGCGCTCGCGTTCGCGGCGGACGATTTCGGGCCATTGTTCGTCGAGGCGGGAAAAGCGCAGATCGTCCAGCGCTTCGCGGCGCATCAACGCCTCGCGTTCCGAAGCAAGCCGAAACGCTTCCTTCGCGTCGTTCAGAATAGCTTTGTCAGTCATTTGTGCCCTTACTATATTTTCTCCTTCCCCCCGCGAGCGCCTCAGTGCGAAGCGTGGGGGAAGATACAAGGTGCCCGGAAGGGGCTCTCTTGCCGCACACTCGTGCCCGCGAATTGCGCCGCAACATGACAGACGCGGAACGCGTCCTCTGGTCAGTGCTTCGCCGCAAACAACTTTCCGGATTCCGTTTCCGTCGCCAGGTGCAGATTGGGCCTTACATCGCGGATTTTTTCTGTCCGAAAGCACGGCTCGTCATTGAAGTGGATGGTGGGCAACACTCGGAAGAAGAAAACAAATGGCACGATTACCGGCGCACAAGGTGGCTGGAAGATCACGGTTGCCGTGTATTCCGCGTATGGAATGACGATGTGTTTCGTAGCGCGGAAGATGTTGCCCTGGCGATTTGTCAGGCGTTGAGAGCCCCCCTTCCGGGCGCCATTGCGCCCACCTTCCCCCACGCGCAAGCGCGGGGGGAAGGGGAAAATGTAGGGGCGCGGCGCGTCAACGCCTCGCGTTCCGAAGCAAGCCGAAACGCTTCCTTCGCGTCGGTCAGAATAGCTTTGTCAGTCATTTGTGCCCTTACTATATTTTCTCCTTCCCCCCGCGAGCGCCTCAGCGCGAAGCGCGGGGGAAGGTGTCACCCGCCGCCGCAAGGCGGTTATGGGTGACGGAAGGGGGGCTCTTGCCGCACACGCGTGCCCGCGAATTGCGCCGCAACATGACAGACGCGGAACGCGTCCTCTGGTCAGTGCTTCGCCGCAAACAACTTTCCGGATTCCGTTTTCGTCGCCAGGTGCAGATCGGGCCTTACATCGCGGATTTTTTCTGTCCGAAAGCGCGACTGGTTGTTGAAGTGGATGGTGGGCAACACTCGGAAGAAGAAAACAAGTGGCACGATTACCGGCGCACAAGGTGGCTGGAAGATCACGGCTGCCGTGTATTGCGTGTATGGAACGACGATGTGTTTCGTAGCGCGGAAGATGTTGCCCTGGCGATTCGTCAGGCGTTGAGAGCCCCCCTTCCGGGCGCCATTGCGCCCACCTTCCCCCACGCGCAAGCGCGGGGGGAAGGAGAAGAATAGGGGCGCGGCGCGTCAACGCCTCGCGTTCCGAAGCAAGCTGAAACGCTTCCTTCGCGTCGTTCAGAATAGCTTTGTCAGTCATTTGTGCCCTTACTATATTTTCTCCTTCCCCCCGCGAGCGCCTCAGCGCGAAGCGCGGGGGGAAGGAGAAGAATAATGGCGCGTGCAATCGTTTAGCCACGCATCCAGTCGCCGGGCTGGTACACCGGCGGTGGGATGCGCACCTGGGGTGGCAGGATGATGTCGGGGAACAGTTCGGCCGCCGCCCAGACCAGCGCATCGACGCGGTCGGGAGATGATCCGTCCACGGATGCGTCCGGACTGAACGCGACCATCTGATCTTCCAGTTCCCGGAAAACCCCAACGTGATGCACCCGCCCCTGTTCGTAGAGCGCGCTAAAGGGTTCGGCGCGGACATGTTTGTTGCGCGTCGCCCGCACCAGCTTGACCGGAATATCGGCAATGCTCTGGATCACATGCGCCACCATCTCGCCGCCCTGATTGGCTTCGGCGACCAGACAGTCCGCAGCCCATTGCCGGTAGGCCCCGACCGCCCGGCGCGCCCAGGTGTCGGGTGATCCGTGCAGCGAACAATCCTGCAACACATAGGCCTGCCCGTTGCGCGCCAGTCCCATCACGACAATCCCCGTCTCATTGGCTCTCTCGCCCGATGACGCCGCCGGATCGACACCGACGACAATGCGCGTCAGTTCCGGCGCCGCCGCGACCCGCGTCGCGTCGATCGTGCTGCGCGTCCACAGCGCGCCGGGCATGTCTTCGAGAATCTCTGCGTCGAGTTCCTGGCGGCCGAGCCGGGTGCCGCGATAGCGTTCGATGACTGCCTCGCGGAAGATCGGCGCGAGATTGCCCGCATTCTCCTCCGACCCTCCCCGCGTCACGACGACCCGGCGTGTGTCAGCGACCAGCTGCTTGATCAGCGGAATCGGCCGCGGCGTCGTGGTCGCGATCCAGCGGGGATGCGCGCCCATCCGCAAGCCGAACATCGCCATGTTGAAGACATCATCCGCATGGCTGTATTTCGCCAGCTCGTCGAACCAGATGAGATCGTGCTCTGGTCCGCGCAACTGATCCGGTTTGCATCCATCATACAATGTGGCGATCGTTCCGTTGGGCCAGGTCAGGAGCCCCTTGGACGATTCATAAAGCGGCGTGGAGCGCGGATTCGAAACGGCGAGAATTCCGCTTTCGCCCTCGACCATGACATTGCGTCCGTCGGCCGAGGTTTCGCCCACGAGTCCAATGCGCTTCACCCGGCCACTCTCGGCTGCCGCGCGGATATATTCGGCGCCGACCCGCGTCTTGCCCCAGCCGCGTCCGGCAATGATCAGCCAGCCGTTCCAGTCGCCTTCGGGCGGCAATTGTGATGGACGGGCATGACATTCCCATTTCAGCGACAGCAGACCGCGTTCGTATCTAGTCAGACTCCTCAGATATTTCGGGTGCTCCGTCAGCTTCTGGCGGATCCAGCTTCTCGAGCAATTGGTCGCCGCGTCTTTCGATGGCTGCAACAATGGCATCCTCCTGCGCGTTCGCTGCGGCGGCCGGCAGTGCCAGTGGCGTGCCAATGGTGTGGTTGACCATTGCGATCGCGGCGGTGACCGCGCCTTTCCGTGCGACCTCCATGAGGTTGTCAACGGACTCCTCGCCATACTTCTCCTGCGCTGACAGCCGGAGGCGCATCGCCCGTCGATGGAACAAGTCTTTGAGCCTGCTTAGGGCCGCGGAGCCCGCGTGGGCGGTGTTGGATTTTTTCGCCATATTCATTGATTCTCGCTGGCCGCATCCCCTCGCGTGGAAATCGCTTCGCGATTTCTTATTCACGCTCGGGGACCTGAAGCGGCGCTCAAACTTCCCGCTTCGAAGCGACTGTGTTTTGAGGGAGGAATTACGCGCCCTTTTGTTGATTGGCGCGGCAGGGCCGCGCGGGGCGCAATTCCAAGCTTCGCGAAATTGATAGTCCTATCCCTGCACCTAGTCAAGCGGTTTTTTCCGCCACAGCAGAAATTCTTTCCGCCACCCCCAAGGGCAAAAATAAAGCCACGGGGGTAGGGTGACTACCGCCGTGGCCTCATTTGCGGGGGGAGGCATCCAATTCAGTTGCAATTTCGATGAGGATGCAGTGTCCGCAACCCGGATGATCGCGGCGCTATGGTTTCGATGTGATTAAAATTGGTGCCCGTAGAACTACGAGGACACCGGGGCAACCGAATTCGGCACCAGGGACAGGAATTTTCAGGTGCGTCGAATTTGCGGCGGCGCGTTAGCTCGCCATTAACCGTGATGTGGCATGCTGGCGTCGTTGTTGTTGTTGTTGAAGTGACACCGGATTGGCACAGCCCGCCACAGCAGGCCGGTTGCCAGGCAATCGGGAGCCGCGGTCTCCTCCTCCCGCGGCTCCTTTTTCCACGGCTTCGGCCGGCGTTCGCGATCTTCTCGCGACACCCTCTCACACTCGCCGATCGGGCTTCAGTGCGGTGTGCTGCGCTCGGCTGCGAGCTGGATTAAATCAGCGGCGCAGGTCATGAGTGCGTCGCGGGTTTTTTCCTCGGTCGCTTCCGCGGCGAAATCAAGCAGCTTTCCCGCATTGGCAAGAAGTTGCTGGACGTCGGGAAGAAATCCGGTGATCTGTTCCATGGGTGCCCCCACCCTCGCTTCGAACACACCATACCCCAGAGCACGTGGCGCGCGAATCACAAGGCCGCGTTTCGGCCATTTCATCCATAAGGGGTTTTGCAGAATTGTACGCTGACAGAGCGCCAGTGCCGCTGCCGCGCGATCCGGGAAGCCTACGCCTGGCTGCGCTCCTCGAAACGACTGTTCCGAACCACGCTTGTCATCTCCTCGCGGACCATGCGGAGCCACCGCTCGGCGAGGAGTAGCCATTCGGCCTTGGTTTCTTCGACTTTTGAAGCGTCGGCCATTTTCCGGCAGTGCTCCGCCTGCCGGAGGTAGAGTTGGTTCTGCGAGTTCATGGACTTACCCTGGATACGGCGTCCAATACGCCTGACAGGGCATTGGGTTCCCAGCGGAGCGCCAGTGCGGCTCTCGATTATCGGGTGGACTCGTTTTGGCGGCAAGAGACACCCTGCGAAGGTCAAGCCTTCAGCCCCGGCGCCCCGGCGCTGCGTCGACCTGCTCGACAAGTCCCTCGCCAGAGGTGGTATTCGCAAGGTCCAACCATTTATCGGACAGGACAAGCCACCGGCCCTGCAGTTCTGAGGTTCCGGCGCGGCCGGCCATCTGCCGGCACTGCTCGACGTGTTCGAGATATTCGTCCCGCTTGGTCATTAACCAGCCGTTTACCGTCCGTGAGCAAAACGCCTGCCCAAAAGCCGGATTCCCCGCCACGGTGGGTTTTCACGGCCGGTCATATATGTGCGCGGAATTCCATCGCAGCATTCTTGCCCGCTAAAATTGCCGGATGCGCATTAACCCGATGCCAACCAATTAGTCAGTGTACGCTTGATCCCGGCGATGGTCATGGGGCCTAGTCCGGGCTCCACCCTAAGGGGAGACTATCATGGTTCGTTTTGTGAAGAAGCTTGTGAAGGACGAATCCGGCGCGACCGCGATTGAATATGGTCTGATCGCGGGCCTGATCTCCGTGGTGATCATCACCGCGGTGACGACGGTCGGTACCAACCTGACCGGCAAGTTCAATACCATCGCGAACGCGCTGAAATAAGACTGTCCTGAAAAAACCCCGCAGGCCGGCGAAAGCCGCCTGCGGGTTTTTTTTGCCTGGAGTCCGCGGGAAGCGAAGGACAAAACAGCAACGCGCAACGCGAAGCCGCCGTCCCGCCGCAAAGTGGCGCTGCGATTTAACCCACCATCAACCAAATAGTCAGCCTACGCTTGATATGCGAGGCAATCTTGCGGCTTAGTTTAGCGTCACCTTGTGGGAGTTTAAGATGGTCCATTTCATGAGAAAGCTTATCAAGGACAATTCCGGCGCGACTGCCATCGAATACGGGCTGATCGCCGGCCTGATCTCAGTCGTCATCATCACTGCGGTGACGACGGTCGGTACCAACCTGACCGGCAAGTTCACCACCATCGCGACTGCCCTCCAGTAATCGCAGATGGTCAGACAACCCTGCAGGACCGGCGAAAGCCGCCTGCGGGGTTTTTTGCGCGCGGCTCGCCTGGCGGGGGCGAAGAGAGCGCCCCAATCCAGCCGCCTTCCCGCCGGAAAATTGGCGGCTTCCGATTAACCCGCCACCAACCAGTTTGTCAGTGTACAGTTGATCGCGCGGACCGTTGCGCCCTAATGTCGGGTCATACCCGAGGAGGCAATTCATGCGTCAGTTTATGAGCAAGCTTATCAAGGACGAATCCGGCGCGACTGCCATTGAATATGGGCTGATCGCCGGCCTGATTTCAGTCGTCATCATCACTGCGGTGACGACGGTCGGTACCAACCTGACCGGCAAGTTCACGACCATCGCGAACGCGCTGAAATAGAACCGTTCCGAACAGCCCCGCAGGACCGGCGCAAGCCGGCTGCGGGGCTTTTCATTACGGCTTCATCCGCCGCCAGATCAGTTCGTCGACGGAATATTTCCCCGCGCCGCGGCACAGCAGCACCAGCAGCATCGCCGCCCACTGGATGTGCGTCGGCCAGGCCTGCGGGTAGACAAACACCTCGATCACCGCGGTCATCCCGAGCAGCAGCAGCGCTGCGCCGCGGGTGAAAAATCCAGCCAGCAGAAGAAACGGCGTCGACAGCTCGATCGAGACCGCCATATAGGCGGCGATCTCCGGCGGCAACGCCGGCAGCCGGTACTCGTCCCGGAACAGCGCCAGCGCTGCGTTCCAGTCGGCGAGTTTTTCCGTTCCGGACGACCAGAACACATTGGCCACCGCCAGGCGCAGCGGAATCGCCAGCCAGTCATAACTCACCGATTGCAGCGCGTTGCGTATACGGATCAATGGCGCGGCAGCAGATGATTGCGGCGCCACGGTCGTGGATGCGCGCCTCATGTTGATATCTCCTGAAACCCGGCAAATCGGCCGGCCGCCAAACTCTCCGCCAGCAGCTGCGGCAGATCCGGCGCCGGGCAAACGTCAAAACTTTCGGCGAAAGTCCTGCCGGCACACAGCGCCGACAGGAACGCAAATCCGG
>DASUHP010000028.1:0-8573 GCA_036273455.1 Micropepsaceae bacterium | reverse complement strand
CATCGAAGAGCCGGTGGGCATTCGCGCCTGCGAGCGTATCCAACCGGTGCGGCTGGCCGTTCTCGACGGTATAGCGCGCGACTGTTCCTTTTGCGCGCAGGAACTGCGCCTCGCGCTGCATCTCGGGATGCCAGCGGTACTCGTCATTTTCGCCGACATACATGAACACGCACATCTTCGAAATCGCTTCGAGTTTGGTCTGCGTCGGCTCCCACATGTAACCGGGGAACGCCGTCACCGAGAGGAAGTATTGAGGATTTGCCGCCGCAACGTGGAATGACGCGATGCCGCCATTGGACGGACCGGCGATGTGGAATTTTCCGCCCTGAATTTTGTAATCCGCCAGGATCATTTTCAGTAATGCGGGGAAGATCCGCGCGCCTTCCTCGAAGAACAGATCACCGTCCGGCGCGGCCGGCGCCACGACGATGTAGCCGCGTTTCTCGGCCTCGGCGCGAAAATTGCGGTCGAGGATTCCGTTCACGGTGTTCATCGTCTGCGGCCCGCCGCCGAACGCGAGTATCGCCGGATATGCCTTGGCCGGATCGTAACCGTCCGGCAGCACGACTTTATAGTGAACCGTGGTGTCTCCGACCTTCTTCGTCTGGTCGAGCACTTCGGCTCTCGCCGTCACACCGCCGAACATGATCGCCGCGATGATGGCCGCTCCCGGCAACATCGGCAGGAAAGGACTCGCATTCTTCATCAGAGCTGCTCCTGTCGCCCGCAGGCGAATTCCTGCGCGCCAGTTTCATTCCAAATCGAGGCTAATTCGCTTTTGCGCCGGCCTTGGCCTGTTCATCGGCGAGAACCTGCTTGGCCCTTTCGAGCTGGCGCTTGGCGCGCGCCTCCCAGGTCGCCGGATCGACGAACGGATTCGGATCGCCCGGCTTGCGGTTGGCGAGCTTATTGTGGCGCTCGTGGATGCCGCCGCCGGGATAGCCGTTCGGATCCTCCCAGGCATGAGTCTGGATATAGACCTGAATGCCTTTGACCGCGGTCAGCTTCTCGGCGTTTTTCACGCCCTGTTCGGCGCCGGCAAGACCCGGAGCACCGAGGCCGCCGCCGCCCCAGATGCCGCGATAAGTCTGCGCCCCGTCATGCAGCGCGAGACCTTCCACGAACAGATTGCCGGGCGTATGGCCGGGTGCGGTGTGGAAAATCAGATGCTGATCGCCGAGATCGAGATGATCGCCCTCATGCACGTCCATGTCGTGTTTCGGCACTTCGGTCGGCTTATTGCCGTCGCGGTTGTTGGGCTTGCCGGCGAAAGCTTCGATCATCTTCCAGTCTTCCGGCGTGGCCAGCACGCGCGCGCCGGTGAATTCCTGCATCCGCTTCGCGCCGCCAAAATGATCGACATGGCCGTGATTGATGATGATGTATTTGATGTCGTGCGGATCGACGCCAATCTTTTTGATGTTCGCCTGGATCATGTCGACAAACGGCTCCTGCGCCGTATCGAACATGATGTCCCCTTGCGGGGTTTTCAAAATCCACGACGAAACATAGCAGGGGCCGACATGGTACAGATTGTCGAAGACCTTGAACGGCTCCATCCGCTGGATGCCGGTTTCGCGCGAACGCGGTCCAATGCGGCAAATCTTTTCCAGGGTATCGTTGGGCGAAACCTTCGCGTTCGCGCGGGCGACGGCAGCAGCCGCCGACGCGCGCGCCGCGGCCGCTTCGGCCTCTGCGTTCTGTGCAAACGCCGCCGGTCCGGCAAATCCAATGTAACCGGTGGCGATGATGCAACTCACCGCCACCATGCAGATCTTTCTCATTCGGTCCTCCCATGGGCCATTCCGTGGGCGCCACTCTATCGGTTTGCGGCCTGGTACGGAAACGAGAAGCGAGGAGCGAGAAGACAGGAGCGAGAGAAAAACCGGGGCCGAAATTGTCCAATGTCCCCTTTCCTCGCTCCTCGTTTCTCGCTCCTATTCTTCTTCCGGCGGGCGGATGTGGCGGAAGGCGCGCAGCAGCGACAGGTCGTAAGCGGCTTTGAGAACCCCGCCGATCAGCAGCGGCCAGCCGAAACTCGACGTGGCCAGCAGCGCCCCCGCGATGATGGGACTGATCGCCGAGGCGAGACTCCGCGGGACCGCGGTCAAACTCGCGGCTGCCGGGCGCTCCGGCGGAGTCACCACTGCCATGACGTAAGAGTTTCGCGTCGGCACATCCATCTGCGACAGTGCACTGCGCAGGAACAGCAGGGCCATGACCCAATACAGATTGGGCATGAATGGAATCAGCAACAGACACATGCTCGCGGGCAGATGGGTGAACACCATGGTGTTGACGAGTCCAAAACGCCGGGCCATCGGCACGGCGGCAAAATAGGAGATCGCCGTGAGGATGTTGGTCCAGAAAAAAATCGTCGCCGCTGCCGAGATCGCCAGATGAAAATTCTCGAACAGCCACAGCGCGATGATCGACTGCACCAGAAATCCACCGCCGAACGAGTCGACGCAGAACAATGCGGTCAGCCGGTAAACGATTGCGCGCGATTGTCCGAGCCGCGACACGCGCGATTTGGCTTCGTGGCGGTTTTCCCTGATCCCGGCATAGAGCAGTGCTGCTGCGAGTCCGATCGCCGCGTAAAACAGGAACAATCCGCGCATCGCCGCCAGCCGGTCGATCCCGAACCGCGGCGCAAAATCGGGCATGCGTGCGATCAATGTCCCGACCGCGCCCATGACGGACGCCGAAACGCTGTAAAGCGCAAACAGCAGCGTACGGTCACGGTCGGCTACCGAACGTGCAAGCAGCGACTGTTCCAGCGGCAGGAAAATGCTGACATCGCCTGAGGACGGATTGAGCGTCCCCATGAATGCGATCACCAGCAGCGGCCAGAATTCGGTAAATGCGGAAAATGCCACGCCGGTCGCGATCATCAGCAGCGAGGCGGCCATCAGCGCTCGCCTTTCGCCGAGAAATGCCGATATGCGTCCGGCGAAAAGGGTCAGCAGCGCCGAGCCCAGCAAGGTCGCCGTCATCAGCGCGCCGATTTCGAACGGGCTGCGGCCCAGCATCAGCAAATAGGCCGGCAGCAGAATACTCACATATCCGTCGGATGTGGCGCGCAGACCCTTGGCCACAATGACACGCCTGGCGTCGGCGGTTGCCGATTCCCGCAGCGCCCGCAGAATGGTCGAATTGCCGATCATCAACTGAGCCCGGCCCCTCCCCGAAAGGAAGATCAATCCCCTTTCCCCGCGGGCACATCAATGCGAAGCGTGAGGGAAAGTGC
Organism: Micropepsaceae bacterium; assembly: GCA_036273455.1. Classification (GTDB taxonomy): domain Bacteria; phylum Pseudomonadota; class Alphaproteobacteria; order Micropepsales; family Micropepsaceae; genus CAIYRG01. The sequence continues at coordinate 5,323 of DASUHP010000028.1, read as the reverse complement.
CCGCGCCGCGCCTTCGCGCGGATATGGCGGGCGAAAGGGGGATGGATCGCCGGGCACCCCCTTCCGGCCGCCAATCGCGCACGCAAATGCGTGCGCTGCGGCCACCTTGCCCCGCAAGGGGGGAAGGCGAAGAAAAAATCATGTCACGCCGGGATGCCGGCGGGCGCGTGCTAAATTCGCGAAATCTTTTTGACGTATTCCTCGGCGAGCAGCAGCCACTGCGCGGCCATGCGCAGGAATTCTTCGCGTTCCGGGACCGCCAATGTCTGCTCGGCCTTTGTCAGGGCGTTCCCGGCCTGTTGGAGGTAGTGCTCCAGCACGGGATCAGTGTTCCGATTGTCTGCCGTCATGGGTGTTTGAATTGGGGCGGCAGAAATTATCAGCTGTGTGCCGGTGAATCTGTCGGTTCACCGACAGTTTTATCCAGGCGCACGAAAGAAACTCCGTCTTATGCGACGAATTGTCTGAGCAAGCGGGTGGCGTGGTCCTCGACCGCGGCGTAGCACTCACAGGAGGCTTTCTCGATCCCATTGCGGTTCAGGATTTCAATTCGTCCACGCCGGTAACGAATCAATTGGTTCGCCTGCAGCTCTTTCACGACGGCGGTGATGGTTGTGCGCTGGACCCCCAGCATCTCCGCCAGTGCCTGCTGGGTCAGTGGCAGAACGGCGCTTTGTACGCGGTCCTGCGTCGATAGCAGCCAACGCGAACAGCGCTCCCCGGTCGTGTGTAATGCATTGCACGCGACCGATTGCATGATCTGGGCAAGGAGCGCATCGGCATAGCGGCAGAATACGTCGTGCAGGAAAGGTGAGCGTTGCTTCGCATCTTCGAGACGTGCGGTGGCGACGCAGTAGGCCGGACCGCCGATCTGAACAACCGCGCGGCTATAGGCGGGCTTCGAGCCGGCACTGACAATTCCGCCGACCGCCCCTTCCCAGCCGATATTGGCGGCCTCGACTTCGCGGCCGGTGGCCGACACGATCAGCATCGAAGCGACCGTCCCGTGACAGGGAAAATAGGTGGTTTCCACTTCCTCGCCGGGTTCGAACAACACCTGTCCCCGCCGCAGGCGCTTCAGCACCAAATGCGTTCCGACCAATGTCTGCTCCTGACTGCGAAGGACCCTCAGCAGCCGGTTGGTGCTGAAGTCTCGTTCGGGGGAAGGCAGTGGCAGGTCAGCCATGGAGTCTCGCCGTCACGCTTTACTTTGCCGCGCCGGTGTCCATCAGGTGACGCACGGCGCCGGTCTCAATATCCGATGTCGTCGCGGATTCCAGTGCCGCTTCGACCGCTTCATCGACGCGTTCAATCCAGACGAATTCCATGCTGTTGCGCGCCGTTTCCGGAATATCCTCAAAATCCTTCCGGTTGCGAGCGGGCAGGATGACGCGTCTGATTTCTGCGCGGTGCGCGGCGATCACCTTTTCCTTGATCCCGCCGACGGGAAGGACCAGGCCGCGCAAGCTGATCTCGCCGGTCATCGCGGTGTCGTTGCGCACATTGCGTTCGGTCATGAGCGATACCAGGGCCATGAACATCGCCACGCCGGCGCTCGGCCCATCCTTTGGCACCGCGCCCGCCGGAACATGCACGTGGATATCCGCCTTTTCAAAGCGGCCGGGATCGATGCCGAATGCTTCCGCCCGATTCTTCACCAGGCTGAGCGCGGCCTGCGCGCTTTCTTTCATGACCTCGCCCAACTGGCCGGTGAGGATGAGCCGTCCCGAGCCCGGTATGCGCGTTGCTTCGATGAAAAGTATGTCTCCGCCCACCGGCGTCCAGGCGAGACCGGTGGATACACCGGGCACACTGGTTCGCATTGCAACTTCGCTTTCGAACTGCGAAGGACCAAGTATTCCTGCGAGTTCTTCGGGCGTGACGCGCAGCGGGCCGTTCTCGCCCTGGGCAATGCGCACCGCGACGTGGCGCAGTGCCTGTCCGATCTGGCGCTCCAGATTCCGCACCCCCGCTTCCCGGGTGTAGTGCTGAATGATGCTCCGGATCGCATCATCCGGGATTTCGGCATCGCCCTCCCTGAGGCCGTTGGCTTCCATCTGCCGTTTGACCAGATAGCGCCGGGCAATTTGCAGCTTCTCCTCCGGCGTGTAACCGGGGAGGGTGATGATTTCCATGCGGTCGCGTAGCGGACCGGGAATCGTATCCAGCATATTTGCCGTGGTCAGGAACACGATGCGGCTGAGGTCAAAAGTGACGCCGAGATAATTGTCGCGGAATGCATTGTTCTGCTGCGGGTCGAGCACTTCCAGCAGCGCGGCGCCGGGATCGCCCTGAATTCCTGCGCCGAGCTTGTCGATTTCATCCAGCATCATGACGCAATTGCGTGCGCCGGCCTTGCGGATCGCCTGGATGATATTGCCCGGAAGCGCGCCGACATAAGTGCGCCGGTGTCCACGGATTTCCGCCTCATCATGGGTGCCGCCAAGGCTGACGCGCACGAATTTGCGGTTCATCGCGCGCGCGATGGATTGACCGAGTGACGTCTTGCCGACGCCGGGAGGGCCGGCAAAACACAGGATCGGGGCGCGGCCCTGCGGCGCCAGTTTGCGCACCGCGAGATATTCGACGATCCGCCGCTTGATCTTGTCGAGATCATAGTGGTCTTCATCCAGGATGCGGCGCGCCTCGTTGATATCGATCGGCGTTTCGTCGGGAATTTGCCACGGCAATTCGACCAGCCAGTCGAGATAGGTCCGCACCATGGCGTATTCGCCGCTGGCCTCGGGCATGCGCTGCAACCGGCGCAGTTCGCGCCGCGCCTGCTCTTCGACATCCTTCGGCATGCCGGACTTCGCAATCGCCTTGTCCAATTCCGCCATTTCGGCACTCTTGGCGTCGTCGCCTTCGCCAAGCTGCTTTTGGATCGTTGCCATCTGCTCGCGCAGAAGCAGTTCCCGCTGCCTTTGGTCGAGCGCGGTCCTGGTTTGCTGTGCAATATCGTGCGACAGCTTTAGCACCTCGATCCGGTGCGCCAGCACCCGGCTGACCTTTTGCATCCGCGCGGGCAGATCGATGGTTTCCAGGATCTCCTGCTTTTCCTCGGGCGCGGCGTCCATATAGGCGGTGGTGATGTCAGCGAGCAGCGCCGGCGACTCAATGGACTGGATCGCCTGGGCAAGATCGGCCGGGGCCTGGGGCAGCAGCTGAATCGCCTCGACCGCCTGCGACCGCAAATTGACAAACCGCGCCTCGACTTCGGACGACTGCGCCGCGGCTTCGGGGATGCGAACGACACGCGCGACCATGAAGGGCCAGCCTTCGAGGAATTCCGTCACCGAAAAGCGCTCTTCGCCCTGGCACACCACATGATGCTTGCCGTCGGCCGCAGTGACGTAGCGGGCGATATTGGCGACCGTCCCCATCCGGTGCATGTCGGCTGGCAATGGATCTTCCGCGTCGGTGTTGCGCTGCATGACAACGCCGATGGACCGCTGGTCCCGAACCGCCTGTTGCGCGGCCGCCACCGATTTCGCCCGCCCGATCGTGATCGGGAACATCATGCCGGGAAACAGCACGATATTGCGAACCGGGACGATGATCAGCGCATCCGGGGGCAATGGCGGGATGATCGTGGACGCGCCATGGACCGTCTCGCCTTCGGCAGTGCGCATTTGCGCGTCAGCCACGTTCCGTTTTCTCCAGACGGATCAACAGACAACCTTCGACCATTGCCCGCCGCACATTGGTGTAACGTCCGGGCGGAAGATTGATCCGCCGCATGAAACGGCCCTGCGGCAATTCCAGGCGGTGAATGGTCGCCGTCTGTAATTCGTTCGGCAGCATCCTTGTTCCCGCGATGATCAGCCGTCCGTCGTCAATCACCGCCTCGACACCATCGGCAGGAACACCCGGCAAGGCGACAAACACGAGGACTTCCAGGGCGGTTTCCAGCACATCGGCCGGCGGCTCCCAAGCCGGTGAGGCTGTCGGCCGGAAGAATTCGCGGTGGATTTGTTCTGCCCGCGTCAGCATCTCGCAGGCCTGCGACCACATCCAGTCACGGGCAAAATCTCGGGCCATTACTGTCACGCTGGTTGGAAGAGGGGGAGCCAAATATGGGAAGAAAACCGGGTTCCAACAATAGCGCCTGTGGTAATCTGACACTCACGGATTTGCCGGGGTTGCACGCGTGAGGACCGTCGGGTTTTGTGTGGTTTCCGCGTTTTTGGCGGCCGCAGCGCCTGCCTATGCCGTGCAAGTTCCGGACTTCTCCGGCCTGTGGCTGCGCACCGGCGACCTCTGGTTCGATCCGGTGGATGGCGCGGCGGCCAAACCGGTGCAGCGGCTCGAAGCAGCGGGACCGAACGCCGGTGACATCTGGGCCGGCGAGTTCGACAATCCGGTGCTCCAATCCTGGGCGCGCGATGCGGTCAGGCGCAATGCGCAATCCGAACTTCGGCTGCAACATGTTTTCACCGCCGACGATACATGCTGGCCGTCGGGCGTGCCGCAGGCGGTCAATCTGATCGGTCCAGTGCAGTTCCTGCAGACGAAAGATCGTGTCGAAATCCTGTACGAGCGTGATCACCAGGTGAGGCATATCCAGCTCGGCCAGCGACGTTCGCGCGCGCCAAACCCGTCATGGTACGGAGAATCCATCGGGCATTACGAAGGCGATACGCTGGTGGTCGATACCGTGGGACTGAAAACGCACCGCATGTCGGTCGTGGATCCCTTTGGTACGCCGCACACTTCGATGCTGCATGTCGTCGAGCGATACCGCGTGTTCAGCACGCCCTTCGGCCGTGGCATGGAAGTGACAGTGACGGTCGAAGATCCGGGTGCCTTCACAACCCCATGGAGCGGTACGGCGGAGTACACCCAGGATAAAGCCACGACGGAAATGGATGAGATTGTCTGCGCCGAAAACAACCGGGACTTTCCCGAGGGTTCGACATTCGGCACCATTCCTGCCGCCACTACAGCGGATTTCTGATACAGTCCCCGCTGAGCCGGGAGGGGTGGATATATCGATGCGTGCAATCAGCAAACAGCTAGTGATTTCCGGGATGGTGGCGGCGATGCCGCTGGCAACGGCGGCGCAGCAAAGCGCGGCGGTGCCGGACTTCTCGTCGAATTTTGCCGGATGGGTGGGTAACGGCGGCGGCGGACCATCCTATGAGAAGGTGCCGGGCGCCGCGATACAAGCGGTTGACACCGACCCGGCGCATCCCTTTGTCGCCAACGGACGCGGCCAGCCGACATTTCGCATCGCCGACCTGACCAATCCCAATCTGATGCCCTGGGTCAAACAGCACATGAAACAGGACATTGACGAAATATTGGCGGGAAAAAAGAGCGC
>DASUHP010000027.1:0-2977 GCA_036273455.1 Micropepsaceae bacterium | reverse complement strand
GTATCGTAGCCTTCGTCCTGCAGCCGGTACGCACGCAGCTTGTTCATCAGTCCGATGCCGCGTCCCTCCTGCGCGAGATAGAGCAGAACACCGCCGCCGCTTGCGGCAATCGTTTTGATCGCACCCCGCAACTGATCGCCGCAATCGCATCTGAGCGAAGCCAGCAAGTCCCCGGTGAAACATTCGGAATGCAGCCGCGTCAGTACCGGGCCGGGGGGTTCCAGCGCCGCGCTGGCTTTGTCGCCAATCAGGATGGCGTAATGTTCTGGACCGCCATCGCTGGGGCGGAACGCCACCAGTTCGGCCGCCTCGGTGCCTTTGAGCGGTACTCGCGCCCGCACCACGAGTTGCAGGGTTTCAGCAGTTGTTTCCTGATATTCCATGACGTTTTCTGCGGCGACCCCGGTGATTGCTCCGCTGCTGATCTCCTGCTCAAGGCGCAGTGTTTCCACTGTAAACACAACTGCCGCCGGCAGCAGCCCTGCGAGCTTTGCCAGCCGGACAGCGGCAATCGCGCCAGCATCGGGCTGCTTTCGCTCGACCTTGAACGGACCTTTCAGTGGATGTTCGAGATCGGTTGCAGGATCTGCGACCGCACGGAGATAATCCGCGTCATGTTCCCCGCTCAGCGTCAGAGCAACCACCTCATCCGTATAAAGCGGGATTTTCAGAGTCGCTGCGCGGGCATGGGTGATGATCAGGGAACCTGCGCCGGCACTCCTCCGCAACGCGTGGAACATTTGTTCAGTGACGGTCTCGGCCGCCGCGGCCAAGCTCGTTGGCCCGGGTTTCTGGTAGATTAAAACCGGAGCGCCGCGACGAAAGTCCCCCGCCGCGCGTTCTACGCGGTGTGTCGCCGAAATCAGCTGATCCAGAGGCAAATCGGGCACAATTTTGCCGGGTTTTTCCAATCTGCTTCAGGACATACACCTTTGGACGGGAAACGGGATAGAGTTTGGCGCATTAACACGACGCGCCTGCATGGGGAGATGTTTCAATGCCAAGTGTGAAGCGCGTCCTTCTCGTAGATGACGATGAGATGCTGCGCGCCTCCCTAGCCGAGCAATTCGCAACCGAGGGCAATTTCGAGCCGATCGAGGCAGGGACCTTCCGCGAAGCTTTGGAGAAGGGACTCGACGGCCTCTATGAGTTCATGATTCTGGACGTGTCGCTACCCGATGGCGACGGCCGGGTGTTGTGCCGCGAGTTTCGCGATCATGGCGTGACCTGTCCCATCATCATCCTGACCGCCTCCGATTCGGATGCCGACACCATTGAGGGCCTGAAGGCCGGCGCCAACGACTACATCACCAAGCCATTCCGTTTCGCGGTGCTGATGGCGCGGGTTGAGGCGCATTTGCGCAGCCATGGCACCAGTGAAGAAGCGATCTACCGAATCGGTCCTTACACGTTCCGGCCCTCGGCAAAGGTGCTCGTGGAAGGCCAGAAACGTATCCGGCTGACCGAAAAGGAAACCAATATCCTGAAATACCTTCAGCGCGCCGGCTCGACCGTTAGCCGCGATGTCCTGCTGCACGAGGTCTGGGGTTATAATCCCGCGGTTTCCACGCACACGCTGGAAACCCATATCTACCGGTTGCGCCAGAAGATCGAGAAAGATCCGTCACGCGCGCAACTACTGGTCACTGAAAGCGGCGGTTATCGCCTAAATCCCTGACTTCGGCGAGCCATCTGTCCAAAGCGTAACCCTGGCTGCAGTGCCGTGCCGTTTTCTTGCCACGGAAACCGCGTAAACGCTGCGGCGCAGCTTCGAAAAAATGGCGTAGATGGCCGGCCTGACCAACCATCCTGAATCGGGCGAGCGCGGTCCCGTGCCGCCGGGCCCGCACTTCGATTCACCTGCGCCCAAATCCCGGACCCGCTTGCGCGCCGCCCTGATCGTCGGCGGTCTGTGGACCGTCCTGATCGTCGTCGGCATCTTTTCCTACTGGATCTCGCAACTGCCAAGCACCGAAACCGTGTCTGCCTACGAGCCGGGCAACGACGTCACGGTGCTTGACGACAAGGGACGGATGATCGCGCGGCGGGGATTGACGCAAGGTGCGTCGATCCCGGTTGGACAGCTTCCCGGATATGTCGGCAATGCCTTCATCGCGGTTGAGGACCGGCGGTTCCGCAGCCATTTCGGCATCGATCCGATCGGCCTCGTCAGAGCGGCTTTCGTTGATGCTGAACACGGCGAATATGTCCAGGGCGGATCGACGCTGACGCAGCAACTGGCGAAAAACCTGTTCTTGACGCCGGATCGCACCTTCCGGCGCAAAATCGAAGAGGCCATCCTCGCAGTCCTTCTGGAGACGCGCTACAGCAAGGATCAGATTCTCAGTTTCTACCTTAATCGGGTTTATTTCGGCGCCGGCGTCTACGGCATCGAGGCCGCCTCGGAGCGCTATTTCAACAAGCCGGCGCAAAAGCTGACGCTGCCGGAGGCCGCGGTTCTCGCAGGCATTGTCAAAGCGCCGTCGCGCTACAATCCGCAGACATCGCCTCAGGCCGCCCTGTCCCGATCCTCAATCGTTCTCACCGCGATGGAGGAGTCGCACTTCATCGACCATGTCCAGCGCCTGAAGGCGATAAAAATGCGACCCAAATTTGCGCACAGCTTCGGGACGCCGGGCGCGGGATATTTTGTCGACTACGTCATCTCGCAATTGCCTAAACTCGTGCAGTCGCCGAAGGAACGATTGATTGTCGAGACGACGCTCGATCTCGATCTCCAGCGCGGTGCCGAAACTGCCGTGACCAGCGCCCTTGACCGCGAGGGGCGCAAACTGAAGGCGTCCGAAGCTGCCCTCGTGTCTGTCAGCCAGGACGGTGCCGTGCGCGCACTGGTCGGCGGCATGTCGTATGACGAAAGCGAATTCGATCGGGCCGTGGAGGCGAAACGCCAGCCCGGCTCGGCGTTCAAGCCGTTTGTCTATCTCGCGGCTCTCGAACATGGTCACCGTCCCACTGA
>DASUHP010000026.1:0-64958 GCA_036273455.1 Micropepsaceae bacterium | reverse complement strand
CCGGGTTCGCCCGGCGCCGGTATCGTGTAGCGGGTCCACAGCTTCCTGCCGGTATCGGGATCCCAGCCGATCAGGAATCCGCGCGTGGTCGATTCACCGCCGGCGACGCCGGAGATCAGCACGCCATTGGCCACGATCGGCCCGCCGGTCGAGTAGAAGCCGTCTTTCATGTCGGCATATTTCTGATTCCAGACTTCCTTGCCCGTCTTCATGTCGAGCGCGAGAATGTGGTTGTCGATCGTCACGCGGAAGACTTTGCCGTGATAGATCGTGGCTGCGCCGCGGTTGATGATCGACCGCTTCAATGGTTTTTCGAATTTGACCGGCGTGCGCCAGATCTGCCGGCCGGTATCGATATCGATCGCGAAGGTCCAGTTGCCGTTCACGACATACATCACGCCATTATAGACGGTGGGCTGTGCCAGTTCGCCCTGGTCGTTCATCAGGCTGCTGTTCCACACCGGCACGAGGTGCTGGATATTCGTCGTGTTGATCTGGTTCAGCGGGCTGTAGCTTTTGCGGTCAAAACCCATGCTTTGCATGGTGACGTTTTCCGGATTCTTTCCGGCATTGACCAATTCCTGATCGGTCTGCGCGACGGCTGACGCCGCGCACAGCGCGAACAGACTTACGCATAGCGGAACGAATTTCATTATGCCCTCCTGGAGCAGCCCTCGACCGGGTGATCATAGCGCCTTGCGGGCACCCGCAGAAGTTCCAGAATGGCGGCGCGCTGTGCTATGTTTGGGGTCACACAAGAGGGAGGAATTGCGATGCGCGGATTGGCGCTGTTTGTTGCAGGTCTGTTGGTGGGCGGCGTCGCGGTTCACGCGGCGATTGCCGATAATGAACATTCCAGCCCGAATACCGGGATTGCCGGGCTGAACCACGTTGCGATTGCGGTGCCCGATGTCGAGAAGGCGGTTGAGTACTACACCAAGGTCATGGGCTTTCCCGAGGCGTTCCGGGTGAAGGACAAGGAAGGCAAGATTCAGCTGGTTTATGTGCAGATCAGCAAGGGCACATTCATCGAGATTCTGCCCGCGAGCGTGCAGCGTCCACCGGGGCTGAATCATTTCGGGCTCTATGTCGACAACATGCAGCAGGCCACCGCGATGTTCAAAGCGCGCGGCGCCAATGTCGGCGCGATCAACACCGGCAGTCCGACCAGGGCGATCCTGAACAATGTTCTCGACGTTTACGCCAACCGGATCGAACTCGCTGAACTGCCGGCGCAGTCCATGCACCATCAGGCAATGGACCGTTGGCATTGAGAGGGTAGGTTTACGCGTCGGCGGGCCAAAAGTATTTCTTCGCGCCGCGGACGCGGCGCGGATGGGTCCCCTTCCCGCCGCTGCTCGGCGCCGGGGATGACAGGTTATGGTGGGAGGAGTTGCATGAAGTCTGTCACGGCATGTTTGCTTTCATCCGTTGCGTTCCTTGTCATCGCCTCCGCGCCGGCTTTGCCGCAGGAATCAGCGGCAGCGCCCAATTTCGGTCCGGACAGCATGACCGGCTGGGTCGGCTTCAACGGCGCCGGGCCGTTCTTTGAAGCCGCGCCTGGTCACACGCCTGCACCGGTGGTGAGCGATCCCGCGCACCCATTTGTCCCCAACGGCACGGGCAACCAGCCGAGTTTCCGGATTGCCGATCTGACCAATCCGAACCTGAAACCGGCGGTAAAGGCGCGGATGAAGCAGGACATCGACGAAGTGCTGGCGGGCAAAATCGCGTTTACGCCGGGATCCAGCTGTCTGCCGTCCGGCGTGCCGATGTTCATGAGCGAAGGCGGGCCCAACCCGATCCGGTTCATTCAGACGCCGAAGGTGGTGTGGATTATCCGCGACAGCGACTCGCAGGCCCGGCGGGTCTACATGAATGTGCCGCATTCGAAGAACCCGAAACCGTCTTACTACGGAGAATCGGTCGGACATTATGAAGGCGATACGCTCGTGGTGGATACAATCGGCCTGAACGACAAGACGATTGCCGATGTCTACCGCACGCCGCACAGCGAAAAGCTGCATGTGATCGAGCGCTGGCACATGACCGATGGCGGCAAGGGCATGGAAGTGGTGTTTTCCGCCGAAGATCCCGACAGCTGGTATCAGCCGTGGTGGGGCATGCGGCAGTACCGCCGGGCCGCCGCGGATCATTTGGAGATCGCCTGCGCGGAGAACAATCGCAATCTACTCGACTATCACATCCCGGAGGCAAAGACGGCGGACTTTTAGTTCAAGGAACTCGCAAGTGGGGCCGTCATCATCCGCACCCCCACCCGAAATTTGCATCGCAAATTTCGACCTCCCCGCAAGGGGGAGGTGAGAAGACAGAGTCAAAAATCGGGTTTGGTGGAGTGCGGGACGTTGGAATCTGCATTGTTGTAGTATTCGTGCTGGTTTTCGGCGCAAACCGCTTCGCTGAACGGTTCACGTCCCGGCCGGTACGTAATGGTCGCCGACCACGGAGTGGTGAATACACCAGGGTCGTCCACCGTGAACTCAACCTGCAGGAACTTGCCGCGATATTTCGGGTCGAGATCTCCCGCTATGCGCTTGTTTTCCTTCGCGTCACGCCGCAATCCATCCTGCGCTTCTTCATAAGAAATCAATCGGTAGCGTTCGACCACATGCAATGCACTGGTGTAAGGCGTGCCATAGAGATCGATCATCGCATAAGGACGGTCGGTTTTCGTCGCGATGGTGTCGATGACCAGCGTATCTCCTTCGTAATGGCCCACTGAGTCGCCGTACCAGGACGGCTTGACATTGGCGGGATGTGATTGATTGAGCCGCACGTGCCGGACGTCCGGCCCTTCATCATACATGAAGGTGATCTGGTCCGGTTCCTGCAGCATCTCCATGCCGAAAGTCTTGAAGATGTACGGCACCGGTTCGGGCCAGCACTGATTGGCCGGACTGGGGTAAGTGATGCCCGCCTTCGACATTTCGCCAAACCTCTTCACGGTCTGCGCGGCGGCGGGTTTCAGAATGGGATTTTTATAATCGCCGACGAGCTGGTCGTAATTGCTGACGCCGTCTTCGCGCGACAGATTTGTCACCGAGGTCGGAGCTGCAGCCAGCGGTTCGAATCCGGGCAGCGACTGATGGCGCCAATTCCCGGTGAAATTGGGAATGTCTCCGGCGCGCGACGGAGTGGCACAGCATGCCACAATGCCCACGCAAATGACGATGCCGAGATCCTGTCGAATCATGCCCGTTCTCCGGCGCTGCCGCGGAGGAGGATTTTAGCACCAGTCGGGCATTCGCCACAGACGCCGGCGGCGTTCGTGACTCGCCGGACACCACGAGAGATTACTGTGGCGTGTCAGAGGCGCCGGCATCCTTCAGGAATGACGTGAAAACCCAGCCTTCCCGCGCGCCCGCAGACTTTCCGTCAGGGGTGACCTGAATGCGGGTCCAATTCCCTTTCCGCTCGAGCGCAACGACTTCGGTGCCCTTTGGCAGACTGAGCATGACGGGCGCGTCTCCCGAAGGCGCGTCGCGCAGGTTTGCGCCGCGGGCGAGGACCGCGTGTTTTTGCTCGGGCTGCGGCGCAGGCGGCGGTGAGGGGGTTGCCTGCGCGGCAGAAAGCTGAACCTGGGGAGGAGACTGCAAAACGCCATCCAACAAATTGGGATTGAGGAAGAGGGCTACTCCGGCGGCAGCGGCGAGCACGCCGACAGCGAGCCAGAGGCCGCGTCCGGAACTACCGCGCTTCTTCTGATCGCGCTCGTCGCTGGCAGCGGAGCGGATCCGCTGCGTTTTAAGGACGATGTCTTGCGTCTCTCCGGTCGCCTGCTTTGCCCGCTTCAGCTCCAACTCGCGGGCGGTAAGCGTGGCCTGCAGAGCCGTATATTCGGCGCGCAACCGGCGCAGCTCAATGTCGCCGGCCACTTCCCGGGCAGGTTTGGCGCTGGTGCGCGCCTCTGCAACCGCTTTTGCGGTTTGCGCCTGCCACTGCTCCTTGGCCTGGGTCATGCGTGAGATTTCGTCGAGTTTCCAATTTTTTTCTGCCTCGAGGAGCTGTTCGGCAGACTCCTTGTGGAGGCGGCCCCGTTCCTCGATCAAGGCGGCTCGCAGCTGCGTCAGTTCCTCTTCGCGTTCCGCAAGTGCCGTGCGCAGCCGGTGCGTGTCGCCTGCGGCGTATTCTGCGCGTATGGCTTCGACCTCCGCCCGTGCGTCGGCCAACGCCTTGTTGCTTTCCGCCTGCCACTCGGCCTTCGCGACCGTCAGGCGCACGGCCTCGGCGGACCGCCACTGCTTTTCCGCAGCCGACAGCGCGGTGTCTTTCTCGTGCTGCCAATCTGTTTGCGCGCGCGAGAACTCCGATTGCAGCTCGGCCAATTCCGCCTTGCTTCCGGCGAGGCTGGAATGCGCGGCCGACAATTCCCCATTGAGCCGCGCGAGATCCGATTGCGTCTGCTCTTCGTGCGCCTTCTCGGCCTTCGACAGCGCCTCGGTCAGAGCTTTCGCAGTCTGTTCCCGCCATTGTGCTTCGGCCTCTGCGCGCCGGGCCGCTTCGGCGGTTTTCCATTTCGCCCCGGCCTGCTGGAGAGCCGACTCCAGATTCCGTTCCAGACCGGCTTGCAACTGCTCGGCTTGTTCGCGCGCCGCCGCCAGCTCGGCCTCACGCGCGGCCAGAGTGCTGCGCGCCCCCTCCATTTCCTGACGAAGCCGCTGAACTTCGCCATCTTCGGAGCGCAGATGGGTTGCCGCTTCGGCGCGGGCCTGTGCGACAGCCGCATCGAGTCGCTGCTGCCATTGCAGGTCTTCGGCCGCGCGGCGGGCTGCTTCGGCGGTTTTCCACTGCCGCTCCGCATCCGCCAGGGCCGTTTGCACATCCTGTCGCGTGCCTTGCGCAGGTTCTTTCCAAATCTCCTCCGCATTCTGGAGCGCGTTTCCGGCTTGACGGTCGAGGGCCGCCAGGGTTTCCGCAACAAGCGCCTGCGTGCGCTCCTCGCCTTTCGTCAGCAGCGTCGCCTGCCCCGCGCGCGAGCCATGGCTGCCGGCCACAGGTTCAGAAATCCCCTCTTCCGACGGGCCTGCTTCATTCGAAGCCGCAGCATCGCTCTTATTGCTCTGCGGCGGCGGCAACGGAATCGCGCCGGAGACGTCTTCCGGTTTTGTTACCGGGGCGACGGGGACAGTGAGGAGGGCAATCGTATCCCCGCTCGGCATCGCAATGACCCGGAGCGAAAGATCGGCTGTGTGCTCTGCCCCCGCCGGCGGAACATATCGGGCGTTCTCGATTTCATTCTCGTTCAGTGTCCAGGTGCTGTTGCCATTGTTGCGCCCGAGAGTCAGGCGCGCCCTGCGCGGCAAGCGTTCGATCCGGAATAACAGCGTGCCATGTTCGCGATACGGCGCGACCAGGGCGGAGAGCCCGAGCGGAATTGCCGTGGCGGCGGAATGCGCCGCCGGCGGTTGAGATCTTACCGTCTGCGCCCTCGTAAATCTCACGCCGCGAAACTCCCTTGCGCGATCCAACTCCGCGTTCAAACGGAACCGGTGTTTTATTCGCGCCCTTTCGCGGCGATTTTAATTCGCGATGCTCGCCAAAGGATTACTGCAACCGGACAAATTGTCTTAAATGGACCGCGACAGCGAAATGGCAGATGGCTGCCCCGGGCCGCCGATGGCCAAAATCCGGCAGGGCAGCAACTGTGGCTCAAGGCACCAAAGTGCTAAGATGCGGTTTATGAATTCTGCGCAGATGCATGTTTTTTTTCGGGGGATCGACGGCATGAAGCGCTTTTTTTCGGCAAGTTTTAGTGCGGCAGCAGTGATTTGGCTTCTCTCCGGCGTGGCCGCGGCACAGGTTTTCACGCCGCCGGGTGACGGCAAGAGGCTGTTCGACGGATTATGCCAGGACTGCCATGGCGCGAACGGCGTCGGTGATGAGGCGCCGGCGCTGAATCAAGCGCTGGCCGCCGACGATGCGGCTTTGCGCAAAATCATTCGCGATGGCATCCCCGAACGCGGCATGCCGCGGGTACGCCGCATGACCGAAGGAGAGGTCGAAGTGCTGGCGACGTATGTCCGGTCGCTCGGCGGCGGACGGCCCGCGACAGTCGCTGGAAACAGCGATAAAGGCCATGCGCTGTATCAGCGGCTCGATTGCGCCTCGTGCCATGTCGTCGATGGCGCCGGCGGAACCTTTGGTCCGGACTTGAGCAAAGTCGGTCAGCGCCGGTCGCCCGCGTGGCTGCGCCAGGCCGTGCTCAATCCGGGCACGCTGAAATCCAAAGGTGTGCAGGGAATTCTGCAGAACGGTTTCACTGAATATCTGCCGGTCAGTGTGGTCGAGAAGAATGGCAGCGAGGTCCGCGGGCTCCGGGTGAATGAGGACTCCTTCACCATTCAACTGCGCGACGCGCAGGGGAAGCTTTATTCGTTCCGCAAATCGGACGTGACCAATATCGACAAGCAGGCCGGCCGGAGCCTGATGCCGTCCTACAAGGACCGGCTTTCCGCCGGTGATACCGACGATCTGGTTGCGTATCTCTACAGCCTCGGGAGGGCGAAATGAGCCGCCGGATTTTTGCCACAGCTGCGGCGCTTGTGATATTGGCGGCGGGCGCTGCCGTCGCGCAGGTGCCATATAACCGCATCGTGCAGGCGGGCAATGTGCCCGAGGACTGGCTGACCTATTCCGGCAATTACAATTCGCAGCGCTATTCTCCGCTGTCGCAGATCAACCGCAACAACGTCTCGCAGCTGCGCCCGGCATGGATGTATCAGCTGAAGCGCCCGGGCGTGTTTGAAACCACGCCGATTGTCGCGGATGGCGTGATGTATATCACCGAGCCGCCGAGCACGGTCGCTGCACTCGACGTAAAAACCGGACGTCCGCTGTGGCGCTGGACGCCGCAGATTCCCGACAATGTCATTGTCATCGGTTCACCTCCGGTCAATCGCGGCGTGGCGATTCTGGGCGACATGGTTTTTGCCGGATCGATTGCGGGACATCTCGCGGCCCTGGATGCGAAATCGGGCGTCGTGCGCTGGGATGTTGCGGTCGATGACAATCGCAAGGGCTATTACCTGACGTTGGCGCCACTGGCGCTGGACGGCAAAGTGGTTGTCGGCGTGTCCGGCGCCGAAGCCGGAATCCGCGGCTTCATCGCCGCTTATGACGTGAACACCGGCAAACAGCTGTGGCGGACTTACACCATTCCGGGTCCGGGCGAAGCGGGGCGCGAGAGCTGGGGCAAGGACAGCGCCAATATCGGCGGCAGTTCGAGCTGGCTGACCGGCTCATATGATCCCACACTCAACACGCTGTACTGGATGACCGGCAATCCGGGGCCGGATTATGACGGCGATGTGCGGCCGGGCGATAATCTTTATTCGTGTTCGGTGCTGGCGCTCGACCCGAATACCGGACGCATCAAATGGCATTTCCAGTTCACGCCGCATGACGTGCATGACTGGGATTCCAATCAGATTCCCGTGCTGTTCGACGACACTATCAATGGCAAGCCGCGCAAGCTGCTGGCGGTCGCCAACCGCAACGCGTTTTATTACGTGATTGACCGGGAGACCGGCGAATTCATCACCGGTCAGCCTTACGCGAAACAAACCTGGGCCACGGGTCTGGATGCCAAAGGCCGGCCGCTCCTGAAAGCCGGCAATGAGCCGACGATCGACGGCAAGGAAGTCTGGCCCAATCTGCAGGGGTCGGCGAACTGGTACAGCCCATCCTATAGTCCGCAGACGAAGCTTTTCTATCAGTTCACCCGCGAGATGAGCTCGATCTATTACAAGGGCCAGGCGCAATATACCGCGGGCCTGCCTTACACGGCGGGTGGCGGCACTGCGGTTGATGGCGACAATGCCTATGCGGCGATCCGCGCTTTGGACGGGACGACCGGCAAGCTGCGCTGGGAATTCAAGCTGCTCGAGCCCGGCATGGACGGGGTGATGTCGACTGCGGGCGGGCTGGTATTCGGCGGCACGGAAGAAGGCAATTTTTTCGCGCTCGATGCGATGAACGGCAAACCGCTGTGGGACATGCAACTGGGCGGGCCGATCCACGCCAATCCGATGTCGTTCGGCGTGGAAGGCAAACAGTATGTCGCGATTCCCGCCGGCTGGACGCTCTACGTCTTCGCACTGCCGTAAGGTCTGCAGACAAAGGGGATAACCTCCCACTTGTGGGGAGGTTATCACGGTGTCACGAACCAGCCGGCTGGACGCTCTACGTGTTCGCAGTGCCGTAACGGACCGAAGCCGGTGTGAGCCGTAATCTCCCGCTGTGGTTTGAAGGGACATGCCGGACAATCGAAATACAGAAAGGCGTGTTCCTGGGCCTCGGAGACGATGGCGAACCGGTCGGATCCGACATCCAGCACGCGTCTGACAAAGCTCAGTTTATCGCCCTTCTCATTCTCCAGCAGGAGGAAGCCGCAGACGCGGAGTGCCTGTGTGCCCGGCGCGCAACCACGACACTTGACATTTGAATAGGAATTGTCCTATTAACGGCAGGCAAGAACCGGAGGAGATGAATGGAAGGAAAAGCGGCACCGGAAGCGAGGATGCGGGAGTTCGTACTGTCGGAAATCCGCCGGCTGACGGCGGAAGACGGCGGGCGGGTGCCGGGTTCGGAGACGTTCAACCGCATCACGCATCTGTCGCATTCTTACTGGAAAGGCGAAATCTGGCTGCGCTGGAGCGACGCTGTCCGCGAAGCGGGACTGGTGCCTAATGTGAAGAATTCCCGGCTGGACGACGGGCGGTTGCACTTTGATCTTGCCGTGGCGATCCGCAAATTCGGTTACATCCCGACGACTGCGGAGCTGCGCAACTACCGCAAATCGGCGCGACTACCGATCCAGAAGACCTATATCAACCATTTTGGCGGGAAGCGCGGGATGCTACGCCGCCTGAAATTCTGGGTCCGGGACCGCCCGGAATGGGCCGATGTCGCGGCGCTGCTGGCAGATGTGAGCGACGAAGAACCCGAGCTGCCGCGCTGGACCGGCGCGGTGTATCTGATGCGGGCGGGACCATTGTTCAAAATTGGATGCAGCCGCAAACCGGAACAGCGGACCCGACGAGTGGCGAGCGGAGTGCCTGCCGAAGCGGTGGTGATCCATATGATCCAGACCGATGATCCATATGGTGTGGAGCGTTACTGGCACCGGCGGTTTGCCGATAAACGCGTGCACGGCGAGTGGTTCCGGTTGTCGGCCGATGAGATTGCGGCGTTCCGGGCAAGGAAGACGCAGTAGCTCCCCCACTTGTCATGGGCGGCCTTGAGCAGCCTTGAGCCGCCCACCCAGTGCGCCCGCGTCGGAGGGCGCAAGAAATCTGGTGGCGCGCAGACGCGCGCCCGCTGGGTGGCAGGTCAAGCCCTGCCATGACACAGAGGGGATGCAGGCGCATGAGGCATGTGACGTGGCGAACAACAAGAAACTGACGGCGTTCGAGAGACTACGGAAGTTTGCGCTGTCGTTTCCGGAATCGCACGAAGATCATCCGTGGGGCGAGACAGCCATCAAGGTGCGAGGAAAGATCTTCGTCTTTCTCGGTGCGGATGGACTGACGGTGAAGCTGCCACGATCGTTCGAGTTCGCGCTGGAATATCCTGGCACAAAACCGGCAGCGTATGGTTTGGGAAAGAGCGGTTGGGTTTCATCTGGCTACGGTACGCGGAATTCGCCGCCGCTGGATGTGCTGGAGCACTGGATTAGGGAAAGCTACAGCGCGGTGGCGCCGAAGAGACTGAGTGCCGATTTGAAAGCCGGCGGCAAAGCGCGCAAATCGCGATAGCACCCGTGCCGACAAAAACTATGATATTGTTTTGTCGCGTTTCAGCGAGCAGGTGGATTCATGCGCGCTGCGTTTTGTATCCTCTCTGTATGCATGCTGTTTCTTTTGGGAAGCGCTCACGCTGCTCCCGATACAGTTGGCGATTTGCCGGCCGGTGCAGCACGGTGCATCGGCGCTGCCGACGGAAACATGCACGGCGAAGTCACTTTCGCGATCCCACCAGGACAAAGCGACGCTCGCACCACCGATCCCGTGATAGCTCTCAAACCGGACCAAAGTTGTGAGATTCCGGCTCTGGCGCTGCGACTGCTGGAGCAAGGAACGATGGCCCTGAAAGCACGCATTCTTTCTGATGGCACCATGGCGGATGTCCAGGTGGTATCGCCTTTCCGAAATCAGTACCTGAACAACGCAACGCTCCGGTTGGCACAGACGGAGCTAAAATTCTCACCCGCGATCAATAATGGAATGCCGATCGATGTTGAACGTGTGCTCAATGTGACGCTCCGCATAGTGTTTGATCCGCTTTGGTTGGCCGATCCGTCGCTGAAAAATCCTGCACCATCGGAACAATTGGCTTTTGGTCTCGACTGGCTGGCGCTGGGGCATGACTTCAAATGAGGTGAAAGCATTCCTGCCGACGCTCGGTGCCGTTCCGCCGCGATTTGGCTATCTGGCCGCGAATCAGAGCAGGCTGTTCGTTGACGATTATAAATATGCGGGCTGTCGCTTCGAATTGATGCTGTGGTTTGCGGCGGATCACCTGGCAAGTGTCGATTTCGACAATTCCGATGGTTGCGCTCAGAGTCTCGACGTCAAGAGCAAAATCGAGACTGAGCTTCAGTCACGCTATGGACCCGACGCGCTGCTACGCTGGAAAGGTTTCGTGACATCTGGATTCTATCTTTCACGGCCCAAGGGTGTCACTGTCGAATTTCACGCGGTGAATGCCCCGGTGATGATGGTCTTCTGATGTTTCGTCCAATAATGATCCGTATACCACCTGAGATTTGCCTGGTTTTCTTCGTTGCCTCTCCCATTTGGCTGCAAGCGGCCGGCCGGTCATCGAGATTCATCCCGTCGTGGAATGTAGCAGCAACCCCGAAAGCGAACCCTTGACAGTGGACACCCACGCCGTCGGAGGTACAGATTTTGTGGCAGGGCGCCATGTCAGGAATAACCGAATTGGCCAGGATTGCCTGACGGTCACTCTGTCCCCGGACGGCGGCCAGCACTTCTTCCAATTCGCCCTTGGTCATCAAGCAGAGCAATTCGCCATCATTATAGACGGGCGGCAAGTCTCCGCGCCGGTACTTATGGGGGCAACTCCCGCTCGCACGCTGGAAATATGTGGCAAGCTCTCGTCTGCTGATATCGATTCACTTGTACAGCGATTCAAGCCACCGATCTGAAAGCGGTGACTCACCCCTCACCCGGCGCGGCAGTGCGCGCGTGGCGTGCTACGCGCGGGCGCGGCAACAACATTTTTTCGCGCTGCGGACGCAGCGCGGATGGGTCCCCTTCCCGCGCCTTACGGCGCGCCGGGGATGACAGGGGTGTTAAAAATCTGGTTTGGTGGCGGTGGGGATGGGGCCGACGTCGAGGCCGAACCAGGAGGCGTTGTTCTCGGCGCAGACCTGTTCATCCCAGCGCGGTGTGGTTTCACGCCGGTAGGACTGGCGCGCGTTCCACGGCATCGTGAAGGCGCCGGGGTCTTCGACATGGACATTGACGTCCAGCGACTTGCCGCCATCGGCGACGCGGTAGCGCTCGATGACGTGCAGTTTATCCGTATGCGGAGTCCGGTAGCTGTCGACGAAGGTCTTGTCGTTGAGGCCGATGGTGTCGATCACCAGCTCATCGCCTTCGTAATGTCCGACCGATTCGCCGAACCAGGACGGCTTCGGATGGGCCGAATGCGGGACGTCGAGATAGATGTGGCGGACCATATTGTCTTCGGTCCAGACCATCACGACTTCTTTCGGGAACTGCAGAAAATAGACCGGGCGCACGGGATAGAGCACCCAACCCGGCACGCCGATCGGCCAGCAGCGTTCCTTGGGCGTCATCATCGCCTTGCCGGATAGCGCGATCTCATTGACCTTGCGCAGGGCGTCACGCGTCCACGGCAACAGGATGGGATTGCTTAAATCCGCGACACGATAAGTCGGCTGTTTGTTGTCCCTGCGCGCGGCGGCATCATCGATATAGGGATGCGCCTTGTCGAAGGTGACGGGGCCAGGGCCGCTTTCGGGCTGGAGATAGTCCTGGCCCGTGGGAGACACGCCATTGGGCACGCCGGCGATCCAGCCGACGCCCGGTTCGGGCATGAAATTGGGGATGGCGGGGTGTTGCGCGGAAGCGGAGGTGAAGGAGAACGCGGAGAGAAGAAGGGCGGCGGTGAGTGACAGTTTCATGCGTTACGTACCCCTCAGTGCGCTCGCTTCGCTCGTCCCCACCCCGAAATCGCCACGCGATTTCGACCCTCCCTCAAGGGGACGGTAACAAGGGTGGCCGAATTCCCCCCTTCGTCATCCGCGCCGCCATGGGCGACGGATGCCACCATCGGGCGGAAATCGCCTCTGGCGATTTCTGCTCGCCCTCCACCCGTAAACGGGGGAGGAAACCCGGTGCTGCGTCCGCCCGGAGGTTCAGAAGTCCGGTTTGGACGACTGGGGGATGGGTACCACATCGAAGCCGAAATAAGCGAGATTGTTTTCGGCGCAGATGGTCTCCGGCATCCCGCCCTCGTCGAAGCGCATGAAGCGCTGGATCGCTTTCCATTGCGTGGTGAAGGCACCGGGATCGTCCACCGTGACCGCGACCTGGAGCGTATGGCCGCCATCGACCAGCTTCCAATGTTCGACGACATGGAGTTTTTCGGTGTGCGGCGTGCGGTAATTGTCGACGAAGGTTTTGTCGTTCATGCCGATCGTGTCGACGACGAGCTCATCGCCTTCGTAATGGCCGATGGATTCTCCGTGCCATGACGGTTTCAGATTCCGGGAATGAGGCACGTTGAGAAAAACGCGCCTGATCCACGGATCGCCACGCTGGATCAGCAATACCTCTTTGGGACTCTGCACAACATAGAGCGGCGCAAAGCGATGCAGCACGTCGAATTCCGGCACGCCACCCGGCCAACAGCGCTCGCGCGGCTGAAACGGCACCTTGCCGGCCAACACCTGATCATTGGCCTTTTTCATCGAAGGAAGCAGCCAGGGCTGCAGGATCGGATTGCTGAGATCGGCGACGTGATCGGTCGGCTGGCCCGCACCGTTTGGAATATAGGGATGTTTGGGATCGGACATCACGGGGCCCGGACCACTTGGCGGTGGAAGCCAGTCGTCGCCGGTCGGACGGTCAGGAAACCAGCCGACGGTCGGATCGGGAGTGAAATCGGGGATGGCGTTTTGCGCGGAGGCGGGTACGGATATCGCTGTCAGTAACAACGCAAGGCGAACCAAAGCTCGCATCAGATCACCTCAGAGCGTTTTGGCTATTCAAAACTAAATTGACGTTCTGCGTGCAAAAAGGACCTATTCGCGCCGCAGACGCGGCGCGAATGGGTTCCCTTCCCTCGGATCGCTTCGCGATCCTCGCCGGGAATGACAAGTGTTGTTTCAGCGCCGTGCATCGCCGAGGGCTTGCTGGGTGGTGGGGGTGAGGGCGTTCTTCACGACCATACCGCCCTTCATCACGAAGCCGACCCTCTCCATCTCATTTATGTCGGCGAGCGGGTTGCCGGAAACTGCGATGATGTCGGCATATTTGCCCTTCTCGATGGTGCCGATCAGCGTGTCCCAGTTGTAGTTCAGCATATGCGCGGCATTGATGTAGGAGCTTTGCAGCGCCTGCGCCGGCGTCATTCCCCATCGGACATAATAATCGAACTGATTGGCCTGCTTGCCATGAGGGATCGCCGCCGAAGTGGCGCCGCTGCCGAACACGATGGGCACGCCCGCGGCATGCGCGCGGCGGAATGCCTGTTCGGCGAGCTTCATGCGCGAATTGCGGCCGCCCGTCGCTTCCAGATCGCCCTTTTCGAGCGAGATCAGATCATCGAGCGTGACGACAAAGGGCAGCTTCTTCTGCAGCAGAACGCGCACGCCGGCGTCATCAAGCTCCAGGAGATGGTTCGGTGCATCGACGCCCGCATTCAGGCAGCTTCGCATGCCTTCGCCACCATAGGTGTGACACGCGACCCTGATGCCGAGGCGATGGGCTTCATCGACCACGGCCTCGACTTCTTCCGATGTCAGCGACGGGCTGTTCACCAGTGTGGCATCGGGCTTCCACATATGGATTGGCCCTTCGAAGTCCTGGGTGGTGTAGATCTTCACCCAGTCGACGCCATGAAGTTTGGCCTCGCGCACTGCGGCACGCGCGGCCCATGGTCCGTTGAGGTCCTTGCCTTCGGTGCGGCCGGTATAAAAGCGCACCGTTTGGGTGTCGGGATAAAAATTGCCGGCGCGCGGATTAAGCGACTCGCCGACCACCTGCATGCGCGGTCCCATGACGAGGCCGGAATTGATCGCCTCGCGCAGATCAACGGTATTGAAGCCGCCGCGCGAATCCATATCGGCAATGGTGGTGAAGCCGGCATCGAGGTCGGTCTGCGCATTGGCGAGCGCAATGATCGCGCGCTGCGCCGGCGTTTCGCCGCCGGTGTTGACATGCACATGCGCGTCGATCATGCCCGGCATGACCGTTGCCGCGCTGAGATCGATCACGCGCGCGCCGGCCGGAATGGCGGCATTGGGCCCGACATCGATAATGCGGTCACCGCGCACAATAATGATCTGGTTGTTGACCATTGTGCCGGTTTTCGCGTCGAACATGCGACCGGCGCGAATGGCTACGGTCTGATTGGCGGGCGCCAAAAACCGCCCGGTTTGCTGCGCGGCAAGCGGGTGCCAGGCGAGACCTCCGCCAATGATCGCGAGACAGGCAAACAGCAATCTGTGCTTCCGGACCATGGATTTCCCCTCCTCCGGCTGCCATTCTGGGCCACCATCTTACACGAGTTCTGAGTTGCCGGGAAAACAGACTGTAGCCTTTGCCGTCGCGAGCGCGCTGCGCGAGATCGGGGTGCGGCATGTCTTTGGCGTGCCGAGCGGCGGCTGGGTCGATTACATGGAGGCCCTGCGCGCAACGGCGGATATCGAATTCGTGCTGACGACCCATGAGGGCGGCGCGGGCATGATGGCCGATATTTGCGGCCGGCAGACCGGAGCACCCGGCGTGTGTTTCGGCACATTTGGCCCCGGCGCGACCAACCTCGCCACCGGAGTCGGCGGCGCGCTGCTCGACCGTTCGCCGCTGATTGCGCTGACCGACGAAATGCCGGCCGCCATGCGCGGGCGGGTGAGCCAGATGGGAATCGACCATCAGGCGCTGTTCCGGCCGATCACCAAACACACGACGCGTCTGACGCCTGAGGCCCCGCGCGCGATGTTATTCGATGCCGCGCGGCTGGCGCTCGCCGAACAACCAGGTCCCGTGCATGTCGGACTGCCGGTCGGTATGTCGGCGCAGACTGCGGGCCCCGAAACCGTTCGCTTCACCGGCGCGGAATTGCCGCGGCACGCCGATCCCGCGTCTGTGACACGCGCTATTGGGCTGTTCGAGAAAGCCCGGCGCCCCGTTCTGGCCGTCGGTTTAGGCGCCGTTCGCGCCGGCCTGCGTGACCGCATCCGCGCGCTCGCGGAAAAGCACAACCTGCCGGTGGTGTTGACGCCGATGGCCAAGGGCATGCTGGCGGAAGATCATCGCTGCTATGCCGGAGTGGTGTTTCATGCGCTGAGCGACATTGTCGGGCAGACGCATCAGATGGCCGATTCTGTCGTGGCTATCGGCTATGACCCGGTGGAGTTCAATTTCGAATCCTGGATGCCACGCGTGCCGCTGGTGAATATCGACACGGTTGCGGCGGATATCGATCCGGCAGTTTATCCCGACGTGGTCAATGTCACCGGCGCGATTGCGAATTCAGTCGAAAAACTGGTTGAGCTAACGGCGAAAGACGCCGCCTGGGATTTTCGCACATTGGGCGAGCGGCGAAATGAAATCTTCGCCCGGCTCGCGCCGCCGCCCGGCAGTTTTGGCCCGAGGGCAGTTCTTTCGATCTTGCGCGACGTGCTGCCGCCGGACGGAATCATGACCTGCGATGTCGGCGCGCATACGCATCTGATCGGCCAGGCATGGCGGACGCCGGCGCCGGGATTGCAGATCATGACCAATGGCTGGTCGACCATGGGGTTCGGCATTCCATCGGCGATTGCGGCAAAACTCGTGCATCGCGATAAGCCGGTCTGCACCGTTGCCGGCGATGGCGGGTTCCTGATGACTGCGGGCGAAATCGCCACCGCCATTCGCTGCAAACTGAATGTCGTGATCGTGCTGCTGACCGACAATGATCTTGCCCTGATCCGGATCAAACAGGAGCGCAAGGGCAATCCGGTTTACGGGACGCCGGTGCGTGAACGCGGGACGATTGGCGGCGACAATATCTTCGGCGCGCCGGTGCGCGTGGCCAGTGATGCGGCGTCGTTCCGCAAGCACCTGGATGCCGCGTTTGCCGCGGATGGGCCGGTCATTGTCGAGGCGATCGTGGACAGCCGCGAATATGATTCGCTGGTGCTGAAGAAAGATAAGTAGCAGCGTTGATGCCTGTGGAAATTCCCCCCTTCGTCCGCCGCCACGCAAGTGTGGCGGCGGCCACCTCCCCCGCAGGCGGGGGAGGAAAACGGCTGAGCGGATGCAACGCAGAGTGCAATTTTGAATCGCCCCATTCATCTTGAGGCGGATGTGCTGGTGATTGGCGCGGGGGCGGCCGGAATGTCGGCCGCGATTGCAGCGCATGATCTCGGTGCGGCCGTCATCCTGATCGATCGCAGCCTGATCGGCCGCGGCGGTGCGACGGTGATGGCGCAGATGACGGTGGCGGCGGCCGTGGGCGAAGAAGTGCCCGACACCCCGGAGCATCACCTCAGCGACACGCTGAAAGCCGGGCGCGGGTTGTGCGACGAAAAATTGGCGGCGCTCTTGTGTGAGGAAGCGCCGGCTGCGATCCGGCAAATGGATGACTGGCATGTCGGCTGGGCGCGCCATGGCGATGGGCGCATGCGCCAGACGGAAGCGCCCGGGCATGACCGGCCGCGCTGCGTCTATGTCGATTATCTCAATACCGGTCCTGCGGTATCGCGCACGCTGCGGGCGCAAGTGCAACGGCGCGCGAGCGTCCGCCGCATCGGCGATGTGGTCATTACCGACATCCTGCGGCATGACGGTGTGGCTTGCGGCGCGGCCGGATTTGCGCTGGACAGCGGCGAAGCGCTGACCATTGCCGCGAAGGCGGTGATCATCGCGGCCGGTGGACTGACGCGGCTGTACCGGCGCAACAGCGCCTCGGCCAATATGGGTGGCGACGGATATGCACTGGCGTTGCGTGCGGGCGCCGAACTCATCGATATGGAATTCGTGCAATTCTTTCCGATCGGTCATCTCGCGCCGCGGCTGGTGGGCATGGACCCGATCATGTGGGACCCGTTCCGCTACAAACTGGGCGGAAGATTGCTGAACAGCGAGGGACACGAATTGCTCGCCGATTACGATTCGCAAGAAACCGGCCGCTATCGCGTGCCGCGCGATGTCGCGACATACGGGATTCTGAAAGAGGTTGCAGCCGGGCGCGGTTCGCCTGCGGGCGGGGTGTATCTGTCGTTCCGCCATGTTCCGGAAAAGGACCTGCGGCAGGCTTTCGGGCCGGTCATCGACCGTCTTCTCGCCAATGGCATCGACCTGACGAAGTCTGCGGTCGAAGTGTCGCCGATTGCGCATTACCACATGGGCGGCATCCGGGTGGCTGCGGACATGCACAGCTCCGTACCCGGCCTGTTCGCGGCGGGCGAAGCGGTGGGGGGCGCCAATGGCGCGAACCGGCTGTCGGGCAATGCCATTCCCGAAGCGCTGGTGTTCGGCCGCCGGGCGGGCATTTCGGCGGCCGCGCTGGCGCGAAAGACCGCGGCATCTGCGTTCCGCAGCAGCGCCGCGGCAGCGGCGATCGAACTGCTGCAGTCGGATGATGCGGCGGCGGCGCTTTCGGCCGGCGCCATCCGGGAATTACAGGATGCCATGCAGCAATATGCCGGGCCGCTGCGCGATGAGGACGGATTGCGCACCGCCATTCTTGAGATCACGCGCCTGCGCTCGGAGCATCCGGAGCGCCCGCCGCCCGCGGCGGGTTTTGCTGCAGCGCGCCGGGATTGGTTCGATTTGCGCAATATGCTTCTGGTCGCGGAATGTGTTGCGGCGGCGGCACTGGCGCGCCGGGAAAGCCGCGGCGCACATCAGCGCGAAGACTTTCCGGCAACAGATGCCACGTGCGAAGCAAGCCATGCGCAGACCTGGCGGCACGGACGAATTGGGGCCGCCCCGGCGGCGGTAGATGTGCGGGCGCCATGAGCCTGGCTGCCACACTGATCGTGACGCGCGGCGGGCCCGGGAAAGAGCCTGTCCGGCAACATTATGAGCTACGGTTTGAGCCCGGCGAATCCGTGCTCGACGGGCTGTGCCGCATCCGCGACGAACAGGATGCGACGCTGGCGTTCCGCTATTCCTGCATCAATGCCAATGCCTGCAAGGAGTGCATGCTCCGCCTCGACAATAAGACGGTTTATGCCTGCACGGCGCGGCTGGAGCCCCGCGAAATGATCGTGGAGCCTTTGCCGAACAAGCGCGTGATACGCGATCTGGTGACGGAAATAGCGCCGCCCGATGAGCGTTTAGGGCGCTCCACGGGGTAGAAGCCCGCGCAACGCACAGAGCGAAGATTCGGCCAACGCCCGGCGAGAATTCAGGCTTCACATCGAATTTCTTCGTTCGCTTGCGTACCCGGAACGTGCAGTTCCGAAGCGTGTTTACACCTCGAAAGAGTGATGCGGACGGGCTCCGCATTCAACAACCAGCGACGAGGATGAACAGTATGCGCGCTGCGGGTTATCTGGCTCTCCCCTTGTTGTGCGCGCTGGCAGCGTGCAATCAAAACGCCAACCCAACTTCTACCCAGACGTCTTCCAATACGGCTCCGGCCGCGCCAGACAACAACGGAGCGCAGGTGGCGAACACAACCAGTGTCGCCCCGGACAATGGCCGCAATGCCGCGATGCCGACATTGGCCCCGATGATCAAACGGGCCGAACCGGGCGTCGTGAACATATCGGTAGACGGCACCGTCGAGGTCAACGACGCCGGCGGTGGGGCGGCCGGCGGTAGTAGTTCTTCGGGCAATCCGCTGTACAAGGATCCGTTCTTCCGCCGCTTCTTCAATCTGCCGACCAATCCCAAGCCGCAGACCGAGCACGTCCATGCGGTCGGGTCGGGCGTCGTCTACGACGCCGCGCGTGGTTACATCCTGACCAATTATCACGTGATTTCGGATGCCAACAAAATCCGGGTGACGCTGAGCGACGGACGTGAATTGCCGGCGACCCTGGTTGCAGGCGACGAGAAGACTGATGTCGCGGTCCTGAAAGTCGCGTCCAACAATCTGACCCAGTTGCCGATCGGACAATCCAAGCGTCTCGCGGTTGGCGATTATGTGGTCGCGATCGGCGATCCGTTCGGGGTCGGCCAGGCGGCAACCTTCGGCATCGTCAGTGCGCTCGGCCGCAATAATCTCGGCATCGAGGGCTATGAAGATTTCATCCAGACCGATGCCTCGATCAATCCGGGCAATTCCGGTGGTGCGCTGCTCGACATGAATGGCAAGCTGATCGGCATCAACACCGCCATTCTCACGCACAGCAACGGCAATGTCGGTGTCGGATTTGCCATTCCGATCGACATGGCCGACGCGGTGGCCAAACAATTGATTGCGCATGGATCGGTTTCGCGCGGTGAATTGGGCGTGGTGTTGCAGGATTTGACGCCGTCGCTCGCGACTGCCATGAGCGTCAACGGGGTCATCGGCGGAGCCGTGATTTCGGATGTGAAATCCGGCACCGCGGCCGATGCGGCAGGCCTGAAAGTGGGCGATGTCGTGATCGGCCTTGACGGTCAGCCGATCTCCACCAGCGGGCAATTGCGCATGGAAATCGGCACCAAGCCGCCGGGAACGAAAATCGCCATGAACATCATGCGCAATGGCCAGAAGTTGACCATTGACGCGACGCTGCGCCAGCCCGAGGGCCAGGTGAAGACCGCGGCGCTGCCCGCGACCAAGCCGGCGGTCCCGGAAGCACCGATGCAGCGCATGATGGGCCTGACGCTGTCGCCGATCCCGCAGGACAACAAGAACTACGGCAAAGTGGCCGGGCTCTATGTTGCGAATGTCGATAATGGCAGCGATGCCGACCAGGCCGGAGTGCAGGCGGGCGACATCATCACCAGCGTGGACAACAAGCCGGTAACGTCACCGCAGCAGCTCTCACAGGTCGTGCAGGCTGAAAACCCAAATAAACCATCCCTGCTGCAGGTGCGGCGCGGCGACTCTTCCGTCTACGTAGCGCTGGGATAAGGCGCAGATTGTCTGACTGATCACGGGTCTCCCCGGCAACGCGGAGACCCGTTTTTTTTCGCCGAACGTGACCTCACCCGCGAGGGCGGGGCGCTATAGCGGAGCGGTGTCTAGTCGGATTAGACTACCCGGAGCGCGGCGGAGGGTGTGCCGCTGCAGGGAGGACCAGCATGACAAGATTGATTGCGGCGCTGTTTTTGATGTTTGCCTTCGCCGCCGGCACAACTCCACAAACAGCTTTCGCGCAGGCCTATCCGCCCAACGAAATGGGCGTCACCATGGGCCATTGGCATCTGAATTCGCGCGACATCGAGGCGAACAAGAAGATCCTGGTTGCCATGGGCGGCAAGGCGATCACCAACGGCAACTTCCAGATCGTGGAATTCCCCGGCGTGTTCGTGTTCCTGAATATGGGACCAGGTGCCGCGCCGGAGACCGGCGGAACGGTCGGAACCGTGGTCAACCACGTTGGATTCCTCGTACCGAATGTGCAGGCGGCGATGGCGAAGTGGAAAGCGGCCGGCGTTCCGGTGGAACCGGGTGGAAATGGCCGCAAGGATCAGGCCTTTGTCACCACGCCTGACGGATTGCGGATCGAGATTCTGGAAGACAAGACGCAGACCATCCCGATCAAACATCATCACATCCATTTCTATGTGCCGCAGGACCAGATTCCGAAAATTCAGGCCTGGTATGCGAAATTCTTCGGCGCCAGGCCGGGAATGCGCGGTACGAATGTCGCCGCCGATATTCCGGGCGCCAATCTGTCCTTCACCAAGACCGACATGCCGACGGTCAGCACCAAAGGGCATGTGCTGGATCACATCGGATTTGACGTGACGAATCTCCAGAGCTTTTGCAGCAATCTTCAGGCGCAGGGCGTGAAGATCGAACGTCCGTACAACAAGAATGCCAATGGGACGGGAATCTGCTTCGTGTCCGATCCATGGGGCACGCTGATCGAGCTGAACGAGCGCCCGAAGCCGCTGGGATAGTAGCCGGTTGATTTGCGCAGACGCTGGCGTAAAATTCGCCAGCGCTGCGGCGTTCCGAACGGGTGAAGGCCTCGGCGGCCCGGCCTGTCGCGGCTCTTAAGAGCGCGACCCCTCGCATGAGAGGCGGCTGCCATGGAGGTAACTGCCGGCGCAACGTCCGGCCCGCAGCGCGCTTATTTCAGCAAGAGTTTTTGGACGCGCCAGTTGGAGGTTTCGGCGGCATAGATTTCATGCTCCGACGGGCAGGCGAGCGCGTGAGCGCCGGAGAACTCACCGATATTGCGCCCCGAACGGCCGATGACGCCGAGCACTTTGCCATCCAGCGCGACCTTGAAAATGCGGCCGGGATAGGTCGTCTCGCCGACAAACAGCACCTGATTGGGCGGGGCGGTGATGCATAGCGAGTTGGGTGCGCCGGTGACCTGGGCGAGCTTTGCACCGGCCGGGGTTTCGCCATTGACTGCGCGGCTGGTTGGATCGGACGGCACGTCGATGGTGAACATCCGTTTGAAATTTCCGTCGGTGTCGAACACCTGAATCCGTCGGTTGGAGCGGTCACCAACATAAATATTGTCGTCCTTGTCGATCGCAATCGCATGCGGAAGATTGAACTGACCCGGCGCAGTTCCTTTGCTGCCCCACGATTTTACCCAGTCGCCCCGGGCACTGTATTTCGCCACCCGCGAATTGATGTAACCGTCGGTGATGTAGATGTTGCCCTTCGAATCCCAGGCAACATCCGTGGGCTGACGAAAGAGGCCGTCGACCGCGGGAAGCGGCGGATTGACGTGCTCCCATGGTTTCGTATCGTCATCGGCGGCTTCCTTGCGGCGGCCGAACACCCATTGCACGCGGCCGGCAGGATTGAATTTGATGATCATGTCGGAGCCTTTGTCGATGGCCCAGATATTGTCATTCCTGTCGATGCGGACGCTGTGCGCCTCCGCCCAGCCATAAAGTCCCTTGCCGATTTCGCCGATCAGCCGGCCATCGGGAGCGAATTCGAGCAGCTGCGCCGCGGCCGGCGCATAGGCCGGACCATTGGCGCTGTTGGAGCGGGTGAAAACAAAAATGTCGCCTTTGGAATTCACCGCGACGCCCGGCACCTCGCCGAAATTCATGCCAGGCGGCAGCTTGAGAAAATCCGGCACCGAAGTGAACGCAATCTGCGGCACGTTTTGCTGTGCCGCAGCGGGGCACATGATCAGCAACAGGCATGCAATCAGACAGCGTTTCATTGAATGATTCCTCCCGTTAAATGCCGAGGGCGAATGCCTCGCGGCGGAAATCGGCGCCGCCGGCCAGCGTGCCGTGCGTGCTGAATTCCACCACTTTCGCAGAGCCGTAGGAATAGCCGTCGTCGCGAACCAGCGCGCGTTGCCCCATGTCGCGCAACAATGACTCGGTAAAACCAGTCGGAAAGCCGCGCTCGATCAGGAACTGGCCGCTTTTGCTGTTGCACCACCGCGGAAACTCCACCGCCTGCTGCACGTCGAAGCCGCAATCGACGAGATGCGACAGCACCTGCGCATTCGTCAGTGTCTGCGACAACCCGCCCGGCGTGGCCATCGCATAGCACAGTGCGCCATCGCGTTCGACCAGCACGGGGCAAAGTGTGTGGGCAGGACGCTTTCCGGGTGCGACGACATTGGCGCTGGCCGGATCGTGGCTGAATCCATGCATGCGGTTGTTGAACAGAATCCCGGTCGCGGGATCTAGCAGCATGGCGCCGAACACGTTGAAAATGCTCTGCACCAGCGAGAGCGCGTTGCCGTCTGCATCGGCGAAGACAAGGCATGAGGTGCTGCCGGAATCGCGGATCGCTGCACCTGCCGCTTGCCGCGAAACCGGCGCGCGCATGCGGACTTTCACCTCCGGCGACAGCAGTTTCGCCACGGCATCCGGAACGGCCGCCGGATCGGCAATCATGGGCACAGCTTCTGAAAAGGTGCGCTGCATCGCGATCATCTGCGTGCCGATGCGGAACACGGCATCATCGCGCAGCGGTGCCGAACCGGCGCTTGACAGCGTCTCGAGCTGCAACAGCAGCAACGCGCCTGTGGAATTGGGCGGCATCACGTGCACCTGATGTCGGCGATATTCGCCGGTGAGCGGTTCGACCCAGAGCGGGCGGAATTCCGCAAGATCATGCGCGCGGATCAGTCCGTCATGGGTCGTGAAGAACGCGTCGATCTGCCCTGCGATTCTGCCGCGGTAGAAATCTTCTGCGCCAAGTCTTGCGATGCGGCTGAGACTCTGCGCGAGCGCGGGCTGGTGCAGCACCGCGCCGGCCGAAACCGGATTTCCGTCCGGCAGATAGAGCGAGGCGCAGCCGGCATCGGTGCGGAGTTCGTTGGCTTCGGCGCCCGCGCGCTCGGCCGCCACCCGCGAAACCACGTGGCCGGCAGCCGCATCGATCGCATCATCGAACAGTCTCTGCCAGGGGAGCCGGCCAAATTTGCGGTGCAGCGCGTCCCATGCCGCCACAAGCCCCGGAACAACCGGGGCGCGCGGGCCGTGCGTGTTCATTCCACTTGCGAACTCGCCCGCGGTCGCGAGCGCAGGCGCACAGCCGGAGGCGTTGAGGCCATAGACGCGGTCCGATTTACCGTCGCGATAGAGCAGGAAGGCGTCGCCGCCGATTCCCGCGGCGTGATGCAGCACGGAGGCCGTCACCGCCGATGCCGAGATCGCCGCATCGGCGAGGTTGCCGCCGCGCTGGAATGTCCGCACCGCGGCCAGTGACGCCAGTGAATGTCCGGTCACGGCCATGAACCGCGCGCCATAAACCGGTGGCCGCGCGGCGATGCCGTCGCGCGCGACCGCCCAGGCGGCAGCGGCGGCGTCACGGTTTTCGCCGGTCACGGGATGCGTGCGGCTTCGCGCAGCGATTCGATGAGCGATGTACGCAGCAGGAATTTGCGCGCTGCTTCCGGGTCTGAAGCCTGACGGCGCAATTCGTCGTGGTTGCGCCGGCGCACCGCCGGGTCTTTCTCCGCCAGCAATTTCTTGTTGCGGATGGTTTGCTGCTGCGTGTGCTGGACGGCAATGTGCCGGCGTTGGCGCTCATAGCGGCCGAGCAGCGATTCGTCGCCTTCGCCGCGAAAGATCGCCGCCAGCTTCTCCGCGAGATTAAATGCGTCATGCACGCCGCTGTTCAGGCCCATGCCGCCAATCGGGCTGTTCACATGCGCGGAATCGCCCGCCAGGATGGCCCGGCCGTGGCGGAACTTCTCCGCCACCCGCTGATGCACTGTGTACAGATTGCATCCGATGATATCGAATGGCTTGCCGGTCGGGAGAAACCGCTGCAAGCGCGCCTGGAGCGCGTCCGCCGCGGTCAACGCATCCGGATCTTCTTCCGGTTCGGTCGGGAAGTGCACCCGCCACCGTTCCGGCGGACCTTTCCAGTGGAACAGGTTCGACCATTCCTCGGGGTCGGAAATGTAGTTGCGGTCGGTGTAGCCGTGCCGTTTGAAATCATAGGCGACTTCGATATTCAGCGTGCGGTCGGGATAGGTGAAGCCTTCGAATGCGATGCCGCATTCCTTGCGCACGAGGCTCCGCGCGCCTTCGCAGCTGACAATATAGCGGCCGGCCAGCCGGTCCTTTTCACCGCCTTCATTTTCGATAAAGGCAGCTACGCCATCGGAGCCCTGGTCGAAGCCGGTAAATACTGTCCCCATCATCACGGTGACGAGCGGATGCTGCTTCGCCATCGCGAGCGCCTCTTCGACGATCTTGATGCGTTCGCATTGCAGGGCGAAGGGGAAGCGCGTGTCATTCTTCAGAACCGCGTGATCGAACTCGGCGATCAGATCGCCTTTCTCGCGGTCCCAATAGTGAAGCAGCGGTGCGACGATGCCGCGCGGCTCAAGCCGCCGGTACAAACCAATGTCATCGTAAAGCTCAAGCGTTGCCGGATGATTGGTACCGGCGCGCGGCACCTGATGGAGAAAATTGTCGTCGCGCAGCTGTTCGACGACCGTCGAAAGCACCCCGTGTTTGGCGAGCTTGAGCGCAAGACACAGTCCGACTGGTCCTGCCCCGATAATCACAACGCGATCGTCAGATTCCATGCCCCGTTATTCCGCGGTTCCCTCGGCTAGGATTCGCGCGCGGAACCCCGCGCCGTCAAGTGGCGTCACGCGGGGAACGCAGGAACCCTGGGGCCGTTAACAACCCGCCCGATTGAAAATAAGGAGATAAAAATGGCGCGTGCCGCTGCTGCTGCGGTTACGGTATTGCTTCTCGTCGCCGGCGGAACGGCCGCGTATGCGGCACTTGAGCGGGTCGGTTCGGTGGTGCTGACGACAGTCGCGCCGGGACAATCAGAGTACCGCAACTTTACCGGCAACGAAGTGAGCCTCACCGCGCGAAACTCCGACATGAGCTGCGACAGCGTTGTCGCGACCTTTGAAAATGGCCTGAGCCGCGGCATCTTTTCCGGCAACCTTCCGCGCGGGCACGGAATCACCGTCGGAATCCCGGATAACCAGGGCCGGGTCGTGCGAATGGATTTCAACTGCAAACCCGATGGTGGCAGCATAGGCGGTGTGATCGACATCGCCGCCGGCACCAATCAGCTCTTCGCCAATCGCAATGCCGCGCAAATTGCCGAAGCGACGCCCAACCGTGGTGGCTGGCGCGACTTCTTCGCGCATTTGTTCTGAGGCGCAGCTACGGGCGCATGTCGTTAAGTTGCGCGTCCAGGCCCTGGCCGCGCGGCACGATCCGGTTCACGCCCACGGCGCGCAGGAAATCGGCCACGGGTATTTCGCCTGTACGCATGGAGACGATCTTCTCCGGCGCGATCCTGACCCGCTCCATATTGTAGAGCAGCGCCATATTCAAAGCGGTGGCCGGCGGGGTTTTCCCCGGCGGTAGCGCTTCAAACAGGTCGGTCTCGAACAGGATTTTTTCCGCCGGCAAATATGCCATCAGCATGTCTTCGGAATGATCCTGATTCTGAACATGGTAGACTTCCAGCTTGCGCTGGCCGTCGGTCATGGTCCAGTGCTCCTCCATGCGGATGTAATGCACCTGACGCGGCGCCCTTCCTTGCGAATCGGGATCGATCTGCATGCTGTGCAATGACAGCGCCAGCGATTCATAATTGTCGTAATTCGATTGTTGCGTGACGATCAGCACGTCTTCGGCGGCATAACCGCGCAAACCGCCGGCAATATCGTAATGGTGATGCGTGTTGACGACATATTTCAGCGGTTTGTTCGGGATCAGCCGGTGGGTTTCGGCAATCACCGCCTGTGAGCGCGCTTCGTCGAGCGGAGCCTCGATGACGGCGGAGAAATTGGCAAATTCCAGCGCGACGCTGTTGTAGCCATTGCCGCCGATCAGCCAGGTACCGGGCGCAAGCTGCCGCGTCTGGACTTGCGCGGTGCTGGCGCCGTTTTGGCGGATCGCAGCGGGAATCTGAAGCGCAGCATCCGGAACATTGATGTCAACGCTCGAAGCGACGAAGTCATAGCTCGGATCGGGTGGAACGCCGATGCTCTGGTGAATCTGCGGCGCGAAGCGGAATCCATTGTAATCGCGATAGCGCGCGTAGCGCGTCTCGACATATTCGTCACCCACCATTGGGCTTTTGAACCAGGTGGTGACTTTGACGACATTATTGTCTTCGTCGATCCAGCCGGCGACCGGAAACTTGTCGAGATATTTGAAGGTGACGGCATAGGTCTTGTGGACCGAACCGAAGCCGTCCCAATGCGTATCGACACGCAGGTCATGCGCCTTTTCGGCGGCCTTGATGAAGCCGTGCGGCGTCATAACGATTTCAAGCATGCGCTCCTGCGCATCCTGTGGCGCCGCAGTGACCGATCCGTCGGGATTCTGGTTCCAGGCAAGACCGTCGCGAAAGAAATGCACCTGACGCGTTGGTCCGGCGATCGGACGTTTGCCGCCCTCATCCGGCCAGGCACCGGGGGAGTGCACCTGCTCCTCCGTCATCGACATTGAATCGTAATCGATCAGGCGCGAAAACGTGTCGAGATTATAACGCGGCCATTGATGCTGGATATCGGACGTATTGCTCTGTCCGTATACGGTGACATATCCATTCTGCCCGGCGTAACGGATGGAATGGACCTTGCTGGCGCCGATGGCGGCATCGGCTGCGCGTATCAGCGGCATGGCGTCGGGACCGGCGTTCTGCGCCGAAACTGGAGCAGCCGCCAGAAGCGCCAGCAATACAGGCGCGAATTTCCGCATATCTTTCCCCCTGACCGGTGTTACGCGACAGCGACTTGCGGCATTTGCAGCAGGTCGGGATCGCGCAATCCGAGTATCCGCCGGGCATTGGTATAGAACAGTTTTTCTTTGTCCGCGTCCGGCAATCCGATCGAGTCGATCAGTGAAAGCGCCGTCGCAGGATCCCAGCACGGGTAATCGGATCCGTACATCACCCGATCAACGCCGTAATAATCCATGGCAAATTTCATCCCCATGGAATGCGGCGACACCGTATCGGTGTACATGCGCGAGATGTAATAGCTCGGCGGGTGAGGCAGCTTGGCCGCCTTGCCGTTCTTGTCCATGCGTCCGGACTGATAAGGCAGCGCGCCCCCGGTGTGCGACATCACGACTTTCAGCCCCGGGTGGCGTTCCATCAGCCCGGAGAACATGATCCGCGATGCCGTGACGCTGACTTCAATGACGCGGCCCAAACTGAGCTGCAACGCACCGCCATAACCTTCGAGATCGTCGCCGAACACCGCATCGGTCGGATGCAGGAACATCGGAATTCCGAGCTGTTCGATGCGCGCGTAGAACGGCTCCAGCCGTTCCGCATCGATGCGCGTGTCGCTGCCGATGCTGCCGGGTATATTGACGCCCATCAAATTGAGCTTGTTGACGGCGTGGTCGAGCACTTCGATGGCAACGCGCGTGTCGGTCATCGGCACGGCGGCGCTCGCCCATACGCGGCCGGGATGACGCCGCTGGGCCGCGGCCATTTCCTCGTTCCATTGCATGGCGGCATCGCGCCCCTCTTCAGGCGTCAGATCGGAAAACGAGATGGAGAACGGCCCGATCGAGCAGACCACGCCGACCTGATGTCCGAGGCCGTCCATGTGCTCGAGCTGGCGATCGAGATCGAACCACTCGGTCCAGGAGTTCAGCGATGGCCGGCCGGGGCTGCCGACATAATTATATCCGCCGCGCGCATTCTTCTCTGCCCTCGGATAATCGCTGCGCTTGCAGAACCGCTCGAACACGCTGCGCGGCCAGTAATGGAAATGTGAATCGATGATCTTCATGCTGCAGCTCCGGCCAGGCGGTGTTGGACCCAGTCCCATAACATAGCATGGGACCCGGACGGGGCATTCACGACATTCTCGAAAAAGGCCCGCCGATCGTCTGTATGCAGGATGCGCTGCCATTTTTCGCGGAGGTCTGCCTCGTTCCTCAGAGGTGCCCCCAATCGAATCTGCTCCAGTTCCCCAACGAGCTTTCGAGTTTTGGTTTTGACCATTACACGCGCCGGCCAGCTCGATTTGTTGTTCGATTCGGGAGCCGCGGTGATGGTCACCCGTTTTGAGAAATCGATCAGTGCAGGGGTAGCGCCTCCCCGCTGCGGGTCCATCAGCACGTCCGGCGCGAAAGCCGCACAGGCGAGCTGAAAGCCGAGGTTGCACAACAGGCTGACGCGATCACCGGCAATCGCCGGCCGGGTGAGCATGGCGACGTTCATCGCCGGGACGAAGGCTTCGATGGCTTCGATGGTGGCCGGGTCGAGTCCGCTGGCGAGCAGCTGCTGAAATGCTTCAACAGCGGTCGCACCCTGCCGGGCAATGGGAAAGGGCTTGTAATCGGCCTCGCCGATGTGCGGCCAAACCGGATCGGTGAAGACCGACTGGTCGACATTGCCGTGTCCGGCCTGGGTTTGCCACCACTCGCCGGAACACAACAGCGGGTCACCCTTGAAGCCCGCGCGTGCTGCTTCGGCTGCGTGAATGCCCCTGGCAACAGCCTCGGCGAAAATGATCCACCGGCCAGAGGGCGCACCGGCGGGACGGCCTGCGCTGCCGCTGCTGCCGGCGAGCGCAAGCGACATGGCATGCACGAGTGTTTCGCGGTCGCAGTCATGCAGGAAAGAATGGGTCACTGCCGCCATCAAAGGTGCCGCAAGAAGAGTCGGCCAGGTTTTGGGGAGCGCCCGCGCGCCGCCAATCGCACGGCCGACAATGATACCGGCGTCATAGCCGCGACAGATTGCGCGGGCGACGTTTTCGGACGAGCAGTCGCGGCCATAGGCAAGGGCGACAGGGATCACAACTGCCCCCGGAGTCACGCATGATGTCAGCTCGATGTCGTCGCATTCGGACTGCCGGGCAATCGCCGACACCGTTGCCGCGGTCGCGGCGGTGCCACGCTGCGCGCCATGCAATCGCGCGAGCGCCCTGCCCTCATCTGTTGTGAGTCCGACCGCAAACGCGCTCAGTAGATCGACAATCCGGGATTGAACCGGGTCCGGATTGTCCGGCCGGCGCAACAGGCGATCTGCCCAAAACTCCAGTTCCGATGCCTTGTTCACTCTCGCGTTCCAATTCGGAGATTCGCTTCTCTATATCGGCTTCAATGCGAATCCCAGAACCGAAACGGCAGTCAACCGACCCAGTGGCGCACGCGGCCTATATCGACATGGATGAAATCATCCTCCGGATCGGGATAATAACCGACACCGCCGAGGCGCAGGGCGAGTGCGGTTTCGTGCACTTTGTGGAGGGGACGGCCCGGCATTGAA
Organism: Micropepsaceae bacterium; assembly: GCA_036273455.1. Classification (GTDB taxonomy): domain Bacteria; phylum Pseudomonadota; class Alphaproteobacteria; order Micropepsales; family Micropepsaceae; genus CAIYRG01. The sequence continues at coordinate 34,904 of DASUHP010000026.1, read as the reverse complement.
ATGTCAGCCGCCTCGCCTTTCATATGCAGGCTATTGGAAGCCACGCCGGCATCGAGCTCATGAAGGGCGGCATTGGTTTCCGGCGAGCGATATCCGGACGTAAGCTCGAACCGGCAGTTGGTCTCCAGCCTGGTCCCGAGGTGATAAAGCAGATCCAGCAGATTGGTGGCGATCGGATAAACCTCGCCGGTCCGGTAATCGCGCAACGCCCAGTTGATATCCGCCAGGGCGTCAGGGACGTATTCGCCTTCCACCCAATAATCGACTCCGATCAGCTGCTCGCCCGCATTCGTGCAGTCGAAAGAAAGCGTGCGCACCTCGAGCTTCCTGAGGCCCACAATCGAGGGTGCAGCGACGGCATTGGTGGCGAGACTTGTGGAGCCTGCGGACACGAGGGCGGCCGCACCGCCCATCGACAACACCTGACGCCGTGAAACGCGCACCGGCTCCGCCCCTCGGAATAGCCCGCAAACTCTCGTATGAGAAAGCTAACATACGGTTTATCCCACAAATTGTCAGAAAAGTTTACCTCAGGACTCCGGGCGCCGCGGCATGAGTGCGGCGCCGCACCAGGGCAGCCCGCCAACGGTGGTCAGATTCATTGTGAGCACGATTGGCGGGACGGGGTGCGCATCATTCGGCTGCACGAGGTTCAGTGGCCGCGTCCCCAGGGGAGCTTCGGCGAACCAGTTTTCGAGATTTGCGCCGGTGATCTTTGTCACGCGCTGCGCAATTTCACCAGCCATGGACGTGAACGGAAGCTCCGTCAGCCATCGGCTGAATTCCGAATCCATTTCATGGAGGGCCGCAAGCTCGCTGCGGTCGCGCGAAAAGCTCGCGATGCGGCGCACCCAGCTTCCCTTGTACGCAACGGTGGCACGAACGGCAAAACGCCGTCCCAGAGATGCCTTACCGGAAAGCCGCAAGAAAGCCCGCGATGAATCCAGGTCCGCGGCCACCGCGACATAGATCTCTTCCGCTCCGTCCATGCGCGCCGCTTTCTCGACCATGGCAACCGCCTCACCGGCCGTATTCGCAGCAGCACGATCAAGGTTGCGGAGCGCATCTGCTGCGATTTGGTCCGACCGTCCGAGCAGCTTGTGTTCGGCTTCGTCGGCCGGGTAACGGGCATTTGGGAAAATTGCTGATGCATCGACGATCTCTGCGCCGGGCAAAGCTGCGGCGAGATCGGAATAAAGGGTCCCGGGCAAATCGCCCAATTCGAGAATTCCGATGCGGCGCGTGCCCAATTGTTGAAGCTGATTGCCGGCAAGCTGCCCCGGATTGGGCGATGTGACCACGCGCGCGTTGGGCATCACTGTCTGAATCCAGCTTCCCATCCGTTTTGAAAGCGTGGTCGCAAACAGCATTTCGCCCTCACGCGGCACAACCAGGATGCCGTCCGCCCAATAGGGCGAGAAGCCGGTCATCCAGGCCACAGCCGCGCAGCGGATGAAATTCGTATAGAGAATAATTGCGTCGCAGTCAGCTGCGGCCATCGCATTGCGCAGCCGCTGAGTGCGCGCTTCCAGCACCGACAGCGGCAATTCGTGCGGGTCCCAGTTTATCAAACCGCGGCGCATGAGTGGCTCCTGGAGAGCGACTTGTGCTCACAATTGCTCGAAACGCTCGCCTCTGATTCAACCCTCCCCCTGGGGAGGGTTGAAACGCGATTCAAATCCGACGCGGTCATCCCTATACCGCGAAGAGTTCGCGTGAGGTGCGGGTGAGGACTTCCGCGCCGTGTTTCGTTGCAATCACCGCGTCACCCAACACGATATAACCGGCTTCCGGATGGTACGTGTTCGGGTGCACGATGATGGTCATTCCGGGCTCGATCGGCACATTCACATTTTCGAGGATGTGCGGTTTGGTATCGACAAACAGACCCAGGCCATGACCGCGCACGCGGGTATAGGCTTCGGTGACATATTCGCCCAGACCATGCGCCCGGAAGATTTCGTTTTCGGCCTTCGCAATGTCTGCTGCCGTGACACCGGATTTGATGGCTGCGATGCCGGCGATGAGCGCATCGTAAAAGACCGAGAAAGCCTTTTGCTGCGTGGCGCTCGGTTCTCCAATGACAAGCGTGCGGCAAATCTGAATGTAATAGCCGTCAATGCACGGCGTTAGTTCGGTGGTAACAAGATCGCCCTGCATTAGAACTTTGCCCATGGGCGGTGACATGCCACGCACTTCCGTGCCGCCGACGCCGATGATCATGAAATTGTCGTCGACGCCGTGGGCGCGAAAGAAGGCTTCGACTTCCGCCACCAGCTCATAGTCGCGGCGGCCCTCGCGCGCGGCGGCGCGGAACACCGCATAGCCTTCATCGGCCAGATATGCGGCATTGCGGATTGCATCCAGTTCGCAATCCATCTTCACCATCAGCAGCCGGTCGATCATGGCGGTCGCATTGGCGAGATCGAGATCACGCGCCCGGGCGGCAATCTGCTGCGGCATCAGGCGCTGTGGTGCAACCCCGACGCGTGAATTGCGCAAGGCCTCGAGCCGCCGTTCGACCCGGACGAGCATGTCCGGTGCATATTCAACGGCGATATTTGCGGCTTCACCGCGCGCCCGCTCCGCCTCAAGCGCGCTATCGGGAAACAGCGTGACTTCGCCATCTCGCGAGATCAGCGCCAGCGCCTCACCTTCGAGGATGCCGAAATCGCTGACGTAACGCAGATAGTCGCTCTGCCACGCATTGCCGTAGACGAGCAGGTGATCGAAGCCGTCATCTGCCATTGCAGCGGCAAGCCTTTGCCTCCGCGCCTCGGCAACCATCGCGCTCATGCCGGCACACCTGGTGGTTTACCGCCATCGGGCTGTTCCTGCCGGGTGACAAAACCTTCTGCCAGATCGGTCCGTAAGTCTTCTTTGCGCCGCAGTTTCGGGTCGCCATAGCCGCCGCCGCCGGCGGTGAAAAAGCTGACGCGGTCGCCGGGCTCCAGCGCAATCTCGGTTTCTTTTTTCACGCTCCGCTGTTCGCCATTGGCGTGCGTGATGATCGCGACATTGATTGCGCCTGGCTGTCCGCCATGCAGACCCCAGGGCGGCTCCGTCAGCCGTTCGAGATTGATATTGGCGCGGCATTTTTGCAGGCAGCGATAGGTCAGCACGACACCAAGACCGCCGCGGTACCGCCCTGCTCCGCCGCTATCGGGCCGCAGGCCATGCTCTTCAATGATGAAAGGATATTTGATCTCCTGCAGCTCGACCGGCGTATTGCGCACATCCCCCTGACAGATCGAAACGCTGGCCGACTCGCCGTCTTCATCCGGCCGTCCGCCCCAGCCGCCACCGAATATGTTCATGAGCAGGAAGCGGCTGCCGTCCGGACGAAAACCAAAAAACGAACATCCGCCCATGTCACCTTTGTGGGCGGCCGGTATGCGGTCAGGGATGGCCGGCGCGAGCGCCTTCAAAATCGTGTCGATCACCGTCGGCAGCGCGATGCTCCAGAGCCCAAGCGCGGCGGGCGGTTTGGCGCTCAGCATGGTGCCCTCGGGCAGGATGACATCGAGCGGACGAAAGCAACCTTCATTGACGTCAAGGGCCGGCGATGTCACCGCCTTGAACGCAACCCGTGCCGCCGCAAGCCCGCCGGATTTGCCGGAATTCAGCGGGCTGATGACCTGCTTCTGCATGTCGCTGAAGTCGACAGTCATGCGCGCGCCGCTGACGGTCACTTTCACCTTGATCCGAAGCCGCTGGTCGAGATTGCGGCCGTCATTATCGAGAAAGCTTTCGGCTGTGTACTCACCATCAGGAATCCGCTCGACGACGCGGCGCGCCGCCGCCTCGGCCTGGTCCCAGATCACCGCGACGCAATCCTCGACGGTTTGCCGGCCATAACGCGCCAGCAACTCACCGTAGCGTCGAATCCCGATATTGCAGGCGGCGATCTGCGCCCGCAAATCACCGAGGCTCGCTTCCGGAAAGCGGATATTATCTTTCAGGATTTGCCACAGCGTCTCGTTGCGTTTTCCCGCTTCGTAGATTTTCAGCGACCGCAGCTGCAGCCCTTCGCCAAAGATATCGGTTGTCGCCACCGACCCGAACCCCTGCCGGGCACCGCCGATATCGACCCAGTGCGCTCTTGTCGCGGCAAAGCCGGCGATTTTACCGTCGTGAAAGCATGGCGCATAAACCACGACATTGTTCAGATGCTGCCCGCAGACGCCACCATGGTTCATGATCAGCACATCGCCCGGCACAAAGCCGTCGAGTCCGTAGCGCTGAATTCCGTCTTCGACCGCAGGACCGAGATCGGCCAGAAAGATCGGCAGTCCGCCGCGGTTCTGCGAAACCATCTGCGCGTCGGCGTTGAGCAGCCCGCAGCAATAATCCCGCACCTCATAGATCATCATGTTATAGGCGGACTTGGCCAGCACATTGGCCATCTCGTCGGCATAGGCGACGACGGCATTGCGCACCACTTCGACCGTCACGGGATGCGGAGTGGTCATGGTCACTTCTCCTGCCCGATGCTGATGATGATATGACCGGCCGGGCTGACGGTCGCGGTATCACCGGGATGCAGCAGCGTCGTCGCATTTGGTTCTTCGATCACCGCAGGCCCGTTGATGACCATGGCGGGCTCAAGTGACGGACGCCACAGCACCCGTGCTTCGACCGGGTGCGCAGGATCGGCAAACACAATTTTCCGCCGCGATTCCTCGAATTGCGCTTCCGCCCGCCATGGCTCATTCATCCATTGTTGGACCACGCGCTCGCGTTCGCGCCGCGCCGCGGTCACGACGAGGCGCACGCTGACGCATTCCATGGATTCATCCGGCGCCGACTGGCTGTAGCGTTTGGCATGTTCGTCATGAAACATGGCGCGCAGCCGGCTGACATCGCCGGTCATCAATTCCGGCCCGTGAACCGGCACGGGTATCGCATGCTCCTGCCCGAGGTAGCGCAAATCGGCGTGGAAGGTGAACTCCGCGTCGGATCGCGAAATGCCTTCCTGTGTCAGTTGCTCTGCGCCCGCAGCGGACAATTCGGCGAAGACCGCATTGACGGCTGCCGGATCGAGCGCACCCAGTCTTCCGACCAGCGTGCGGACAAAGTCCTGGCGCCAGGCGGCCATGAGCATGCCGAGCGCGGAAAAGGTCCCGGGCAGTTTCGGGATGACGACGGTTGGAACAAAAATTTCGCGGGCGATGGCGGAGGCATGCAATGGTCCGCCGCCGCCGAACGCGATCATCACCGTGTCGCGCGGATCGACGCCCTTATTCACGGACACTGCGCGGACCGCGAGCGACATTGCCGCGTCGGCGATGCGCAGAATTCCGAGTGCCGCATCGTGAACGGCGAGCCCAAGCGGCGCCGCAATGTTTGACATGATTGCCTGCCCGGAAAGGCTGGGGTCGAGCGGCATGTCGCCGTTCAAAAACCGCCGCGGGTTGATGCGGCCGAGCATCAGATTGGCATCGGTGACCACCGGCTGATCATTGCCCTTGCCGTAACAGACAGGACCCGGATCGGCACCGGCGCTTTGCGGCCCGACATGCAGACCTTTGTCGGCGTCGATCCAGGCGATGGAGCCGCCCCCTGCACCGACTTCGACAATATCGACGACCGGCAATTGCATCGGCTGGCCGCTGGCTGCGCCGCCAATGACATAGCCTTCCTCGATGGCAGGAATGCCGCCGGTGATCAGCGTCGTTTTGGCCGTGGTGCCGCCCATGTCAAAGCCGATGCAGCGGTCAAGCGAGAGATCGCGCGCCAACCGTCCGGCCGCGATCATGCCGGCAACCGGCCCCGATTCCATCATCGCGACGGGCTGCATTGCCGCGAGTCCGAGCGACATCACACCGCCATTCGAACGCATGATCTGAATCTTGCCGCGGAATTTCTCGCGTTCGAATCTGTCGGCCAAACGGCGCAAATAGGTTTTCACCCGCGGACCAACATAAGCGTTCAGCACGGTCGTCGAGGTGCGCTCATATTCGCGGTATTCGCGCAGGATCTCATGAGAAAGTGTGACGAATACGTCCGGCAGCGCTTTGCGCAAAATGGCACCGACGCGCTTTTCATGGGCCGGATTGGCATAGGCATGCAGCAAACACAGCGCGACCGCTTCGACGCCGCGGTCACGCAATTGCGGAATCAATGCCTCCACCGCGCTTTCATCCAGCGGCGTCAGAACATTCCCGCGGGCGTCGATCCGTTCGGGAATTTCAAATGTCAGGCTGCGTTCGGTCAGCGGCTTCGGACGATGAAAAAACAGATTGAACGCCTCGATGCGGTTGCCCGTCCGATGGCATAGATGTCACGAAAGCCTTTGGTGGTGACCAGCGCCGTCCGCGCGCCCTTGCGTTCCAGAACCGTATTGATGGCAATGGTCGAACCGTGCAGCACTTCGCCCATGGCCGGCATACTGCACGCGGCAAGACGCAGCGTCTCGATGACGCCTTCGGCAGGGTCGGCCGGAATGGTCGAAGTTTTCGACGTGACGATTTTCCCGTCGATGCAGCCGACAAGGTCGGTAAAAGTCCCGCCGATATCGGTACCCGCAATGTTCATTGCAGTTTCAATCCTTCCATCGCGTGTATCTGCGCTCGGCAAGGCGAACCAATGCATTCATGGCAATCGCGATCATGGCCAGCGCCAGCACCAGCGCGAACAAGGGCGCCGGATCGAAATTATCGGCAAATTGCCGCGTGTAAAATCCGATTCCGCCGGTCGAAACGTAAAGCTCGGCAAGGATGACGCCGAGAAGCGTCATGGTCATCGCAAGGCGCAATCCGGCAAAAAAGCTGCCCACCATATGCGGCAGGACAACATTACGAATGATGTCGCGGCGGCTCGCCCCCATCGCACGTGCAGCGGAAACATAAAGCGGGTTCACGTTTCGCATGCCCGCCACTGTATTCACGATCACCGGGAAAATCCCATGGCTGCAGCCAAAGGCGATCTTTGCCGCCGGGCCGATGCCGAATCCCAATGTAAACAGCGGCAGCAGAACCGCCTGCGGAATGGCGTAGAACAGCAATATGATTGGAAACATGCTGTTGCGGCCAAAGCGCGTCCAGCCGACGGCAAGTCCAATCAACAGTCCGCCCAGGACGGCGAGTGCATAGGCTGCCGAGATTTCCAGCAGCGCAAGCCACAAGGCGCCGCGGACATCCGCATCGGATAGAACTTGCGTGATCAATGCGCGCGCAACCGATGTTGGAGGCGCAATCAGCCCGGTATTACCGGCGATCCGTGCTCCGGCTTCCCAGAAGCACAGCAGCAGCGCAACGGTGGCCCAGCGCACAATGACGCTGACGTCAGGCTGCGCAAAGAAGCCCCGGCGAACCGGCAAAGCGCGTGCAAGTTCTAACCCGGTGATGCTCACATCACAGCCGTCATGTTTCGCGGAATCGGCGATCGATCGCCGAAACTGCGCCGTTCAACGCGAGGGCGGCAATCGCGACGCAGACGATCCAGGCATACATTTGCGCCGGTTCAAACAATTCCGCGGTGAGCGCAATGTTGTGGCCGATTCCGGAGGCTGAGGAGATCGCCTCGCCGCCGAGCACGGAGGCGAAGCAGATGAAGAATCCGATCCGCAAGCCCGTGAGAATCACCGGAAAGGCGGCGGGGAAGAGAACATGGCGCAGGATGCCGGCCCGACCGATTCCCATCGACCGTGCGGCATCGACCAGCCGGCGCTCGACATTGGCAAAGCCGGCAATGGTGTTGATCGCAACCGGAAAAAATCCGTACACCGCACCATAGGCCAGTTTGGACTGGGGCCCGATCCCGAAGAACAGAATGAACAGCGGAAAGAATAACGTGATCGGGATGGCAAATGCGCCGCTCACCACGGGTTCAAAGGCGCGGGTCAAGAGCCGCGAACGCGTCAAGGCATATCCGGTCAGCACGCCTGCGATCACGGCCAGCGCGTAAGCTCCCGCGATTGTGGTCAGCGTCACCCGGATCGCGCTCCAGAATTCGTCTGTGCCAATGAGGCCGATCAGTGCCGCCGCCACATCATTGGGAGCAGGCAGAAACAGGGGACTGACGGCCCCGGTTTCGGTGACCAGGTACCAAAACCCGCCCGCAATGATGGCGAAGGCAAGCTGCACCAGGCGGGCGCTCGAGATCACGCGCTGGCCTCCGCCATTGCGCTGCGAATCTCGTCGCGCAACAGGCTGTAGCATTGATTGCGCAGATCGGCGAAACGCGGCTGCAGCATGAACGATGGTGGCCGCGGATGCGTCTCATCCACGGCGATGGCCGATTTGATCCGCCCCGGTCGCGAGCTCATGACGAATATGCGGTCGGACAGGAACACCGCTTCGGCAATGCTGTGGGTGACGAACAGGATGGTTTTGCCGGTTCGGCTTAACAGCGCCGAAAGGTCTTCGCCGAGCACCATGCGGCTCTGTTCGTCGAGCGCGGCGAAAGGTTCATCCATCAAAAGGATATCCGTCCCCGCCGCAATACCGCGCGCAAGATTGATCCGCTGTCGCATCCCGACGGAAAGCTGCTTTGGATAATGCGCGGCAAAAGCCTGCATCCCGACGGCCGCCAGAGCCTCCGCAGTGCGCGATTTCCAGCCGGATCGCGCGACATCGCGGTAGCGGAACAGAATCGCGAAATTCTCTTCGACCGTGTACCAGGGGAATAGCGTGCTCTCCTGGAACACATAGGCTACGTGCTCCGGCATCGGCTTGCTGACCGGCGAGCCATCGACCAGCACCGCGCCCTGAGTCGGCTGGACAAGTCCCCCGATGATGTTGAGAAGCGTGCTCTTGCCGCAGCCGGATGGCCCCAATAGCGTGACGAATTCGCCCCGCTCAACCGCGAAGGAAATATTTTCCAGCGCCACGACGCGCCGCACATCGCCCGGCGCGCCATAATTTTGCGTCACATTGCGTACGGCAATTGCTGGCACGATTCAGTTGACTTTCACCGGCGCAAAACCGGTCGCCAGCATGGCCGAAACCGGCGGCTCGCGGTCGAGTATCCCAAGGTCTTTCAGCGACGCGCGGATGACATCCAGCGCAGCCGGATCGAACCTGCCGTCGAAATTCATGCCGCTGATCTCGATCGGATAGGTTTGGTCGATGACTTTTGGATCGAGCTTCATGGTGTCGGCAGCATTCTTCACCGCTTCGGCACGATGGTCGCGCATGTAAGCGGCGACAGTGAACCAGGTTTTGAGAAAACGCCGCACGAGATCGGGATTTCCCTTGATCAGCGTATCGCGGGCAAAGACCACATGGGTGTGAAAATGCGGCACCACATCGGCAAAGGTGGCGAGCACCGTGCCCTGACCGTTGTCCTGAATTTCATAGGCTTCCTGAATCGAAGTGACTGCGGCGGCAAGTTCGCCCGAACGCATTGCAGCGATCCGGGCACGCATGTCGCCCATGGGAAGAATGTCGATGTCGGTGGTTTTCCACTTATTGGCCACCGCAATATTGCGTGCCAGCCAATCGGTGAGCGAGCCGGCGGTGGAAACGCCGATGCGTTTGCCCTTCAGCCCGGCAATGCTGGTGACGTGGCTCGCCTTGCCGACGACGAGCGCCATGTTGGCGGGTTTGTTGGCGACCGCGGCGACCGCGTGCGCCGGAACGCCCTTGGCGGCGTAACCCATGCCTGGCCCGGAGCCAAAGCCGAAATCGACCGATCCGGCGGCCAATGCCTGCTGCAATTGTCCATCGCCGCGGAAAGTGGAGATCTCGACCTCCAGCCCTGCGGCTTTCCAGATGCCCGTCTTCTGGCCGAGCTCCAGCCCGGAGAAGGGAAATGACGAGCTGATGGCCTTGCCGACCCGGACTTTTGTCAGCGTCTGTCCCAATGCCGGAGCTGTCACTGCCATGAAGGCGGTGGAGAGCAGGACGACAATGGCTTCGCGCCGGCTGGTCCGCAAGGATTGGGGCCTCTTTGATTGGTGTCCGCGTCGCTTTTTCCAGTTAATACACGGATTTGGCGAGATTTGCAGCTTGCCCTTCGAGACGCAAGACTGCGCTGCCGCGGCTTAGGAACGGCTGAACCGCGTGCTAACCTTGGCCTGTCTGTCATCGGGGAGGAAGCTGTGAAACGCGTCATCAGCCTGGCCGTGGGAAGAGCAGCCCTGTTTTCCTTCCTGGCATTATTCGCCGCTTCGACATATGCGGCGGAGTCCAATGGTACCTGGTCCGTCGCGGCACAAATGACGACGGCCCGGACCGAAATTGTTGCCGATACCTACGATGGCAAAATCTATGTCGCAGGTGGTCAAACTCCAACCGTTCAGGCTTCAGAGCTGTTTCAGGAATTCGACCCGGCAACGGCCAGTTGGCGCGATCTGGCGCCGATGCCGGTTGGCGCATCCCATCCCGGCGTTGCGGCGCTGAACGGCAAAATCTATGTCGCCGGCGGCTTTGCGGTCACGGTTCATAAGAACCCGCTCGATCAGGTGCTGGAATACGACGTCGCGACCGGCAAATGGCGCGCCGTCGCGCCGCTGTCCTCGCCCCGCGGCTCGATCAGTCTTGTCACACTTGACGGAAAGCTTCACGCGATCGGCGGGCGTACAGCGGATGGGAAAACCGTCGGAACGCATGAGGTCTATGATCCGGCTACGGGGAAATGGACCATGGCCGCTCCTCTGCCGGTCGCGCGCGATCACCTTGCGGCCGTAGTAGCGAGTGACGGACTCCACGTTTTCGCCGGGCGGACCAACGCCACTGTCGACAATGTCGGGCTTCATGACGTTTACGATGCAGCTGCCGATAAATGGCGTCCGCTGGCTTCGATGCCGACGCCGCGCAGCAGCGGCGCGGCCGTCTATTATCGCGGGCTCATTCTTTATTACGGCGGCGAGTGCAAGGACGCCAGGACACGCACTGCCTATGACGAATTCGATGGCTATGATCCGAAGACCAACAGCTGGCGAGCCCTCGCGAAAGCCCCCACGCCGCTGCACGCGCAGGCCGCCGCGGTTGCGGGTGACGCGGCCTATTTCATCGGCGGCTCGTCAAGCTGCGGCAGCGACAAACCCTCGCTGGCGGTCTACGCTTTCCGGCTGCCGTAGAAATCCCGCGAGGTGGTAGCCGGCGCTGCGGATCGCCGGGCGAATTGCGGCGCCGCCGTGGATCAGGCGCTACCTTCATATGTCGCGTAAAGCCGAGCCGGGATCGGCCGTGGCACGTTGCGCTTCTATGCCCCGCTTGGCGCGACACGTCCGGGTAAGCTCACGGTTTCCATGCTGTACCGCACGCACGAAATCGCGAGCCTGTCCGCACATTGTCCGTTTGCGGACATTCCAACATTCGCGTGACGTGCATGCCCGCACAGCGACGGCGGCGTTCCATATACAGGCAGGAGCGGGGAACCCCGACAGTCCTGCGGGCGGCGAGGTTCCGGCAATCCGGAATATAAATTCTCGCCGCCCCCAAATTTTTCCAAAGAAGCGAGCCCGCTCATCGAACAAGCCGTTTTGCCTGCCAGCGGAGATTTCTTCCGTGGCGGCGGCTGCCGGCGCAAATCAAGGCAGCACGAAAATTTGCATCGTTCAGCCGCACGCTCAACGGCGACGGCGGCCGGGTGAGTACGGAGTTGGTTTCGGCCAGGGAATGCCTCAGCTTGTCGAAGCGCAGCCGGTAATCCCTGCACTCTTTGCCGCGTAGTTCCGCCAACGCGTTAATGCTTCGCGGCCGCGCTTGCCGACACCATGCCTGTGGTAAAATCCGCTGACAGGTTGCCGGGATTCCCGGAGAATCGAACACGAGATTCGACAACCGGGACGGCGGGGGTTAAGTTCATCTCATCATAGGCATCTGTATCGAGCGCCGATGGCTGAGAGACAGCACCCCTCCACGGAAGAGGTCTGGCGCACTCCCGCTCGCAGCAGGCAGGAGGCGCTTCGTGGCCAGGCACTTTCCTCATTTTGATTCCGCCAACCATCACGCCGCAGACACGGCTGCCAACATCGATCGCAGCTACAAAATACTCACGGAATTCCGGATGTGGGCGACGAGGGAACTAAGCGTGATGCGATGGGTGACGGGCCAAACGCAGATCGCAATAGATGACAGCCGCACGGTGCTTGCCGGCTTCCCGGCAATGCCATGCACGACAGATTCAGACGCAGCACAGCTGAATCCGCCGAGCGGGATCGGCAACATTGTGAGAACATGGGCTCCGCCCGGCAATCGGAATGGCTTACGCTGTCTGGCGATGTGATCGCCACGACCACATCTGGCACCATTGAGGCAGAGCATGGCTAAAACGTCCAAGACCGCCGACGAACTTCGCGACATGATACTGGACCGCGCCCGGGAGAGCCGGATTTGTCCGCCCGGTATGTCGCTGCAGATCCGAAGAATGCGCACGGGATGGGGAATCGACTGCGTACCACCAACCACCAGCAAGGCGGCTCATGCCGATTGCTGCGCCCTGCTGACACGCATCGCCGGTGAGTTACGCGATGAATACGAACTTACACCGGCAGCTCAGGAAGCGGGCTGATGATTACTGCAGGAAGGCCGCAATCTTTCGGGCCAGCGCGAAGGAAATTCGCAGTTCCGCTGCGGCGATGACAGGAAAGTAGCGGGATCAACTGATGTAACTCGTGGACTTATTACGAGCAGATGGCCACGACCTACGAAAATCTTGAGAAGCTCAAAAGCGCCAAAATCAGCGTTTGCTTCGCCGCGCCGCGATAGCGCCGAATATCGAATTAGTCGTTAAACCTCATCCGGCGTTTGCGGGTCGCCTGGTTCCGGAGACGTCTCGCGTGCCGCTTTCCTTTCTGCCGCGGCCGCCTCGCGTTTGCGAAGCTTTTCCTGCTTGCGCTCGTTCTTCACCCGATCGCGCGACGCACGTTCCTGATGATAGTTGGGCTTGAAAGGCATAACAGTTCCTCAGCAGGAGTGGTCAGGACCGGCGCGGCAGGTGCAGCGTCTTGCCAGAGGCAGATTTGCGCTTGGCGGATGGCGCAGAGACAGCAGCATGAGCGGCATCCGCTGCATCGCGGGCCAGGCGAAGGGCTTTCAGCTTCGCCGCCTTTGCGTCGTTGACGGCTTTCAGCCGGGCGAGTTCGGCTTTCACGAAATCGTCCAAAGCTGCGGCTTTTTCTTCTCTTACGCTCATGCGATTTTCAGGTTTGCTCACATTTGCCTCGGTTGAATGGGTGGGCGATCCGCCTGAGCGTCTCGCCCGCGCCCGACCGTAGATTATGCGGTCTTCAGGTTGACCGCTTTCGATCCACGCGCGTCCGGCTGGACGTCAAACGACACGCGCTGGCCCTCGGCAAGGCTGCGCATGCCTGCGGCCTCCACGGCGGTCGCGTGGACGAACACGTCTTTGGCGCCGCCATCGGGCGCGATGAAGCCAAAGCCTTTTTGGGTATTGAAGAACTTCACTGTTCCGATCATCGATTGCTCCTGATGATGTGATTTCCGCGAAAGCCCATGCTCACGCGGCCGCGACAGGCAAAAGTCATCAGGGAAGGATTGCTGTATCAGCCAGGCGCGCAACGAGTACGGGTCGGGTCTTAACAGTTGCGCTTCTTCTGACGGAAACCGTCGCGAGGTACAAAATAGGGCTCCTCAGGACGTTTTGCAAGAGAGCGGAACTCCAGTGGCGGTACTGGCCAACTGGAACAGACCAGGACTGGCTGCGTTGAAGTTCTGGCCTGACGCATGGACAAATGAAGCAACAGTGAATTTACCGGCAAAATCTCCATCCGTGCCCGGATTGACTTCACCCGCCCATGCAGGCATATGAACTTCATTCGCTCGCAGTCGCACGACGGCGCAATCACAGTGCCAGTCACGGCGAGGCAGATTTTAACCAACTCCCGTTGCTCCAGATGTGCGTGGAAGACGGCAAACAGCCGTGAACGCGCGTCCTGCGCGTTCCTGGTAGATAAGGCTTATTCGTGTCTCATTCGAATTTTATGGCGCTCGGCCTGGCCGAGCCGCTTCTCCGCGCGCTCGCCGCAGAAGGTTATGACGACCCAACTCCCATTCAGACGCAGGCCATCCCGCTCGTTCTCACGGGCCGCGATGTCCTTGGTATTGCGCAGACCGGCACCGGAAAAACCGCGGCGTTCGGGCTGCCGATATTGCAGCGATTGGCGGCGAACCGTGTGACTTCCGCGCCCCGCTGTGCATCCGTGCTCATTCTTGCGCCGACACGCGAACTCGCGCTTCAGATCGACGAATCCCTACGCTGCTATGGCCGCCATCTGAAACTCCGCCATGCCGTGATCCTGGGCGGCGTGAATGCCAACCCGCAGATTCAGGCATTGCGTTCAGGCGTCCATATTCTCGTCGCAACGCCCGGCCGGCTGCTGGACCTGGTGCAGCGGAAACATGTCCAGCTCCATGCAGCCACGACGCTCGTCATCGATGAAGCCGACCGCATGTTCGATATGGGTTTCATCCGGGATGTGCGCCGCATTGTTTCGCATTTGCCGAAGCAGCGCCAGACCATGCTTTTCTCGGCGACCATGCCGGGTGAAGTGGCTCATCTGGTGAAGGAGATCCTGCGCGATCCGGTACGCGTGGAGGTGTCCCCCGCACGCATTGCGGCGGAAAAGGTCGAGCAACAGGTTTATTACGTGCCGACGCAGGGGAAACGCGAGCTGCTGGATGAATTGCTGCGCGATGCATCCATGACGCGGGTGATGGTATTCACCCGCACCAAACACGGCGCAAACAAGGTCGCCGGGCAACTTGAAAAATCCGGTCATGTGGCCCACGCGATTCATGGCAACAAATCGCAAAATGCGCGACAGCGGGCGCTGGACGAATTCCGCCATGGCCGCAGCCGCATCCTGGTCGCGACAGACATCGCGGCCCGGGGCATCGATATCGACGACGTCAGCCATGTCGTTAATTTCGAGATTCCCGAGGCGCCTGAGAACTACGTGCACCGCATCGGCCGCACAGCACGCGCCGGAAGCAGTGGCATCGCGATCGCGTTTTGCGATCCGTCGGAGCGGGATTCACTCCGCTCGATCGAAAAATTGCTGAAACAGCCACTCACTCCAATGCGGGGAGACCCGCGCGCGCAGGCGGCACCAAAACCCGCGGGGAGCCGCCATCATCACCAGCCACGAAATGGACGGGGTGGGGCCAACCGGGGGGCGCTGTCTGGCTCACGCAAGGCCGCGCCGCTCGCCAGCAGGGCATCGTAAGTTCATCATAAACTGTTTTGGGCGAATCTGGGGCGGGTCGCAGGTTGCGGCCCGCATGCCTCGCTGACATTGGGCCAACAAGATTGTTATCGTCGGTGGGTTCGCGGCGGAATCAGTAGATGGCGGATCACGCGCTAGAACTTGCCCATGTCTCCAAGCGCTTTGGCGAGCTTGTCGCCGTCGATGACGCCAGTTTTTGTGTGCCCAGGGGGCAAATTGTTGGGTTTCTCGGTGCCAACGGCGCCGGGAAAACAACAACCCTGCGAATGATCCTGAACATCTTCGAGCCCGATTCGGGTGAGGTGCGCGTCTTCGGCAAAGCGCCGGAACCGGCGTCGCTGCGGCAAGTCGGCTATCTGCCGGAGGAACGCGGGCTGTACCGGCGCATGCGCGCGAATGCCACCATCGCGTATTTCGCAACGCTTAAGGGCGTACCGCTGAAAGAAGCAAACCTGCAGGCCAGGTCTCTGCTGGAATATTTTGGGCTTGGCTCGTTCGCGCGCTCTCGCATCGACGGGCTTTCCAAGGGCATGGCGCAAAAAGTTGCCCTGATCGCTGCGATCGCCCACGACCCCGATCTTCTTATTCTCGACGAACCCTTTTCCGGCCTGGACCCGCTCAATCAGGAGATCCTGGAAAAGCTCATCCGGGAAAAAGTGCAGCACGGGAAAACCGTTCTCTTTTCTACGCACACAATGGTGCATGCGGAGCGTCTGGCCGACCGCATCATTATCATCAACAAGGGGCGCATCCGGTTTGATGGCACACAAAGAGAGGCGCGCGCCTCTCTGCCGCGGCGCGTCCGCATTGCAGCCGATGAAGATCTTTCTTTCCTGCGCATGGTTTCGGGCGTGACGCAGGCCGTCCCGCCAACCGGCGCCCGCCCCACCTGGGAATTGGGGCTGGCCAAACATGCGGATGGCCGCACTATCCTGGCCGCATGTTTCGAAAAAGGTATTGTCCCTGCTCATTTCGAGATTGCCGAAGCGAGTCTGCACGACGTGTTCATTTCACTGGCTGAACAGAAGGAACATGCCGGATGAGGCAAGTCCTTCTGATTGCCCGGTACGAATACCTGAAATTCATCACCCGGCGCGGCGCGCTGATCGGCATTCTGGTCGTGCCATTGCTCATCGGCCTGAGCATCGGCGTGCCCGTTTTGACAGCACGCGCTACGCAAGCCGATAGATTCACCGTCATCGACCGCAGCCAGCACGGCTATTTTGATCTTGTCGCGCAAAGTCTCAAACAGGACGACGAGCATAGAACGCGTCTGGCCCTGAATGATTATGTCCGGCAATACGGTGATATTTACGCCATTGAGCGCCATGCGCCGCAAACCCTGGCAATGCTGGACGCTCCGTATGGAGACAGTCAGGCGCTTGCGAACTTTGAGCGCATGGGTGGCGCAAAAGAGATTCTCGCCACGGTAAGTCCGTCCCTGAAACCGAAAGCGCCGGGATTCACCGCGCCGCCCGAGCGCTGGAACCTGGTGCCCCCGCCCGGCTCGCTCAGCAAGGCAAAACCCGCAGGATTTGCGTCCGTCGCCAAATCCTATCTTTCCGGAACGCGCCGCGATGGGGACCCCGACCTTCGTTATGTCGTCGTCGTGCCGGAAAATTTCGGCGTCGCACCCGGACAGGAAGCATCGGTGGAAATCTGGCGCGACACGCCGGCGGGCAACAATTTCACCGGCTTCATCGCAGCGAGTTTTTCGAAGGAGCTGACGATCCAGGCACTGGCGCCGGCTGGGCTGGATCGCCAAAACCTGATGCTGGATTTGGGGCGAACCGCCGGCATTAAGGAACGATCGCCTGTTGATCCTTCGGGAACAAGAGCGGCCAATCGCGACAGGCTGAAAACACTGGTCCCGGGACTTCTCGGCTATCTGCTGATGTTCTCGGTCCTCAGCAATGCCGGCATGCTTCTGGGTGGCGTGATCGAGGAAAAATCAAACCGCGTCGTCGAACTCATCCTGTCTTGCACCAGCTCTACAAACTTCATGGCCGGCAAACTTCTCGGCGCCCTTGGTTCTGCTCTGACGATGATGGGGATAATGACTGTAATGGCCATCGGCGTAGCGGCAGCTTTCTTCCCGGGTGGGCTGTCGATTCTTTCGGGCCTCGGCGATCTGCCTCTTTATGTCTACGCCGCCATGGCCATTTATTTTGTCGCCGCGCTTCTGATTTATTCCTCCATGTATCTCGCGATGGGCAGCATGATGCCCTCGGTCCAGGATGCACAGTCATTCGCCGCCCCGATGATGCTGGTCGTCGTCCTTCCGGTGTTTTTCATGTCTGCCGTCATAGCCGCGCCGAACGGAGTGATTGCAACCGTTCTTTCCTGGATACCGATCTACACGCCGTTTCTCATGATGTTCCGCCTGCCTGCGAACCCGCCGCTATTTGAGATCGTGGGCACGGCCGTTTTGATCGTCGCGACCACCGCCTTCATGTTGATTCAGATGGGCCGTGTCTTTGCCGCAAATGTTCTGGCAAGCGACAAGCCACCGACATTCGGCGCGTTTATCCAAAAGATGGCCGGACGTTCGCTCGCCGTCCCGCAACACCGTGGCGGGCTGCTTTCGTTACGTCAGCATTGAGCCGGCAATCTGTCGTCATGGGGAGTGAACGGTCGAACGAAAGGACACAGGTGGCGATTATCGGCGGCGGACCGGCAGGTTTGCTGCTGTCGCAACTGCTTCACTTGAGCGGCGTCGACAATATCGTCCTCGAGCGGCGCAGCCGTGCGCACGTGGAGGGCCGGATTCGCGCCGGGGTTCTGGAGAGCGGCACTGCAGAATTGCTGCATCGGGCCAGGGCAGGCGCGCGCATGCAGCGCGATGCGCTGCTGCATGATGGATTCAGCATCTGCTTTGGCGACAATTGCCTGCGCGTTGATGTCAAAGCACTCGCAGGCACATCTCTTGTTGTCTATGGCCAAACCGAGATCACGCGCGACCTGTATGAGCTCCACTTGGGGGCGGGCGCGCCGATTGTGTTCGAAGCTGAAGATGCCGTGCTGCACGATATCGCGACTCATCCGCGTGTCACTTACCGGCAGAACGGCAAGCAGCGGGAAATCGCCTGCGATTTCATAGCCGGCTGCGACGGATTCCACGGCGTCAGCCGCGCCAGCTTCCCCGCGGCTGCGAGCAGATCTTATGAGCGTTCCCTGCCGTTCGGCTGGCTGGGTGTTCTCTCCGAAACGCCGCCTGTCGATGACGAACTTATCTATTCGCGTTCGGCACGCGGCTTTGCGCTGTGCAGCATGCGCTCACGCCATCTCAGCCGCTATTACGTTCAATGCCCGCTGTCGGACAGCGTTGCCGGCTGGCCGGATGCGCGGTTCTGGGACGAGTTGCGCCGGCGGATTCCGGACTGGGCGGCGTCGCGGCTGATCACCGGACCCTCGCTGGAGAAAAGCATTGCGCCATTGCGCAGTTTTGTTTGCGAGCCGATGGCCTTTGGCCGGCTGTTTCTCGCCGGGGACGCAGCGCATATTGTGCCGCCAACCGGCGCGAAGGGGTTGAATCTCGCCGCTGCCGATGCCGGCGAGCTCGCTGAAGCGCTGGTGCTGCATTATCGCGAGCGCGACGGTTCGGGTCTTGAGAACTATTCCGCGCGTTCGCTTCGCCGCGCCTGGGCCGCCGTGCGCTTTTCGTGGTGGATGACCATGCTCACGCACCCGATGGGTGATGAATTCTCCGACCATCTGCAATCTGCGGAATTCGAGATGCTCAAGCGCTCGCAGGCGGCCGCCGAGCTGCTGGCGCAGAATTATTGCGGGATGGGAGCCAACCGGAAGTTCTGATGCTGCGACGGCACTCCCCCGCGCGCTTCATCTTTACCTGGCCGCGAGTTTTTGACCCGGTTCGACGCGATAATTATGAGCCAGCCATTTGCCATCGCGCTGCATGACCACAACCCCGAACGCCGCCTTTTCCTTTTCCACGCGGACCCACGCAAGGTAGCGGGCCAAACGCCCGACGCGGTCCGGTGCGATGTCCGCCGGCACCGCGGGAATAATTTCGTCCGGACCCTGTTGAAGCGCCATCGCCGGGCTTGCAGCGTGATCCAGCACAGAGCGTTGCCATACGAATGTTGCGAATACCGCAGCGAGCAAAATCACAGCCATCGCTGAACGGCCGCCGAAGATCATCACAGGATTACGCATTGGAAAGCCTCATGCGCTGATCGACGGCCATCGTGGGCCGCAGAGATTAAGGCGGCGTTACGGCATTGGCACGCATTTGCTCTGCAAAATCCAATCAATAAGCGACATGTTTAATTGTTTTTTTTGCAAAAGTGAGCTTAAGCGTGGCGGCTTTGCGTCAATCCCTGCAAGGCTATGCCCAGACCTCGCGGGCAAGGTGGGCGACGAATTCGAGTTTCGCCCATTGCTGATCTTCGGCGAGGATATTTCCCTCCTCCGTGCTGGCGAAACCGCATTGCGGACTTAAGCAAAGCTGGTCGAAGGCGACAAATTTTGAGGCTTCATCGATGCGCCGTTTGATCACGCCGGCGGATTCGAGCGCTCCGGTTTTGGTGGTCACCAACCCGAGCACGACCTGCTTTGAGCCTTTGGGCAAAAAGCGCAGCGGCTCAAATCCGCCGGCGCGGTCGCTGTCATATTCCAGAAAATAGCCGTCGTAATTACATGTCCCGAGCAGCGCTTCGGCGACCGGTTCATAGCCGCCCGACGAGATCCAGGTGGAGCGGAAATTCCCGCGGCAGATATGAGTGGTGATGCGCATGTCCTGCGGCTTGGCCTTGAGGACACTGTTGACCATCCGCGCAAAAGATTCCGGCAGATGGTCGACATCCGTGCCGCGTTGGCGCGCGCGTTCCACTTCTTCCGCTGAACAGAGATAGGCCCAGGCGGTATCGTCAAACTGCAGATAGCGGCAACCCGCTTCGTAAAATGCCTTCACCGCCTGCCGCCAGGTCTCTGCCAATGCTTCAAACAGCGCGTCGCGATCCGGGTACAGTTTCGTATCAAAGGATGCGGCGCGGTAATGCAGAACGTTCGGGCTGGGAATACACATTTTGGGCATTGCGCGCGCGTGCTTCCGCAGAAACCGGAAGTGGTCGAGCATCGGATGATCGGCGGGAAAGCCGAGGCGGCCGGTGATGTGGGGCGCCTGTGACTTGGTTTGCACGCCCTGAAACTGAATCCCGGTCTGCGCTTCGCGGATTTCCACGCCCTGCAGCATTCCGAAAAAGTCGAAGTGCCACCACGAACGGCGGAATTCGCCGTCCGTCACCGCCTGTAGTCCGATCGACTCCTGCTTGCGGATGAGTTTCTCGATCTCGTGGTTCTCGACTTCTTTCAGCGCGTCTGCATCGATCTCATCTGCAGCGCGAAGGGCCCGCGCGCTGGCAATCGCACGTGTGCGCAGCAAACTCCCGACCTGATCGGCACGGAACGGTGGTAAGTTTCTGGGCGACATGGGTTTCTCCGCGACTGGTCAAGGGGTGCGACTATAGCGCCAGAACGGCCTGACACGCCGCTTTTTGCCTGTTATATTGACTCAACTTCGGCGTCATCGGGCAGACGCTCGAAACCACGGGAGGACTGCATGAACAAATTGCTTGGCATGACAATCGTGATCGGAGCCAGCATGGTTGCGGCGAGTGCGCTCTATGCCGCCGCGGCGGATATGCCCGATTGGGCCTATGGCGTTCCGCCTCCGGGACAACCGGCCAATCCGCCAGTGAAAGATGACGGCAAGATGCTGTCGCTTCCCGGCTCTGACCTTCAGTTCACCTTGAACAAGATCCGCGGCCGCGTCGATAACGATACGCCCAACCGCACGTCGCCCGCCGACTGGTTCCCGAATGACCACCCGGCATTACCCAGGATCGTCGCGGAAGGCGATCAGTCGCGTGGCATCACAGCCTGTTCGCTCTGCCACTATCCAAACGGCAAGGGGCGTACGGAAAATGCGAGCCCGGCCGGCTTGCCGAAGGACTACATCATCCGCCAACTGCACGACATGAAAGACGACATGCGCGTCAGTGGCGAACGCCGCAAACAAAATACGCAGCAGATGGTGAGCTTTGCCAAAGCGATGACCGATGACGAGATCGTCCAGGCAGCGACCTATTTCTCGTCACTGAAATGGACGCCGTGGGTCCGCGTTGAGGAAACCAACACGGTGCCAAAGACGCGCAGCCAGGGCGGTATGATGATTCCCCTGACCGGAGATCGTGCGGGCACCGAGCCGATCGGCAATCGTATCGTCGAAGTGCCGGTTGATGCGGTGCACACCGAGACTTTACGTGATGACCATTCCGGCTTCATCGCCTATGTCCCGGTCGGAGCGGTCGCGAAGGGCAAGGCGCTGGTCTCAACCGGCGGCAATGGCAAGACAATCGCTTGCGCCACCTGCCATGGTGACGATCTCAACGGCCTGGGCTCGGTACCGGGGCTTGCGGGACGGTTGGCCAGTTACAACGCGCGTCAGCTCTATGATTTCAAGGTTGGCGCCCGGCACGGCGACATGGCCGATCTGATGCACAAGGTCGCGGCCAATCTGACCGGCGACGACATCATCAACATCACGGCCTATCTCGCATCGCTTCCGGCACCGGCGACGGTGGCATATACCAGAACCGCGCAGCAGTAATTCCGCGCACAAATTAAAAACGGCCGCAGGCTCACACCTGCGGCCGTTTTTCAATTTCGCTGTCGCAAGGATTGCTCGTAGAGAGCGGAGGCACAGGGAGATCCGCGTCTCTGTGGCTGCGCGTGAGAAATCTCCTCAGTTCAAACTTGCCTGGCGGCTGGGAGTACCGCCGGGGACGATTTCGAAGGCGAAGTGGAATGCCTGCAGGTCCTCACCCGGATGGTCCGCGGCATAGGTGAGTTGCGGAATCCGGAAATTGTTCGGCTCGCGCTCGTCGCCTTTGTAAATGCCGGGGTAGAGATCGATGAAATGCCAGCCCGGCGCGCCGGTCGCCTGCATGTAGATCGTCACATCGCCCTGGCTGTTAAAGGCGCAGGCGTAACCAGTGTAATTGTTGTCGTAGACGACATGCAGGATGTTGGCGGTCTCGGTCCAACCCACGCCCTTCAGATGCACGGTGAATTTCGTCCCGACCGGACCCTTTGATACGTCGAGCGGCAGCGCGGTCGATTTGATCAGATGCGTGCCGCTCTTCTTTTTCGACCCGTCCTGCACAAAAACATCATGCGTGCCGCCGAGATCGTCCGGCGTCTTGAAGCTGAACTCCAGCCGGCCCGACGCATCGGCTTTCGCTTCGGCGATTTCCTGCCCGGATTCCTCATAACCCTTGCCGCTGACCCGACTGCCGGCAACATGGGTCCAGTTGAGCTTGTAGGTCTTACCCGGCTCAAATCCCTGCCCGGCGATCTTGATCGGTTCGCCGACGGCGGAGAAATGCGGCGCCGAGACGAGTTCGCCCTGCAGCGGCAGTACACGGACGGTTTTCTGTGCCTGGCTCTGCGGGGGCGGCGGAAGCACCGGCGCACCCGGCGTGACTTTGAACATCAGCGCAAAGCGCGGACGGCCTGGTGCCGGATTCTGCTCCGGATTGCGATAGGGGAAGGTGAAATCGCCGTGGATGATCTCGAGCACGTGCTCGCCCGCGAACCCTGTCGCGGGAATCGTGAAGTTGGCCGAGCCATGCGTCGTCACCGCCGACATCCAGCCGGTGAAGGCGTTGTCGTACATCAGGTCCCAGGAATTATAGAGATTGCGCCAGCCGATGCCTTTGACGCCGATCTTGATCGGCGTTCCCGGGGGGCCGCTTTTCGGCGTCACATCGACGGTCATGTCGACGGAATAGCCGGTCTGATTGATCAGATGGCCGTTCTGCTGCAGCACGATGTCGTGGCCGAATCCAAAATCCTCCGGGGTCACGAATTTGGCCGTGAACTTGCCCGCCGCGTCGGTCTTGATCCGCGCCATCTGATAGATTGCGGGCACATATTCGCGTCCGTTGTAATGCTCTCCGTTGACTTTCCAGCGGCCGTTCACGGTTTGCCAGACAAGCTGGAATTCCTGATTTGGCGGCAGTTTCGTTCCGGTCACGGTAAAGGAATCACCGGCCTTCCCGTGATACGGCGCGACGTCCATCGCGCCGACAAAGCCCTTACCCGGTTCGCCAAGTTTCACTTCGGGACCGAAGGCAGAGGGTAGAGCGGCGAAAGCGGAAGCTGATCCCCCTGCGCTGAGCAAAGCAGCCGTCGAAATGAGAATCCCAAATCTCGCGACGCGACACATCATGGCCATTCCCTCCACCAATCTCGCGAAAATAAGCCGTTCGAATCTGATGCGCAAATGGCCAAAAAAATGACCCGGCCGCATGGGCCGGGTCATTTTTTTCTCTTGAACGGGAAGCTTACGTAATCAGTTTGCCTTCGGCACGTCGCCGGCGACGATCATCAACTGGGTGGTCGCGCGGGTGAACGGCTGCCATTCGACGGTGCTGCCGTCCTGCATCGTCGCGACGACTTTGTAGCCCAGCGAGCCGGTCGGGAAGTCCATCGGGAAGGTGTAGAACAGGGACCAGAAATAATCGGTAGCGGGCATTCCATGGCCGACATAATGGGCCGGAAGTGTCGTGCCGTTGCCAAGCACCACTTGAACCGTCTTCAGGTCCTTGTCGGTGGCTACCGTCCCATCGGGCTTCTGAACCCGGATGCGCCACGCGACGGCTTCACCGCGGGTGAACTGATTCTGTAACACACAGAACGGGCCCTGCTGTCCCATCAGCGCGTGGCGAACGATGTCGCCTTCGAAAAACAGTTTGCCCGGCGGCGTGGTACGAACCTGGGCATCAGCGCTGCCGGCCAGGGCCGCCAGTGCGAAGGAAAATCCAAGAGCGGCGAGTGAATGGGCTTTCATGGGCCGAACCTTTGCTGGGTTGGTCGATTCCGAAAACTGATCGTCGACTATACACGGATAGGCTCCGGCTTGAAAAGGGCCGTTTTGACCGGGGACCAGGTTTATGCCGCGGCCCCCGGCGACCTGTCCCTCAGAACAGGATGCCCCCTTCCACCGCGAAGCGGCTTTGCGATGTGGCGGTGCCAGTGGGCCCAAAGGCAAATCCCGCCGTGGTCGAACCGGCGCTGACATAGGAATATTCACCGCGCACGTAGAACAGCTCAAACTGGTAAGTTGGAGTGATGGAAAAGGAAAATGCGTTGCTTCCTGGGCCATAGAGAAGATTCGTGGAAGTCAGTAGCGTCGCGCCCTTGCCTGAGGCAGTGATGTACTCGATCCTGCCGGCCAACTTGAAATTGTCGGTAAATCCATAATTGGCGAGCACCGCAAAGCCTGTTGTCGAAGCGTCGTGCAATATTCCGATGGCCGGATCGGCTCCCACGCTCGAGTATTGGAAATAGGGCGAGACGGTCAGCGCCCCATCGGTATGGGTGTAAATCAGGTTGAAGATCGAGCCGTTGTTCTGGAAGAACGGGGTCGCCGATGTTGCATAATCGGTGTGACCCATATTGCCGCCGCCGACGAGGCTGAGGGTATTTGCCGCGTCGATCGTCCACGCCGCGGAGCCTGTGATCCAGTTGTAGCGGTTCGAGTAATAACCATCGTTCAGCGACAGCGACAATGCAAGCGGACCGGCGGTGTAGTTGACCTGTATGCCACGCTGGACTGCGGGCTCCTGATTCCACAGCAGCCCGCGGAAAATATTCATATTTTCATAGCTGAATGTGTATTCGTCGCCAATCAGCGTCGGCAGCTTGCCGATTTCGACGGAGATATTGTCGGCGGGCGCCAGTTTGACAAAGCCCTGCGGAACCCAACCATAGGTCAATTCTGAGGTCTGGTGCGAATTCACATAGGGCGTGCCGAGCGCGGGAAGTGAATAGATTCCCGCCTGGATGAAATATTGGAAGAACCCGTCCGTCTTCTGAACAAATACCTGGCCATTATCGAGATCGAGGCGTGACGCACTGTCCGATCCAATGCGCGAGGCATTGTTCTGCCAGAAGGCCAGGCCCGTGAGCGCACCGGCGACGTAAACCTTTTCGCCGAGCGGACCGAGGTTCAGCGTCAGCGGCGTCAAATTGTAGGAAAGCGGCCCGGCGATGGCCGGCGTCACAATGGGACTCGTCGGCGCCATCATTGGCATCATGTCGGCCGCTGGTGGTGTGGCCGCTGGCGGACCTTCCTGGGCCACCGCCATGCCCGATGCGCCGCAAACTGCCGTCATTATGCCCAGCCCGGCGAGAAGCCGCCCCCGGCGATGGCGTGCGGCCCGGCCGGCCGGGCGAGTGGTGGTCTTGTCAACAAAGCATTTCATCAATTGCCCCCGTCTGTGGTGATCAAAGAAGCTGCTTCGGGATTTTTCCATGCATTCCCGTTGCGACCGATCGGCAGCCGATATGGTCGAAAGTGGTAGAGCAGAATTTGTGCCAGCACGGATCGGGCCAGAGCGTATGTGGCCATGCCGATGGCACCATTGGGTTCTTTGGGCAATTTTTGTCGCGCGAAATGCGCGGCGGACGCGGCCCTTCCGGGATACGGTCTAGAAACTGGGCAGTGCCTGTTTTTTAGGCATTTCTGTGACTATAGTCACATCGATAAAATCACCGCTTTCCGGTTAAGCGAGCGGATAATTCCAGCCCCTAATCTGCAGTGGAGCGCGGATAGCGCGCGCAACCATGCCTGGGGAGGCATTTCAAATGACTACTCGCAATTTCATCAGTCGCTTTGTCAGGGAAGAGTCGGGCGCAACGGCCATTGAATATGGCCTGATCGCCGGTCTCATTTCAGTGGTGATCATCGCCGCGGTGACCACCGTCGGAACCAATCTAACCGCGAAGTTCACGACGATCGCCAATGCGCTGAAATAGACCACAGTGCCCCACAAGGCGGCCCCGCAGGGCGGTGAACGCCCCCTGCGGGGTTTTTTATTGGGGGCGTAGCCGACCACGCAAATCCCAGCCGGGCTTCACGCGGTGATGGGCGCTTCGTCCGAATGCTGCTATCGTTCAGCCCGTCCAGCGGCAGAGAGCACACCATGATCGCAAGAATTTCGATCATCACAGCCATTGCAGCGCTCGCCATCGTTCCGCCGGCCGGTGCCCACCATTCCTTTGCCATCTTTGACCAATCAAAAGTCACGTACCTCACCGGCACGGTGAAACAGTTCGAGCTGGTCAATCCGCATGCCTGGCTGCACCTCATGATTGCCAATGACAAAGGCCAGGCGGCAGAGTGGCAGTTCGAAGGCGGATCAACCGCCCAATTGGCCGCGCTTGGCTGGACGCCGCAGTCCTTCAAGCCTGGGGACAATGTGCAGATCGGATTTCGTCCGATGAAGGATGGCTCACGCGGCGGTCAGATCATGAGTGTCAAAACCGCGAGTGGCCAGAAGCTGTGCTCGAACCGCGGCTGCGGCGACGGCTCGGGATCGGTGCTTCAGCCGTTCTGATCCATCTGTGTCATCTGCCGGGTTCGGAACGCGACGCAAACGGATGCGTCTCCGGGGAAAAGACTTTGTGGTTCGCGAGACGCTCGGCGGCTTCGGCATCACAGAATCGAGCGCAGGCGCGTTGTGCGCGTGGCGCTGTGCATCCCTCGGCTATAATCGCCCAACATGAAGCAGAGCCCCTCAAGCGAGCCACTCGAACCGCCGGCAGAGCCGCTATTGCGCGGCGCCGCGCGAGTTGAGGCTTATCTCAAAAACCTGCCCGATGGCCCTGGCGTATATCGCATGTTGAGCGCGAAAGGCGACGTGCTGTATGTCGGAAAAGCGCACAGCCTGAAAAAGCGTGTGGCGGCCTATGCCAAGCCGGCGCTGTTGCCCTACCGCATCGCCCGGATGGTGTCCGAAACGGCCGAGATGATGTTCATTTCCACCGCGTCGGACGCCGAAGCGCTGCTGCTGGAAGCCAATCTGATCAAGCGGCTGAAGCCACGCTACAATGTTCAGCTCCGCGACGACAAAAGTTTTCCCAACATATTGCTGCGCACGGACCATGCCTTCCCGCAGGTCCTGAAACATCGCGGCGCGCGCGCGTCCGACGGAATCTATTTCGGGCCTTTCGCGTCGGCAGGAGCGGTCAACACCACACTGAACACCCTGCAGCGGGCGTTTCTTTTGCGGTCCTGTTCGGATGCGGTGTTTCACGGGCGCACGCGGCCCTGTCTGCTGTACCAGATCAAGCGCTGCAGCGCGCCATGCACCGGACGGATCGATAGCGATGCCTATTCCGGGCTCGTCGCCCAGGCCGAGAATTTCCTGACCGGAAAAAGCCGCGTCGTGCAGGAGCAGCTTGCGCAGGAAATGCAGCAGGCATCGCAGGCGATGGAGTTCGAGCGCGCGGCGCAGTTGCGGGACCGCATCCGCGCGATGACCCAGATTCAGGCGCGCCAGGGAATCAATCCGGCAACCATCGTCGAAGCCGATGTTTTTGCGCTGCACCGCCAGGGTGCGCAGTCCTGTATCCAGGTGTTCTTCTTCCGCGCCGGGCAAAACTGGGGCAACCGGCCGTTCTTCCCGCGTCATGCCGCGGATGTGGAAAACGCGGAATTGCTCAGTTCTTTCATCGGGCAGTTTTACGATACGAGGCCTGCGCCCAAACTCATTCTCGTCAGTGAGGAAGTGGCCGACCGCGAACTCCTGGCAGAGGCTCTCGCGGTGCGCAACGGCCACAAGATCGAAATCTCGATTCCATCGCGCGGCGAAAAACGCGAAGTTGTTGCCGCGGCACTGCACAATGCGCGTGAGCAGCTGATCCGCAGCCTGGCCGAAAGTGCAAGCCAGCGCGCTTTGCTTGAGGGCGTGGCGACGGCATTCGGGCTGGAAGGTCCGCCCAAGCGGATTGAGGTCTATGACAACTCGCATATCCAGGGCGCGCATGCCGTCGGCGCCATGATTGTTGCCGGTCCTGAAGGATTTCAGAAACCGGAATACCGGAAATTCAACATCAAATCGGAAGATCTCGCACCGGGCGACGATCTCGCGATGATGCGCGAGGTCCTGATGCGCCGTTTTGGCAGGCTGGTCCGTGATGCCGCGGATACATCCGGGCGCAGCGATAAATGGAACAAATGGCCCGACCTGGTGCTGATCGATGGCGGTCCGGCACAAGTCGATGCCGCCCATGCCGCGCTGGCCGAAGTGGGCGCGGGTGACGTGATTCTGGTCGGAATCGCCAAAAGCATCGAACGGGAGTCCGGGCGCGAGCATTTCTGTCGACTGGGACAGCCGCCATTCCGCCTCGATGAGAAAAGCCCAGTGCTGTATTTTCTGCAACGGCTGCGCGATGAGGCCCACCGTTTTGCCATCGGCGGACACCGCAAAAAGCGGTCAAAAGCGATCGGCGCCAGTCCGCTGGATGAAATTGCCGGCGTCGGGCGTTCGCGCAAAAAAGCCCTGCTCAGCCATTTCGGATCGGCGCGCAGCGTGGCCCAGGCGAGCCTTACCGACCTGCAGTCGGTTCAGGGCATAAGCTCCGCACTGGGCCGGAAAATTTACGAATTCTTTCACCCGGAATAGGCTTGCACTCTTGTACAATACCGCCATGTCGTCACTGCCCAATACGCTGACCATCGCCCGCATTGCGATCATTCCGCTGTTCGTGGCGGGATTTTATGTGTCGGGCGATCTTGGCCGCTGGGTGGCCTTCGGCTTGTTTGTGGCCGCCGCAATCACCGACGCCGTTGACGGCATCATTGCCCGCCGCTGGCAGGCCGAGTCATCACTCGGACGCATGCTGGACCCGATCGCGGACAAGCTGATCGTCGCCGCGGCGCTTCTGATGCTCGTCGCGGACGGGACGTTGGAAGGCATCAACCTCATACCGGCGCTGGTGATTTTATGCCGTGAGATTCTGGTTTCCGGCCTGCGCGAGTTCCTGGCCGAAGCGGCCGTCAGCCTGCCCGTGACCAGCGTGGCCAAATTCAAGACGGTCATGCAGATGATCGCAATCGCCGCGCTGATTGCCGCCCGTCCCGGTGAGCATATGATCACCGGCGTGACCGGCGCGTCGCTCATCGTTTTGTGGATTGCCGCCGGGCTCACTCTCTATACCGGCTATGCCTATTTGCGCGCGGGTCTCAGGCACGCACGCACCGTGCCCAGCGACAGCCAACCGCACAAGCGGCCCGTGCATCGTCACCAGCATCCGGTCCGGCCATGAAAATCCTGTACTTCGCCTGGGTAAAACAAAAGACCGGCAGGGCGGAAGAAACGCTCGACATGCCGGAGTCGGTGACAAATGTCTCGACCCTGATCGACTTCCTGCGCCAGCGCGGGAGTGGATATCAGGAGGCGTTCAGGAATCCGGCGCTGATCCGGGTTGCGGTCAATCAGCAGCACACGGATTTCAACGCGATTCTGCATCCCGGCGACGAGGTCGCATTTTTTCCGCCGGTGACCGGCGGATGAGCGATATCCGCATTCTGGCGGACGATTTCGATCCCGGCGCGGAGATTGCCGCGCTGCAGGACGGCGCCGGCGATGCCGGAGCCATTGCGACTTTCGTGGGCCTGGTGCGCGGCGATGGCGGGATGTCATCCATGACCCTCGACCACTATCCCGGCATGTGCGAGAGCGAGATTGCGGCGCATGCGGATGAAGCGCGCAAACGCTGGCCGATTCTCGCGCTCAGGATCGTTCACCGGATTGGTAAGCTGGTTCCAGGCGACCGCATCGTCTTTGTCGGCGTTGCCTCCAAACACCGGCAGGCGGCATTCCAGGCCGCGGAATTCCTGATGGACTATCTCAAGACGCGCGCGCCATTCTGGAAACTCGAACGGCGCGGCGAGAACGAGACCTGGGTAGCTGCGCGAAGCAAAGACGACGACAGCGTCAAACGGTGGTCGTGACTACTTCCGGAGCGCGGCGGACTTCGGCGGCGAAATCGTTCATCAGCGTTTCGCTGATCTTTCCCGGCCGATAGCGGTAAGGTCCAATTTCCGCCACCGGAGTGACTTCCGCCGCGGTTCCGGTGAGGAAACATTCGGTGAAATCCGGCAATTCGTCGGCTTTGATCGCGCGCTCCCGCACCGGAATCTGGCGCGCGGCGGCAAGAGCCATGACCGAGCGCCGGGTGATGCCGTCGAGAAAGCAATCGGGTGTCGGCGTATGCAACTGGCCGTCGCGGACGAAGAACACGTTCGCGCCCGTAGCCTCGGCCACCAGACCGCGATAGTCGAACATCAGCGCATCCGAATAGCCCTTTGCTTCGGCCGCGTGCTTCGACAGCGTACAGATCATGTACAGTCCGGCCGCTTTGGCCTTTGACGGAATGGTATCGGGGGCGGGCCGGCGCCACTCGGAAATGTCAAGGCGGATGCCTTTGAGCTTTTGCGCCGGATCGAAATAGGACGCCCAGGGCCACACCGCGATGGCGACATGCACGCCCGCATGCTGGGCAGCAACCGTTGGCAGCGTGGCGGCGCCGCGGAACACCACCGGACGAACATAGCCATCAACGATGTTCTGCGCGGCCGCGGCCTCGTAGCAGGCGCGGTTGATCTCCTCTTCCGTGTACGGAATCTTGATGTCGAGCTGTGCCGCGGATGCAAACAGGCGCTCGGTGTGTTCCTTGAGCTTGTAAATGCGCCCGGAATAGATCCGTTCGCCTTCGAAGACCGCGGAGGCGAAATGCAGCGCATGAGTCATCACATGCACCCTGGCGTCGCGCCATGGCACGATTTTTCCGTCCAACCAGAGCGAACCGTCGAGTTCGTCGAAAGGTATGAAGTCGGCCATGATTGTCCTCGAAAAACCGGGGGTTAGCTGCCCATCGGCACTTCACGCGCTTGCTAGGCAATGTGGGCCAGCCTATTGATGTCTAACGGAGACCCGCCGCCCATGTCCATATGCTGATGACCGGTTCCGACAATCCTCACCTGCTTGTGGTGGATGACGACGAGAGGTTGCGGAGCCTGCTCCAGCGATATCTCGCGGCCAATGGGTTCCGCGTCTCCGCCGCGGCGGATGCGGCGCAGGCGCGGTTGCTGATCAAAAGTATCGAATTCGACGGGCTGGTGCTTGATGTCATGATGCCGGGCGAAAGCGGGTTTGATCTCGCGGCTGATTTGCGCCACCTGCACGATTTTCCCATTCTGATGCTGACTGCGCGTGCGGAAAGCGCCGACCGGATCTCCGGGCTTGAGCGCGGCGCCGATGATTACCTCGCCAAGCCCTTCGAACCGCGCGAACTGGTGCTGCGGTTGAACGGGCTGTTGCGCCGCACGCGCGCGCAGGTACCTGCCAACCGTGAAGTGCGGATGGGCGATTGCGTTTTCGACGCCGAACGCGGGGAACTGACACGCGCCGGCCACCGGGTGAAACTGACGGGAGCGGAGCAGCAGTTGTTGAAGCTGTTCGCAGCCAATGCCGGGCGTCCGTTCAGCCGCGCGTTTTTGTGCGAGAAACTGAACCTGCAGCTCGGGCGTTCGGTCGACGTGCAGGTGACACGGCTCAGACGCAAGATCGAAGAAGATCCGAAAGTCCCGCTCTACATCCAGACGGTTCGTGGCACCGGCTATGTCCTTGTCCCCGATAGCGTCCGATAAAGCGCTTTTCGCAGCGCCGCTAAGGGCGCGCTTGCGCCTGCCGCCGCTTAACCTCCGCTGGCGGCCCTTCCGGCTGATCAAGTCAGTGTTGCCACGTCGGCTGTTCGGCCGCTCACTGATCATCATCGTGGCGCCGATCATCATCCTGCAGGGAATCGTCACTGCTGTATTTTTCGACCGGCACTACCGCATCGTGACGGCGACGCTCACACGTGGCGTCGCCGATGACGCCGGTTATATGGTGATGCTGGAGAACCGCTTCCCGCCCGGAGCCGAGCGCGACCGCGAACGCAAACAGGCGGCGCAGGAATTCGGTTTCCAAGCGGAATTCCTGCCCCGCGACCGGCTCGCGCGCGTGGTTCAGACACCCACGACGGTTCTCGACCGCCAATTGGCCTATATCTTTTCGAGTGAGTTTCCCGAACCGGCCACTTTTGATACCGGAAGCTTCCGCAACTATGTCGACGTCCGGGTTCAGCTCAAGGACGGCGTATTGCGGCTGCTGGTGCCGCGTGAGCGCGTGACGGCGTCGAACGCCGAAATCTTCATCGGTTGGATGATCGGGTCATCGCTGGTGCTGATGGCAATCGCCGGATTGTTTCTGCGCAATCAGGTGAAACCAATTGAGCGTCTCGTCCATGCGGCGGAGAGTTTCGGCAAGGGCCGCGCCTTTGAGGGTTTCAAACCCCACGGTGCACAGGAAGTCCGCCGCGCCGCGCTCGCCTTCCTGGAAATGCGCCAGCGCATCGAGCGGTTTGTCCAGCAGCGCACGGAAATGCTGGCGGGCATCAGCCATGACCTCAAGACGCCCCTGACGCGATTGCGGCTGCAGCTCGCCATGATGCCGCGCACACCCGACGTGACCGCGATGGAAGGCGACATTGCGGAAATGGAGCACATGCTGAACGAGTATCTGGACTTCGCACGCGGTGAGGCGGGCGAGGTCGCGGCGGATACCGATCTCGCCGTGCTTGCGGCGGACGCGGCTGCCGACGCCGGGCGCAGCGCGGGCGCGCAACATCGAATCGTTCTCAGCGCCATCGAACCTGTCACGCTCACCGTCAAACGCAACGCGATCAAGCGGTGCCTGACCAACCTGCTGGACAACGGGCTGAAATACGGAAAATTCGTACAGTTGAAACTTCGCCGCAAAGGCAACCGGGTCGAGCTGGCGGTCGAAGACGACGGCCCCGGCATTCCGGAAGACCGGCGCGAGGAAGCATTCCGGCCATTTCACCGGCTGGACGAAGGACGCAATCTGCAGACCGGAGGTGTGGGTCTTGGACTTGCAGTGGCGCGCGACATCGCGCGCGCGCATGGCGGCGATGTACGCCTTGAATCAAGCGCTCTCGGCGGTTTGCGCGCGGTACTCTGGCTACCGGTTTAACGGTGCTCGCGTTCGATGTCGCGCTGGTATCGTCGGAAGCTGCGACCTTCCATAGCGGTGCGCCGAACCCAAAGCTGACCAGGGTGGCTTAACTTGTACGGTACAACCCGCACCCGACCTGCTTCATCCCGGCGTCAATTACACTCTGGCGCAACACCTCCGGATCGATCCCGCGTCCGGCCAGAATTGCGTCATGGCAATCGAGGAATATGGTCCCGACCTTACCCGCGCGAATCAATGGCAGTAATCCGTTTATCACCTCGGCTTCATACCCTTCGACGTCGATTTTGACGAAATCAAACCGGTCAAGACCGAGGTCGGCCATAATAGATTGTGGCGTCGTGGTTCGTGTCTCTTGGCGCTTCGTACTCCAGCGGTAATGGGAGACAAGGCTGGACGCCCCGGAGTTGAGCGACGGCCTGAGAAAGAGCGTTTTTGACGTCTCCGTGTCGCCCAGCGCTGCTTTGACGATATGTATATTGCTGGCATCTGGGGTGCCATTGCTGCGAATGTTCTGCATCATCACCGAGACACAGCGGTCCTGCGGTTCGACCGCGACCACAAAGCCGGTTGGCCCAGCGAGGTTTGCCGCCAATAGCGTGAAGTAACCCTCATGTGCGCCAACATCGAGAACGGTGGCGCCAGGCGCGATGTGATCGCGAAACAGCGACTCGATGTACGGCTCATAGGCCCCATCACGAAGGAGGGATTGGCCAGTCACGCTAAGTGGATCAACAAACATCCGGCCCGCCGGAGTCTCCATCCAGCGCCGGCGGTTTGGCCCGGCCAATACCCTCGCAACCACTGCACCCACGATCTGCGGGCGAATCTTAAGCGTCCAGCTGAGATGGGCGGCATCCATGGTTATCCGGCGACTTTGCGACGTTGATTGGCCCGGGCAGGCGAAACCTTGCCGCCACCGAAGAAATTGCGGGCCATCCCCTTCTCCTCCGTCGGATGTGACGGAGTTGTGGAATCGCTGTCGCGGAGGCTCTCCTTCAAATCTGTCATGTCATGATCCGTAAATTACTGCGCATTTTTGAACCTCCCTCAACGGGAGGATAATCTCTAGAATTTGTTCGGGTACAAATTGATGAAACCGTCGCGGTTCGGCATCTGGATTTTCATGATGCTTTCCTTGTTGAGGACATCGCCATCCTTCATCAGCCCATTGAGCTCAAAGATATAGGCGACCGCCGCATAGACCTCGTCATTGCTCAGCGATTTCGGTGCGTTCCACGGCATGGCGCGGCGTACGAAATCGAACACCATGGTCGGATAGGGCCAGTATGATCCGACCGTCTGCACCGGCTGCTGTGGCGCTTTGAGCGTGCCGATGCCGCCGAACAGGCGTGGCCCGCCCATGCCGCCCTCGCCGGTAGGGCCATGGCAAGCGGCGCATTTCTGCGTATAGATCGCCTTGCCCTGTGCCGGTGTGCCGGAACCGTCGGGTAAACCCTTGCCGTCCGGGAACACGGAAATGTTCCAGGCCGAGACGTCTCCTTCGCTGATCGATTTGCCGAATTTCGGTGCATCGGCCGCGAAAGCCGTGGTGACCGCGAGCGAGGCTGCGGCTGCAAAAAGCGCACCCCTCACCCCGCGCGCCAGAACGCAGTTGCCAACGGGCAAGTGCGGGCGCGCGGCCGCTCGGGCTGCAAATCGCCCTTGGCGATTTGCGACGCCCTCGACCCTCAAGGGGAGAGGCGAATTATTTTTAAACATAGACATGGGTGACGGCTCCATTCGCTCCGACGGCCCAGGACGAAATCTGGTTGACGTGTTCCATCGGGAAACCATTGATGTTCGGCGTATTGCGCGGTTCGCCGCGTTGCGCGATCAGTTGCTGGCGCGTT
>DASUHP010000025.1:0-9131 GCA_036273455.1 Micropepsaceae bacterium | reverse complement strand
GCGGCACAACCGGCCGAGATCGCGCCGCAGCCATCGCCGATCTTGTGAAATCCGTACACGTAGATATCGGCGGTATAGGTCGCGAGATGGGCGTCGATGTCGGTCAGCAGCAGCACCGTCCCGCGCCAGCGTTTTCCGAGCAGCAGCCGTCCCGCGGTTTGCAAATCGAAACTGCCGGCCTGGTTGGCCGCACCCGGTGTCCAGAGCGTATTGTTATCCTGGTCGCTCCATTGCACCCGTCGCGGCACGCCGCCCGCGCCCAGCGCCATCAGGATGCGCTGATCGCTCACCACCACAGCCGCCGCCGATGGCGCGTTGGCAAGCCGCGTCGCCGGCGCCGCGACATTCGGCACCCATTGATAGATCACGCCATCATCCGGCGTGCAGCCAATCAGGTCTTCGCCCCAGCTGTCGAGACTCCAGACCGTGGCGGGCTGGACGCTCGCGGTGTCCGGCGGCGTGGCGCTGTACACGCCGGCGCCGTAATTGCCGCCGCCGAACCCGCGCGCGACCGGAAGCGAGCCGCCGGCATAACTGCCGTAATCGCTGGAGCCGTAGGTGCCGCCACCGTAACCCGGCGCGGCCGACGCATCGGCAAATCCGGGCGTGTAGCCCGAAGGCGTGATGTCATAGACATAGCCCGAGCGCGTGACGGCATAGAGCTTTTGTTCGGTGCCGACCGCCACCCACACCACCAGCTCATTGTCGCGCCACGCGAGGCACGCGCGGCCTTTGCCGGTCAGCGTGGTGTCGGTTTTCGCGCGCCAGCCGCCGATGGGGCGAATGGTCCCTTCATGGAAGCGGATCAGACTGGCATCGTACCAGCGGCCGCGGGCCTGCCGCTCAGTCCCGTTCTTGTACAACCCGGGTGGCAGATCGAGTGCGATATAGGCCATGGTTTCACGCTGTTCGTGATTATAAAGATGCACTTATGCAGATACACACGCGCACCAAGTCGCTTCTGGAAGGCAGCGTTCTAATGAATGCGTCGTCTCCCATGCGCGACCGCCGCTTCCGTCAGTTCGTATGTGATCGCGCTCTCGCCGGATGCAGCCCAGCCTCCGCGCGTGTGTGTGATGTCGGTGGGACCGGCCAGGTCTTCATAGGGATGGATCGCGAGGGCAGAATCGCAAAGGCCGTTGACATCAATCCGCAGTGGCTTGGAAGCGATACACTACGCTCCCTTTCGGAACTTCCGGAAGCCTGGGCCGACCTGATCATTATGTGCCGTGTGCTCGAAGATCAGAATACTGCCGACGTGGATACGCTTCTCCACAGTGCGATGCGCGTTCTTCGTCCCACAGGTTGGCTAACTGTGTGCGGCCCGAAACTATCTCCCCGGCTTCGCGCCTTCTTCACCCTTGCCGGACGGCGATTCATTGGCAGCCAACACTTCCGCACTGCGGAAGATACGACCGCCCTTATTGAGCGAGCGGGCTTTCGTGTTGCCGACGTGTCGGGCTATGCCAACCGCTTCGGGGAGTCGTACGTCATATTTGCGCGGCGATAAGCTCGGCAATTTGCGCTGCGAGTTGTGCGAGTTCGGAACGAAGTGATTCCAGTTCGCAGTACAGGTCTTTGACCCCCCATAGCGCGAGGGGTGCAAACTTGCCATAATCGGCTTGCCATATCTCGCCATTTCGCGTCGGCTCTCTGATGGCGTGCCGAAAATGCGTGTGCGCCTGCTGCGCGCGGACGCCGAAATCCGGCGAACCATCTTTCTTCCAGACGAAATCGCCGATCCAAATTGACCTGATCGCGTCGCGATAACTGCGCTGCTCGACCGACCAATCCTTCAACCGCTCATCGGAAGATGTATTGTACTGAACATTAGTGGTGCCATTCTACGCGATGGAGCCGTGAGCTGTACCTCCCGCATCCATGAACCCAATAAGCACTTCACCGCTTGCCGGATTCCCGTCCTGGATGGCGAGCGCAGAGTTGATCGTGCCGTTGGAAGTTTTGATTGTGTTTAGATAGCCGGCGATGGGCGAAGTCCGGCCGGTCACGAGTGCGGTCAATCCTGTTATCCCGGATGATGTCCAGGTGCCGGCATCAGCGCCGGTAATCGTCGTCGCAGTCGCGTTGCCGTTCACCTTCAGTGAATCCGCGCCGAGCGCCCAGGCATTGCTTAAGCTGACATTGCTGCCGGCGAGCGGATTTTCGCAATAGACCGTATACGCATTGGTGAAAGTGACGCCGGCATTCTGCGCCGCAATCACCGGCGCCTTATGGGCATCGACATAAACCGCCGGCACCGTCCCGCTCGAGGATGTGTCGGTCACGGTCGCCGATGCCCAGCGCACGCGAATGGCGCTGGTCGTCCAGGCCGTGCTGGAAATCGCACCCGACGATGTCAGCGATGTGGGCGTCAGCCGGTTGCCGGTGGCCGCCAGCGCCGCGCCGAGCGCCGTATCCAGCGCCGCGAGATTGCCGTTGAGCTTGGTGCCCCAGGTGTCGGCCGAAGCGCCGACTTCCGGCATGGTCCAGCCGAAATTGGTGGTGGTTGTGTCAGCCATTTTTGCACTCCTGATTGGTCAGCAACACCCGGCGCACAGACGAGGCCGGGACCTACAACATGTGATTGGCGCGCCCACCATCTGGTACAGTTGCGGGATAAAAGCTGCGTAGTTTGGGTTCGATGGGGGACATCGCGAAAATGCGGGAACGCGCCGGGTACTTCCGGGATCAGGCGCGCTGGCTACGCGAAAGCGGCCGGAAATTCAGCGGGCCCGACGCGAGTTTGCGCCAGCGCTTCTTCGAACTCGCCGCCGAATGTGAATCCATCGCCGACAAAATCGACCGCAACATCGATCTCGGCATCCACAAGAGAAGCGAGTAGCGGCAAAATCCCGTGTCATCCCCGGCGAGGCGCGGAACGCGCCGAGAGCCTGCCCCCGGCGAGCTGGCGCGTCTGGCGCCAGCGAGGGAAGGGGGGAAGGGGACCCAGGTGCTGAAGCAATTCGCGCGCTCAGCGGAGTTACCCATCAGCGTGTGCACCTTCTCCATCCAGTTACCGGCTGCACCTGGGTCCCCTTCCCTCGCATTGCTGCGCAATGCTCGCCGGGGATGACAGTGTATTTCGCGACGACGCTTCATGGGCAGGGCCGCAATGGCAATTCGCGGCCGTCATTCAGCCTGGCAAATTGCTGTTCCAGATTATCGACATCGCGCATCACCGCCTGCATCGCGAGCCTGTTTTTCAACCGCTCTGCCGTGCAATAATTCTCCCAGGTCAGCGTGACATGCATTGCGATGATGTCGGAACGCACGGTTTCGACCCGCGCGACCGAGGCCCAGGGTGAAGGATCGCTGCGGATGACCGGCGCCGCCGCGCCCAACACTGCGGCCAGTGCCGTGGCACAGCCCGCGATCGTTCCCAATCGCCGCCAATCCATCTTCTGACTCCGAAGTCATCCACGGCCGACTAAGCCTGATTTCAGCCTCCCCCTTGAGTGGAGGCACGCACTTTGCAGTTCGCGAAGTGCGGGTGGGGGACATCTTCCCGATTACTCCCGCCCATTCACCCACAAGGTGGAGGTCAAATTTTGTGAATCGTGCCGATCACTGTATGGGTTCGAAACGATGGGCTGATGCCGTCGCGGCCGCCTGGCGCACCACCGAAACAACCGCGGCCCGATCCCGGCGCGTGACAGCGTCCTTGACCACCTCATTCAGGAACACCAGCGCATTCTGGAATCCGGGCGGTCCGCAGATGCCGAGAAACACCAGGATTCCCGCATGCACGAGCGTCCACACGGTTTCGGCAAAATGCGGCCCGTCGATCGCGTCGGCACGCAGCAGCAGCAATTGCACCATGAATCGTTTGTCGTAATGCGCTGGAATGTCGTCGCCGGCGCCGGGCAAAAACTTCACCCGCTCGACAAACACGCCGCTTTCATCCGGCCGCCACCCGTCGGGAAGCGCGTCCCACATCCGCCAGCCGCAATGGTAACTGCGGCACAGCGAAGGACGCGTCTGATAGATCCCGCAGCCCTGGCCTTCATCGCAGTGCTTGCACAGCACATGCGAAGTCTTGTTCAGCTCCGGCGAGCTGATCGGCAGCACGCGGCAGCAGACCGTGCAATTTCCGCATTCCCGCCCCGGCACCAGTGTCATGGGATGGAGATAGCAGAGTGAGGAGCGAGGAGCGAGAAGCGAGGAGCGAGATGACCGCCTGCGAAACCCTTTGATCCGGCTCTATTTTCTCGCTTCTCGCTTCTCCGTTACTCGCGGCAGCGGCAGAGCGGATTCGGTCCGGTAAGCGCCCCGTAATCCTACGAGTCGGCATTTTAATTAAGTAGAAAGCTTGCCAGGCCATTATCGGCCTTATGGTATCAGACCTCGCAAAAAGCTTTCGGTACTTACAGCGGGCTGTCGAATTGCGGGAAACCGCTGCGCAGGTCGCGGACCACGCTGATCGCGAAGCGCTCCTGAAAGCCGCCGACGCATCCGAGCACATGGCCGGGTGGACACCGGAGACCTGTACGCGCTGCTCCTCATCTCCCACGCTGGAGCTGCATCACTAAAGTTTCGTACCACTCCCGGACGGCTTCGGCCCATTGTTCGAGAGCGGCGAGCTGTTCGGCATTGGCGCGGCAGGCTCCGTCATTCCTGGCAGACAAGGCTGCAATCTCAGACAGAGTAACATCCGAGGCGCCTCGGTCAGATTGGCCGGCGCCGAGGGAAATACCGGCAGGATCACCGGCGCCACTGGCGGCGGCGTCGAGGACGCGCACGAAGCCCCAAGGAATGACCACGCCATGATCCACTTCAACCGGGACATATTTCGTCACCTCTCTGGTCAGTGTTTGTGTCTGGGTACGGATCCTCACCTGCTGCTGTTGTGCAGCCGCGGAGATCCGGTTGACGGCGTCGGTGCCGGCTTTGGCCTCCGTCATTGCGATGGCGGCCTCGCGTTCGGTTTCGGAAAGCACGGCGCGCGCGCTCGCCAGTGCCGCACGCGCTTCAATGCCATCCTTCATCTTCCACGCCGCACCGAATCCCGCGCCGAAAATGATCAGCACGGCGGCGGCGGCAGCGAGCAGGCGGGCGGCGAGACTTGTAAGCATGAGAACAGTCTCCGTGTAAGGAGCGGGAAGCGAGGATCGAGTAGCGAGAGGCCGGCTGTGCCGTGGCACCGTTGGTGCTCTATTTCCTCGCTTCTATTTTCTCTCGCTTCTCCGTTTTATCTCCGCTTTCGCGGCGGCGATCGCATGCGTGAGCGAGGTCGCTGCCAGCAGCGGCAGGCTCGGATGTCCTGGCGTATCGGTGAGCAGTGCCCGCACCTGATCGCCGACCTGCGCCATTGCGTTGGCAAGATTGGTCAGCGTCGCGCCCCACAAACCGATTTTGGTCAGGGACAGCCGCGGCCTGTCATCCTCAAGCAGATTGAGGAAGTCCGCGATGCGGTACAGAGCGTTCGCAATCATGTCGAGTTCTCCGCCCGGCGGATTAGAGAGGAGCGAGAAACGAGGAGCGAGGATCGGGAGAGCACTGGGGGCTTCTCGCTTCTCGCCTCTCGCTTCTCGCTTCTCACACCAAAGTTGTCGGCGGCTCGAGCGCCATACGAACGCCTTCGACCAGGTCGTCGTCCGAATACATCCACCCGCCCGCCTCATGCACGGCAATCGCCCGGCAAAAGCTCGCGAGCTGCGACGGATCATCGAGTTGCAGCCGGTCGTCCGGTCCAACGCCCATCATCCGGCACACCGCGGCCACATAGGCGCCGGTGTCGTTCTCATTGGATGGCGCGTAAACCGCCATGATCTGGTGCACCGTGTGCAAACCGCGGTGCCATTTGTTGTGCAGGTCGAGCGCGAGAGCGCGGAATCCCCATTTGGGTGATGCAAAGACGCAGAACCGGGTTTCGGTCTGCTGCGCCGGCGTCATCTCATCCGGCGCCGCCAGGCCCTCCCACGCGATATTCGTGCGCACAATATTGCCCGGATTATTATTCCGTACACTCCGCGGCGTCGTTTCAACCATGTTGACCTGCTTTCACTCCACCCATGGGCAATGGTACGGCTCCCGTCATCGGGAGCCGCACCGCAACCTACGACGCCAGGATCCCGATCGACTTCAGCGCCTTGACGATGTCGCCGATGGTATAGGCGGTCGAACCGGTGCTGCCGTCAAATGTCGTGTTGACAAATACGGAAGTGACCGAACCTGCGGCCACGGTATGCGTGTTGCCGGACGGACTCGCCGGCTGCGCCACCGGATTGGCGCCCCAGAACCCGATGAGATCGCTTGCGCTCTGGCCGAGCTGCGTTCCGTCCGGGCATTTTTTTGAAAGCTGATCTGTTGCCATTGGAGACTCCTTTTTGTCGTGAACGTCTGGGAATGAGGAGCGAGTAGAGAGAAGCGAGGAACGAGAACCCCCCTCCGTCCATCACAGCGCAGGCGCTGTGCTGGCCACCTCCCCCGCAGGCGGGGGAGGAAAACGGAGGCGCGGATAATTGGAGACAGCTGAGCCCCGCAAGGCTCCGTCGCGCGAAATAGAAATTGCCAACGGCAATTTCCGCGCGACGGAAGCGGCCGGCGAGGATCACCTAATGGTTCGCAATCCTGCAGGCGAGTTGGGGGCGCATGGCGAGATAGCCGTAATAGACGTCAATACGGGCCGGGAATTTGTCGTTGTTGATGTCATACATCCGGACGATCCGCATACTGATGCCGTCCATTACCTCGCGCGCCGAAAAATCGACTCCCTTCGGCATCACGAGGTCCGCGGTCGCGAAGGTGAACGCGTCCTCGTGGAATGCCAGACTCACGCCATAAGACGCATTCGCCGTGCCCCATTTGGTGATGGTCGAACCGGAGGCCGGCGAGGCGCTGACATTCTGCAGCGCACCCGTCGTGACGATCGCCGGTGAGATGTTCAGCACCGTGCCATTGGTCGCGAGCGCCGATGTCACGACGAATTGCTGCAGCACGCCGGTATTGGCCCTGGTTTCCGGATGCACCCGGAAGACACCCGGCAGGTTGATCACGTCCCCCACATTCAGCGTCACCGCCGAACCGTTGGTCACATTGATCGCGCTGCCGGTCTGGTTGGCGCCATTGATGACAATGGTCGAGGACGGCGACGCCACTTCCGAACCGGATGCGAAAGGTTGCAGCAGCGTGTTCTCGATGATGTCGAACCCGCCGGTGCGCCCCATATAACCTTCGGTGTACTGCTCGGCGATGCTGGATGAATCCTGGAACAGGCCCTTCAGGTTGTTGACCAGATCGACATTGTCCTGGGTATTGACCAGGCAGGTCCAGTTGCCGGCCGGCGCCAGATTGTTCACCAGGCTTTGGCGCGCCTGCAGCAATTGCTGCATGTTCATCGCCTGACCCTGATTGTTCACCTGGTTGTACACGCCTGTGGTCATCGACAGCGTGTCGGCCTCGATATTCGCGGCCAGAACGCTCATCGCCGGATCGAGAATGCGTTTGGAGAAATCGTCCAAACTCATGGTCAGATCGACGCTGGTGAAATTCAGGTCGACGCCCTTCTGGGTGCCGAGCGTCAGGGTCACCGATTGTTCCTGCGTGTCACTGGTCTGGAGCACAGCACCTGTGCGCACCGTGTACTGGTTCGGCAATCTGATCTTCAATTGCGTGCCGATCTTCGCGCCGGTCACCGCAAACTGATCGTCGTACTGACGGTTGATGGAACGGATGAAGTTGAGCTTTTGATGGAGCACGCGCAATGCCTCGCGCGTCACCATGGTCGGCGTTAGAAGTGTGTTAGCCATGTGTGTCTCCTGCAGCGGATGCAGTCACCCGTTTCCTCCCCCGCTTGCGGGGGAGGTGGCCTGCGCAGCGCTTGCGGTGCGCAGGACGGAGGGGGGACTACCGCCCGCGTTTGTGTTTGAGTTCGGTGTTGCGCCGCCGCAGCCATTCATCCGTGCTGAGTCTGTCGGAGCCCGACTCCGTGGCCTTGACCCTGGTGGGCGATGCGCCTCCCACGGTTGACAACGGCTTTGCGGCTTCGACGCTCGCGGCTTTTCTGGCAGCGGCCTGTGTGACTTTCGCCTGGTTGCCGGCCCAGGCGGCGTGAAGCAGCTTGACGATTCTCGGATCGGTGACCTGCCCCACTTCTTCCGGGGTGAAACCGAGCGAGACGGCAAACTGGTTCAGCTTTCCCGCCAATTCGGGCGACCAGTCATTGAATTCGCGTGCGAGCGCGGCGCGGGCTTCCTCGACGCGTTTGGCGGAATCCCGCTGCGCGTTCGAGTTCCGCTCTGCCACGGATCGTTGCAGCGCGAGAACGGCTTTGTCGCGGCTCTCTTTCGTCTGCTGATACTGGAACCAGAGATCGTTGTAGAGCTGCGGATTGCTGGCGCGGATCTGCGGCCAGTCGGCTTTGTCGAATTGGGCGATCGCATCATTATAGGCGACGACGCGGGCGAAATCGGACAGATGTTCGGCCTGGACCCTCTGATCAACCTCAAACGCCTTGACGCGCTCGTCGTGCTGCCGGCGCTGTTCGGCAACTTCCTGGGTCTTGCGGGTGTAATCCGCCTGCATCAACAGCGCGCCCTTGAGCGGCTTCGGAATCCTGTAGGTCCTGCCGTCGTGCTCGACCTCTTCGAGTTCCCCGGCTGGCGCTTCTGGCGCTGTTTCGTCCGTGGCCGGAATAAGTATTTCGATTTCCGGCAGCGCTTCGCCGGCAACATCCGTCGCCAATTCCATGTTTCTCTCCGTTAGAAAAAGAGTACGACCCTCCCCTTGAGGGAGGGTCGAAATCGCGCGGCACGCGATTTCGGGGTGGGGATCGGTTGCATGAATGCGGCTTACGCGCCGCCGGTGGGGTTCATCCGCGCGGCGATGTCGCTGTTGGCTTTCATGCGATCGGTCTCGGCGCGAAACATCTCGACCTGAAGCTTTTGCGCATCGATCTGCCGGTCGGCCTGCAGCGACTGCAATTGCATCGTCAATTTCTGTACCTGCTGCTGCGGATCATTTCCCGGCGCCAGGTTTCCTCCCCCGTTTACGGGCAGGGCTATCGCATGTGTTCGAGCATGTCGAACATGAAGGATTCGTCCCATCCCGCACGTTTGAGTTTGCCGCGCATCGATGTTTTTGTATCGGGGTGCGCCCTCGCGATGTTGAGGGCGAGGCGCCTCAAGATTGCG
>DASUHP010000024.1:0-74769 GCA_036273455.1 Micropepsaceae bacterium | reverse complement strand
CTAAAGCGACCTGGCGCCGGGGACTTCACTGGTGCCGCCATCGAGGATGAGTTCGGCTCCCATCATATAGGCGGATTCGTCTGAGGCGAGGAACACGGCCGCGGCGGCAATCTCTTCGGAGCTGCCGATCCGTCCCATCGGGACACCGGCGGCGATTTTTCCCTTCATGGTGGCGGCGGCTTGCGGATCGCGGCCGCGCTCCCAGATCGGGGTGTCAACGGGGCCAGGGCTGATGACATTCACGCGGATGCCGCGCGGCGCGAGATCGGCGGAGAAGTTGCGTGCGAATGCGCGCACTGCCGCCTTGCTGGCAGCATACAGGGAGATGCCCGGCCGCCCCATGCGCCAGGCTATGGATGCGTTGAGGATGATGGATGCACCACGGCGCAGCAACGGCAACATCGTCTGTACCGTGAAGAATACGCCCTTCACATTGGTGTCAAAGGTCTCATCGAAATCGGCCTCGGTGATATTTCCGATCGGCGCATTGGCAAATAACCCGGCATTGGCAAAGATAATGTCCAACCCGCCGAACTCCTTCGATAGCCGATGCGCCAAAGCCTCGATCTCTCCAGGATTGGCCACATCGCAGCGCAGTCCGAGCACGTCGCCGATGTCGCGCGCAGCCGCGTCGAGCGAATTCACGTTCCGGCCGGTGATCGCAACGCGCGCGCCTTCGGAAACAAAGGCTTTGGCGCTGGCGAATCCAATGCCGCTGCTGCCGCCGGTGATCAGCGCTGTTTTCCCGCGAAGCCGATGCATAATTATGGTCCCGTTGAATTTTCCATAAATGTTGCGCGAATTGATTGCGGCAAAATAAACCAAATCTGCCGCCGCCGATTAAGCCAAACGCTACGCATTGCTGCGACG
The DNA here is from genome assembly GCA_036273455.1 of Micropepsaceae bacterium. GTDB lineage: Bacteria > Pseudomonadota > Alphaproteobacteria > Micropepsales > Micropepsaceae > CAIYRG01. The sequence continues at coordinate 73,899 of DASUHP010000024.1, read as the reverse complement.
ATTATCCGGGCCCAGGGGGGATTTGCGGAAGCATTAGGCTCCATCAGATGACGTTTGTGCAAAATACCGCAGTATCCGTGGCGAAAACAGCAAGCGTGGCGCTGACTGCGTTTGTCTGCCGCTGGCCGGATATATTTTTGCCCCCGGCGATGCTGGCCGACCAGGATGCCCGCCGCGCCGGCCGCAGTTTCGTTACCAGCCATGCCATTGGCCCACTGTTCGGCTTCGCGATGCTGCTATGGTTGTATCGTCTCGATCCCGGATCGGGCCGGCAGTTGCTAGCGCCGATGACCTGCATGGCCGGGTTCTGGCTTCTGCTGCCTGGGATGCGACTGACCGGCCGGGTGGCCCTGTTATCGCTGCTGTCGGTGCAGAATCTCGCTTTTATCGTGCTTTACCTTTCCTGGTGTTACGGCGGCATCCATTCGCCGTTCCTGCCCTGGATCGTTGTCACGCCGCTGTTCACCTTTCTCTATCTGGGTGAAATGCCGCTGCTGAGTTGGCTCACACTTGGCGCCCTCGCCGCCGAGTTCGGGCTGTTCCTGTCGATCAGTGGATTCTCCGGCGCGGCGGTGCATTTGCCGCCCGAACGGCTGGCCAGCATCAATGTGCTGTCGCTGTTTTGCGCCGGGACAGCACTCGCCGCCCATTTCGCGCATGAGATCGCATCAAAGTCGGTCCTCGAACATGAAGTTGAGCACCATCTTGCCACCGAACGCGCACTTGCGGAGGCCAGGGATGCTGCAGAGGCCGCAAGCCGCTCCAAGACTGATTTTCTCGCCTCCATGAGCCACGAACTCAGGACGCCTTTGAACGCCGTCATCGGCTTTTCGGAAATGATGGCCAGCGAGACGCTCGGGCCGATCGGTCACGAACGCTATCGCGGTTACGCCAAGGACATTCACGACAGCGGATCGCATCTGCTCGCGATCATCAACGATATTCTCGATGTGGCGAAAGCCGAATCCGGGACTTTCGAACTGTTCGAAGAGATTTTCGATTGCCGCGAAGCGATCACCGAAGCGGCGATGATGCTGCGCCAGCGCATCAGCGAAGCCGGCCTGAGAGTGGAACTGGAACTGCCGCCAGGAGTCATGCGGCTGCGCGCCGACCGCAGGCGTATCAAACAGGTATTCCTGAACCTGATCCACAATGCAGTGAAATTCACGCCATCTGGCGGCAAGATCCGCATCCATGCCGACTGCAATGTGCAGTCCGGCCTGGCCGTGACGGTCGAAGATACCGGCATTGGCATTGCCCCCGAAAATTTGAAGAAGGTACTGCAGCCTTTCTTCCAGGTGAGGAGCTCGGCGCGCTACGCGCAGGAAGGCGCCGGCCTCGGCTTACCGCTGGTGCAAGCGATGATGAAGCTGCATGGCGGGCGCTTCGAGCTGGACAGCGAACCGGGCCTCAGCACAACCGCCCGGGTGATCTTTCCGCCGGAACGGCTGGTGCAAGATGGCAAGCTGCCCGGCGTGCCTGCTGCGGATCCGGACCCCGCCGCTATCCAGAATGACTGCAATGGTCAAAAACGGGTTCCGACAATTCTCGTGGTCGATGACAACGAGAATCACCGCGTCATGATTGCACGCATGCTGACCCGCGGCGGCTATCGCGCCTTAACCGCAGCACACGGCAGGGAAGCGCTAAACTGCGCCCAAACGGATGTGATCGACGTCATCGTGACGGACCTGCTGATGCCCGAAATGGATGGCACCGCATTGCTGCAGGCCCTGGACAGAGAACAGCCCGGCGTGCCGGTGATCGCAGTATCCGGCGTTGAGGGATCCAGGGAATGGCTGAGAAGTGCCGAACATCTTGGCGCCTTTGAGACTCTGCAGAAACCAGTCTTCGCCCGGCAGTTGCTTCAGGTTGTGGAGCAGGCGCTGAACCGCATACCCGCCGACGCGCTGGTGTAGCGGGAATCTAAAAATCCGGTTTGAGCGCAACCGGAATGGCCGTGTCCTTGCCGGCGTAATATTCGTGGGTGTTTTCGGCGCAGACCATCTCCGCCCAGGCGACAGCCGGCCGGCGATAGGTGATGGTGCCGGTCCATGGCCGGGTGAACATCTCCGGATCTTCAACCGTGATTTCGAGTTGCAGCCCCGGACCGCGATCATCCGGATCGAGTTCGACGCCATCGCCATTGTCGCCGGCGACGCGGCCGTTTTCGGCCTCGCCTCGAGCGGCAAAATTGCGCGCGGTGGCATTATCCACGAGATAAAATTTTTCGATGACGTGCAGTTTGCCGCTGAACGGAGTGCCGTACAGGTCCACCATCGATAGCGGCGTCACCTTGATTCCGACAGTGTCGACGACCAGCGCATCGCCTTCGTAGTGCCCGATGGAATCGCCGTACCAGCTTGGCGTTACATGGACCGGATGCCGGGAGTTCAGCCGGACGTGGCGGAACTGATGATCGAACATGGTCAGGATGGTGACGCGGTCGTTTTCCTGCAACAGCTGAATTTCCTGATTGTTGGAAGCAATATAGGGTGGTGGATAGGGCAGGCACTGGTTCGAGGGCTGGGGGAACGCGATACCCTGCATAGAGATTTCGCCCAATCGCTTCAGAACCTGGGCGGCGGCAGGCTTGAGCAGCGGGTCGGTATAGTCGCCCACCAGTTGACTGAGGTTGCTCGCGCCATTGGGGCGGAGCATGCGGTTCTTGACCCCACCCTCGGCATTGAGCGGTTTTTCATAGCCGAGCGAAGTCCGTGCCCAGAGACCGGAAAAATCTGCAACGGCGGTCGGCGCGGCCGCAGCCGGTGTTGTCGATGTGATCAATAAAGCGGCGCCCGTGAGCCACGACGCCCGGCGGCAAAGTGTTGCAAGCATGAAGCCCTCCCGAAGGCGCAACACTAAGCGGTCCTGCACGGGATTGCGCGAAAAAATCGCCGTCTGGCCGGCGGCCGGTCTATAGTCTCCATGGCGGCAGCCGCTGCGCAAACGGAGGACAAAATGCCCAAATTTCTGGTCGAGGCGTCGTACACCGGGGACGGGTTGAAGAATCTGCAAAAGGACCGCGCCGAAGGCCGAGCTGCAGCGCTGAAAGCCGCGATGCAATCGCTCGGCGGGAAGCTCGAGGCGATCTATTGGTGCCTCGGCGAACATGATGTCATTGCCGTGGCGGATTTGCCCGACCTCGCCTCAGCCGCCGCGATTGGCATCGCCGCATCAGCGAGCGGCATGGTGCGGACCACGACGACACAGCTGTTGACGGCGCAGGAACTGGACGAGGCCCTGTCCAAGGGCGTGAATTATCGGGCGCCCGGTCAGAAATAGAGGAGCGGCGCCTGCATGCGGCGGCAAGTTTTGTTGATTTGCCGCCGCAATGTGCGATTAAACAGTCCGAATTTTGCGGGACCGATGTCATGCGCAAACAGATTTCGACTTCATTGATTCTCACTGTCGTGCTGGGCATCGGCCCCATTCATGCGCAGACCGCAAGCCCGGCGCCCGCCGCGGGCCTTTCCGATCTCGAGCGCCGTTTCAACGCAATGATCGACGCCACCGAGATGACCGGGTGGATGAAGACGATGACCGCCGAACCGAACCAGGTTGGTTCGCCACATGATCGCGCCAATGCCGAGATGGTGCTGGGCCTGTTCAAGAACTGGGGCTGGGCTGCGCATATCGAAACCTTCCAGGTGCTCTATCCCACGCCGATTTCCGAAACTCTTGAACTGACTGCCCCGGCCCGTTTCAAGGCGACATTGACCGAACCGCCGATCCCCGGCGATGACAGCACATACCGGATGAAGAATGCGCTTCCGGCCTATGTCGCGTATCAGGGCGACGGCGATGTCACCGCGCCCCTGGTCTATGTCAATTACGGCATGAAGGAGGACTACGACGCGCTGGAGCGGCTCGGCGTATCGGTCAAAGGCAAGATCGTGATCGTGCGCTATGGCGAGGGATGGCGCGGGCTGAAGCCGAAACTGGCGCAGGAACACGGCGCCGTCGGCTGCATCATCTATTCCGACCCGCGCGATGACGGCTACACGGCCGCCGACGCGTACCCCAAAGGTTCTGCGCGCCCGCCGCAGGGATTCCAGCGCGGGTCAGTGGCGGATATGACGCTGTATCCCGGCGATCCGCTGACGCCCGGAGTGGGGGCAACGGAAAACGCGAAACGGCTGGCGATCAAGGATTCGCCGGTCATTCTCAAAATCCCTGTGCTGCCGATTTCCTACGGCGATGCGCAGCATTTTCTGGCGGCGCTCGATGGCCGCGTGGTGCCGCCGCAATGGCGCGGTTCGCTGCCCATCACCTATCACGTCGGTGGCGGCGGTGCGGCGCAAGTCCATATCGCGGTCAAATCCGAGTGGAGCCTCAAACCGATTTACGACGTGGTGGCGATGCTCGCCGGCAGCACCGATCCGGATCAGTGGGTCATGCGCGGCAATCATCACGATGGCTGGGTGGACGGGGCCGAAGATCCGATGAGCGGACAGGTCGCACTGCTGGCCGAAGCCAAGGCCATAGGCGCGCTGGTGAAACAGGGATGGCGGCCAAACCGCACACTGGTTTATCTGAGCTGGGACGCGGAAGAGCCGATGCTTTTGGGTTCGACCGAATGGGCCGAACAGCATGCGGATGAACTGAAGCAGAAGGGCATCATCTATATCAACACCGACGGGACCAGCCGCGGTTTTCTCGGTGCGGAAGGCAGCCATTCGGTTCAGCACGTCATCAACGAAATCGCGGCAAATGTCACCGATCCAGAAACCGGAGTTTCCGTGCTCGCCCGCAAGCGGGCGCAGATGGAAGTCATCGGCACCAATCCGGGCGCGAATGAAGAGGCGCGCGAGAATGCGAAAACCGCCGCCGATCCGGGCAAGGATATTCCGATCGGAGCGCTCGGTTCAGGTTCGGATTATTCGGCATTCCTGCAGCATCTCGGACTGCCGGCAGTGAATCTGGGCTTTGGCGCCGAAGGCAGTGTCGGCGGCGTTTATCACTCCGCCTATGACACATTCGAGTTCTACACCCGCGTTGCCGATCCGGGTTTACGCTATTCGCGGGCGCTGGCGCAGATGGCGGGAACTCTCGCGCTGCGCTTTGCCGATGCCGATGTGCCGCCGCAGCGCTATGGCGATTTTGCGGATACGGTTGCAGGTTATCTGAACGAGGTGAAGAAACTCGCCGACACCAAGCGCGACGCCGCAGACATGCAGGCGAAGATGCTGGCGAGTAATGCCTTTCACCTTGCCGATGACCCGGGCAAAACCAGCGGGCCGCCCGAAGCGCTGAAACCGGTGCCGCATTTCAATTTTGCGCCGCTGGAGAACGCGGTCGACCGGCTGAAGAAAAGCGCAAAAGCCTATGATGCGGCGCTCGCACAGCGGGCGGCGGGTTTGCCACCGAAAACCCGGTCCGAACTTTTCGCGATGACGCGCGAGACGGAGGAGACGCTGGCACCGGACGTCGGATTGCCGGGACGCAGCTGGTACAAGAACCTGATGTACGCGCCTGGCTCTCTCACCGGCTACGCGGCGAAGACGATGCCTGCCGTGCGCGAAGCCATCGAGCAGGAACGCTGGGACGATGCCGACCGTTACGTTGCGATCACCGCGGCGGCGCTGCAGGCCTATTCGGACAAACTGGATCGTGCCGTGCAACTGATGGGCGTAGTGCAAACAACGGCAGCGCGATGAAAAAGGGCGAAGACAGTCTTGCGGGCTCCGCCTCCCCCTTGCGGGGAGGCACGCAAATTTGCAGTTCAGCAAATTTGCGGGTGGGGGGACACCCAGCCATTTACCCCCACTCGAAAATGCTTTGCCCCGGAGCGCTTTGCGGGCCAGATTCTTTGAATCTGCCGCGGCGCTTTGCGCCGCGTGCGGGCGACCTCCCCGCAAGGGGGAGGTTAGAAAGTAACCAACGCGGTCTCGCCCAGTGAAGTCGCGGGGTGAGGCGCTGCGGGATTACGTCGTGCGGCGGCTGCTGCTGATGATCCCGACATTCATTGGCATCACGCTGGTGACATTCCTGCTGACGCAGTTCGTGCCGGGTGGACCGATCGAACAATTGCAACTGCAACTGGCGGGTGGTGGCGGCGCAGCCGCCGCGCGCGGCCCTCGCGTGCAACTTCAAATCCCCGACAACCAGTTGCAGCAGCTGAAGGCCTTTTACGGTTTCGACAAACCTTTTCCGGTCGCCTATGTCGAATGGCTGGGCAAGACGATGGAAGGAAATTTCGGCAATTCCTTCCGCTACAACCAGCCGGTGTTGACCGTCATCGCCCAGCGTCTGCCGGTATCGATCTATTATGGCGTGATCACCGCGATTTTCACCTATGCGATCGCCTTTCCACTCGGCATCGTCAAAGCCATCCGGCACCGAACAGCGATTGACAATTCGACGTCAGTGCTGATTTTCGTGGGTTACGCGATACCGGGCTTTGCGCTCGGCGCCGTGCTGGTGAATTTGCTGGCCGTCCGCTACCAGATATTTCCGCTTGGCGGCTTTTCATCACCAAATTCCGGGAACATGCCGTTTCTGGCCCAGGTCGGCGATGTGATCTGGCATTCGGTGTTGCCGCTGGTGGCCTATCTCGCCAGTGCGTTTGCGGTCGAAACCATGCTGATGAAGAACAGCCTGATGGAGAATATGAGTGCGGATTATGTGCGCACCGCGCTGGCCAAAGGCCTGAGCTGGCGGCGCGCAGTATTCGTTCATGCGCTGCGCAATTCGTTGATCCCGATGGCCACCAGCATCGGCGGACTGCTTGGGATTTTTCTCACCGGTAGCGTATTGATTGAGCGTGTGTTCAACATTCAGGGCGTCGGCCTGCTGGCGTTCGACGCGATCCAGACCCGGGATTTTCCGGTGGTGATGGGATTTCTGGTCATTTCCAGCGTCATCCTGATGCTGGGCAACCTGTTGTCGGATCTCGCCGTGGCCGCGGTCGATCCGCGGGTGCGTTTCGAGTAGCCGATGGCGTGGATCCGGCTCGATCCGATCACGAAGCGGCGCTTTGCGCGCTTTCGCCGGATCCGCCGCGGCTACTATTCGTTCCTGATCCTCACCGCGGCGATCATTCTTTCGATCTTCGCGCCGTATCTCGCCGAAAGCCGCGCACTCGCGGTCTGGTACAACGGCAGCCTGTATTTTCCTACGTTCCAGTATTTCAACATGGCGACATTTCGTCAGACGCCGCCCGAAGGCTGGATGGCGAATGATCTGGAAACGGAATATCTGCGCCTGCAGCGCGAATGGCAGGTGGAACGGTTTTTCTACAATCGCCAAGCCGCACAGGTTGGAAATAATCCGCAGGCACTTGCTGCTTTGAAGGCAAAGTACCCCGACATCGGCGATTACGTGGTGATGCCGATGATCCCGTGGGATCCCTATCAGAGCGACTTCTGGTACAACGAAATCATTCCCCAGATACAGGCGCGGCTGAATGCCAATGACCGTCCGGGTGCGGAGAGGCTCGCGCGTGAAGGCGGGCTGGCCGAACTTGCCGACGACATCTACAGCGGGTCAATTGTCACGATTCTGAAGGACCGGCGGCGTTCGCCGACCGGCGATTTGCAGGGCCTCGCCCGCGCCGGAACCATGCCTTCGCTGAAGGGCCTTGGCGCCGTTCCCCCCACCCCCCCGGATTCCAACCGCGAGCACTATTTCGGCACTGACAGTGGCGGACGGGATGTCGCCTCGCGGCTGCTCTATGGATTCAGGATTTCCATTTTCTTCGCGATTTTCCTGACCGTCATCGGTCAGGTGATCGGCACGATCATCGGCAGCCTGCAGGGTTATCGCGGCGGCCGGTTCGACCTCATCAGTCAACGGATTATCGAAATCCTGATCTCCATACCTTTCCTCTATGTCGTGATCATTCTCGCCGCGCTATTCGCGCCAACCTTCTGGATGCTGGTGCTGATCATGTCCCTGTTCCAATGGATCAGCATCACTTTCTATATGCGCACCGAAATGTACCGCGAAAAAACCCGGGAATATTGCCTTGCGGCAAAGTCCTATGGCGCTTCGGGTTGGCGAATCGTCTTCCGGCATCTGCTGCCGAACTGCCTGACGCCGCTGGTGACTTTCACGCCATTCGCGGTCGTGGGCGCGATATTTGCGCTCACAGGACTTGATTATCTCGGCTACGGATTGCCTCCGCCGACCCCGTCCTGGGGCGAGATGATGGATCAGGCGCTGCAAACCGATAACCGTGACAAACTGTGGCTGACGCTCGCGCCGTTCGGTGCGATTACCATCACACTGGTGCTGGTCGTGTTTATCGGGGAATCGGTGCGCGAGGCATTCGATCCGAAACAATATTCGAAATATGAGTGACAAACCTGCCCTGGCACGGATGCGGGAAATTGGAGCCGGCGCATGAGAAATCTGTTAGTCGCAGCGGTGTTCGCGGGGCTGATGTGCGGATTTTCGGCGCTGGCTGCGGGCGACGCCGCGCCGACGCCGGCCAGTGTCAACAAACCCGGCGAACCGGTCACGCTCCCCAAAGACATTGTCTGGACGACGGACAATAATGAGCCGTTGATCGGTTCGCCCAAGGCGCTGCGCGGCGGCACCCTGCGGCTCGCCATTGGTGCATACCCGCTGACCCTGCGGCTGGTTGGGCCAAATTCCAACGATTTCTTTTCCGCCTGGAACCGCTCCTTTACCATAGGGTTCACGCTCGTCACCCAGCACCCGGTGACGGACAAATTCATCCCGATGATGGCGACCGACTGGTCAATCCAGCCGGACCAGAAAACGATCTATTTCAAACTGGACCGGGACGCGCGCTGGTCCGACGGAAAGCCGATCACCGCAGACGACTACGTCTTCACCTGGAAGATGTTGAAGTCGAAATATATCGTCGATCCTTTCTACAACACATACATGCTGCAGTACTATCAGTCGGTCGACAAAATCGACGATTACACGCTGCGCATCGTCGGTACGCGGAAGAGCTGGCGCCCCCTCTATGATTATGCGGGCTTTTGGCCGACCCCCGCCCACGCCACGATTCTCGACGACACCTGGGTCACCCGGACGAATAATGTGCCACCTGTAGCCGTCGGGCCCTATGTCATCTCAGACATGCAGACCGGCCAATCCGTGACATTCAAACGCATTGAGCATTGGTGGGGCGACAACAAACGCTATTTCATCGGCCAATATAATTTCGACCAGATTCAGCTCACCGTCATTCCGTCGGATCGCGAGTTGGACTACGTGCGGCTTGGCCAGCTGGATGCGATGGTCGAGGGAAGTGCCAGGGAGTGGCACGAGGGTTTCGATTTTCCGGCGGCGCAAAACGGTTGGCTGAAGCGGGCACGCGTGTTCATCGACGTGCCGCAGGGAATTTATGGTTTGCAGATGAATTTGACAGATCCGCTGTTTGCCAACCGAAATTTCCGCCTTGCCATGCAGTACCTGTTCGATTTCAACCGGATCAACCGGGACCTGATGTTCAACGATTATTACCGGATCAACACCTTCTTCCAGGGAACGGATTTCGCCAATCCGAATGTCCGCGCCTATCCGTTCGATCCCGAGCAAGCGCGGCTGCATCTGCTGAAGGCCGGATTTCACCGTCCAAAATCCATGACAGCCAATAGCTGGCTGGCGCAGTTCGAAAACGTCGCCTACGGACTGCTGTTCACCCGCTCCGACACCGACGACATTCTGGTCAACGACCGCGGCGAAAAGGCGAGCTTCACGCTGCTCTACGACAACAAGGCAAATGACACCATGTTGACGTCCGTCCAGCAGGATTACCGCCGTGCCGGCGTCGACATGCGGCTGCAATTGCTGGAACCGGGCACGATGTTCGAGCGCGCGCTGCAGCGCAAATATGAGATGTTCGAGGTTGGGATGTCGTCGTCATTCTACCCCGATCCGCGGCAAGCTCTCGGATCGGAATTCAAGGATAAGTTGAATAATAATGATTTCTGGGGCTTCGGAACGCCCGAAGTGGACGCCTTGATCAAAACCTATGAAGAGAGCTTCGATCCGGAAGCGCGGAAGAACGCCTTGTACCGGATCGATCAGATCGTGCATGACGAGGCGTTTTACATTCCGTTCTGGACCGCACCCTATGTCCGCCTGGTCTACTGGGATTACATGCAGTTTCCCGAATGTTACCTGCCAAAACGCGCGTCCGGTCTCACCGATTACTTCGTGTACTGGATCGACCCGGCGAAAAAAGCAGCGCTGACCCAGGCGATGCAGAATGGCACGCCTTATCCGCAGAACAAGGTTCTCGACGTAGATTGCTACGGCGTGCAAAAGAAATTGCAGTGAATTGTTCTAATCAAAGGCATTGAAATCGGCATCAAAGATGCGCATATACGTGCCGTGAGGTGAGCGATGCGGACAACTCTCGCGCTGGACGACGATTTGGTAGCCAGGGCCCAGGAATATACCGGGTTGAAGGAGAAGTCGGCTCTGGTGCGCGAAGCACTGAAGGCGCTGATCGAACGTGAGGCCGCGAGACGATTGGCCCGTCTGGGAGGAACTGAACCCAAGTTGAAAGCACCACCGCGGCGGCGGTTTCCTCCGGAGTGATTCTGGTCGACACATCCGTTTGGGTAGAGCATTTCCGGCGCGGGGCGCCCGAACTCAGTCGCCTGCTTGATGCCGGTCAAATCCTGTGTCACCCGTTCGTAATCGGTGAAGTCGCGCTTGGGGCGATGCGACAGCGTTTGCTGTTGGTGGGCCAGCTACAGAGCCTTCCGCGCTGTACGGTCGCAAGCGATGCCGAAATCCTCGAATTCATTAACCGAAGCAAATTGTTTGAACGTGGAATCGGCTATGTGGATGTTCACCTTCTCGCGTCGCTTCGCATCACTCCCGGATCATCACTTTGGACGTTCGACAAACGGCTCAACCGCGTGGCCGAAGAGTTGGAAATAGCGATCAAAACGGATGGCGACATTTAGAAGCTGAAGACTTCGATGGCACTGCTCGAAATCGAAAATCTGGAAGTGGGCTTTGTCACCGAGGCCGGGCTGCTGCATGCCGTGGACGGCGTCTCCTTCACTCTCGATCACGGCCGCACGCTGGGACTCGTCGGCGAATCCGGTTGCGGCAAGAGTGTGACAGCGACATCCATCCTGAGGCTGGTGCCATCACCGCCGGGACGGATACTCGGCGGCTCCATCCGGTTCAACGGGACCGATCTTCTGCAATTGCCGCGCGAAAAGCTGCCGGAAATCCGTGGCCGGAATATCTCGATGATCTTCCAGGATCCGATGACATCGCTCAATCCGGTATTCACCATCGAAAAGCAGATGGTCGAGGTGCTGAAGCTGCGCTTCGGTCTGGGTGGGCGCGAGGCGCGGGAACGATCGGCCGATATGCTGTCAACTGTAGGGATTGCCGAACCCTATTCGCGCCTGGTGAGCTATCCGCACGAGTTGTCGGGCGGCATGAAACAGCGCGTCATGATCGCCATGGCGCTGCTGTGCGAACCGCAATTGTTGATTGCGGACGAACCGACCACCGCGCTCGACGTGACCATCCAGGCGCAGATCCTGTTTCTGATCCGCGAACTGCAAAAGCGTACCGGCGCAGCCGTTTTGTTCATCACTCACGATATGGGTGTGGTGGCGGAAATGTGCGACGAGGTCGCGGTGATGTATGCCGGCCGCGTGGTCGAACAGGCCACCGTCGGCGATATCTTCAAGCATGGCCGCCATCCCTATACGCGCGGGCTGCTCCGCAGCCTGCCGCAGAAGGGCCGCGGCAATAAGGCCGAACTTCCGACCATTGAGGGCCTTGTCCCGTCTCTGCTTGATCCGCCGCCATATTGCCGCTTCGCGGAACGCTGCTGGAAACGCAAATCGCTGGATGACGCGAGCCAGACCCGCTGCTTCACCGAAGATCCCAAATTGCGTGAGTTCATGAATTCGCGCGTCGCCTGCCATTTCCCGGTCACCGGAGAAGAGCAGTGAACGCAAGCGCGCCATTGCTCGCGGTCGAAGGGTTGAAAAAATACTATCCGTTACGCGGTGGCGTGTTCGGCGCGAAAATCGGCGATGTCCGCGCGGTGGATGGCGTGGATTTGACCGTCACGGAAGGCGAAACGCTGGGACTGGTCGGCGAATCGGGCTGCGGCAAGTCCACGCTCGGCCGCACGATCATCCGGATCGAGGATCCCACCGCCGGCCGCGTAATGTTCGAAGGCCGCGATCTCGCCCACGCCAAAGGCGAGGAGCTGTTCCGCCTGCGCCGTGATGTCCAGATGATTTTCCAGGACCCCTATTCTTCGCTTAATCCGCGCATGACGGTCGGCGAAATCGTGCGCGAGCCGCTGCTCGTCCACGGGATCGGCAATCGCTCAGAACAGACCGAAATGGTGCGGCAGCTTCTCGAAACCGTCGGGCTGACGGGAGAAATGCTGCAACGCTATCCGCATGAATTTTCGGGAGGACAAAGGCAGCGCGTCAGCATCGCGCGCGCGCTGGCGCTGAACCCGAGGCTGGTGATCGCCGACGAACCGGTGTCGGCACTCGATGTGTCGGTGCGCAGCCAGGTGCTGAACCTGATGGTGCGGCTCCAGCGCGAGCGAGGACTGACCTATATATTCATCAGTCATGATTTGTCCGTGGTCGAACATATCAGCGATTCCATCGCCATCATGTATCTCGGGAAGATCGTGGAGCGGGGCCCGGCGGCAAAAGTGTTTGCGCGCCCCGCTCATCCCTATACCCGTGCATTGATCGAGGCCATTCCGGTGCCCGATCCGGACCGGCGCCACACCGGCGAACCGGTGCGCGGCGAAGCGCCCAGTCCGGTGTCGCCTCCGCCTGGTTGTCCGTTTCATCCGCGCTGCCCCTATGCCATCGAAGCTTGCAAGCAGATCGTGCCGCCGCTGGAGCCATTGGGCGCTGCGGCAGGCCAGCCGGTGATGGATCACCTCGCCGCCTGCATCCGCAAAGACGAGATTTGAGGCGCCTATTATCCCAATGCGCCCGTATGGGCGACGAGCAAATCCCAGGCGCGCCGGCCAATATAATCTCGCCACTTCGGATAGAACTCCGCCAGCGCCGGCTTGAATGATGCGCGGTCCACTTCGTTGAACTGCATGCCGCGCCGGGTCAGGACAGCGCGCAATTCGCCATTGAGCTTGTCGGTGTCGGCACGCTGCATTGCCACATATTTGCGCGTATTGGTCTCGATCGACCGCTGCACATCCGCCGGCAGTTTCTGCCAGCGCGCGAGATTGGCCAGCGTGTTGTAACCCGACCAGGAGTGATTGGTCTGGCTACCGTATTTCTGGAACTCGTACAGCTTCAGGAATTCGACATCGTCCCAGGGATCATCCTGACTGTCGATCTCACCGGCTTTCAGAGCATCATGGGTGCGGTTGAGATTGAGCGTGTGGACATCAGCGCCGAGCGAGCGGAAGAAATCCTGGTACATTTTCGATCCCGGCACGCGCAGCTTCAGCCCGCGAATATCCTCGGCGCTGCGGATTGGTCGCACCGAACTGGTGAGCTGGTGGATGCCGTTTTCGAAACATCCGGCCGGCAGAAGATAGAGTCCCCTGGCGCGGATTTCCCCCCGCAGATATTCACCCAGATCGCCGTCGAGCGCGGCATAGACCTGCGCCGGATCGCGAAAGGCAAAAGGTGTTGCCTGGACATCGGCGGCGGGCACCAGCGCCGACAAGCCGTTGCCCGCGAGGGTGAAAAATTCAAGTTCGCCCGATTGCAGCATCGGCAGAGGATTTTTGATTCCCTGCGCCTCGCCGCTGTCGGGAAGAATGGTCACATGCACTCGCCCGCCGGTTTCCCGTGCGACAGCGTCCCACAGCTGAACCATGCGCTTATGCAGCGGGCTGTCCACCGGCTGATTGTGGACTTCGCGCATTTCGAATTCGGCGGCGCACGCAAAACGCGGAACGAAGATGGAAATGCCCGTCGCGGCAATCGCGGTATTGATGCTGCGGCGGCTGTGCATAGGCATGTGGAGCCCTCCCAAAAAGAAATCTCCCCTCCCCGAAAACGCCGTGCGTTTTCGACCCTCCCTCAGGGGGAGGGTTGAATTTTATACCAGTAACAGCAGCGCCGCTGCGAAGATTAGTGTGCTGACGATGAATGTCATGATGGTCAGCCCCAGAACCCGCTGGATGCCGATTCCGGCGATCGCCACCACCGGGAGTGCCCAGAACGGCTGAAGCATATTGGCGACTTCCTCCCCCATCGCCACCGCCATGGTCGTCGCCGGAATGGATGCGTTCAGCGCGACTGCTGCAGGGATGGTGAAAGGGCCCTGAACCGCCCAATGTCCGCCGCCCGACGGCACGATCATGGAAATGAAGATCGACGAGATGAAACTGAACAGCGGCAGCGTGTGAGCGGTCGCAAATCCTTCGATGCCGCGGGATATCTGTTCGGCCAACCCGGTCGCGGTCATCACTCCCATGATGCCGCCGTAAATCGGAAATTGCAGCATCAGCGGCCCGGTCTGACTCGCGGCGTTCTTCACCGCGGCGGCATAAGCCATCGGCGTGCGGTGTGCGGCGAGACCTGCAGTCAGGAATATGAAGATGATGAAGTTGATGTCGAAATCGAGCTTGCCTTCCGCAATCGCAACGCCCGCGTAACCGATCCCTGCGAGAACGAGGAACAGCGTGCCCAATGGTGAATGTTCAAGCCTGCGCGCCAGACAATCGCCCGCTGGTGCAGCAGGAGCAGGCCGGGTTTCTTGTGGCGGAACGAAAACCTGCACCTCCGCCCCCCGTGGCCGCACCCACAGCAGCACAAACGGCATCACCACCAGAATGAGGAACATCGGCACCAGATTGAACGGCGCAAAAGTCGTTTGGGTAAACGGCACGATATGGCCGGTGACTTTCTCGACGATGTTGAGTGCATTGCCGTGCGAAGCCTGCGACACCGGAATCGATGCGGAAGGTCCGCTGGCATAGATCACGAATCCCGAATAGGCCGAGGCGACCAGCCAGGCGAAATCCACGCGCACCTGTTTTGCCACTTCGCGGGCCAGGACGGCGGCGATGACAAGGCCAAATCCCCAACTGATCCAGGATGCCAGTGCAGCGGTCAGGAACGTCAGCACCACCGCCTGATTGGGCGTTCGCACTTTTGCGACCAGCCATTTCAGGCCCCGCATGCAGGGCGGCGAATAAGCCAGCGCATGACCCGTCACCAGGATCAGGATCATCTGAAAGGCGAATCCGAGAATGCCGAACATGCCCGAATACCACGACGTCAGAATCACAGACCAGGTTCCGTGCGGCGCTGCCGCCGCGGCGGCAGCAACCACCAGCACGGCCAATCCGATCGCGAGAATGAACGGGTCGGGCATATAGCGTTCGAAAAAATCGATCGAGATTGCGGCAAAGCTGCGCCGGGTTTGATCGGCAGCGGCGGTTTCCATACTCATGCGCAGGCGCCATCTTTACGTAATGCCGCAATCTCATCAGCAGTCAAACCGGCTTCCGAGAGCACCTCGTCGGTGTGCTCGCCGAGCGCCGGCGCAGGCCGCCGCCACACCCCCGGGGTCGCGGAAAGGCGGGGCACGATATTGGGCATTGGAATAGCTCCAAGTTCGGGATCTTCCACCTCGACAAAAACTTCGCGCGAACGGAAATGCGGATCGGTGAGCCCATCGGCCACATCATAGACCGGCCCGGCGGTCACGCCGGCGGCCTGCATTTCGGCCAGCGCTTCGGCGCGATTGCGCGTGGCAAACCAGCCGCCGATGATCTCATCGATCAAGGCACGATTCCTGACGCGCGCATCGTTGGTGGCAAAACGCGGATCATTGACCATGTCGGGGCGACCGATGATCTCGAAAATGCGCCGGGCGGTCGCCGCGGTCGAACCGGACAGCGCGGCATATTTGCCATCCGCGCAGCGGTAGATATTGCGCGGCGCGGAGATGCTGATGCCGTTGCCGGAACGTTGCCGCACCTGCCCGGTGCGCCGGTAAATCGCAGCTTCCGGTCCGAGTACCGATACCAGCGGTTCCAACAGTGACAGATCGATCACCTGCCCTGGCGCGCCATGTTCGCGCGCGAACAATGCGGTGACCGCCGACATCGCGCCGGAAAGTCCGGCGATCATGTCCGCCAGCGCCAGGGGCGGCAGCAAGGGCTCGCGATCCGGAAAGCCGCTGCGCGCCGCAAGCCCGCTCATGGCCTCTACCAGCGTGCCGAAGCCCGGCAGTTGCGCGTAAGGACCGGTCTGCCCGTAACCCGAAACCCTCAGCACGATCAGCCGTGGATTGCTGGCCAACATGAGATCGGGGGCAAACCCCATTTTCTCCAGCGTGCCCGGACGATAATTCTCGATGAAGACATCCGCCTCTGCGATCAGCCGCCACAGCGCGGCGACCGCTTTTTCCTGCCGCAGGTTGAGAACGATGGAACGCTTGTTCCTGCTGTATGTCTTCCAGAACAGTGGCTCGCCGCCGTCAAGCCAGGCGCGCAATGAGTCACCCTCTGGCGGCTCAACTTTTGTGACCTCCGCGCCGAAATCGGCAAGTTGCAGCGACAACATGTTGCCCGCCACCAGCCGCGACAGATCGAGCACCTTCACGCCCTTGAGCGGCCCGGCAGTATCGGGTGAGAAATGAATTGGCCGGGATTGGGATTCTGCTTCGGTCATCAGAAGTCAGGCGTGGCCGTCTGCGGTACCGGAACATCGGCGCCGGTGCTGTAATTGTGTGGGTTGTCGGCGCATACGCGCTCTTCCCACGGGCCGGCGGAACGGCGGTAGGTGACCTGTGCCGACCACGGCATGGTAAATACCGTCGGGTCGTCGACGCGGAACGCAATCTGCAGGCCGGGCCCCTCGTAAGCCGGATCGATGCTCGCGCCGCCCATTTCGACCTCGACACGGCCGCTGTCACGTTCGGCCTGTTCGGCGGCCCGGTTCGCGGCCGCACCATCTATCAGACGAATGCGTTCGACGACATGCAGGTTCTCACTGAACGGCGTCCCGTAATTGTCAATCATCGCATGCGGCCCGGGTTTCATCCCGACCGTGTCGATCACCAGTGTATCTCCCTCATAGTGGCCGATGGAATCGCCCATATAGGATGGCACTACCCGCGCCGGATGCCGGCTGTTGAGCCGGACATGGCGGATCTGCTGGTCACCCACATAAAGAATTGTGACCTGATCCTTCTGCTGCAGCATCTGCATTTCCAAGGCCCGCCAGGCATATGGGGCGGACCAGGGCGTGCATTGATTGGACGGAGTGGGAAAATTCACGCCGGTGCGCGAGACCGCTGCGGCCTCGCGGACTTTTTCAGCAGCAGCCGGTTTCAGGATGGGATTGGCGTCGTCGCCGATGCGCATATAAAAAGTGCGGGTCTTGTTCATCACCGGCCCCGGCCCCGACGGCGGCGGCTCGTAATCGACCGAGGTGCGGCCCCAGACTCCGGAAAAATCCGGAATGACGGGGACCGCGCCGATGGCAGCCGGCGCAAGCAATAATGGTAACGCGGTGAAAACGCAGAGCCGGAAAGTCATGTTGTATTGTTAGACAAAACCGGGCGGGTGTTCCACGTCATCAGGCACCCCGGAAATATTCGGCCACCGACCACAGGCCGATGGCGATGAAGGCGATGCCGGCAATCAGACGCAGCGGCACCATTTCGAGCCAGTTGCGCGCGAAACTGCCGAGAGTCACCGAGATCGCCGCACCGAGCACCAATGCGCTCGCCGAGGCGGCGAAAACTGACCAGGGCGAGTTCTGGCGATCGGCGGCAAACAGCAGCGTTGCGACCTGGGTCTTATCGCCGAGCTCCGCAACAAAAATGGTCAATGCCATCACCAGTAACTGGATCATTGAACTTTCCTGGAAATGAGCGGGCAAGCTACACCATGAGCGTGGCAGCATAGAATCTGGTAGTTACACCATGGCCCGTGGGAGGCGCGAATACATGTCGGAATACCGGAATATTCTGATCCAAAGCGAAGGCGCAGTTGTGACCATCACGCTGAACCGTCCGAATGCGCTGAATGCCCTGAATTCGGAGCTGATGGACGAGCTCTCGAATGCGGTCGAGGGCTACGAGGCCGATAGCCGCTTGCGCTGTATGATCATCACCGGCTCGGAGAAAGCATTTGCGGCCGGCGCCGACATCAAGGAGATGGCGGACAAAGGCTTCTCCGAGGTCTATCGGGAAGATTTCGTGACACGGAACTGGGAGCGGGTCTCGCAGGCCCGCAAGCCGGTGATCGCGGCGGTCGCCGGATTTGCGCTCGGCGGCGGGTGCGAGCTGGCGATGATGTGCGACTTTATTATTGCGGCCGACAACGCAAGATTTGGCCAACCGGAGATCAATCTTGGAATTGGGCCGGGCGCCGGCGGCACCCAAAGGCTGACCCGCGCGGTCGGCAAGGCCAAAGCGATGGAAATGTGCCTGACCGGAAGGATGATGGATGCGGCGGAAGCCGAGCGCGCCGGGCTGGTGGCGCGGGTGGTGCCTTTGGCGCAGCTTCTGCCGGAGGCGAAAGCCAGCGCTGGCCGGATCGCCAGCCAGGCGCTGCCCGCCCTTTTGATGGTGAAAGAAAGCGTCAATGCGGCATCCGAGACGACGCTGTCGCAGGGCATCCGGTTTGAGCGTCGGCTGTTTCACGCGCTCTTCGCCACGCCGGAACAAAAAGAAGGCATGGCGGCCTTCATCGAAAAACGCAAACCCGTGTTCGACCGGGAATAGGATTGGGTGGTACTTCGCTGGACGGCGGCGTCGAATTCATTTATGGCTCCGCGCTCAATCTTAGCCTTCGAACACAGAGTCAAGCCATGCCCAGCCACGTCTCGGCCGAAAAACGCGTTCGCAAGACCACCCGGCGGACCGCCGTCAACAAGAACCGGAAAAGTCAGATCCGGAGCGCGGTCCGCAAGGTCGAAGAAGCGTTGTCGTCAGGGAACCGCGAAGCCGCTGCGGCCGCGCTGAAGGCTGCGGAGCCGCAGATCATGCGCGGCGTGTCCAAAGGCGTTATCCACAAGAATACCGGTTCACGCAAAGTTTCGCGCCTCGCGGCTCGGCTGAAAAAACTCAAGGCCTGATGCTGCGCTGCGGTCGGTACTCGCCGATCTCGCTTTTCACTGAATTTCCAGGGTTTTTAATCCGGTCCGCCAGCCTCTGGGCCGGAAAGACGCGCGAGCAGGCACGGCCGCGTTCCAAGCCACGTGAATCTTTCCTGTGCGCAAAACTGTCACATGCGAATAAAGCGGGAACATTTTGGTTTGTCAGTAAACTGAAAGAAATTCACTGAACCGTCACCAACGGTTCAGATTTCCAGTTTCGCGGTTCCGAGCACGGCCTCTAAGCCCCTGAATCGCCACGCGTCCAACAATCCGTACACTCCCACCGGCACCATCCGTGTACGGCAAGTGCCCGTATTTTCGGGTGTTTTCCCACTTTTGCCGAACCCGCATGCAAGGCCTCGGGGGAAAAATTTTGGCACTTGCACGGCAAAAGCGCCTGCGTATAGATTGCCTTCCAACGGTGGGGCGACAAACATGAACCGATACGAAATGGCAGTCAGAGCGGGCATTTGCTCATTATTCGACGGCTATTACCGCGCCTTAACAAGTATCCGTTAAGTAAAACTTCAATCCAGCGACAAACGATTACTTTGGGGGCTTTGGCGCCCGTGGGCGGCTTTTTGCCCTTGACGAGGAACTGTGATGACGGGGGGCAAACGGAGCGAAGCGGTTTCTTCGAACGCCGGATATGCCGGAGATCTTTCGCCGCGGGAAAGCTGGGACCGCATGTCGGGTGATGGCGCCGCACAGCTCGTTGATGTGCGTACCGGCGCGGAGTGGAATTTTGTCGGCGTTCCGGACCTGTCCGGACTCGGGCGTGAAGCGCTGTTGTGCGAATGGCAGCACTTCCCTTCATCGCCCAACCCCGCATTCGTCCAGCAGGTGACGGAGGCGCTCAAGCGCACCTCCTACCGTCCAGGCGCCGCGCTGTTCTTCCTTTGCCGTTCCGGCGCGCGTTCGCGGGCCGCGGCAATCGCGATGACCAAAGCCGGTTATGGGCCATGTTTCAATGTATCGGATGGATTTGAAGGTGGCTTGAACGAGGAACGCCATCGGGGCAGCGACGGCGGCTGGAAGGCGTCGGGGCTACCCTGGGGTCAGAGTTAACCGCGTCGGGATTTCACACCAAAAGTCAGGGAGCCGGGGATTTCCGGAGGGGCGTTGGGAATTATGGGAATGTCGTCGATACAGCATGCGCCGGAGCCATTATGGACCGATGCATGGATCTCTGTCAGGGACCGGTTGAGGCTGGAACTCGGCCAAGGCGTTTTCGACACCTGGATCGCGCCACTCTCGATGGTTGCTGCGGCTGACGGCACGGTGCGGCTTTCCTCACCGAGCAGACTCGTGCGCGACTACACCGCGTCCCATCACGGCGAACGGATTGAAAAGGCCTTCGCTGCGGTGTTGACGGGGCCCTGCGCGGTCGAGATCGTGATTGCCGCGAGCGATGGCCGATCCCTCACCACACGTGCTCCCGCGGTTTCGGCTGCACCTGCGCATACCGGACCCCGGGGCGATTTTGCCGGTCCGGCAAAACCGCCAGGGGCATCGCTCCAGGGTATCTGGGACCGGGTGCCGGATGCAGCGCAGAGTTTCGCCAGCTTCGTGGTTGGGCCATGCAATGAATTTGCCTGCAAAGCGGCGCAACGCATCGCCGAGCATGGCGACAGCAATTTCGGACTGCTGTTTGTCCATGGCGGCTTCGGCTACGGCAAAACCCATCTTTTGAATGCCATTGCGCTCGAATTGCGGGAGCGGCACAGGGCGCGTGTATTGTTTCTGCGCGCTGAAGATTTCATGCGCCGTTTTCTCGCGGCATTGCGCAACCAGGAAACACTGGCTTTCAAGGAAGAGCTGCGCGCAGCCGACATCCTTCTGATCGACGATCTCCAGCATATTTGCGGCCGGACAACGGTCAGCGAGCTGCTGCACACCGTCAACGCCTTCACCGAGCTCAAGCGCAAGGTCGTTATTGCCGCTGACCGTCCGCCTGCCAGCCTCGATGGACTCACCGAAGACGTCCGGTCGCGGCTGAAAGGCGCGGTTGTGATTGCGATCGACAAGCCGGATGCGCCGACGCGGCTGGCGATCTTGCGGAGCAAGTCGGCCGAGATTGAACGCAAGCTGCCCCGGGCCAAGCTGCCGGAGAGCGTGCTCCAGCATCTTGCCGGTGAGGTGGATGCAGCACCGCGCGAACTTCTCGGCGTGCTGCTCAAGCTCGCGACCTATGCCGACCTGACCGGCAAGCCGGTGACGCCGGAATTCGCCGAAGAAGCGATCGGCAGCCGAAGCACGGCGGCCGAGAGGCGGACCACGATCGAGGAGATCCAGCGCAAGACCGCAGAATATTACAAGCTGGAGCTGCGCGAATTGCATTCGTCCCGCCGTGCGCGCCGGGTCGCGCGGCCCCGCCAGGTGGCAATGTTCCTCGCTCGCGAATTGACGTCGCGTTCGCTGCCCGATATCGGCCGGCGTTTTGGCGGACGCGACCACACCACAGTGCTACACGCCTGCCGAAGAATCGAAGAATTGTGCAAAAGCGATCCGGTTTTTCAGCAGGAGGTGGAGTTTCTGCGCAAGGTGCTGGGGCACCCCGGCCACGCGTAGATTTCGCGCGGTTACAGAGCTGCAAAAATGCACGGAAATCGTGGGCGCGCGATTCGCTTGCGGACCGAATAACGGCTATTGTTGCGGCTGAAGAATCGCCTGTGGCGGCCGTGATTTTTTGGCACCAGGGGTGGGTTTTTCATAGCCGTTTTTGCTGCTTTGCCGGATTCCAGCCGCATGAAAATAAATGTCGAACGTAGCGCTTTTCTGAAGGCCCTCGGCCATGTTCAGAGCGTGGTTGAGCGCCGCAATACCATTCCCATCCTGTCCAACGTTCTCATCGAAGCAGCCAAAGGCGGATTGCGCCTGACGGCAACCGATCTCGACATCCAGATCGTGGAATCCCTCCATGGCGACGTGATCCGGACCGGCAGCACCACCGCTCCTGCGCACATGCTTTACGACATCGTGCGCAAGATGCCTGACGGTTCCCAGGTCCAGGCCGAGGCGATCGGAGGGGACAGCGGAAGATTGTCGGTTTCGGCCGGAAGTATCCGATTTGAACTTTCCTGCCTGCCGCATGAGGATTTCCCGCAAATGGCCGCGGGCAGTTTGCCCTATAAATTCCGCCTTACGGCCGCCGATCTCGTGAGCCTGATCGAGAAAACCCGGTTTGCGATCTCGAGTGAGGAGACGCGCTTTTACCTGAACGGCATCTATATTCACGCGGCCAAACAGGGAAACGAGGAAAGCCTCAAGGCGGTGGCGACCGACGGACACCGCCTGGCGCGCTTCGAACTGGAGCTTCCCGAGGGCGCCCAGGAGATTCCCGGAATCATTATTCCGCGCAAGACGGTTTCGGAGCTGCGCCGGCTGCTGGACGATGCCGATGGCGCGATCGAAATCGGACTGTCGGACAACAAGGTGCAATTCACCTTTGCCGCCGTCGAACTGACATCCAAACTGATCGACGGCACATTTCCGGATTACCAGCGGGTGATACCGACGGCCAACGACAAGGTTCTGACCATGGATGCGAAGGACTTTGCCCAGGCGGTCGACCGGGTTTCGACGATATCCCAGGAGAAGACCCGTGCGGTGAAGCTGAATCTCGACAGCGACAAAGTGTTGCTGTCTGTGGTCAATCCGGAATCGGGCACCGCAAGCGAAGAGATTGGCGCAAACTACAATGCCGGTCCCATTGAGATCGGATTCAACTCTCGCTATCTGCTGGATATCACCGGCCAAATCACCGGCAAGGACGTGCGTTTTCTCCTCGCCGATGCCGGTTCGCCAACCCTCATCGAGGATACGGAGGACAAGCGCACGCTTTATGTCCTGATGCCGATGCGGGTTTAGGAAACTTACGTTTGGGATACGAGATTTTGTCTTCGCCATTCGCCGATTTGCGCGAAGCCGCCGGAATTGCGGCTGCGTCCGCATGCGCATTGGCGGCGACCCGCATCGCGCTGCAGCGCTTCCGCTCCTATCCAGAAAGCGAGCTTTGCGTGGATGCCGGCCTGGTGGTGCTGTATGGCGGGAATGGCATCGGCAAAACAAATGTCCTGGAAGCGGTCTCTCTGCTGTCGCCCGGCCGCGGACTTCGCGGCGCCAAACTCGCCGCCATTCCGCGAAAAGCTGCGAACGGCGAGCAGACCACCAATTGGTCGATCTCGGCCACGGTGTCGCGTTCGGGCGAGGGCGAGTGGCAGGTCGGAACCGGCTGCATGGCGACCGGTGCTAGCCAGCCGCGGCGTGTATTTCACCTCAATGGTGCGCCGGCCGATGCCGCCGAAGTCGCAGAACTGATCTCCATCCTGTGGCTGACGCCGGCGATGGACCGGCTGTTTCTTGAAGGCGCTCAAATGCGGAGGCGCTTTCTCGACCGGCTCGTATTCGCTCTGGTCCCAAGTCACGCGAGAAAATCCGCGCGCTACGAACGTGCAATGTCCGATCGCCTGCGGCTGTTACGCGACGGCACCCGGCGCGGTCCCTGGCTCGATGCGCTCGAAAAGACCATGGCTGAGGAAGGAAGCGCGATCAACGCCGCCCGGCACGAAATTGTTGCATGTTTGAACCATGAACTGAACGCCCGGCGTGCGGAAGGCGCCTTCCCATGTGCCCGCCTTTCGCTTGCAGGCGAAAACGGCGACATTGCAGCCGACACGGCGGTGCTGGCCGAAACGCTGGCTGCTTCGCGCGAGCGCGATCGGGACTCGGGCCGCACGCATTGCGGACCACACACCTCCGATCTCGAGGTCGAGCACGTGGCCAAGTGCAGCGATGCGCGAGAATGTTCGACCGGCGAGCAGAAAGCGCTGCTGATTTCCATCGTGCTTGCCGATGCCTGGCTGAAGCGCAAACGCCACGGGGTTGCCCCCATGCTGCTGCTCGATGAAATCGCAGCACATCTCGATGCACAGCGCCGCGCTGCCCTGTTCGATGAACTCGTGGCACTGAATTCGCAGGCATGGCTAACTGGAACCGACCGCGAGCTATTTGGGCCGTTGAACCAGACTGCCGCCTTCGTCACCATCGACAGCAACCGCTTCATTACGGCCGGAGTCAGCCCATGATTCCGCCACGTGGCATCGTTATTTTTCCTCGAATTTACGCGGCCTTGATCGATTTCGACGATCCTGCCGCCTGGCATCGGTGAGTAGATGAACGACGAAGTGATCAAATCCAATGGCGGTGCCGAGACTTACGACGCCGGCTCCATCAAGGTGCTGAAAGGCCTTGATGCCGTACGCAAGCGTCCCGGCATGTATATTGGCGATACCGATGACGGCTCCGGCCTGCACCATATGGTGTATGAAGTCATCGACAATGCCATCGACGAAGCGCTCGCGGGCTTTTGCGACCTCGTCGAAGTGGAATTAAATCCCGATGGCTCCTGCACCGTGCGCGACAATGGCCGCGGCATTCCGGTGGATATCCACCCCGGCGAAGGTGTGTCGGCCGCCGAAGTGATCATGACGCAGCTGCATGCCGGCGGCAAATTCGAGCAGAATGCGTACAAAGTCTCCGGCGGTTTGCACGGCGTCGGAGTTTCGGTGGTGAATGCCCTTTCCGAGTGGCTGGACTTGCGAATCTGGCGCGAAGGCAAGGAGCATTACATGCGCTTCGGCGACGGCGATCCGGTTGCGCCCCTGGCGGAAACCGGCGAAGCGAAAGGACGCCGCGGCACGGAAGTGACATTCCTGCCCAGTCCGAAAACTTTCACGCGGACCGAGTTCGATTTCGCCACTCTGGAACATCGGCTGCGCGAACTCGCATTTCTGAATTCCGGACTCAGCATCCGCCTGAATGACCGGCGGGGCGTGGAAAAAAAGGAAGTCATACTGAAATATGACGGAGGGCTGGACGCCTTTGTCCGCTATCTCGATCGCACAAAGACAGGACTGATCGGACAGCCGATCCTGCTCGCCGCCGACCGGGACGGCATTCGCGTCGAAGCCGCCGTGTCGTGGAACGATTCCTATCACGAGAATATGCTGTGCTTCACGAACAACATCCCACAGCGGGATGGCGGCACGCACCTCGCTGGATTCCGCGCCGCTCTGACCCGCGTCGTCACGAAATATGCCGACGAATCCGGCATCGGCAAAAAGGATAAGGTTCCATTGACCGGAGAGGATTGTCGCGAAGGGCTGACCTGCGTGCTGTCGGTAAAAGTGCCCGATCCGAAATTCTCCTCGCAGACCAAGGATAAGCTGGTGTCGTCGGAGGTGCGGCCGTCGGTTGAAGGCGTCATCCTTGAACAGCTTGGCGGTTGGTTCGAGGAACACCCTTCGGATGCGCGCGCCATCGTGCAGAAGGTGATTGAGGCGGCGCAGGCGCGTGAGGCTGCGCGCAAAGCCCGCGAGTTGACGCGCCGCAAAGGCGCGCTGGACGGCAACTCACTGCCGGGCAAGCTTGCCGACTGTCAGGAACGCGATCCGTCAAAATGCGAATTGTTCCTGGTGGAAGGGGATTCGGCAGGCGGCTCGGCAAAACAGGGCCGCAATCGCGCCAACCAGGCCGTGCTGCCCTTGCGCGGAAAGATCCTGAATGTTGAACGGGCGAAACTCGACAAAATGCTGTCGAGCCAGGAAATTGCCACTCTGATTACGGCACTGGGCACCGGCATCGGCCGTGACGAATTCAATGCCGATAAATTGCGCTACCACAAAATCATCATCATGACCGACGCCGATGTCGATGGGGCGCATATTCGGACTCTGCTGCTGACATTTTTTTATCGCCAGATGCCAGAACTGATCGAGCGCGGTCACATCTTTATCGCACAGCCGCCTCTGTACAAAGCCAGCCGCGGGAAATCCGAGCGCTACCTCAAAGACGAACGTGATCTCGAAAACCATCTGGTTTCGGAAGGTCTGAAGGATTGCGTGCTGACGCTGTTCAACGGGGAGACGATTGCCGGCGCGGATCTCGACCATCTGGTGGAGCGCGCTCGCGTGGCGCACACCGCGCTGCACGGATTTCCGCGCCATTATCCGCGGTTTCTGCTGGAGCAGGCCGCGATTGCCGGCGCACTGAATCCCGAACTGCTGTCGGACCGCGAAAAAGCGGAACAGGCGGCCGTCTATATCGCGCACCGGCTCGATTTGCTGTCGGACGAAACGGAACGAGGATGGAAAGGCGAACCGACCGCAGACGGAGGTTTGCGCTTCCGGCGCGAAGTTCGAGGGGTCACCGAAACCATCGCCATTGATGGCGCGCTGATCGCCAGCGCCGACGCCCGAAAATTGGACCGCATGGCCAGCGAGCTGCAGTCGACTTACCTCAAGGCCGGTGTTCTGAAGCGCAAGGACGATACGCGCGATGTGCGGGCACCCACGCAATTGCTCGATGCGGTGCTGGAATGGGGCCGGCACGGCCTGTCGCTGCAACGCTATAAGGGCCTTGGCGAAATGAACCCAACGCAGCTGTGGGAGACGACCCTGGACGACAACGCCCGCACCCTGCTGCAGGTGAAGGTGGAACATGCCGACGATGCCGACGATCTGTTTGCCAAACTGATGGGCGAATTGGTCGAGCCGCGACGGGAATTCATCCAGGAAAATGCGCTCAGCGTCGCCAATCTCGACGTTTAGAGGCTTGGCTTTTCGGCCATAAGCAACCATGTTTGGGCCAAGAAATCCCCATTTAGGCAGACAATGGCTTCCCTGATCGATGCCGCCGGACGGCCGCTGAAAGGCAAATCGTCTCCGGCCCGGACTGACGGTCCGCAAGGGCCGAAAAAAACCGGTGCGTCGGGTGCACTGATCAAGGATTCCGGCCTCGAGACCTTTGCAGCCGATGTGCTCGAAGCGTCCATGGAAGTGCCGGTGATCGTCGATTTCTGGGCGCCATGGTGCGGGCCATGCAAACAACTCGGCCCGATGCTGGAACGGCTGGTGAGCGAAGCCAACGGCGCGGTGCGTCTGGTCAAGGTGAATATCGACGAAAATCCGGAAATCGCGCAGCAACTGCGAATCCAGTCCATTCCGACGGTGTATGCCTTCAAACAGGGGCAGCCGATCGACGGATTCATGGGCGCCATCCCCGAGAGTCAGCTGCGTCAGTTCATCGAAGGTCTGGCCGGTCCGCTGGCCCCCGCCGCGGCGGAGGACGAGACTGACCTGCTGACGGCTGCAGCCGACGCGCTCGGCAAACATGACCTCGCTCGGGCAGCGCAGCTTTTCGGCCAGGTCCTGCAAGAAGACCCCGGCAATCCCAAAGCTGTGGCCGGGCTGGCGCGCTGTTACCTCGAAAGCGGAGATCTCGATCGCGCAAGGAAGACCCTGAAGCTGGTCAAGCCTGATGGCGCTTCGGACGAGGACTACCGCGCGGCCGAAGCAGAACTCTCTCTGAAAGAGCGCGCGGCGGCGGCCGGCAACGCCGGACAGCTCAATGCAAGGATTGCGGCCAATCCGGCTGATCTGGAGGCGCGGTTCGATCTCGCTTTGGTGCTCGACGGCAAAGGCGCGCGTGACGCCGCCATCGATCAGCTGCTGGAGATCATCCGCCGTGACCGCAAATGGAACGACGATGCGGCACGTAAACATCTGCTGACCCTGTTCGATGCCATGGGGCCTGCCGACCCGCGGACGCTCGCCGGCCGGCGGCGTCTCTCCTCCATACTGTTTTCCTGAGCCATGTCCGCACCGCGCCGCTATCGAAACACCGGCGATCTGCCGCCCGTCATTCCGGTCTTTCCATTGGCCGGTGTTGTCCTGTTGCCGCGAACCAGGCTGCCGCTCAACATCTTCGAACCGCGCTATCTCGCGATGATCGATACGGCCATGGACCAGAACCGCGTCATAGGCATGGTACAGCCGCGCGATGCCGCAGAGGAAAAGTCCAGGCGGCCGGTGTTTGCGCAAGTGGGCTGCGCCGGACGCATCACGGAATACAGTGAAACGGATGACGGCCGCTATCTTGTCACGCTGACCGGAATCTGCCGCTTTCATGTCGCGAGCGAGCGCGAAGTGTCCACGCCGTTCCGCCAGATCGCGGCCGACTACGCTCTCTTTGCCGGCGATCTTCAGCAGACCGAAGACCCACCGATCGCCCGCGAGCGGCTACTGCATGCGCTCAAACCATATCTCACCGGGCGCGCGATGCAGACCGACTGGAAGTCGGTCGAAGACGCGCCGGCTGAGACGCTCGTCAATGCGCTCTCGATGCTGTGCCCGTTCGCGTCGGGCGAAAAGCAGGCATTGCTGGAAGCGCCGGGACTAAAGGAGCGGTCCGAAGTGCTGATTGCCCTTTTGGAGCTGGCAAATGCATCGGCAACGCCCGCCGGCGGAACACAGTCGATCAATTGATTGAAAGCCGAACGAATGGAAATCGATCCGAAACTGCTGGAAATCCTCGTCTGTCCGGTCACCAAAGGACCTTTGATTTACGATCGTGAGCGGCAGGAACTGATCAGCAAACGCGCCAATCTCGCCTACCCGATTCGTGACGGTATTCCGGTGATGCTGCCGGAAGAAGCACGCAATCTTGACGAACCCGAACGGACGTGAGCAGCGCCGAGCCATGGCCCGCAGAATTGCGGGTCAACGCGTCCAAAGACGTTCTGACCATCCATTTTGACAATGGCGAGAATCATGCCCTGAAGGCGGAATATCTGCGCGTAGAATCTCCGAGCGCAGAAGTTCAGGGACATTCGGCACAAGAACGGCGCTTTGTACCAGGCAAGCGCAAGGTAAAAATCACCGCGCTGGAACCGGTCGGCCATTACGCCGTGCGGATCATATTCGACGATGGCCATGATTCCGGCCTCTACACCTGGAGCTATCTCCGCGAACTCGGGCGCGAACACGAAATGAAATGGGGCACCTATCTGCGCGGGCTCACCGATCAGGGGCTCACCCGCGATTAGTGCGTGCTATCATGACAATGACCGGTTTTGCAGCGGGGAAGTCATGAGGTGGATCGCAATATTGGTTGCCGCAGCGGCGATAGCCGGTGGGGGCGTACATGCACAAATGGCGATTGAAAAACTCGATCCCGGTCTGGACGCGCTGGTGGCGCCGGACACCAAAGTGGAAGTCCTGATCCGCGATCAGGATGGGTTCTTCGAAGGACCGGTCTGGCATCATGGCCGCGAAGGCGATTTTCTGACCTTCAGCGATCTGGTGCGCAACCAGGTCATCCAGCTCGATCCCCAGACTCGTCAGGCCTCGACATATCTGGCTGATGTGTGGACCGGCAAGGACAGTTCGTCGGCGATCTCATTCGAACGCAATGGCGAGAAATTCCTCCAGGTCGGACCCAACGGCGAAACACTGGACAAGCAGGGACGGCTGGTATTCACCGCCATGGGTTCAGGCCGGATCATGCGGCGTGAGCCGGACGGCCGCGTCACCGTGCTTGCAGATAAATTCGAGGGCCGCCATCTCAACGCGCCAAACGACCTCGTCATCCGCTCCGACGGGGCAGTCTATTTCACCGACATCCGCAAGAGTTCGGTAACGACCGATGAAATGCCGCCTGAAGGAGTGCCGCACACCGGCGTGTATCTGCTGAAAGACGGCAAACTGACCCTGCTCGACGGCAAACTGGATACGCCAAACGGAATCGCATTTTCACCCGACGAACGCATGCTCTATGTAAACGATATCCGGCCAAAGAAAGTCTATGCTTACGATGTGCGGCCCGATGGCACGGCCACGAACCGGCGGCTGTTTATCGATATGTCTGCCGACAACCGCCCGGGTGCGCCGGACGGCATGAAGATCGATGTCCGCGGCAATGTCTGGGATTCCGGCCCCGCCGGAATCTGGATTATTTCGCCCCAGGGCCGGCATCTCGGCACAATCCTGACGCCCGAGCGGCTGTCCAATCTCGCCTGGGGCGATGCGGACGCGATGGGCCTCTACACAACCAGCGGCACGATGATCACGCATATCCGGACGCGGATCGCAGGCATAAGGCCGTAAGTTTTGGGCCGGCAGAAACCGCGCGACGGCCATTCCCGGCCGGATGATGGCCGCGAACGCCCGGCGCCGGAATATCCGCAGCTGTTCGGCCAGCGTATTCGCCGGCCCATGATAAACGGCGGCGGACGCGGCATGCGCGAGGATTTTTACGTCGTCGTGCTGGAGGCGCCGTGGCCGGTGTTCCTCTGTGGTCTCGCCGCATTTTTCGTCGTGATCAATCTGGTGTTCACGGAGCTGTACCTCGCTGACCCGCAGGGATTATCGCATGTGCGGCCGGGCTCATTCGAAGACGCCTTCTTTTTCAGTGTGCAGACATTCACGACTGTCGGTTACGGCCAGATTGCGCCGCTGACACCGTACACAAATATCGTCGTCACACTTGAGGCGTTTGCCGGGGTGATGAATATCGCGCTTGCCGCCGGTCTGGTTTTTGCGCGCGTTTCACGCCCGCGTGCGCGGGTGCTGTTCAGCGGGCCCGCCGTCGTTACATCCTATGAAGGCGTACCGACGCTGATGTTCCGGCTCGCCAACCAGCGCGGCAACCAGATCATGGAGGCGGAGATCAACGTGTCGCTGGCCCGCCAGCACAAGACCCGGGAAGGTCTGGTCATGCGGCGCTTCGATACACTGAACCTGATTCGCAACAAAACTCCACTGTTTGCCCTGTCCTGGACGGTGATGCACCCGATCGATGAGGATAGCCCGCTGCACGGCGCCTCCCGCACGTCATTGATTGAACAGCAGGCGGAGATCGTGGTGATTGTCAGCGGCACCGATGAAACCTATGGCGCGAGAATCTATGCGCGTCATTCCTATATCCCGCACGACATCCACTGGAACAAACGCTTCGCCGATATTCTCTCGCTGGGTCCGGACGGCCGGCGAATTCTCGATCTATACCGGTTTCACGACGTGCTGGATCCGGATGTCGAAATTGCGACGTAAGCTGCCGGCTACCTCACGCGCATGCCGGCTTTGAAGTCCCAATGGAGTTCACGCGCGAAGCGCGGTAGCGGTGCGTCCCCCGGACCGATCGTGACGCCATATTTCCAGTCGGGCGGGCATATCGCGATATAGCGCGCATAGCCGCCGGTGCCGCCCTTGAATTTCGGATAACCGATTGCCACCAGAGCGCCGGTCTCCGGGACCTGGTCAAGATTTGCGACGCCTTCGGCCTGCGTATAGCCGTGATGCATCAGCCAGGCTTCCCCTTCGAGATTCGTCGTATCGTCCGTGTCCAGAGGTTCGTGCCCGTGCATGAGGATATGGCGCTGTTCGTGCAAAAACTTGAGTGCGTCGAGCGACACACCCGGAAAGCGCGTCTCATCGGCAAGACGCGGATCCGGCCAGCGTTTAGACCAGTCGGAGCGGATAAACACGACCGAGCCTTCAGGAATGCGTCCGTGACGCTTCTCCCAGCGCTCGATATCTGAAACCTGCATCTGATATCCCGGATCCTGGCCGACTTCCCGGACAATGGAGATCACCACCAGCGGGCGCAGAGTGTAAGTCGGCGGCAACTCGT
Source organism: Micropepsaceae bacterium (assembly GCA_036273455.1). Classification (GTDB taxonomy): domain Bacteria; phylum Pseudomonadota; class Alphaproteobacteria; order Micropepsales; family Micropepsaceae; genus CAIYRG01. The sequence goes on along the minus strand of DASUHP010000024.1, from coordinate 42,394 downwards.
CAATTGCGGGATATTCCGGCGCCCAATGCGCCGGCGGGTCGAGCTGCGTGCCGAGCTGATCGGTCTCGAGGTCGTAATGTGTCGCCTCAAAGCCATCCTGGGCATAGGTAAAGGGCTTGCCGTTCAGCGCATTGGTTGCGGCCATGAAATGCGAACGGCGGAAACCGCGCCACACCGGAATGGCCGGCGTGATCGTATGCGTCAGATCAACATATTTCGCGTGGACCAGCACATCGTCGTAGACCTGCCAAAGTCCCGGCCGAGGCGCCGGGACCACTGTGGGCTCTGGGCGGGCCGCAGCCAGCACCAGCGCGGCCGCTGCGGCACAGCCAGCGGTCAGAAAGCCGATTTGTTTTCCTGGCATGGACATCTCCTGATTGGCCGATTAGGTTCCCGCGCCATGCAGCCATTCACCACCCTGACCGGCGTCGCCGCGCCGCTTCCGATGGTCAACGTCGACACCGACATGATCATTCCAAAACAATTCCTGAAAACCACCAAACGCACCGGGCTCGGCTCTGCGTTGTTTTTTGAAATGCGCACCCGGCAGGACGGATCGCCAAATCCGGATTTCGTGCTCAACAAGCCCGCCTACAAAAACGCCAAACTTCTTATTGCAGGTGCGAATTTCGGCTGCGGATCGTCGCGCGAGCATGCACCCTGGGCGTTGCTGGATTTCGGCATACGCTGTGTTATCGCGCCGTCGTTTGCCGACATCTTTTACAATAATTGCTTCAAGAACGGCATTCTGCCCATCGCCGTGCCGCAGGAGCAGGTCGACCGGCTGATGGACGACGCATCGCTGGGCGCCAATGCGGTGATCAGCGTCGATCTGGAACGGCAGGAGATTGTCCGTCCGGACGGCAGCCGGATTCATTTCGATATCGATCCTTTCCGCAAACAGTGTCTGCTGAATGGTTGGGATGATATTGGCCTGACAATGCGGCATGAAAACGACATTTCGGACTTCGAGGCGCGACGGCGCATCAGCGAACCCTGGGCCTGACGAACCAAAACTCGCCCTCCTTACCGCAAGCAAAATCTCTCAAGGATTCATCAGGATGAGCCACAAACTATTGTTGCTGGCCGGCGACGGAATCGGCCCGGAAGTCATGGCGGAAACCGAACGCCTTGTGGGCTGGATGCAGGCGCAACGCGGAATTCGCTTCGAGATCGAGCGCGGACTGGTCGGCGGTGCGGCACTCGATGCCGAAGGCGTCCCGGTCAGCGAAGCCACCATGCGGCTCGCCCATGAGGCGGACGCTGTGCTGTTCGGCGCGGTCGGCGGCCCACAATGGGACAACAACCCATTCGACAAGAAACCCGAACGCGGGCTGTTGCGGCTGCGCAAGGACCTGGAGCTTTTTGCCAATCTGCGCCCTGCCCTGTGCTTCGACGCGTTGAAGGATGCCTCAACGCTGCGGCCCGAAGTCGTATCGGGGCTTGATATTTTGATCGTCCGTGAACTGACGGGCGGCGTGTATTTCGGTGAACCGAGAGGCATTATCGAGTTGAACGATGGCACACGCCGCGCCGTGGATACGCAGGTTTACACCACGGGCGAAGTGCAGCGGATCGCGCGCGTCGCCTTTGGCCTCGCCCGCTTACGCGCAAATCGTGTCGCCTCGGCGGAGAAATCCAATGTCATGCATACCGGCGTATTGTGGCGGCAGGAGGTGCAGAAGGTCTATGAGGCGGAGTTCAAGGATGTCGAACTCACCCATATCCTCGCCGACAATTGCGCCATGCAACTGGTGCGCAATCCCAGACAGTTCGATGTCATCGTGACGGATAACCTGTTCGGCGACGTGCTATCGGACGAAGCCGCGCAATGTACCGGCTCGATTGGTATGCTGCCATCCGCCTCACTGGGCGCGAAGGACGAGAAGACCGGCCGGCAACCAGGGTTGTACGAACCGGTGCACGGCACAGCGCCCGATATCGCAGGCCGAGGATTGGCAAACCCGTTCGCGTGCATGCTGTCTTTTGCGATGTGCCTGCGCTATTCGCTCGGCCATGCCGACGAAGCCAAGCTGGTGGAACGCGCGGTCGAACATGTGCTGAATTCCGGCTTGCGCACCGGCGATATCATGCAACCGGGCAAGACCCGCGTCGGCACCCACGAAATGGGCGACGCCGTCATAGCGGCACTGAACGCACTGAACAAGTAGGCCTATCTTCCCCCGGAGAGTTGCGATCCCGGCAGCCGTTCCACCGGCAATTTGCCGGCATCGATATCATCAACGCAGCCGAGATTGACTCCGACCATATCGGCGCGGGTGCGGGGCTGATGATGGGTATATATTCCACAATGCTTGCAGAAATAATGCTTCGCGGCGCGGGTATTCCACTCGTATACCGAAAGCGCATTTTCGCCCTTCAGCAGCAGGAATTTGTCTTTCGGCACGCGCAGCATGACCGCGTTTTTGCGCTTGCACAGCGAACAGTCACACTGCACGCCCGACTCAATATCCACATCCACTTCGAATTGCACCGCATTGCAGTGGCAAGAACCCTGGTGTTTGCTCATCTCACGAATACCTCATTGTGGAACCGGGATTTCGGTCGGGAATGCCGGTGCTCCGCTGCGGTCGCGCGAAATGCGGCTTACCGACAGCGCGCGCGCCAAGTCCAGCACGCCATATAGATGCGGGAATTGCTCGCCATTGCGCGAGATTTCCCATTTCAACGCAGCCCCGAACGAATCGGCGTCGAATCCGGCAAGCACCGGTTCGCGCTCCGCAGCAAAATATTTCTCAAACGTACCGCGCACCTGGGATGCGGCGGACAAGTGGATGAATCCATCGCGGCGATCGTCGGCCGATCCAGTGAACAATCCGGTGCGCGCCGCTTCGTGCCACTCGGATTGGCGAAACAGCTTGTAGACGCAAGGGCTCATGCTTCCGGATAGCCCTGGTATTTCTTGATCAGCGCGAGAAAATCTGCGTTGCGCCCTGGCTTCAGCAGATCCTGCAGCCGCGCCGCGCGCTGCTTCATTGCCGTTTCATAGGCGGTGCGAGGCTGGGTCATGGCGATGGTCGCCAATTGGCCGGCAATTTCGTCGCGATAGCGGTTCAGATCGAAAGCTGCGACGGAAAGCACATATTGCAGCCGAATGACGAGATTGCCGGGATCGGCTGCAAACGCCCGCCGGAATGCATCCTCACCCGCATCGGCACGCGCCCCGTACAGCGTGCGCGCGACCAGACTGCCGCCATTGCGCACGATCTCCATATGCCATCCGCCAAGTGCTGCAAGGCTCCAGGCATCATTGGGATTATCTCTAAGTGCGCGATCGATCGCCTGCTTCGCCATTTGGGGATAATTCTGAACGGTTGCGCGCACATAGCCGATGATGCGGGATTCATAGCCGAGCGCAGCGGCGAGATAGACGAAGGCGTCCGGGTTGGTCATGTCCAGCATGATCGAGCGCCGCGCCAGCGCTTCCACCCGCTGCAGGCATGACAGGCAAGGCGTGTCGCGCAAATTGGCTGCCGCGAATGCCGCGCGTGCCGCAACGGCAAGGCCCGGTCCGTTATTGGCTGCTTCGCCGATCCTGATGGCGCCCTCATAATCGCCCGTCTGATAGTGTTCGAACGCAGTGGCGGCATCCTGCGCGTGTACCGCGAAAACAGGCCAGGCCACCGCAAGGAGCAAAACCGCGATGAACCGCATCATGCTTTAGCACCCGAAAGAAATGCACCCGACAGCGCGGTGCGGATCAGCACCGCCGTCTCGGCACAGCCAAACAAGGCCGCAAAGGAACCGAAACGCGGGCCCTGGGTTTGACCCAGCGCCACCTCGTAAATCGCCTTGAACCAGTCGCGCAGCGGTTCGAATCCGTGGCTCTTGCCAATCTCATACACGACGTTCTGCACGGTCTCACCGTCACGTTGTTCGGCCATGTTCTCCAGCGCATCCGCAAGCGCTGCCAGGGCTTCGCGCTCTTTGGCTGTGGCCGCACGATAGCGCTTTTGCGGTTTGACGAAGTCCTCGAAATACTTGAGCGCATAGCCGACGAGCCGGTCGAGTCCCGGATGCGTCGCCGGACCCGCGCCCGGCGCATAGGCGCGGATGAAGCCCCACAGCACATTGCGGTCATGCGCGCCCGACGCACTGACCAGATTGAGCAGCAAGGCGAAGCTCGCGGGATAATCCTCGCCGGGCGGAGAGCCGGCATGGATGAACCAGACGGGATTTTCGAAGCCCGCCGCGTCACTGGTTTCACGCCGGTACTGCGCAATGAAGGCCAGATAATCGTCCACCGATTTTGGAATGGCATCGAAAAACAGCCGCTTGGCCGCCTTCGGCTTCTGAAACATGAAAAACGCCAGGCTTTCCTCGGGCCCATAGGCAAGCCATTCGTCCACGGATAGACCATTGCCCCTGGACTTCGAGATCTTCTGGCCAGCCTCATCGAGAAACAGTTCGTAGGTCAGCGTCTCGGGCGGTTCGCCGCCGAGAATGCGAACGATCCGCGTCGACAATTCGACCGACGGGATCAGATCCTTGCCGGACATTTCGTAATCGACGCCAAGCGCGAACCAGCGCATCGCCCAATCCGCCTTCCATTGCAGCTTGCAATGACCGCCAGTGACCGGCACTTCGGTTCGCCTGCCTTCGTCCTGATACGCCACGGTTCCCGCGCCAACATCCCAGGCGACAATGGGCACCTGCAGGACCTGCCCGGTACGCCGGCAAAGCGGAAGAAAGGGACTGTAGGTCGCGCGGCGTTCCGGACCGAGCGTCGGCAACACGACGTCGCGCACTTCTTCATAATGTGCAAGCACCGCGAGCAGCGCCTGGTCGAACAGACCGTTGCGATAACACTCAGTCGAGCTGAAAAACTCATACGCGAAACCGAAGCGGTCGAGAAATGCCTTCAGCCGCGCATTGTTATGCGCACCGAAACTGCCATGCGTGCCGAATGGATCGGGAATGGATGTCAGCGGCTTGCCGAGATGTTCGCGCAGCATCTCCTGGTTTGGCACGTTGTCCGGCACTTTGCGCAAACCATCCATGTCGTCCGAAAACGCGACCAGGCGAGTCGGAATGTCGCTGAACTCGTGAAAGGCCCGCCGAACCCAGCTTGTTCGCGCAACCTCGCCGAACGTGCCGATATGCGGCAGCCCGGAGGGACCATAACCGGTTTCGAACAGAACAGTATCCAGCGCTCTTCCGGCCTTCTGCCGGCGTTCAATGCGAGCAAGGATTTTTCGCGCTTCTTCAAAAGGCCAGGCGCGGGCGGCCAGCGCAATGTCGCGGCGGGAGCCGGAAATCATCAAAATACCTTAACGAATACAACCGTCCCGGACGCTACAGGAAGCGCCGCGGAAATCAAATGACTGAGCTTTGGCCGGTCACGTTCCGATCAGGGCCAGCCACTCATCTTCGGAGATCACCTTGACCCCCAGGGCTTCCGCGTTTTTTAACTTCGATCCCGCGCCGGGTCCGGCGACCACCAGATCGGTCTTTGTCGAAACCGAACCGGCAACTTTGGCGCCCATCGCCTCGGCGCGGGCTTTTGCCTCATTTCGAGTCATGCGTTCCAGCGTGCCGGTGAACACCACTGTCTTGCCAGCCAATTCGCTATTGGCGAGGGCTGGCGCGGCAAAATCCTCGACCTTGACGCATTCAAGCAGATGCGCGATCGCCTCACGGTTGTGCTTCTCCTCAAAAAACGACTTGATCGCCGCCGCCATGACATCGCCGATGCCTTCGATATCATCGAGATCTTCAACGGCATGGCCGCTTTCCATGGAGGACAGAAAGGCTTTCAAGGAATGGAAATTGCGTGCGAGGAGCCGCGCGGTGGTTTCGCCGACATGCGGGATCGACAGCGAAAGGATAAAGCGGTCGAGCGAAACCTTCCGGCGGGCGTCGATCGCGCGAAATAGTTTGCCTGCGGATTGTTCGCCCCACCCTTCGCGCTCCATGATGGCGTTCGCGCCCTGGCCGTAGTGTGCTTCAAGGTGGAAGATGTCGGCTGGCTCGCGCAGCAGCCCGTCTTCGAAGAATTCGGCAACGGTTTTCTCGCCCAGGCCTTCGATATCGAAGGCGTCGCGCGATGCGAAATGGCGCAGCCGTTCCACCGCTTGCGCCGGGCATGACAGCGTATTGACGCAACGCCGCGCCGCCTCCGGTTCACCTGTCTTGGGGTTGATTTCCCGGGTTGCATGACTGCCGCAAATGGGACAGCGATCCGGCATTTTGTAGCGATGCGTGCCCTTCGGCCTGCGCTCAAGCACGACACAAACGAGCTGGGGTATGACATCGCCCGCGCGCTGAACGACAACAGTGTCTCCTACCCGCACGTCCTTGCGCGCAACTTCATCCTCATTGTGCATCGAGACGTTCTGCACGACGACGCCACCGACAGTCACCGGCTTGATATGCGCAACCGGGGTCAGTGCGCCGGTGCGCCCGACATAGACGGCGACGCGCTCGACTGTGCTTTCGGCCTGTTCGGCCGGAAATTTGTGCGCAACGGCCCAGCGCGGACAGCGCGAGACGAACCCCAGACGGTTTTGCAGGTCGAGCCGGTCCACCTTATAGACCACCCCGTCAATGTCGTAGCCGAGATCCGCGCGCTTGTGCTGCACCTCGTTGTAGAATTCGAGCGCGTCATCCACGGTAGCGCAGCGGCGCGTCAGTGGATTGACCGGAAATCCCCAGGACTTCAGTGCCTGCAAAACATCCCAGTGCGTGGCTCCGGGAAGCTTCGACACCTCGCCCCAATGATAGGCAAAGAAGCGTAACGGCCGCCGGGCGGTAATCGCCGGATCGAGCTGCCGCAGCGAACCGGCCGCCGAATTGCGCGGATTGGCAAAAATCTTCTCGCCCACACGTTCCTGTCGCCGGTTCAATTCGGCGAAATCGGCGTGGCTCATATAAACCTCGCCCCTCACCTCGAACACTTCCGGCATTCCGCTGCGGACGGTTTTTGGCACGTCGTGAATGGTACGGACATTCGCGGTGACATTTTCGCCTTCGGCGCCATCGCCGCGCGTCGCCGCGAGCACCAGCCTGCCATGTTCATAGCGCAGGCTTGAGGACAAGCCGTCAATTTTCGGTTCGGCCACCAGAACCAATTCCTCATCCGCCGCCATGCCCAGAAAACGGCGCACCCGGCCGACGAAATCGACGACATCTTCCGCCGTGAATGCGTTGTCGAGCGAAAGCATTGGCCGCGCATGGCGAACTTTTTCGAATCTTTCCGCGGGCTTCGCACCAACCCGTTGCGAGGGACTGTCGTGACGGATCAGCTCAGGGAAGCGCTTCTCGATCTCGTCGTTGCGGTGGCGAAGCGCATCATATTCCGCATCCGAAAGGTGCGGAGCGTCTTCCTGGTAGTAGAGACGGTCATTTTCAGCGATGTCATGCGCCAGCCGCGCGAGTTCGGCCTTCGCCTCCTCGTCCGTCAGCAGGTCCACCGCTTTTCCCGCGGGCTTGCTCACGCACGAGCCCGCTTGCGTCGCGGCGAGGTCACGCTGGCTTCGGCCAGCAATCGCCGCGCCGCCGCACGCGCTTCGTCGGTGACACTCGCACCCGAGAGCATGCGCGCGATTTCCTCAACCCGCTCTTCCGGCGACAGCATCTGCACCGAGGTTGCACCACGCCCGCGGACGATCCGGAAATGGCGGACGGCGCGCGCTGCGACCTGCGGCGAATGGGTGACCAGCAGCACTTGCGTATTTCGCGCGAGTTTTTGCAGACGTTCACCGACTGCAGCGGCGACTGCGCCACCGACGCCGCGATCCACCTCGTCGAAAACCAGCACAGCAGGCGGGCTGGATTCCGCCAGCGCGACTTTCAGGGCGAGGGCAAACCGCGCGAGTTCGCCGCCCGATGCGATTCGCGTCAGCGGCCCGAAGCCGCCGCCTTCAATGGTTGCGATCTCGAAGGCGATCCGATCCAGGCCATTCGCTGTTTCGCCGGGAAGCGGCGTTATCGCAACGCGAAACTTCGCGCCGCCGAGCTTCAGGGGCCCCAGTTCCTTCGCAACTGCATCTTCCAGCCGCTTCGCGGCTTCGGCGCGGGCGGAAGACAGCTTCGCGCTCGCGGTGCGATAAGCGGCGAGATTGCGCGTCAGTTCGGCTTCCGCACCGGCGACCGAGGTTTCTCCGGATTCGAGTGCGGCGAGCCTGGCGCCGAATTCCGCTGCGAGCGCCGGCAATGCATCGGAAGTGACATTGTATTTCCGGGCGGCCGCTCTGAGCGCGAACAGTCTTTCCTCAAGCTGTTCGAGTTTCGCCGGATCTGCATTGAGGCGCGTCAACAATTGTTCGAGTCCGGAGCGCGCGTCCTGCACCAGGACCAGAGCCGATTCGAGTGCCTCTTCCTCCCGCTTTGTAGCGTCACGTCCCTGTTCGGGAAGACGCGACAAACGCCTCAGAGCATTGCTGAGTTTCACTTCGGCGCCACCATCGCCGCCGACAAAGTCAAAGGCTGCTGCGATGTCCTGGGCGAGTCGGCCGGCATTCATCATCAGCGCGCGCGTGGACGCCAGTTCCGCCTCTTCTCCGGGCTGCGGCGACAGTTTTGCCAGCTCATCCAATGCAAATCGCAGGAACTCGGATTCGCGCAGGGCGGAATCCCGCGCGTTTCGCAATTGCTCGACCCGGTCCTTCGCGGTTTGAACTCGCAGTAAGTTGCCCGCGACTTCCGCCGCCAACGCTTCATTCCCGCCAAATGCATCCAGCAGCGTGCGATGACTTGCCGGATCGAACAGCCCCCGGTCGTCGGCTTGTCCGTGTACCTCCACCAGCACCGAACCGATTTCCCGTGCAAGCTGGACGCCAACCGGCTGATCATCGATGAATGCGCGGCTGCGGCCATCGGCAGACACGACACGGCGCAGGACGAGTTCACCCTCCTCGTGAGCGATGCCGCTTTGATGCAAGATCGCGCGCGCCGGATGTGTCGGCGGCAATTCAAATCCCGCAACGGCAACTGCCTGCTCGGCGCCCGAACGCAGGCATGCGCGCCCATTGGCGCGTTCGCCGGCGGCGAGCCCCAGCGCATCCAGCAAAATGGATTTCCCGGCGCCAGTCTCGCCGGTGAGAACATTCAGGCCGGCCGAGAACGACAGCTCGGCCCGTTCGATGAGAACAATGTCGCGGACAATCAGCGACGTCAGCATGGCAGACCAATCGACACTATGTCGCGCATTGCCGCCCCTCACGCCCTGTCGCGCTGACCGTCACGCGATTCGATCAGGCCTAGAATACCGCGTGATAGGCCTTGCTGATCCAGGATTCCTTGTCTTCCGCGGGCGCGAGATTCTGGTTGGTCAACAGATTATAGGCATCCATATACCAGTCGCTGTGCGGATAGTTGAATCCGAGGACGGCGGCCGAAGTCTGGGCTTCCTTGACGATACCCAGCGCCAGATAGGCTTCCGTGAGCCGCTCCAGTGCTTCCGGCGCATGCGTCGTGGTCTGGTATTTGTCCACAACTGTACGGAACCGGTTGATCGCCGCGATATAATCGCCGTTTCGCAGGTAAAATCGGCCGATCGTCATTTCCCGTCCGGCCAGATGATCGCGCGCCAGATCCATTTTGAGCCGCGCATCGCGCGCATATTCCGTGTCGGGATACCGCTGCACCAGATCCTGAAGAGCGGTCAACGCCTCGTCGGTTTTTCCCTGATCGTGATTGACATCGGCGATCTGCTCGTACAGCGAAATCGCCTTCAGGTAATAGGCATAAGGAACATCCTTGTTGCCCGGATGCAGCTGGATAAAGCGCGATGCTGCATCGATTGCATCCTGATAGCGATTGCCCTCGTAGTAGCAGAATGCCGACATCAGCATCGCCCGGCGCGCCCAGACCGAATAGGGGTGCTGCCGCTCGACCTCGTCAAACTGGCGCCCGGCATTCAGCCAATCCTGCCGGTTGATGAGTTTCCACGCATCGGCATAAATCTGCTCGATCGGCCGCTCGACATATTGCGCCGTCATTTGGTCGTCACTGGAGCATGCCGACAGCGCGATTGGGATTGCTCCCATCGCCGCGGCCGCCGCGATACGGATGAAGCCAATTCTCGCTCCCCGGCCCGATTTCCGGGCCGCAGGAAGACCGGTTTCAAACAGAAACTTCAGAGACATGGGTTTGCAACCAAAATTGCAGCGGTTTGCGGTCTTATGCCATTGCTGCGGGCCATTGGTCCAGATGACGAATTGTCAATACGCCGCAATCCTCCGGTAATTGTCCGGATCGGAAAAAAGCCGCCGCAGAAGTGCCGCATTCAGCGCATGGCTGGACCGGTGCCCCTCAAAACGCGCAATGACCGCCGCACCGGCGAGCTTCAGATCGCCAATGGCATCGAGGATTTTGTGGCGAACAAACTCGTCCGCGAAGCGCTGCTTTTCGGGATTGCAGAGGCGGCCACCATCAATCACCAGTGTGTTATCCAGACTCGCACCGCGTGCGAAACCGGCCTTGCGCAATGCCTCTGCCTGATCAAGAAAGCCGAACGTCCGCGCCGGGGCGATCTCCTGCCGGAATGTCGTTTCGTTGAACTTGCACGCGAATGTCTGGTGACCGACGATGGTCCCGGGAAAGTCGATGTCGAATAGGAATTCCGGCTCGACAGCCGGCAACAATTTCACGCTTGCCTCAGCTGCCTCGACGCTGACCGGGCGCCGAACCACGATCGCTTCGCGCACCATATCCAGTTCACGCGCGCCGGCCTGATCCAGAAGCTGCAAAAATGACAGGGCGTCACCATCGAGGAAGGGCGGCTCGGGACCGTTCAGTTCAATCAGGCAATCGTCGATGCCCGACGCAGAGAGCGCCGCCAGCAGATGCTCAGTCACTCCGACAGAATTGCCATCCTCGGCGATAACGGTTGCGAAGCGGGAATCCAGTATATTGTTCCAGAGGGCGGCAATCAGCGGGCGTTGCGGCAGATCGCTGCGGCAAAACCGGATTCCGGTCTTGCCGGCAGCTGGACGAATGCGCATTCGGACCGGCACGCCGGCATGCAGTGCGACACCTTCGACCGCAATTTCACGCGCGATCGTGCGGCGCAGGTTCATGACCCGGTTTTTTGCCGCCTCAGAAAGGCCGGTATTTCAAAATTCTCACCGGCATTTGCGAACAGATCGTCCGCGCGTGGTTTCAACGGGCGTTCCCCCGCCGCCGGTTCCTGCAAATCACCGGAACCGTTTCCACGCTGCAGTGTCAATGCGGCGGCGTTGGTTCTAACATCGTCGCGGAACATTTCCGTATCCGGCTTTTTGCGGATGTCGAAACGCGGCTCTATTGGCGCGGGAGTTTCTTCCCGCTTGCGCCCACCGAACAGACCAAATACGCGCCGCTTCGGCCGTTCCGGCGCAACCGGCGCCGCTGCCGGGGGAGCGAAAGAACGCGAATGTGTTTCGGCGATGACCGGTGAATCCTCTCCACCCAGAGTCAACGGCTCCTGCATGGAAGCAAGGAACTCCGCGTTCGCGGCCGGTTCTGCCGACAGGATGGTGAGAGCCTCCGGTTCGGGGACCGGAAGCACGCACTCCGGCTCCGCCGTTTCCGCGGCCGGTTCGGCAGGTTTGCGCCGCCCGGGGAATTTCTGGACGTTGTTTGCCTGCCGCGCCTGTTCGGCGTCGATACCGGTGGCGACGACAGACACGCGCACCCGGCCTTCCATATCTTCCGACAAGGCGCTGCCGAACAGGATATTGGCGTCGCAGTCAACCTCGGCGCGAACCCGGTTCACCGCCTCATCGACCTCGAACAGCATCAGATCGGGCCCGCCGGTGACATTGATCAGTACTGCGCGCGCACCCTTCATGGAGACATCATCCAGCAGCGGATTCGAAATCGCGGCTTCCGCGGCCTTCAGCGCCCGGCCCTCGCCCTGCATTTCGCCGGTGCCCATCATCGCCTTGCCCATCTCCGACATCACTGTCTTGATGTCGGCGAAGTCCCGATTGATCAATCCCGGCATGACAATGAGGTCGGTCACGCCGCGCACCCCGGAGTGCAGCACATCGTCCGCCATGGCAAATGCCTGCGCGAAGGTGGTCCGTTCGTTTGCCACGCGAAACAGATTCTGATTGGGAATGATGATGAGCGTGTCGACATGGCTTTGCATTTCGTCGATGCCGCGCTCGGCGACACGCATACGCCGGTCGCCCTCGAAGTGGAATGGCTTGGTCACGACTCCGACCGTCAGAATTCCCTGTTCGCGAACGGCGCGGGCGATCACCGGAGCGGCGCCAGTGCCGGTGCCGCCGCCCATGCCTGCGGTGATGAACACCATATGCGAGCCGGCAAGCGCGTCGAGGATTTCGGGCAGTGATTCGGCAGCGGCGCCCTGGCCGATTTCCGGTTTCGCACCGGCCCCGAGCCCTTGCGTCAGTTCGGCGCCAAGCTGGATTTTGCGTTCCGCCTTCGACAGCAGAAGCGCCTGTGCGTCGGTATTGGCGACTAAGAAACTGACGCCTTCCAAACGCGCATTGATCATGTTGTTGACGGCATTGCCGCCGGCGCCGCCGACGCCAAGCACGGTGATCCGCGGCTTGAGTTCCTGTGCTTCTTTTGCCTGTGGCAGTTGGAAATTGATCGTCATGGCGAGCCCTCCGAATGGCGAAGCGAGACTTTGAAGTTGTGGGATAATGCGCTAGCTGAATGGGGACTGACGCGTAAGGGCAAACGGACCGGTCGGTGCGTCATCCGAAAAATCTTTCGGTGATCCATTGCGCGATGCCGTTGCGCGGCGGCTCGGCAATGTCTGGTGGGCTTGGATCGGTCGATTCCGCTTCCGTCGTGGCAGCGGAAATAAGAAGGCCGATGGCCGCGGCGCAACCCGGCCCGGCGCAGGAGGCAGCAAGCCCCGGGAAACTTTGCGGCGACCCAAGCCGCACCTGCTTGTTCAAAATGCCTGCGGCGACATCGCGCACACCCGCAAGCTGTGACGCGCCGCCGGTCAGCACAGCGCGCCTGCCCGCCGCGACATCGAAACCAGATTTTTCGAGGCGCTCGCGAACCGAACCAAAAACATCTTCGATCCGTGCACGGATGATCTTGGCAACATGCGCGCGGCGCACGCGGGTGCTGGCGCGTTCACTCTCCTCGCCCATCAGCGGCACTTCGATCAGATCGTCGCCGGAATCAGTTTCTCCCAGCGCCGATCCGTAAAGCGTCTTGATCCGCTCCGCAGCCGCCAGAGGCGTGGACAGCATGAACGCGATGTCCTTGGTGACGTCCATGCCGCCGGCAGGCAGGGTATCGGCATGGACCAGCGCGTTCTCGCGGAAGACGCAGATCGATGTGCAACCGGCGCCCATATCGATCAGTGTTACGCCGAGCGACATCTCATCGGGCGTGAGAGTCGCCATCGCGCTGGCATAGGGCGCGAACAATTGCCGCGAGATCGTGAGCTGGCGGCGCTCGACGGCGAGCCGGAGATTCTGCAGTGGTGCCGAGCGGACGGCGACCGCGTGCACCGATACCCCGAGCCGGTCGCATACCATATTGCGTGGATCGGAAATGCCGCGTGTCTGATCCACGACATATTCCGTCGGTGCGGCCTGTATCGCTTCCAGTCCGGGTTCGAGGCAGCGGTTCTTCGCGTCCGCCAGCAGCATGCGAAGATGCGAGTCGCTGACCATCACGTTCGATCCGGCCGCCTCCGCGCGCGCATTGATGCTTTTCGGCTGACCGCACTGGACCGAGAGCACGACATCCTGCACGCGCTGATCCGCGAGTTCCTCGGCGGCTTCGACAGTTTCTCCGATGCACTGCTCAGCAAGATCGACGTTGACCACCGCGCCGCACCTTATTCCGCGCGATTCACGCAGTGCCGAACCGAGCACGCGGATGCCGCCCTGCTCTGCACGGCCGATGATGCAGATGACCTTCGATGAGCCGACGTCAAGTGCGGTGATCACACCGCCGCGCGGTGCGGCGGGCCTTGCGCCATTCTGCCGCCCGTTACTCCGTATACGAAACACTTCCCCCATCCAGAACCCCTGTACTCAGGCGCGGCGCTCGCGCGGGACAGGCCGCGAATCACCATTGCGTAGCTTAAACACGTAATTGTCGGGATAGCGAAGGTCGATGGCGTCGATATCGCGCTCCAGAACGCCTTTTTCGACGATCAGCGTTTCGAGATCGCCGAGTTGTCCTTCCCATCCCTGTTCGGGCAGGCGCACCACAACACCGCCGGCAAGATGGATATCCCAGCGCCGGTCGCCGATGCGCTCGAGCGCCTCGAGGCGCGCGGCAATCGCTCGCTGCTTGCCGATCGCGTCGAGGACCGGCGGAGCGGCATCCGGTGCACCTTCACCCATCAATAACGGCAGACGCGGAAACGAAGTCCGGTCCGCCGAAGTGATCACCGCGCCTGAGCGCTCGACGACCCATAACGATCCGGCGCTGCTCCACAGGGCAAAGGGACGCTTCTCGATCACCCGGACAGAAACCTTGTCCGGAAAAATGCGCCGCACCTCGGCGTCACCGACCCAGGGCAGCTGAAGCAGTCGCGCGCGGGCCGCTTGGGGATCGACCCCAAACATCGTATCGCCCGGTTGAATGGCCAGCGCCTCATAGGCGGCGTCGGCTGCCGTTCGCTCCTGCCCGGACAGAGTCACTTTGCGCACGGCCAATCCCTCAGCCGCCAGGCCGCGTCCAATTGCGCGATCCACTGCATCGCCGGCAGCCCCAATATAGCCGCCGCGCCACACACCCGCCGTCACAGCGATAACCGTCAGCGAACAGGACAGCACAAATACCGGACGGCGCGGAACGAACCGGGACAACCAGTTTCTTGCGCCATCCGGCGACTTCTGCCGCTTGATCTTCATCTTCCGCATGACGCGTCCTCGACCATCCAGCGAACCAGCGCGCCGAACGACATCCCGACATATTTTGCCTGCTCCGGCACCAGCGATGTCGGCGTCATGCCGGGCTGCGTATTGACCTCCAGCACAACAAGCCTGCTGCGGCCATTGGTGTCGTCGTAACGAAAATCGGTGCGCGAGACGCCCCGGCAGTCCAGCGCAGCGTGGGCGCGCTCTGCGAGCGCCATGGCCTCACGTGCGACGGATTCGGGAACTTCCGCCGGAATCACATGGCGGGATCCGCCCGGCGCGTATTTGGCGTCGTAGTCGTAAAAGCCGGTGGTCGCCATGATTTCAGTGACTGCCAATGAGCGCAACCCGGCCGCGGCTGACCCCATGACGGCCACGGTCAGTTCCCGCCCGGGAATATATTCTTCGACCATGACATGCTCGCCGAGATTCCAGTCCGCCGCGGCGAGCGCCGCGGGTGGGCCATTGCTGCCTTGGTGAATAATAAAGACGCCGACGCTCGAACCTTCCGAGATCGGTTTCACGACATAGGGCCGCGCCATCTGGTGCTCGGCGGCGACGCGTTTGCGGTCGGCCACAATGCTTTTCGCTACCGGAAGGCCCGCGACGCGGAATGCCGCCTTTGCCTTCTCCTTGTGCATCGCAAGCGCCGATGCCAGCACGCCCGAATGGGTGTACGGAATCTCCAACAGCTCCAGCAGCCCCTGCACACAGCCGTCTTCACCCCAGCGCCCGTGCAGCGCATTGAAGACGGCGTCGGGCCGTGCTTCGTGCAGACGCTCGGCGAGGTCAAGGCCAACATCGATCTCAATGACTTCATATCCTTCGCCACGGAGCGCGTTGGCACATTCGCGCCCGGAGGAAAGGCTGACATTGCGCTCCGCCGACCGTCCACCGAGCAATACTGCGACGCGCTTCATGTTCCCGGCCGCCCGATCCGTTTGATTTCCCATTCCAGTTGCACGCCCGATTTGGCTTTGACGCGCGCGCGCACTTCTTCGCCCAGCGCCTCGATGTCCCCGGCGCTGGCGTCACCCGTATTGATCAGAAAGTTGCAGTGCTTCTCCGACACCTGAGCCGCGCCATGCATCGACCCGCGGCAGCCGGCCTGATCGATCAACTGCCAGGCCTTGTGTCCGGGGGGATTGGTGAATGTCGAACCACCGGTCTTGCTGCGCACCGGTTGCGTGCTCTCGCGCTGTGCGACGAGAGCCTCCATCCGGGCACGGATTTCTCCGGGATCGCCGGGTTTGCCCTGAAGAACGGCATCGACATAGACGAGGTTCTGTGGCGCGGAATGGCGATAACGGAAACCCATTTCGCCCGCGCCAAGCGTCAGCAATTCTCCGCGCTCGTCCACGGCGCGCGCCTCGACAAATATGTCTTTTGTCTCGCTGCCATAACATCCGGCATTCATAGTCAAAGCGCCACCGATGGTGCCGGGAATACCGCGCAGGAACTCCAGCCCGGCGATGCGGGCATCGGCCGCAGAACGCGCAACCGCTGCGTCTAGCGCGGCGGCTCCCGCCCGGATGCGATGTCCATCCAAAGCTTCGATGCGTCCGAACGCGCCCGGAAGCCGAATGACCACCCCCGGAATTCCACCGTCGCGAATCAGCAGATTCGAACCGACGCCGATCGCAGTCACCGGCACTCCGGCGGGTTTGTTCGCCATGAACTGCCGCAGATCGTCAATGTCGGCGGGACGGAACAACACGTCCGCGGGCCCCGCGGCGCGGAACCACACGAGATCCTTGAGCGGCGCCGCTTCGGCATAACTGCCGCGTACAGATGGAAGCCTGCTGATTAATGCATTCATTCGGAAGCCCCATAGCGTTCGAGAGCCCCCTGCAATCCGGCTGCCCATTGTGAGATAGAACCGGCACCGAGACACACGATCGCGCCCTGCGGCTGGGCCAATGGGCCGACGATACCGGGAAGATCTTCCGGCCCCTCGATCGTGAACACGCGCTTGTGCCCGTGGGCGCGCAGGCCTTCCGCCAATGCGTCGCGATCGACTCCGGGAATCGGCGCTTCGCCTGCGGCATAGACCGGCGCGACAATGGCGGTATCGGCGCTGTTCAGGCAGATGCAGAACTGGTCGAATAGATCACGCAGGCGCGTATAGCGATGCGGCTGGATCACGGCGGTCAGCGGCCCGGAATAGGCTTGTCGTGCGGCTTTCAATACGGCCGCGATTTCCACGGGATGGTGGCCGTAATCATCGATGATCGCTGCGCCGTTCCACTCCCCGACCCGGGTAAAGCGGCGCTTCACTCCGCCAAAGCGATTGAGCGCGCGCTTGATTGCGTCCTCGCCGATGCCGAGTCCGCGCGCCACGCAAATTGCCGCGACGGCATTCGAAACATTGTGTTCGCCCGGCATCGGCAGGCGCAAACCGGCGAGCCGGCTCGTGGTCTGTTTCCGGCGGTCATGAAATTCAACATCGAAATGGGACGCGCCCTCTGAGAAGGCCACATTGACCACGCGCGCATCGGCCTGCGGATTGAACCCATAGGTGATGATCCGCCGGTCGCGCACCCGCGCAATGATTCCCTGCACGTCCGGATGGTCGGCGCACATTACGGCGAAACCGTAAAACGGCAGGTTCTCCACGAAAGTCTGGAATGCCGCTTTGACTTTTTCGAAGTCGCCATAGAAGTCCAGATGTTCGGGATCGACATTTGTGACAATGGCGACGGTTGCGGGCAGCCGCAGGAAGGTGCCGTCGGATTCATCTGCCTCGACGACCATCCATTCGCCCGCGCCGAGCCGCGCATTGGTGCCGTACACATTAATGATGCCGCCATTCACGACCGAAGGATCGAAGCCGCCGCTCTCGAACAGCGCCGCGACCATGGTCGTGGTCGTGGTTTTGCCATGCGTGCCGGCGACCGCAACCGAGCGCTTCAGGCGCATCAGTTCGGCGAGCATTTCGGCGCGCCTTACGATCGGCAGACCGTGTGCGCGCGCGGTGGCAAGTTCGGGATTGTCGGGCTTGACCGCTGACGTATAGACGACGACGGCGGCATCGCTGACATTTTCGGCCCTGTGGCCAATGGTCACCGGGATACCGAGGTCGCGCAGTCGTTTGACGTTGCCGCTATCGGCGGCATCCGATCCTTGCACACGGTAACCCAGTTCATGCATGACTTCGGCAATGCCGCTCATGCCGATGCCGCCAATCCCGATGAAATGGATCGTGCCGATCGACAGCGGCACCCGCATGGCCTGAACGTGGCGTCCGGGATTGCTCATCTTGTGTGGTCCGCAAGTTGTTGGGCAAGGTCGGCGAGCCGCTGTGCGGCGTCGGGATGACCGAGCGCTTTTGCGGCCGCAGCGCGGGCCGCGAGCGCCCCGGGATCGCCAAAAATATCCGTCAACATACCGGCCAGCTTCGGGGCATCCAGTTGGTTTTGCGGAACGACCCACGCTGCTCCGGCGCGCTCCAGCACCGCAGCATTGGCAGCCTGGTGGTCGTCCATCGCAAATGGATAAGGGATCAGGATGGCGGGGCGCCCGATGACGGTGATTTCGCTCAAGGTCGATGCGCCACTGCGTGCGATGATAAGATGCGCAGATGCCATTCGCTGCGGCAGGTCGTTGAAAAACGCCGCCGTCTCATATTTCAGCCCGCAAGCCTTGTACGCAGCATTGACCATTTCGAGATCTTCGGCACGTGCCTGCTGGGTAATCAAAAGACGCCGCCGCAAATCCGGCGACAGCACGCCGAGCGCGGCCGGCACCAGTTCGGACAGCGCGCGCGCACCCTGACTGCCGCCGAAAATCAGCAGGCGGATCTCTTCGCCCGGTAGTGGCGGCAGATATGGCTTGTCGCGCATCAGCGCCGCCGCGGGCCGCACCGGGTTCCCCGTGAACACGATTTTCTCCGGATGTGGCGGGGCAAAGCGGGCGAACGGAAATGATGCAGCAATGCGGGTGACGCGCGGCGCGAGCAACCGGTTGACGCGGCCCGGGACGGCGTTCTGTTCGTGCAAAGCCGCCGGAATATGGGCAATCGAAGCCGCCATCATCACGGGTAAACTGGGATAGCCGCCAAAGCCGACCACAGCCATCGGGCGGAGACTGAGAAATTTCCGCAATGCCGCAATGACGCCCCAGACAATCGTGGCCAGAGCCGAAACCCGTCCCAATGCTCCGCGGCCGGAGAAAGTCGCGGACGGCACAGTGGCGATTTCCGCTCCCGGAAAAGCCTGTCCGTAATTGTGACCGCGGCCGTCCGTAATCACCACGACGCGGCAACCCCGGCGCACCAGTTCGCGCGCAACCGCCTGGGCCGGAAACAGATGACCGCCGGTGCCGCCTGCAGCAAGGATGAATGGTCCGCTCACGACGCCAGCTCGTCCGGCCAAACCCGCCGGTTGCGCGTCAGGCCGAGCGCAAATCCCATGGTGAGGGCAATCGCGAACAGCGATGAACCACCGTAGGAAATAAACGGCAGGGTCATGCCTTTGGCGGGCAAAATTGAAAGCGACACACCCATATTGATGAAGGCCTGCATCCCCATGACTGCTGCGAGCCCGGCTCCCGCCAATTGCACGAATGGATCATTCGCGCGCCCAGAACGGAGCAACAGCCGCACCGTCAGCACACCAAAAAGGATGGCGATGACACCGCAGAGGAAAACACCGAATTCCTCACCGGCGACGGCAAAAACGAAATCGGTATGGGCATCCGGAAGCCGGTATTTGATCGTCCCGGCGCCAGGACCGACGCCGGTGATCCCACCGGCGCGAAATGCCTTCAGCGCAAGACCCGTTTGATAACCGCCGCTGTTGATGAACTCAGCGAATCTCTCCCGCACGTGGGGATGCACAAGCCAGGCGAGCCCGAACAGGGCCGAGCCACCGGCGGCCAATCCGGCCATGACCACCCACGAGATTCCCGCAAAGAACAACATCGTCACGCACAGCGCCGACAGCAGTGCGGTTTGCCCGACATCTGGTTGCAGCAACAGAATGGCGATCGCCGGGGCAAGGAAAATAGCGGTCCAGACTTCCCCGGCAAAGCCATGCTTCAATTTGTCGGCCATAAACATCGCGGTCAAAATCGCAAAGCCCGGTTTGAGGAATTCCGACGGCTGGAGCTTGAACCCGGCGAAATCGAGCCAGCGATGCGCACCATTGACATCGGCTCCCGCAATCAGCGCGAGAAGGGCACCGATAACCGCGAACGCATATACGCAGGCCGCCACAATGCGCGTCTGTTTCAAATCCAGGAGCGTCGCGGACAACAAAATCGCAAATGCCACCAAAGCAAAGGCGAGTTGCTTCAGCGCATAGGAAAAATTACCGGCCGCGTTCACATGTCCGGTGGCAGCCGGGCTCGCCGCAAATGCCAGGAAAATGCCAATCGTGAGAAGTGCAACGATGCACAACAGGCTGACATGGTCGAGAGTTGACCACCAGCGGGCGAGCGGCGACGTATCCGAACGAGACGTCATGCCGAATGCTCCATCGGCGATGTGTGGCGCTGCCCTCCGAGTTTCCTCGCAAGTTCCCGGAACACATCGCCGCGGTGTTCAAAATCGCGGAACTGATCGAAGGAAGCGCAAGCCGGCGACAGCAGGACCACAGGCTCCGGTGCGGAACTGTCACGCGCGTCTTCGAAGGCAGCGCGTATCGCCCGTTCGAGATTGTCCGCCTGCATCAGGGGAACACGGCCGGACAGGGTTTGTTCGAAATCCGCGGCTGCCTTTCCGATCAGATAGGCTTTTCGGACGCGCGGAAAAAACGGCGCCAGGCTGGCAATGCCACCTTCCTTGGCGAGTCCGCCGGCAATCCAGAATATGTCGGAATAGCAGGCCAGCGCACGGGCCGCCGCATCGGCGTTGGTGGCCTTCGAATCATTGATGAAGCGCACTTTGCCGATGCGGCAGACCTCTTCGATCCGGTGCGCCAGACCGGGGAAACGGGCGATGGCCGGCATCACCGCGCGACGGTCGGGCACGACTTGGCGCACTGCCGCATAACACAGCGCCGCATTCTGCCAATTATGCGCGCCGGGCAAATGCGCCGCCGTCTTCAGGTCGCCGATCAGTTCGGCCGGTTGGCCCCAGGCGTCATAAAGCTTCCCGTCAATGACGAAGATGCCATCGCCCAGGACTTTTCCGACCGCGACAGCAATGGCGTGATTGCCGCGCAACGCCGACATCCCCGTGTAGATTGCCGCCGAATCCGGATCGTCGACACCAACCGCGACCCAACCGTCCTCGGCAACCTGGGCGAGGAGCTTCGTTTTGACGGCGGCATAACCCGCCATCGAGCCGTGGCGGTCGAGATGGTCAGGGGAGAGATTGGTCAGCAAGGCCACATCGGCCACAAGCCGCGGCGCGAGATCGATCTGGTAGGACGAAACTTCCAGCACGTAGATCGTGGATGTTTTGGGTGGCGGCAGATCCAGCGCGGCGCGGCCGATATTCCCGCCTGCCTGCGCATCAAAGCCGCAGGCTTTCAACACATGCGCGATCAACGCGGTGGTGGTCGATTTTCCATTGGTACCGGTAATCGCCACGATCGGCGCCACACCCCTGGCGCCTGCGATCGGCCGGATCGTACGTGCAAAGAGTTCAAGATCGCCGATCACTTCGGCACCGGCGGCCTGCGCACGGCGCACAACGGCGTGGGGTTCCGGATGGGTCAACGGCACGCCGGGGCTCAACACCAGCGCGGAAATCTGGTCCCAGGGCCAGGCTTCCCATTTTGCCACTCGTGCGCCCTTGGCCGACGCAGCGTTTTGCCCGGCTTCGCGATCGTCCCAGGCGAAAACCATGGCGCCGCCGGCAGTCAGGGACTCAATCGCAGAGATGCCGGAGCGGGCCAGTCCGAACACGCCAACCGATTTGTCCCGAAACGAGGTGACTTCGATCATTCGCGGATCACCGCAGCTTTAAGGTTGCCAGTCCGATCAGCGCCA
The DNA here is from genome assembly GCA_036273455.1 of Micropepsaceae bacterium. Lineage (GTDB taxonomy): Bacteria > Pseudomonadota > Alphaproteobacteria > Micropepsales > Micropepsaceae > CAIYRG01. The sequence goes on along the minus strand of DASUHP010000024.1, from coordinate 20,642 downwards.
GAACCACGGCAACGATCCAGAAGCGGATTACGATGGTGGGTTCGCGCCAGCCGAGCTGCTCGAAATGGTGGTGAATCGGCGCCATCTTGAACACGCGCCTGCCGGTGGTCTTGAACGAAATCACCTGAACCATCACAGAAACCGCTTCGACGACGAACAATCCGCCGACAATCGCGAGCACGATTTCATGTTTGACGGCGACCGCGGTCGCGCCAAGCACGCCGCCCAGCGCCAGCGATCCGGTATCGCCCATGAAAACCATGGCGGGCGGCGCATTGTACCAGAGGAAACCGAGACCGGCCCCAATCAGGGCTGCCATGACAACTGCAAGCTCGCCTGTGCCGGGCACGTAGTTGATCTGCAGATAATCGGCGAAGCGGAAATTCCCGACCAGATACGCGATCAGCAGGAATGTTCCGGCCGCGATCATCACCGGCACAATCGCAAGGCCATCGAGCCCATCGGTCAGATTGACGGCATTGGACGCACCGACGACAACCAGCGCACCGAAAATGATGAAGAACCAGCCAAGCTGCCAAAGAGCGCCCTTGAAAAAGGGCAATGCGACGGCGCCGGTCAGCGGCGGCGCCTGCAGACGCATGAGGAAATACACCGCGGATCCGGCGACCGCCAATTGAACCAGAATTTTCGTTCCTGCCCGCAAGCCCGCGGTTGAGCGCTTCGCGACTTTCAGGAAATCGTCCATGAACCCGAGCAGACCGAATGCAAAGGTCACCAGCAGCACGGCCCAGACATATTGATTGGACAGATCCGCCCACAGAAGAGTCGAAACCACCAGCGCAATGAGGATAAGAAGCCCGCCCATGGTGGGCGTGCCCTGCTTCTCGACGATATGGCGTTTGGGCCCATCTTCGCGGATCGGTTGGCCCTTGCCCTGCATCTCTTTCATCTTCCGGATGAACCATGGGCCGATCACGAAACAGATCACCATGGCGGTGACCACCGCGCCGGCGCTCCGAAAGGTGAGGTACCGGAAAACATTAATGATCCGGTAGTGGCCCATCATCGGTACGAAGAGGTAATAGAACACCTGGTCTTCACCTATGCAGTGGCGGGTTCGCGTTTCTTCAACGCTTCGACAATCACGGACATGCGGCTGCCAAGCGAACCCTTGACCAGCACCACGTCGCCCTCGCGGACGCCGCCGATGACATCGGGAGTAAGCTCGGCGGAAGTCTCGCGCCAGGCGCCGCGCCTGGCCTGCGGAATCTCGGACCACAGCGCACGCATATGCGGCCCGCAAAGAAAAACGAGATCGGTTTTTGCCGCGGCAATATCATTCGCCAGGCCAGCATGCAGGCGGTCGCTGCCGGTACCCAATTCCAGCATGTCGCCCAAAACTGCGATCCGCCGCCCATCACGGCCGACAGGGGCAGACGCCAATACGTCCAGCGCCGCCGCCATGGAAGCCGGGTTGGCGTTATAGCTCTCGTCGATAATCTCAATGTCTCCGGCTGTCGCGCGCGCGCCCCGGCCCATGAGCGCCCCGAAGCTTTCGAGTTCGGCAGCGGCACGCGCCATGTCACCCCCGGCCAGTCCGATAGACGCAATCGCAGCCAGCGCATTCATCGCCAGATGACGGCCGGGTGCCCCGATGCGAAATTCAATATCGCGGCCGAAAATCCTTGAGGCCACCTGCTGACCGCCTTTGGCCGGAGTGATCGAGATCAAGTTTGCATCTGCGTTGGCCGCCGAACCGAACGACGCAATGGTTTTGACCTTCAGTTCTTCGGCGCGCCGCCTCAGCCGCTCAAACTGTGCATTGTCGGCCGGTAGAACACAGGCGCCACCGGATTCAATGCCTTCGAGAATCTCCGCCTTGGCATCGGCAATTGCCTCGACCGTCCCGAAAAACTCAAGATGCGCCGCTGCAACGGTGGTGATCACGGCGACATGCGGCCGGACATGACGCACGAGATTTCTGATTTCCCCTGCGTGATTCATGCCAATTTCAAATATTCCGAAAACCGTATCGCGCGGCATTCGCGCAAGGCTTAACGGCACGCCCCAATGGTTGTTGTACGACGCAGCAGATGCGGCAACCGCGCCCTCGCGCGACAGCATTGCGCGCAACATTTCCTTGGTCGTGGTTTTGCCTGCACTTCCGGTGACAGCGATAATGCGCGCGTTGCTGCGCTGCCGTGAGGCACGGCCAAGCGACTCCAACGCGCGCAACGTATCGTCGACGACGAGCAGCGAAGCGGGATCCGGCACGTCCGCCGGAATGCGGCTCACGAGCGCAGCAGCGGCGTTTTTCTCCAGCGCCGCGCGAACAAATTCGTGCCCGTCGCGCGCATCTCCCTGCAGCGCCACAAACAGATCGCCCGCCATGATTGTACGCGTGTCGATGGAAACGCCTGTCGCGCTCCACGCAGCCGTGGTCCTGCCGCCCGTGACACGAACCGCTTCATCCGAAGTCCAGAGGGATTTGCCGCTCATGCCGCTTGTTCCGCTGCCGTTCCACCGAGCGCCAGAGCCGCTTCGGTGGCTTCAGTCCGGTCCGAGAACGGCAGCACGTCCCGGCCAATGATCTGATAGTCCTCGTGACCCTTTCCGGCGATGATCATCGCATCGTCGGGCCGAAGCGCCGCAACGGCTTCGCGGATGGCCTCTCTCCGCCCGGCAATTTCCCGCGCGCCCGGTGCGCCGGCCAGCGCCTCCTTCCGGATCACGGCGGGATCCTCCGAGCGGGGATTGTCGTCGGTGACGATAACGCAATCGGCAAAGCGCGCCGCCGCGGCGGCCATCAGCGGCCGTTTGCCTTTGTCGCGGTCTCCGCCGCAGCCAAACACAATATGCAAACGGCCCGTCACGTGCGGACGCACCGCCTTCAGCACAGTTTCGATCGCGTCGGGCGTATGAGCATAATCGACGAAGATGGATGCGCCCTGGCGTGTCCGCGCAACCAACTCCAGCCGGCCGGGCGCGCCTTTCAGTTGCTCCAGCGCCGCGAATACCGCTTCGGCGGAATCGCCGGTCGCCAATGTCATTCCCGCCGCAACCAGTGCGTTGGACGCCTGAAACTCGCCGGCCAGAGGAAGCGAAATGCGGTGCTCGCGATTGTCATAAGCTACCGTCAGCGACTGCCCGCGCGGCTGCGGGGATTGCGCAATCAGGCGCAAGCCGGTGCCCTGCCGCCCCACCGTCAGAAGGCGCAATTTGCGTGTGCGCGATACGGCGATGAATTCCTCCCCATGTGCCGCATCCGCATTGATCACCGCAGCACCCGAATCCGGAATCAATTCCGCGAACAGGCGCAATTTCGCAGCGAGATAGTTTTCGAACGTGTTGTGATAGTCGAGATGGTCACGCGTGATGTTGGTAAATCCGCCGACGGCAATCTTCAGTCCGTCGAGCCGGTACTGATCGAGCCCATGACTTGATGCTTCGATCGCGAGATAATCGATGCCCTCGCCTTTCAGGCGCGCAAGTTCGGCGTGCAGCCGCACCGGATCGGGCGTTGTATGGCCGAGCGAGACATGTCCCGATGGCGAGTCGATGCCGACCGTGCCGAGGCTTGCCGATTTGCGCCCCTGCGACGCCCATATCTGCCGCACAAAGGCGGCCACCGAGGTCTTGCCATTGGTTCCAGTGACCGCAGCAATGGTGGCGGGCTGCAATGCGTAGAAATCCGCCGCCATCCGCGCGAGCGACTGGCGCGGATTCGCGGCGGGCATGAACTTCACGCCCAACGCTTTCGCCATATCCGCCAGATCGGGACTGCCGAGAACCGCGACGGCACCGCGTTTAACCGCATCTTCGATGAATTGTGCGCCACTGGTCCGGCTGCCGCTCAGCGCAGCAAACAGGAAGCCGGGCCGAATCTCCCGGCTGTCGGCCGCGATCCCCTGAAACTGCCTAGCCCCTTCCGTCACCGGCGCCGCCAAAAATCCAATCGTTCCAACCTTGCTGTCGAATGTGGTTCCAATGTGAAGAAGTCAGGGATTTGCCGCGACATAGGTATCCCGTTGTGCCACACCCAACAGGGGCGCGATCCGCGCGATGATGCGGCCGACAGCAGGCGCAGCCGTTTCGCCACCGGTGGCAAAGCCGCCGCTTTCCCTGTTCCCGTGCGGCTCATCGAGCATGAGGAAGACGAGGAATTGCGGATCATCGATCGGAAATACACCGCAGAACGACGAAATCAGAAGATGATGGGCGTAGGAGCCATTTTCGGCCTTTTCTGCCGTCCCGGTCTTTCCACCCACATCATAACCCGGCACATCGGCTTTGGTGCCCGTACCATTGGTGACCACGAGCCGTAGCAATTGACGCATTGTCCGGCTGGTCTCTTCCGAGATCACGCGCTCGCCCTGCTGGGCTTCGCGATGCCTCAGAAATGTTGGATGGATCAGTGTTCCGCCATTCACAACCGCGGCTGCGGCCGCGGCGAAAGTCAACGGATTGACCGAAATGCCGTGGCCATAGGCGATGGTTGCAGCTTCCACCGTCTCCCAATGGCGAGGATAAAGCGGTGACGCCATTTCCGGCAGTTCGGTTTTGAGCGGCGACAGTAATCCAAGCTTTCGCAGGAATGGCTTCTGTTTGTCGGGACCAGAACGAAGCTCGATCTGGGCGGTTCCGATATTCGAGGAGTCCGCAAACACCATCGCTGCCGGCAATGCCGGCCCAAGGCGTTCGAAGTCATGGATCAGGTAATGGCCGAGACGATAAGGCGATACGACGTTAATGGGCTCGTCGAGACTGACGGTCTTTTCTTCGACCGCTTCCGTGAACGCGAAAATTTTGAATATCGAACCCAGTTCATAAACGTCCTGCGTCATGCGATTGCGGACTGAATCGCCCGGCTGCAGCTTGCGCAGATTGGGCTCGTAATCGGGCAGCGAGGCGAGCGCCCAGATTTCGCCGGTGTGGACATTCATGACAATGCCGCCGGCCGCTCTCGCGTGGAATGACTGCATGGCTTCGGCGGCTTCGTGCTCAACCACATATTGCACGCGGATATCGAGCGATAGCCGGACCGGGTCGTCATCCGACCGTAGGCGATTTTGGAGACCAAGTTCCAGACCGGAAATGCCATTATCATCGGTGTCGACCTGGCCGACCGCATGCGCAACGGTCCGCCCGCTCGGATAAAAGCGTTTGTGACCCGCAACGAACTCCAGCCCCGGAAGGCCGAGCTGCATCACCGCATCGCGCTGCTCCGGCGTCAGGCTGCGTTGAACCAGGATGTAGCCCTTCTTCGGCGCAAAGGCGGCGGTCAGCCGCTCCTCGCCAGCACTCGTGACGGCCGCCAATTGATGCGCCGCTCCCGCCGGGTCCCAAAACACGGCGGGCGTCGCGTAAAGATCGGTGACAGGCAGATCGCGCGCAATCAACGCGCCGTTACGGTCGACAATGTCGGCGCGCTTGATCGCCGGAGTGACCGGGCTTTCCCGGCGCACCGTTGAACTCAGCACCATGACATCGACAAGGCGCGCGGCAACGACGCTGAAACCAACCGCGGAAATCAGGGCAGCAATGGCGATCCGTCCGCGCAGCAGGTTTGCCGCTTCACGGCTTGTACGCATGTCCTATGTGCCCGCATGCAGAGTCGGAATGGCCCGGGATCTCTGTGCCATGACCGCACTGGCATTGCGGATGGCGCTCTCCGGAGGTGGCGCGAATTTCGACGGCAACTGGGTGACGGATGCGCGCTGCACCGCCGGGCGATCGTTCAGGTTGAGATAACGCTGCGCCAGCGCCTGGACACGCGCAGGCTGGGTGAGGCGTGCCCATTCCGCACCCAGCACGGTCAGCGACTGGTTTTCGCTTGCAATCTCGGATTTGGTCTCGCGCAACTCGACGGCGGTCATGCGCGCCTGCTCGGCAATGCGGTACACCCCGAGGCTGATCAGGCCCGTGATCACGATGAGCGTGAAATTCAGTATCCGGATCATGTCGCTTCTCCAGTCTGCGCCGGCATTGGTGCCCGGGCTTGGGTGCGCTCGGCAGCGCGCAATTTTGCGGAGCGGGCGCGGGGGTTACGGCGAATCTCTTCAGCGGACGGCGTCACGGGCGACTTGCCGATGCCGTGGAACAGTGCCGGCGGCGCCGCCCGTTCGGGCAAATGACGCGACGCTCCCGGATTTCGCCCGAACCGTTCGGCGAAAAAGCGCTTCACGATCCGGTCCTCCAATGAATGGAAGGTGACGACCGCGATGCGCCCATGCGGATTGAGCAGGCGCTCGGCTGCCTCCAGACCGCGCTCGAGTTCGCCAAGCTCGTCGTTCACCGCGATCCGCAAGGCCTGGAAACTGCGCGTCGCGGGATGAATTTTTTGGCCGCGTCTTGGCGAAACCCGTTCGATGACATCCGCCAGCTGGCGAGCCGTCACCACCGGCCGCGCCGCGATGATCGCGCGGGCAATCGCCCGGGCGCGGTTCTCTTCGCCATAGTTCTTCAGTATCTCCGCAAGTTCGGATTCCGTCAGCGTGTTGCAGAGATCGGCGGCCGTTTGTCCCGCGCCGCGATCCATGCGCATATCGAGAGGGGCGTCGCTGGAAAAGGAAAAACCCCGCATGGAGTCGTCGAGCTGAAATGACGACACGCCGATGTCCAGGGCGATGCCGTCGGCCCCCGCCATCCCGAGCGAGCCCAGCAGCATGTCCATTTCGGAGAAGCGGCCATGCAGCAATGTCAGCCGGCCGCTGAAACGATCGCGCAGCACGCCACCCCGCTCAATCGCATCAGCATCGCGATCGATCGCAATGACCCGGCATGTCGCGCGCGACAGCAGCGCCCCGGAATAGCCGCCACCGCCGAATGTCCCGTCGACGTAAATCGCATTGTCGCGCGGCTGCAGTACCGCCATTACCTCTTCCAGCAGCACGGGGATATGGGTGCCGCCCATCAGCGCGTCTCCCGGCTTTGGCGTGCAGCACGCGCGCGGGCGATGCGCTCCTCGCGCACGCGCTCGAACTTTTCCGGAGCCCAGATCTGAAATTTCTTGTTCAGGCCGACAAAAAGCACGCGCTCAGTGATGCCAAGGAACTCGATCAGTTCCGCTGTCAGAGTCACCCGCCCCTGATCGTCGAATTCGAGCAAACCCGTTTCACCGAATATATCCTGCGCTTCGGCATCGTAATCGTCATTGCGCAACGGATCGGCGGATCCCTGGCGGTTCTCGTAATGCTCGAGCACCGGCTTGCCGAAACCTTCCAAAGCCGGCTGTGTATCCGACTTCAGGTAATAGAACCCCTGAAGATCCTGCTTGGCGAGGATCTGGCGGAAAGCGGCAGGCACGCTGACGCGGTGTTTCGCGTCCAGCTTGTTGACTGCAGTGGAAACGAATGGCTGCACGGCGTCCGCCCACTTTCCATTTCCATCGGCTTCGCGCGAGGCGCGGGCGAAACAGATCTTGCCCTCGCGCGTGCAGATGGGATTTCGTGGGATATCATGGGAAAATCTGGCGGGTCAATGAATACTGTTTCCAATTTTATCAATACTTGGACTGTTCTGGCTTCTTTTTGAGAACAAATGAGAAACAAACATGGATATTGGCGAGAGTTCCCGTCGGACAATCGAATTTGGGTCTCGCGACCGGCGTCATTGGCGCAGCAATTTGCAATGATCTGTATGCGGAGCGCCGTGATTCGGTATAGCATTTCCTCTCGCCGTGAGGGAGAGGCACGGCGCCAATGCGCGGTCACAAGTAACCGCGCATTGGCGCTGCTGGTGAAGGGAATAGACCCGCTCATCGTCCGCGGTCCCATGCAGCGCCAGAGTTAAGCGTCAGATGGCCTGTAAGCCGGGTTCTGTTCCCGCTTGCGCGGGAGATGGCCATTCCTCTGGGACGTTCGTCGCCGAACGCCTCACGCGACCTACCCGGACGGCGGCCGGAAAACCGCCATTGCCGTCCCTATTTGGTCTTGCTCCCGGTGGGGCTTGCCATGCCGTCTTCGTTGCCGAAGCCGCGGTGCGCTCTTACCGCACCATTTCAACCTTGCCCGGACGAACCGTCGGCGGTTTGCTTTCTGTTGCGCTTTCCCTGGAGTCGCCTCCGCCGGACGTTATCCGGCACCGTGTTTCCGTGGAGCCCGGACTTTCCTCCCGCCTTCGCGCTACGCGCTACGGCGCGGCAGGCCCCGCTAAGAGCTTGCCGCGTCGAAGCCCGCAGGGCGAAGACGGGCGGCCATCCGGCCATCTGACGCGCGACGAACATTGGTTCAGTCGCGGGTAATGTCAATCTCCCGCAGGAGCGCCGCCAGGATCGCTTCGCATTCTGCGTCCGGCCGGCCATCGATGCGCGCGGGCCGGAAGTGCCTTTGAAAAGCTTCGGTCACCGTTGCCGGCTGAACTTCAATATCGGGCGGCAAGCCATAGCCGAAGGCGCGCAAACCATCGTCAAATGGCACGTCGAGCCTGTATCGACGGGTTTGCGGCCACAGGCCGATCCCGGCGAGCGCGAGTTTCCCCCACGGAAACAATTCGCCCGGATCCATTTTGCGCGCCGGTGCGACATCGGAATGACCCAGAACACGGGCAGCAGGAATCTTGCGCCGTAGGATGATCTCACCGGCAAGTTCGATCACGGCTTCGATCTGGATGTCGGGAAACGAGCGGTATCCGAATTCATGACCGGGATTGACAATCTCGATGCCGATGGAACGGGCATTCACATCGCGTGCGCCGGCCCAGAAGGAGAGACCTGCGTGCCACGCCCGGCGTTCCTCCGGAACATGGGAAAACACGGTGCCATCCTCATCAACCGTGTAATGCGCGCTGACTTTTGCTTCGGGATCGCAGAGTCGCGTCACCGCCGCAGCCCCTGTTTGCATGCCGGTGTAATGCAGGATCAGAATATCGATTGGCGTATTCGGCGGCCGCTCATCGAAATTCGGCGACGGCGCGGAAATGGGTTCCACTACACTCCCTCCGCGGGTTCGAACCCGGCCAAAGGTGTCCGGCGCAGCACGATAGCAACGCCCGTCAGCGTCACGGCAGCGCCGACAATGATCATCGGCGTAAACGGCTCACCCAGAATGACAATGCCGCCTAGCACACCGATTGCAGGACTGAGCAGCAGGACCGATCCTACCAGCGAAACTTCATAATGCTGCAACAGGATGTAATAGCAGGTGTGGCCGATCAAGCTGCCTGCGATCACGGTATAAGCGAGCGCGGCCCAGGCCTGCCATGGCGCCGCGAAAAACGAGGCAATCTGACCGGATTCGAACACCGAACTCGCCACGAACAGAAACGGAATTCCGATGACCGCCATCCATGCCTGCATCACCAGGGGCGGCACGCCGGACAGCCGGCGCAGCAATACGGTTCCCAGCGCCATGGAAAACGCGTCGACGATCAGGAGAAACACCCCGAACAGATGCGACGATACGCTGGCATCGAGACTGAAAATAACCACGCCGCAAAACGCCAGAAGGATGCCGAGCCAGCGCCGGAGCGCCACCCGCTCGCCAAGCCAGAACATCGCCAGCAGTACTGAAATCGGGACATAGAGCTGGTTGATGATCGCCATGGTCGAAGCATCGGAATATCTCGCGCCGCTGAAGATCAGGGCAAAATGCAGGCCGCCCATGAAGAAGACCGCAGGAATGAGCGCACTCCACCGACCGGGAACAGGCTTAAGCCATGGCGCGAGACACAGCAGAACAAACACAAAGCGCAGACCGGTGAAAAACACCGGCGGGATGAAGGTGACGCCAACTTTCGCGGCGACCGCATTCAAACCCCAGGCGACGCAAACCAGGACGGCGATAAAGATGTGGGAAAGGCGCATATCTTATTGAATAGACTTTGAAAATCCGGACGAACACGTACCAAAGACGATCGCGTTCCGCGAACCCATACCAGCCAAATGAAAAATATTTCGCTTGGATTGACCCTTTGGGCAGGCAAAAGTAACGCACGTAGCAAGACGGAGGCGCCATCGTGCGGGAAATGCAGCTTCTGACTGTCGGCTTCATTCTTGCATTTCTGGGAGCAATCGTTATCGGCGTTTTCTAAACCGGGAACCCGAAGAACGGAATTCAACAGGGGCCGGAGCGGATATCTCCGGCCCTTTGTTTTTCGCAAGGTACAGAGCGCATGACCGACAAACGCGCGATGCGGATTTGTTTTCTGGGCGACAGCTTTGTCAGCGGCGCTTTCGACGCCGAATGTCTCGGCTGGGCGGGCCGCATTTGCGCTGCCGCCCGCGCGCGGGGCCATGATGTCAGCCCGTATAACCTGGGCATCCGCGGCGAAAGCAGCGCCCAACTGGCCGCGCGTTGGCACAATGAAGCATCGCTCCGCCATAACGCATTGCAGGAAGTTCGGCTCGTCTTCGAATTCGGCATGAACGACGTGCGTGAGGTGAACGGAAAACCGCAATTGGAGCAGTCCCAATCACTTGCCGCGGCACGGAGCCTGCTCGCCAGGGCATCGCAATGGAAGCCAACGCTGATGGTCGGCCCGCCACCGGTCAATGACGAACCGCGCGACAGCCGCGTGAAATCGGTTTCGGCGAAATTCGCGGAAGTCTGCCGCGAATTGAGCGTGCCCTATTTCGATTCCTACGCAGCCTTACAGGAGACGGGCATCTGGCTGCGCGACATCAAAGAAGTCGACGGAACCCACCCGAGCGCGACCGGCTATGCCGAATGGGCGCGCCTGATCAGCAATTGGCCCGCCTGGCGGGATTGGTTGCCGTAGCGGTTCACGCCCGCGCGAAACGCTTGTATTTGATCCGGTGCGGCGTCTCGGCGTCGATTCCAAGCCGGCGTTTACGATCCGCCTCATAAGCCTGGAAATTGCCCTCGAACCATTCGACGTGAGAATCGCCTTCAAACGCCAGAATATGGGTGGCGATGCGGTCGAGGAACCAGCGATCATGGCTGATGATCATCGCGCAGCCGGCGAAGTCCTCCAGCGCATTCTCCAGCGCGCGCAGCGTTTCGACGTCGAGATCGTTGGTCGGTTCGTCGAGCAGCAGCAGGTTGGCGCCGGATTTCAGCATCTTTGCCAGATGCACGCGATTGCGTTCTCCGCCGGATAGCTGCCCCACCTTCTTCTGCTGATCACCGCCCTTGAAATTGAATGCGCCGACATAGGCGCGTGACGGAACATTGCGCTTTCCGAGTTCCAGCACATCGAGACCACCGGAGATTTCCTCCCACACCGTCGCATTGGGCTTCAGCGTATCGCGCGACTGATCGACATAGCCCATGACCACGGTATCGCCGACACGTAGCGCACCGGTGTCCGGCTTTTCCTGCCCGACCAGCATCCGGAACAAAGTGGTTTTGCCGGCGCCATTGGGACCAATCACGCCGACAATACCGCCGGGCGGCAATTTGAATTCGAGATTCTCGAACAGCAGTCTGTCGCCATAGGCCTTGCCGAGCTTGCTGGCTTCGACCACGACGGAGCCAAGCCGCGGGCCCGCGGGAATGCCAATCTGCGTCGGGCCCTGACGAGCTTCCTGCGACTTGGCCAGCAATTCTTCATAAGCCTGGATGCGGGCTTTGGACTTGGCCTGACGTGCGCGCGGCGAGGACTTGATCCAGTCGCTTTCGCGCGCCAGCGCCCGGGCGCGGGCTTCTTCCTGTTCGGATTCGGTCTGCAGCCGCTTTTCCTGAGCGTCCAGCCAACTCGAATAATTGCCTTCATGGGGCACGCCGCGCCCGCGATCGAGTTCGAGAATCCAACCCGTCACATCGTCGAGGAAATAGCGGTCATGGGTGACCAGCACGATCGTGCCGGAAAAATCACGCAAATGACGTTCCAGCCAGGCGACGGATTCCGCGTCGAGGTGGTTCGTCGGTTCGTCGAGCAGCAGCAGATCGGGCGCCTCAAGCAACAGCTTGCACAACGCGACGCGGCGCTTCTCGCCGCCCGAGAGGCTATTGACGTCGGCGATCGGATCGGGACAGCGCAGCGCGTCCATGGCCATTTCGACCTGCGAATCCAGGTCCCACAAATTCGCCGCGTCGATCTTGTCCTGCAGCTGCGCCATTTCATCGGCGGTTTCGTCGGTGTAATTCGCGGCAATCTCATTGTACCGGTCGAGCAGCTTTTTTTTCTCTGCGACGGCTTCCATGACATTGCCGAGCACATTGAGCTGCGGATCGAGTTCGGGTTCCTGCGGCAGATATCCGACGCGCACGCCTTCGGCAGCCCAGGCCTCGCCGGTGAATTCGCGGTCGATGCCGGCCATCATGCGCAACAAAGTCGATTTGCCGGCGCCGTTCACGCCGATCACACCGATTTTTGCGCCCGGCAGGAAGGAGAGCCAGATGTCCTTGAGAATCTGCCGGCCACCCGGAAAAGTCTTGGACAGCCCTTTCATGACAAAGACATATTGCTGGGCCATGGCCAAATTCCTTTGAAGTGGGAGCGGTTCTCCTGCGCAATGCGCAAGCGAATTGACGGCTCTACAGGAGCGGAAATCTGCGCCCATAGATACGACCGCCGTGCGGCTGTCCAGCAAAAACCGCGTTAGCCAGATGCATCAAAATTCCACGCGGACCGAGAGATGCTCATGACGTCTGCAGGCGAGCCATCGCCGCTCTCGAGACCTCCGCGTTTCGGCGTGAAATATTCTCGAACTTAGAAGTTCAGTTTGGCGCGGGCGACAGCCGCGAGTGCGTTCTGGCCACGAACACCCGCCGGATTGACCTCATATGCAGCATTGGCCTGAAGCGCCAATGTGCCATCCAGGAAGCTTGTCACATATCCGAGTTCGACATCGGATTCGCGCGCCGGTGCCGTCGAAAGTGCGAAATTATTGACCATCGCGCCGAACCCGGTAACGCCATAAATCTGCGGCGGACGCGACAACGCGATCCCGAGCGCGTCATTGCCGAACAGCCCGGTCTTTGCCAGTCCGATCTGATAGGCGTCCGAACGCACGGCATTGGTCGCCGCCATCTGGCTGAGGTCGAGCTGCGAAATGCCTTCCGAATAGGCCAGTGTCGTGACCCAGCCTTCAGCGAAGCCAACGCGCGCCGAAATGCCGAGGGCCGAATTTTCCGGCGTCGGGCCGGCCGCAAGCGGACTCCCGACGCTGCCAAGCAGCAAAGGATTGCCCGTCGAATGCGACGCGGTAATTCCGACGGTGCTCCAATCGGTCAGATTCCAACTGATGTTCGCCGTAGTCGTCCCGGTGTTGGCGAGCGATGGGGCCAAACGAAGGGCGAGTGGTTGCGAAAACGCACTATCCGCTGTGCCGAGCTGGAACGCGGTATACGACACTCCAAATGTCAGCCCCGGCGCGAGTGCAAATGCGGCCGAGCTCCGCACGGCCGTTGCCGACAGCGCCAAAGCGTTCAGCGACGATGCGGCGGGAAACAGCTCCGTCCCGGGTGCCCAACCCGGCGACTGCCCGAACTGAAACGAGCTCGGCTTGTTCGGAGTCTGGTCGAACCCCGACATCAGCCAACTGCCAAGAGTCGAAGCCGACGGGGCGAAAACCGTGGCTGCCGGACCTGTGTTCTGCGCGGGCGCAGCGAATGCTGTAGCGGTACACGTGACCGCCCCGAGCAACGCCGAAATAGCAAAACCGCTCTTGCGCATTAATAAACCCCGTCCCGGCGCAAACCTACCAGTCCCTCCATGTAGTTAAAATGACCAACTGTACCAAAATGTGTCAGGATGCAGCCCCGCCCTGCTTTGATACAGACCCCTTTCGTGCCGTCGTTTTGCTGCAACAGATGCCGCTGGTCAAGTTTCAGGTCCAGGCGCCAAGACATTGTTTGAAATCAGATTTTCAATTTCATCCTGGGTGAATCCAGCAGCGCGCAAGATGTCGCGTCCACCCTCTCCGACGCTCGGCGCCGGCCGATCGGGCTGACTTTCATTGTCCGCCACCCGGAACGGAGATCGAACAGAGGTAATGGGGCCTTCGCCCGGATGTTCGACCGGCTGAAACAGGCTAACGGCACTGAGTTGAGGGTGGGATAGCAAATCTTCGAAAGTGTTAACGGGGCCACACGGAACATCGGCGGCCTTCAGCACCACCATCCATTCGGCATTGGTCCTTGATGGCGCGGCACCGGCAATAACCTGATAGAGCCGGTCGACATTGGCGCTGCGTTGAACCGGATCGCGGACCCAATGCTCCGTTAACAGATCGGTACGCCCGACCGCCTCCAGAAATCTGGTCCATTGTTGCGTCGTGTAGGGCATGATCGCCATGTAGCCGTCGCCGGTGCGATATGGCCGCCGGTTCGCCGCCATCATGCGCTCATAGCCGAGCGATGCGAGTGGCGGGCGGAATGTATGTCCGGCAAGATGCTCGACCAGCAGGAACGCTACCATGGTCTCGAACATCGGCACTTCGATCGCGCATCCCTCCCCGGTCCTGAAACGGTGCGCAAGCCCCACCGCAATGGCAAATGCGAGATGCACGCCAACCACCTTGTCGCAGACGATGGTGGGCAGGAATCGCGGCGCGCCGGAATCGTCCCGGTTAAGATAACTCAGCCCCGACAGCGCCTGGATGATGTCGTCATATGCCGGCTGCGCCGCCATCGGACCGGCCTGATCGAATCCCGGTGCGAGACAGTAAACAATCGCCGGATTGGCGCGCCGCAATTCGTCATGGGACAGCCCGAGTCTGGCCGCCGCTTGCGGGCGCATATTATGAACGAACGCATCCGACTGCTTTGCCAGCCGCAGAACGACATCGCGTCCTGCGTCGCTGCGCAAGTCGATTGCCAGCGAACGCTTGTTGCGATTGGTATTGAGAAAACCCGCCCCCATTTCGGGTGAACGGCTGGGGCGCGGCGAACGTCCGACCTCCCCGTCACGCGGTTCGACCTTAACGATGTCGGCACCCATGTCGCCGAGGAACTGCGTCGCATAGGGGCCAAGATAAGTTGTCGTCAGATCGAGAATACGCACGCCGTTGAGCAGGTCGAACATGGCTTAAGGATAGCCCTTTACGGGATGGTGGAAACGGAATCGCTGCCAGGCTGTTTCCATGCGCCAATGAGACTTCGGATACGCTCAACGGCCTTCGTCATGTCGTCCAGCGGCGGATAATCATAAGGCATCAGCGCGCCGGAGAAATTGCGGATGATGCCATCTGCGCGCAAACGGTCGAGAAAACGGGCCGATTTCGCCGAACCGCCGGGCAGCATTTCGACATAAACCGGTTTACCGGTACTCGCCGCTTCGGAGACCATGTTCACCGAGTCGCAGGTCACCACGATGTAATCCGCCAAAGCCAGCAGCGCGAAATAGGGATTCTCGCCCTGCATGTCCCATACAAAAAACGGCGCACTGCGAACGCCTGCGGCAAGCGCGGCAATCGCCTCCTGTCCGGTGCGCCGCGAAGGCGTGATCAGAAGACTGCCCCCAACTGTCCTGGCGCAGGTCTTCAGTTTTGCCGCCAATACTGCCGCCTCAGCCCGGCCCAGGCGATAGGCGGGGTTCGACCCTCCCATCAGCACGGCAATGTAGGGCCGCGGCAGACTGGAAAACCGCGGCGACCACGCTGCGCCCTCGCGCGAGAGCATCGCCGGCGTGACGCGGTGGAGCGCGCCGCGCGTCGAAATGACATTGGGCCCGGCGAGCCTGTCATGCTCCGGCGCGATAATCAGATCAAATCGCCGCCGCGCGATCCCGGGATTTTGTACCTGGATGGCGATTGTTCTGCCCCGTGACCGCTTTTTCACCCAGAGTGCTGCCGCCACGCTTTGACGGCCTGATGCAATCAGAATATCCGGCCAGGGCGGCGCCAAGGCATCACCATCTGTAGCGAACTGCGCGGTTCCGCCAAGCCGGATATAGGGCGTCACGGCGCGCCAGAATTTTCGCAGGGCAACACGCTTCATCACCGGTGTGAGCCCGAGAGCCTCGGCAAGCCCGAGACATTGACTGTCCATGCCGGCTTTGCCGTCGGTCACCACCCAGCACGAGAGCAAGGACGCCTCAGAATCCGAACATGTGATCCAGGCTGAACGCCTGGTCTGTTGTCAGACCATGATAGCCGAACAAGCGGCAAGTGGTGTCGCGCACCACGACATAGCAGGCATCGCCCGCATCGCGCAGTTCGCCTTCACCGAACATTTTGTGGACATACCACAGGAGGGAGCCGCCGCAGGCAATCTGCACATTGCGGCGCGCAACCTCTTTGCCCCCGCCCGACATCAATATGAGATCGGTGCTGGAGTTTTCATGCCATGGCAGGGAGGCAGGATAAATCAGGTGACAAAAACTTTGCGTGCGTCCGCCACCGACGCGCAGGAAAAGGCGCGTCGAGAGCCCTGGCGGCGCGCCCTTGTAAGACTGCGGTTCGCCTTTGTAGGTCACCAAAGTATTGAAAACATGGGCGCCGAAACTGGTTTCCGCAGCGTGTCCGGTTTTCAGGTCGGTGAAGCGAAATAGCGCATGCAACCAGCCATCGGCTTCGGTCCCGGCATCAAAATCATAGCTCAGCTCCATATGACCGTAACCGCCGCGGATATGGCCGTTCAGGAATTCATTGGCGCTGCGCGCGATTGAATCACGCCGGGCGATCTGTCCGAAGCTGAATTCCACCGCCTGCGCGCCTTCCGGATCGTAGATCGCAAGTTTCACCGGCAGGCTGTTTTGGCAGGTGGACATCGGTGTTGGAAGAATGCTGCTGGCAAAGCGGTCGAGCGGCATCACCGGTGCCGGCAGGATAAAACCCTTGCCGAGCACGGGTGCGAGCCGCGGCAGATTGGGATCGGCGCGCAGGTCCGTCCGCTCAACATTGGGATGCGCGATGCGGGCGCGATTCCTGCCGAGCACTTCATACCGTGGTCGGACGAAGTGTTTGCCGGCGCGGATTTCGATTTGTTGCGGCCATCGCGCGTGCGGCAGCAATTCCGCGACGCTCAGCCGATAGGTGGCGAATGGGGCGATTTCGGAATCGAGCCAGGCGATCTGGTCATCCCCCGTCAGGTTCAAACCGATTTCACCGCGGCCGATCGGCGCCGGATGCGAATTCTGCACCCAAAGCACGACATCTTCCCCGGCATCGGGCGCAGGCAGACCGGCGTACAAATCCGCCGGCCAGGAATTGGCGTCATGGGTGCAGGACAGGATCTCGGCTGTATCACCATAAGTATCAAGCGCGTATTTCACCACGTCATGGCCGGCCGCACCCACGACATGCATGAACAGCTGCCCCGTGAAGGGTGGGAGGTCGAAGCGCTTACGGATATCGGCACTGTCCACGACGATCGAGCCGTTCGCGGCCGGCATCGCCGCCGCCCATTGCGCGACGACTTCACCGGTTTCGGCAAACAGGATGAACTCGATGGCTTCCGGTTTGCCGCCATAACCGGCCCAATAATTCACTGTGGTCAGACGGGTATGATGCCCGTCCGCATCGCGGAAAAATGCGAAATTGGTGGCGAAGTTCAGATTGTCGAGATAGCGCGCCCGGTTCGACAGCATGCGATCCGGCAGGCGCAGCGCGTCGAAAGACAGGATTTCGGCCTCGCCCGCCAATTGCCGCAGGTGGAATTCCGTCTGCTTCGTATCAAATGCCGCCACCAGCACCGTCGCCGGCGCAACATCAGCCAGCCCGGTGACCGGCCGCGCAGAGTGCCCGCGGAATTTGCTGCCGGCGCGTTCCACGTTTTGAACGAACAGCCCCTCGATCCTGATGCGGTCGAGCGCGAAAAACGCGTCGAACCCCTCCAGCAGACCCTGGGGATCGTAGGCAGCGACAGCTTGCGATGACTCCAGTTTCGCCACGAGTTCGCGCGCGGGCTTGAGCGCCAGCGGATGCGTGATGGCTTTGTAGAATGCGTTGCCGCCCACGACATTGCTGAATGTCTCGATCGGCAGCGTCATGCCTTTTTGCGTCCCTTGAAAAAGGCACTGATCCGGTGGCGGAACTGTTCACGCTGAACGACGAAATTACTGGTCACCCAATTCAGCTGCACCACCCGCCGCGGGCCGGAAAACGGCTCATAACCGTGCCAGGCATTGGGATCGTTCCGGAACAACAACAATGCACCTTTCTCCGGCGGGACCTCCGTCAGCATATCGTCGAGGCTGTCACGCGAACGCAGCAGGCGCAGCCTGCCTTTGTGACTTTCCCAATTGTCATTCATATAGATGAGTGCAGTGACCAGCTTGGTCCGGCTGTCGGTATGGATCTTGCCGTCAATGACATCGCTGCTCTGGCCGCGCACGGTGATCGTCGTCGGGCGGGATTCGACAGCGACATCGAGTTTCTCGCTGACGATTTTGGCAAGTTCAGGCGCGGCCAGGTCCTCGGCCAATGCGGCGAACCCGGCGCCGTAGCGGACCGCCATGAGTGGAAAACTGCCGGGATGCGAAACTTCCGGAAAATCCGTGCTGACCTCATCGAAGGCCTCAGCGCGAATGAAATTCGGCACTGTCAGATAGGGAAAAGGATCGTGCTGCACCTCCGCACGACGCAAGGCTTGCAAATCCACCACTGGACGGATCACCAAAACCCCACAGAGAGAATCATTCCATTATTTATATCCTGCGGGTCTGTCAGTTTCCTGAATGGCTGGCAAGCCCATGTTTGGTCACACGGACCGCCAGTCTGTCCACCGTAGCTCAGAGAGTGAAGGCGGAAGCTCTGCCGCCGGAAGCCGGGTAGAATTTGAGGCGCAATAACATTAAACCGGGTCCGAGTATTCAAGCTCAGGAGCGTGAGATGACGGCCATCCGGGTCGCCGTAATCGATGACTGGCAGGGGGCGGCGCGCCAGGTCGCCGACTGGTCAAAGCTCGAACATCGGGCGGATGTCGAATTCTTCCACCGCCACTACGGTGCCGATGCCGAGCAGGAGGCGGTCCGCGATCTCAAGAATTTCGACATCCTGCTGCTGACGCGCGAACGTTCACGTTTTTCCGCTTCGCTGATCGACCGGTTGCCGAAGCTGAAAATGATGTCGCTGACCGGCACGCGGGCCCCGAATGTGGATCAGGAGGCCTGCACCCGGCATGGCATTGTCTGCACATTCACCACCGGCGGCCATTCGCCCGCGCCTGCGGCCGAAATGAGCCTCGCATTGCTGATGGCGGCGGCACGCAGGATTCCATCAGGCGATGCCGCCATTCGCGCGGGAAAATTCCAGGAGGGCATCGCGCCGGGAATCAATCTCGAAGGCCGCACGCTCGGCATCGTCGGCCTGGGCCGCATCGGGGCATATATGGCGCGCTATGGCCAGGCGATCGGGATGCGGGTGATCGCATGGAGTCCCAATCTGACAGCCGAAAAGGCGAAAGCGGCGGGTGCGGAACGCGTCGAGAAGGATGAACTGTTTGCCGAGGCGGACGCCGTGACCATCCATCTCGTTCTCGGGCCGCGCTCCCGTGGACTGGTGGGAGCAGCGGAACTGGGTCGCATGAAGAAGGGCGCCATCCTGGTCAACACTTCGCGCGGCCCCATCGTTGACGAAAAAGCGCTGATCGCCGCATTGCGACAGGGGCGGATTTTTGCCGCGCTGGATGTTTACGATACCGAGCCGCTTCCGTCCGACAATCCATTCCGCGATTTGCCCAATACCGTGCTGACGCCCCATGTCGGTTTTACGACGGTGGAAGGCCTGGGCGATTTTTACACCCGTGCGATCGGCAACATACTTGCCTTTCTCGACGGCCATCCCACCAACGTCGCCAATCCTGAATCTATCGTCAAGAAATGACTGCTGCGAATACGGATATCGCGATCGTCGGCGGCGGCATCGCCGGTCTTGCGCTCGCCATCGGACTGCATCAGCGCGGCATCAACACGCGCGTATATGAAGTCGCTCCCGAGGTCAAAGAACTCGGCGTCGGCATCACCATTCTGCCCCACGCCATGCGCGAGCTTGCGGCGCTTGGCTTGCGCGACAAGCTCACCGCCGCCGGGGTTGAGAATCACGAAAGTTCTTTCTTCAACCGCTTTGGCCAGCTGATCTACAAAGAGCCGCGCGGAATGCGCGCCGGCTACCCTTTTCCCGAAATCGGCATCCATCGCGGACGGCTGCACACGATCCTGTACAATGCCGCGCGCGAACGGCTCGGCCAGGATGCAATCGCGACCAACCGCAAATGTATGGGCGTCGAACAGAATGCCGCCGGCGTTACCATTGCACTTCAGGAAACGACGTCCGGCAAAAGCATGCCGCCCATCCGCGCGGGCTTTGTCATTGCCTGTGACGGCATCAATTCCGCAGTGCGCAAGCAGTTCTATCCGCATGAAGAGCTTGGTTTCGAAGGCATCAACACCTGGCGCGGCGTGGCGCGCGGCAAGCCCATTCTCGACGGCCATACTTATTTGCGTATCGGCTCGATCCGGACGGGAAAAATCGTGATCTATCCGATCATCGATAATGTCGATGGCAAAGGAAACCAGCTCATCAACTGGACAACCGAAGCCCCGATGGCCGGGCGGCCGAAGAACGACTGGAACAAGCCGGGCAGGCTCGAAGACTTTATATCGATTTATGAAAGCTGGCGCTTTGACTGGCTGGATGTTCCGGCTCTCTTGCGCAATTCCGAAGTGCTGCTGGAATACCCGATGGTCGATCGCGATCCGGTCAGGCAATGGACGTTTGGCCGCGTGACATTGGCGGGCGATGCGGCGCATGCCATGTACCAACGCGGATCGAATGGCTGCGCCCAGGCGCTGATCGACGCACGCGTGCTCGCGGATTTTCTGAAAAGCTCCGGCAG
>DASUHP010000023.1:0-38092 GCA_036273455.1 Micropepsaceae bacterium | reverse complement strand
AGGATACCACATTCCCGCGGGAAGTTACGCGGTGAGAGCAGGAGCGGATTTGTGCTGCGACATTCCCCGTCCGAGGGTAAGGACAATTGCACCGGCAACCAGCAGCGAAACCGCCATCAGACCCAATGCGGGCGCATAGCTTCCGGTCGTTTCCCGGATCTTGCCAATCCCATATTGGCCGGCAAAACCGCCGAGAAATCCACCGATCATGTTGATGAGCGCGATTGCGCCGGCCATTGCGCGCCCGGCTAGAAACGAGGACGCGAGGCCGTAAAAGGGAGTGAGGGCCGAATACATTGCCATGCCCGCGAGCGCCACTGCTGGCAGCAGTACGAAATTCGCATGCGTGACGGCCGCGATAAACAGTGCGACAGCGCCGAACAAAGAGGCCGATGCCACATGCCAAATGCGTTCTTCCCGGCCGTCACTGGACCGGCCAAATACCAGCATCGCCGGCACGCTGGCCAGGTAAAGAGAACCCGTGACAAATCCGGTTTCGCTGTTCGAAAATCCCGCTGCCTGGATCAGCAGCGGCAGCCAGAATCCGAATCCGTAAATCGCAAACAGCATTCCGCCATACGCAATTCCGAGCGCGAGCACGCGCAGATTGAGCAATCCTCGCATCAGATTCTGCTCTTTATAGGACTGCTCGACAGATACGCTGGCGGCAACAAACTGGCGTTCGCTGCCATTGAGCCATGGCGCATCTGCCGGCCCATCCGGAAGCAGAATCAGCACCGCGAGCGCAATCACGTAGGCTGGGATTCCTTCCAGAACAAACAACCACTGCCATGCGTGCATGCCGCCCGCGCCATCGAGGCGCAGGATGAGAGTCGCAAGCGGTCCGCCAATGACGAAGGACAGGACATTTCCCGCCATGAACATCGCGGTGAATCGGCCGAGAAAGGCTTTGGGAAACCAGAAAGTCAGATAAAGAATGATGCCGGGAAAGAATCCCGCCTCGGCCATCCCGAGCAGGAATCTCAGTACATAAAAACTGATCGGACCACGGGTCAGCGCGGTCGCCGCCGCCGTCGCGCCCCAAAGCGCGAGGATGCAGGAAATCCAGCGGCGGGCGCCGACGCGGTGCAGAACCAGATTGGCAGGTACCTGAAACAGCGAGTAGCTGAAAAAAAAGATTCCGGCACCGAAGCCGTACACCGTCGGTGAAAAGCCGAGATCGCGATTCATCGTCAGCGCGGCGAAACCCACATTCGTCCGGTCGAGAAAATTCGCGATGAACGCGGCAATCACAATCGGCAGGATGCGCCACGCACATTTGGCGAAAACACGCTGATCAACGACAGAATGTTCGGCAGGCGGCGGGGCTTCGACCATCTGAGATTTAGTGTGCTTCGTCCCAGTTCTTCCCGGCACGCGCCTCCACCACCAGCGGCACGCGCAGCTGAATGGCGGGCAGCGAGGCTTTCTCCATCACCTCTCGCGCCACTTCGCAGACATGCCGCGCTTGCGTGTCCTGAACTTCAATGACGAGCTCGTCATGCACCTGCAGCAGCATGCGGGCATCGAGATCGTTATCCGCAAACGCCGACGGCAGACGCGCCATGGCGCGGCGGATGATATCTGCGGCCGAACCCTGGATCGGCGCGTTGATCGCCTGACGCTCGCCAAACGCGCGTTGCGCTGCGCTTTGCGCCTTAACGTTAATGATATGGATGCGCCGGCCGAAAATGGTTTCGACATAACCGTGCTCGCGCACAAATGCCCTGGTCGATTCCATGTAATCGCGGATGCCCGGAAAGCGCTCGAAATATTTGCGGATGTAAGCGTCCGCCTCGCCGCGGGCGATACCGAGCTGATTGCCGAGGCCGAAGGCGGAAATGCCGTAAATAATGCCGAAATTGATCGCCTTGGCGCGGCGCCGGACTTCCGGCGGCATATCCTTGACCGGCACTCCGAACATTTCCGACGCGGTCATGGCGTGAATGTCGAGGCCGTCGGCAAATGCCTGCCGCAGCGCCGGCACCTCCGCAATATGCGCAAGCAGCCGGAGTTCGATCTGCGAATAATCCGCCGAAACGAGACATCTGCCCTCCGGTGCAATGAATGCGCGCCGAATCCGCCGGCCCTCCTCGGTGCGGATGGGAATGTTCTGCAGATTGGGTTCAGTGGACGACAGCCGGCCGGTTGGCGTCGACGCCAAAGCATAACAGGTATGCACGCGGCCGGTTTCGGGATGGACATAGGCCGGCAGCGCGTCGGTGTAGGTCGATTTCAGTTTCGACCATTGCCGCCATTCGAGAATTCGCGCCGGAAGCTCATGACCTGCAGCCGCCAGTTCTTCGAGAACGTCTGCGTCGGTGGACCATGCGCCGGTTCGCGTGCGCCGGCCCCCCGGCAGCGAGAACTTGTCGAACAGAATATCGCCCAACTGTTTTGGCGAACCGAGATTGAATTCCTCGCCGGCGAGTTTGGAGCATTCGTGCTCCAGCCGGTCCATGTCGCGCGCAAAATCGTTGGAAAGTTTGGCCAGGACGGAAGGGGCGATCACGATCCCCGCAACCTCCATTTCGCCAAGCACGGAAATCAACGGCCGTTCCAGCGTCTCGTAAATCGTGACCCGCCGCTCGGCGACCATTCGCGCCTTAAGCAACAGGCTGAGCCGCAGCGCGATGTCGGCGCGTTCCGCCGCGAAGCGCGTCGCTTGTTCGACCGGTACATCCTGCAGCGCGATCTTCTCGCGGCCCTTTCCGGTCAGATCCGCCAATGACGCCGCTTTGTGCTGCAAATTCGCTTCTGCCAGTTCCTCCAGCCCGTGGCCGGATTTACCGACATCCAGCACATAGGACATCAGCATTGGATCATCGAGACCGCGCATGCGGATGCCCCGGCGGGCCAACAGGACATAGATGAATTTCAGATTGTGTCCGAGTTTGAGAACACCATCGTCCTCAAGGACGGCGGATAACTTCTTGAGTACCGATGGTTCGTTGAGATGATCTGCAGCGGCCTCGGAGAGTTGGAGCATCCCGTCTTTGCTGTCCGACAGCGGAATGTAGCACGCCGCACCGGGAGCGCAGGCAAGCGCGATTCCGCAAATTTGCGCGCGCACCGCATCGCTTGAACTGGCATGTATGGAAATCGCCAACAGACCTGCTTCGTGGATTTTTGCGATCCAGCGATCCAGATCTTCCGGCGATTTGACCAGCGCGTAATTGCCGTAATTGATCGGGGCCAGAATTGCGGCACGTTCGCTGACCGCGCCCGGGCAGCCGGTGCTCTCGGCCGTGATTGTGGGGGCGGGTGTTCCGGCCGATGCGGCAGGCGCCGGCTCCGCAGCACCGAATGCAACTTCATCGACACCGAGTTTGGCGGCAGCGCGCCGCGCAAGACTCATGAATTCGAGTGATTGCAGAAACGGCAGAAGCTTTGCGGGGTCAGGGTCGCGGACAGCGAATGTCGAAATTTCATCATCCAGCGGAACATTGTCGTCGAGTTTGACCAGCCGCGCCGACAGCCTCGCCTTGCCTGCAAATTCGATCAGGGCTTCGCGGCATTTGTTCTGTTTGACGTCGGCGGCGCGTTTCAGGAGCGTTTCGAGATCGCCAAACTCCCCGATCAGTTTGGCGGCCGTCTTGACCCCAATCCCGGGAACGCCCGGCACATTATCAATTGGATCGCCGATCAGCGCCTGGACATCGACGACTTTTTCGGGGGGCACGCCAAAACGCTCGATCACCTGCTCCGGGCCGATGCGGCGATTCTTGACCGTGTCGAGCATTTCCACCGCACCGTCGCGCACCAACTGCATCAGGTCTTTGTCGGCAGAGACTATCGTCACGCGAGCCCCGGCCTCGTGGCTGAGCCGCGCATAGGTGGCAATCAAATCGTCGGCTTCGAAGCCTTGCTTTTCCACGCATGCAACGCCAAACGCGCGGACGGCATCGCGCGTCAGGGGGAATTGCGGAATCAGGTCTTCGGGCGGGTCGGACCGGTTGGCCTTGTACTCTTCGAAAAAATCATTGCGGAATGTCTTGCGCCCGGCATCGAACACGACAGCAAGATGTGTCGGCTTGTCGCCGGCTTTCGTGTCCTCGAGCAGCTTCCACAACATGTTTGAGAATCCGGAGACTGCCCCGGTCGGCAGTCCGTCGGATTTCCGCGTCAACGGCGGCAACGCATGATAGGCGCGGAATACAAAGCCGGAACCGTCGATCAGATACAGATGTCCGCCGGGACCGATCGGCCGGGATTCGCCGGGATGCGTGCTTTGCACCGTCAATGATCGATCGCCTCACCTTTCGCGCGCGCTGCTTTCGCCTCAGGACTCAGCACGAAGCGGCGATCGCAATAGCCGCATTCGACAAAATCCTGTTCTCCCATTTCCATATAGACTCTGGGATGGCCCAACGCACCGCCGCTGCCCTCGCACGCCACGCGAGTGCGGTTGACGACCACGGTTTCGGGGGCGGTCACGTCATTGCTCACCGTCATTCAGCCGGCCTGCTGTTCGCCTTCCGGCGTCTGCTTCTTCGATAGGTCTTCGCCGGTCGCCTGATCGACGGCTTTCATCGACAGGCGGACTTTGCCGCGTTCATCCATGCCGATCAGCTTGACTTTGACCGTATCGCCTTCTTTGACGATGTCCGTGACCTTTCCCACCCGTTTGGGTGCGAGTTCGGAAATGTGCACAAGCCCATCGCGTGGGCCGAAGAAATTCACGAAGGCGCCGAAGTCCATGATCTTCACGACCTTGCCTTCGTAGATCTCGCCGACTTCAGGTTCTGCGACAATGGACTTGATCCATTTCAGGGCCGCCTTGATGGACTCGCCATCGGCGCTCGCGACCTTGACCGTCCCGTCATCCTGGATATCGATCTTGGCGCCGGTCTTCTCGACGATTTCACGGATCACCTTGCCGCCCGAACCGATCACCTCGCGGATCTTGTCGGTGGGAATCTTGATTGTCTCGATGCGTGGCGCGTGCGCACCGAGTTCGGAGCGAGCGGTTCCAATCGCTTTGGCCATTTCGCCAAGAATATGCATGCGCCCGTCTTTTGCCTGGTTGAGCGCAACCCGCATGATCTCTTCGGTGATGCCGGTGATCTTGATGTCCATTTGCAGCGAGGTCACGCCGGTTTCCGTGCCCGCAACCTTGAAGTCCATGCCGCCGAGATGATCCTCGTCACCCAGGATGTCGGAGAGCACGGCGAATTTCTGGCCCTCGAGGATCAGACCCATTGCGATGCCCGCGACTGCCCGTTTCAGCGGAACGCCGGCATCCATCAGCGCCAGTGACGAGCCGCAGACCGTCGCCATCGACGACGAGCCATTGGATTCGGTGATCTCGGAAACCACGCGGATTGTGTACGGAAATACGGTTTTGTCCGGCAGCAGCGGATTGATTGCCCGCCAGGCGAGCTTGCCATGGCCGATTTCGCGCCGGCCGGCGCCGCCCATACGGCCGACTTCACCAACCGAATAGGGCGGGAAATTGTAATGCAGCATGAAGTGCTGCTTGTACGTCCCTTCCAGAGAGTCGATGAACTGCTCGTCTTCCCCGGTACCCAGTGTCGCAACCACCAGCGCCTGGGTTTCTCCGCGCGTGAACAATGCACTGCCATGCGCGCGCGGCAAAAATCCCACCTGCGACGTGATCGGGCGCACTGTCTTGAGATCGCGCCCATCGATACGCCGGCCGGTATCGATCACCGAACCGCGCATCACGCGGCTCTCCAGCCCCTTGAACAGCTTGCCCATCAGGGCCGGCGCGATCTTGCCCGGTTCTTCGCCGGCCAGAGCAGCTTCGGCTTGCGCCTTGATCGCATCGATGCGCTCGTGGCGTTTCGCTTTTTCCGGGATCTGGTAGGCGGCCTTCAGTTGCTCCTCGGCGTGCCGGGCCAGCGTTTCGCTCTCCACGGCATATTCCGTGGTGTGTACATCGCGCGGTTCTTTCGCGGCGCGTTCGGCAAGCCGGATAATACCGTTGATCACCGCCTGCATTTCGCGGTGTCCAAACATGACCGCGCCGAGCATCACGTCTTCGGACAGCTCTTTGGCTTCGGATTCCACCATCAGCACGGCGTCCCCCGTGCCGGCGACGACGAGCTCGAGTTCAGAGTTCGTCATCTCATCGATCTGCGGATTCAATTTGTATTCGCCGGCGATGTAGCCGACGCGCGCCGCGCCGATCGGCCCCATGAACGGGATTCCCGAAAGCGTCAGCGCCGCGGATGCTGCGACCAAGGCGACGATGTCGGGTTCGTTCTCGAGATCATGGCTGAGAACGGTGACCACAACCTGGGTTTCGTTGCGGTAGCCGGGGACGAAAAGGGGCCGAATTGGCCGGTCGATCAGCCGCGAAATCAACGTTTCGCGTTCTGTCGGACGTCCTTCTCGTTTGAAATAGCCGCCCGGGATTTTGCCGGACGCATAGAATTTTTCCTGATAGTTGACGGTCAGGGGAAAGAAATCAATTCCGGGCTTCGGTTCCCTCTCGCCGACAGCACTCGCGAGAACCACCGTCTCGCCATAAGTGGCCATAACCGCGCCATCTGCCTGGCGCGCAACCTTTCCGGTTTCAAGAACGAGCTTGCGTCCGCCCCACTCGATCTCCTCGCGAATAGTGTTGAACATGGTTTGCTTCCTTTTCTGCCGCGACCGGATTGCCGCGGACCTTGCCTGCTTGATGAGAACAAAAAGCCGGTATGTTTAAGTTGATGATCTTGTTGCGCCGAAAGCCGTTCATCGGAACTGCTATCGGATATGCACGGGCGCGCAGCCGGCGTGCCGCCGCTGCGCCGCCGGAAATTCCCACCCGAAGATGGCCGCCATTCAGCGGCGCAAACCCAGGCGCTGGATCAGTGAATTGTAGCGAGCCTTGTCTTTCGATTTGACATAATCGAGGAGGCGCCGCCGTTGCGATACCATTTTGATCAGTCCCCGTCGGGAATGATTGTCCTTGCTGTGCGTCTTGAAGTGTTCTGTCAGATTCGCGATGCGCTCCGACAGCACTGCAATCTGGACCTCGGGTGAACCGGTATCGCCCTCAGAGGTCGCATACTCGGTCATGACTTCTTTTTTCCGCTCTGCGGTTACGGACATCTTCTACATCCTGCGTTGTGGCCGGCCGTTTAAGGACCTGCGCTGAAATTGAACACACGGAACGGCCTGAGTTCGCCCTCGGCGATTTCAGCAAGCGCAACGGGCTCGCCTTTTGCAGTCGCGAGGTAAACGGTCTGGCCGTCGATTTGCCGCCCCGGTTCGCCGGCGGGTTGTTGTTCGATCAATCGCGCAAACAACGGCGCGCGGATCACAATGGCATTTCCGCTCCGGAGGCGAACCGAATCCGGATCCGTTACGGCCAACGCCGGGATGCCGTCCAGCGCAGTCGCAATGGGCCTCAGATACTCCAAGGCGGCCGGACTATGGCGGAAACCCTCCAGCGTTTCCAGCGAAATCGCGGCAGCAAGGGAAAATGGGCCGGCTTTTAACCGGCGCAACTCGGTGACATGGCCGTAGGTGCCGACCGCCTGGGCAAGATCGCGGACCCAGGCACGGATATAAGAACCCTTGCCGCATTCGACCTCGAAAACCGCGTGATCGGGGTCGGGAATTTCAATCAGACGCGCTTCATGGATCGCGATGGGACGGGCGGCCAGCGATGGTGTCTCGCCGCCGCGGGCGAGATCATAGGCCCGTTCACCCGCGACCTTGATCGCCGAATAGACCGGCGGCACCTGCATGATTTCGCCAATGAATTTCGGCAGGGCGGCCAGAATTTCTTCGCGCGCCGGACGTTTGTCGCAGCAGGCGGTTGGCTTGCCGTCGGCATCGTCGGTGTCGCGCGCTTCGCCCCATCGCGCGACGAAGCGATATTGCTTATCGCCGTCGACCGCGAACGGAATCGTCTTGGTGGCTTCTCCCAACGCCACCGCAAGCACACCGGTCGCCAGCGGATCCAGCGTTCCGGCGTGGCCCGCCTTGGCGGCATCGAACAATCCCCGGACCCGCGCCACAGCCTGGGTTGAGGTCATTCCCTTCGGTTTGTCCAGAACGACCCAGCCGTGGACAAAGGACGCCTTATGCCTGCGGGCCATCGTCCTCCTCTGCCCCTTCACCGTCCATATTGATGTCGCGCGCGACCTTTTCCGAATGCAGGATCGTTTCGATCCGTTCGGCTTCCGCAAAGGAAGTATCCTCGAGGAACCGCAACTCGGGGGTGAATTTCAGCTTGATGGTTCGTCCGAGTTCGCCGCGCAGAAAACCACGATGGCGATTGAGCGCGGCCAACACCGCAGCCGCATTGATCCCGCCGAGCGGCTCGACGAACACCGTTGCGTGTCTCATATCCGGCGACGGTTTTACCTGGGTCACTGTCACCGAGACGCCGGCGAGATCGGGATCACGGATGTCGGTGTTGCGCAGAATGTCGGACACCGCGTGGCGCAGCATTTCGCCAACCCGCAATTGGCGCTGCGAGGGACCCATTTGGGGTGCTGACCGGTTGCGGTGCCGAGACATGAAAATCGAAACCGGCGCACATCACAGCGTGCGCCGAATCGTCTCCACTTCATAACACTCGATGGTGTCGCCCTTCTGGATGTCCTGGTAATTCGCAAAGGCCATGCCGCATTCCTGCCCGGACTGGACTTCGCGCACCTCATCCTTGAAGCGCTTCAACGTCGAAAGATCGCCTTCGTGGATCACGACATCATCGCGGACCAGCCGGACCTTCGCGCCGCGGCGCACCAGCCCTTCGGTGACGCGGCAACCGGCGACCTTGCCCACCTTCGAAATGTTGAACACCTCGAGGATTTCCGCATTGCCCAGGAAGCGTTCCCGGGTTTCTGGAACCAGCATGCCGGACAGCGCCGAACGGACGTCATCGATCACATTGTAGATGATATTATAATACCGGATCTCGACGCCCTCACGGCGGGCGCGTTCGCGCGCCTGGGCGTTCGCCCTGACATTGAAGCCGATGATCACGGCACCCGAGGCATGGGCCAGGATGACATCGGATTCGGTGATGCCGCCGACGCCGCCATGCAGAATCTGCGCGGCGACTTCGTCCGTGCCGAGCTTGCTCAAGGCGCCATCGATGGCTTCCAATGATCCCTGAACATCGGATTTGACCACCATCGGAAGCAGCTTCTTTTCGCCTTCCTTCCGGCTCTTCAGCAGTTGATCCAGCGATTGCCGGCTGACGGTCGCATGACGGGTCTCGCGGCGCTTGCGATCGCGATATTCGGTGACTTCGCGGGCACGGCCTTCGGATTCCACAACAACGAATTCGTCACCGGGCTCGGGCGCAGCCGAAAGTCCAAGCACTTCGACCGGCACTGAGGGCCCGGCTGCGGCCAGTGTCTCGCCCCGGTCATTGACCAGCGCACGCACACGTCCCCATTCGGCGCCCGCGACAATGATATCTCCCTGACGCAACGTTCCTCGCTGCACCAGCACGGTGGCCACAGGACCGCGGCCCTTGTCGAGTTTGGCCTCCACCACGGCTCCGTCGCCGGGCCGATCGGCGTTTGCCTTTAGATCGAGGACTTCAGCTTGCAGCAGAATGGCTTCCTCGAGTTTTTCGAGGCCGGTTCCCTTGGTCGCGGAGACTTCGACCGCGAGCACGTCACCGCCCAGGTCTTCGACCTGAATCTCATGCTGCAACAACTCGTTTTTGACGCGCATCGGATTGGCGTCGTTTTTGTCGATCTTGTTGATTGCGACAATGATCGGAACTCTCGCAGCCTTGGCGTGCGAAATGGCCTCAACCGTTTGTGGCATCACGCCGTCGTCGGCGGCGACCACCAAAACCACAAGGTCCGTCACCTTGGCGCCGCGGGCACGCATGGCGGTGAACGCCGCGTGGCCGGGTGTATCGAGGAAAGTGATTTTCGCGCCCGACTGGAGCTGCACCTGATAGGCGCCGATATGCTGGGTAATACCGCCTGCTTCACCCGCGGCCACGTCGGTCTTGCGCAGAGCGTCCAGCAGGGATGTTTTGCCGTGGTCCACATGGCCCATGACGGTCACGATCGGCGGACGCGAACTCAAATCCTCAGCCTGGTCGGCGCCGCCGCGCAGTCCCTCGAGAACATCGGACTCGGCGACCCGTTTGACCGAGTGGCCCAATTCGGTTGCCACCAGTTCGGCAGTATCGGCATCGATCGTATCGTTCGTCGTCGCCATCATGCCGCTCTTCATCAGCACCTTGATGATATCGACACCGCGGCGCGCCATGCGGTTTGCGAGTTCCGCAACCGTAATGGTTTCCGGAATGATGACCTCGCGCGGGCCTGCCGGGGGTGCAACCTGTTGCTGCCGATGCGCGCGATTGAGTTGCCGCCGGAAGGAGGCATCCGAGCGCCGGCGGTCGTCGTCGTCCGACAGCGCGCGAGTGATGGTCAGCTTTCCCGACCTGCGGCCGCCCGGGGTGGCCTTGCGCGCGGCCGGCGGTTTGGCAGGAGTTTTACCTTTTTTCGACGCGGCTTCTTCTTCGTCCTCGGCAAGCTCGCGTCCGCGTTTTGCTGCGGTCGCAGGCTGCGCCGGCTGTGCAGTTGGCGAAACGGCAGGCGCTGCCGTGGCCGTTTCCGCCTCTTTTTCCTTCATCCGGCGCGCGGCTTCCTGTTCCGCACGGCGGCGCGCCTCTTCCTCGGCGTGTTTGCGCGCTTCTTCTTCGGACTTGCGCTTTTCGGCCGCGTCGCGCTCGCGGCGCATGCGCTCTTCTTCCTGCGCACGCCGCGACGCATCTTCTTCGGCCCGTTTGCGGGCTTCTTCTTCCGCGAATTTCGCGTCGGTAAGGGCCCGCAGACGCGCTTCTTTTTCGTCTTCCGTCAGCTCCCGAAGGACCACTCCGCCCCGGTTTGCTGCTGCACGACGGGGTTCGTCGCGAGTCGCGATCGTTGCATGCGAAGTCTCTTCGCCAGCATGCTTGCCCCCCTTCTCCGGCTCGGTTGGCATCTTGCCGGACGGAGCTACGCGCGCGCGCTTTTTCTCGACCACGACCGCCTTGCTGCGGCCATGGCTGAAGCTCTGACGCACCGTCGATGTTTCGGTTCGCTTCAGCGACAGGGTCTTGCTTCCTGTCCCGCGCGACCGTGCGCCGTTGTCATCCGTCTCGCTCATGCAGTCCTTTCACACACTCGATAATCCGGTCGCCGGGCATTCCCGGCCGCGCATTCACGCGCCTGAAAACCTTCTCCAAACCCAGGGATTGAGCTGGCGGAAACCTTGCAGGCGCGCTGCTTCGAATATCAGCCGTTCCGCGATTCGGCCCGGCTTTACGGCAGCATGTACCACATTCTCACGCCCCAGGGACAAGCTCAATTCATCGTTGGAAAACGCGGCAATAACGAAAGGAACATATCCTGCCGCCGTCGCTGCTCCCTGCAATTTCCGCCGCCCATCCTCCGCGCCGTCCCGAGCCTCGATGATCACAGGTGGTGGTTCCGGACTCCGGATTTGCTTGTCCACCTGATCGAAGCCGAGGATGAGACCGCCGGAGCGCCGGGCGAGGCCGAGATAGGCCAGCATCCGCTGCACAATGCCAAGCTCGGTGCGCGTGACGACATCGTCCGGCACTCTCACCGGCCTTTTGGCTGCTTTGGCGAACATGTTCCGCATGGCTGCGCGCTGGATCGACTCCGCATCTGCCGAAATCCAGTAGCCGCGGCCCGGCAACCGCCCGTCAATGTCCGGCACGAGGGTTCCCTCCGGATCGACTACGAAACGCACGAGGCGCGCTTCGGGCAGCACCTCGCCCGTCGCGATGCATCGTCGGTCGCGCGTTCCCTCCATCACGGTTGAATCCTCGCGCGCCTGCATCAGCTATGCGCCGGCTCCGTTGCCGGTTCTTCCTTCGGCACAAGGTCTTCAGCCTTGACCCAACCTGCCTTCACCCGCGCGTCCATGATCAGCGAGTTGACGTCGTCGGCGCTCAGGTCGAACCCGTCGAGGGACCCCGGAACACGCACGCGTTCAGTCCCTTTGTTCTCGACATAACCGAGGAGATCGTCGCTCGCGCAGCCGGCAAGATCCTCAAGCGTCTTGATTCCGTTCTCGCCGAGTTTGACCAGCATCGCCGGCGTCAGTGAACCGATTTCGGCAACCTCGTCTTCAACCCCGAGCTCGCGGCGCCGGGCTTCGAACTGTGCGTTCTTCTCCTCGATATGACTCAAGCCTCGCGCCTGCAGCTCCTGTGCGGTGTCTTCATCGAAACCTTCGATCCCCGCCAGCTCCTGGAGGGGGACATAGGCGACATCTTCCACCGACGCGAAACCTTCCGATGCCAGCAGTTGTGCGATGGTCTCATCCACGTCGAGTGTCTGCATGAAAAGCTGCGTGCGTTCGGCAAATTCCTTTTGCCGCCGTTCCGACTCTTCCTGCTCGGTCAGGATATCGATTTGCCAGCCGGTCAGCTGTGACGCCAGTCGCACATTCTGTCCGCGGCGGCCGATCGCCAGCGATAGCTGATCGTCGGGAACAACAACCTCGACCCTGCGGGTTTCTTCATCGAGCACAACCTTGCTGACTTCCGCCGGCGCCAATGCGTTCACGATGAAGGTGGCGGGATCGGCATTCCACGGGATGATGTCGATTCGCTCGCCCTGCAGTTCCTGGACCACAGCCTGCACGCGAACACCGCGCATACCAACGCAGGCGCCGACGGGATCAATCGAGGAATCCTTGGAAATGACCGCGATTTTTGCCCGCGATCCCGGGTCGCGCGCCACTGCACGAATCTCGATGATGCCGTCATAGATTTCCGGCACTTCCTGCGCAAAAAGCCGCGCCATGAACTGGGGATGTGTGCGCGAGAGAAAAATCTGCGGCCCGCGGGCTTCGCGCCGGACATCATAAATATAGGCGCGGATGCGGTCGCCGTTACGGAAACTTTCACGCGGGATCATCTCGTCGCGGCGCACGACGCCTTCGGCGCGGCCGAAATCGACCACCACGGACCCGAACTCAACCCGTTTCACCGTGCCGTGCACGATCTCCCCGATGCGATCCTTGTATTCCTCATATTGCCGCTCGCGCTCGGCATCGCGGACCTTTTGGACGATCACCTGTTTGGCCGCCTGGGTGGCGATGCGGGAAAATTCGATCGGCGGCAGCGTTTCGGCGATGATGTCGCCCACCTGGGCCGCGGGATTGCGCCGCCGGGCATCGTTCATGGAAATCTCGATCTTGTCGTTCTCGACATTTTCGACGACATGGAGATAACGCGAGATATGGGTTTCTCCAGTGCGTGCATCGATTTCGACCCTGATCTCGTTTTCGGCGCCGTAGCGCGACTTTGCCGCGCGCTGCATGGCTTCTTCCATGGCGTGAATGACGACCGACTTGTCGATCGATTTTTCGCGCGCAACGGCGTCCGCGATTTGCAGCAATTCCAGCCTGTTGGCGGCGACTCCCATGGCCATGTCAATCTCTCCTTAGGCTTCCGGATTGTTCCGGACAGTTGGTTTTAGAGGCGCTTCGCGTCTCTGGCTTTCAGTGTTTCCTGGATCAGGCGATCGGTCAGGATCAGTTTGGCTTCGGCGATTCCGGACAGCGGCAGCAACACGCGCTGCGGCCCCTGCTCGCCTGCCGTCTCCATCACCACCTCGCCGTTTTGCAATCCGGCGATGGTGCCCTTGAACCGCCGCCGGCCATCGATTGGCTGTTTCAACTCGACCCGCGCTTCATGCCCGGCAAAACGTTCAAAGTCGCCGGCTCCGGTGAGGGGGCGGTCAATCCCCGGGGATGAGACTTCGAGCACATATTCCTCGGTCATCGGGTCCGCAGCTTCGAGCACCTCGGACAATCTGCGCGAAAGCCCGGCACAATCGTCGACATCCATGCCGCCATCGGGGCGCTCGGCCATGACCTGCAGGGTCTTTCTCTTGCCACCCATCAGACGCAGGCGCACGAGGCGGTAACCCGCGGCTTCTACCGCAGGCGAAAGGAGCGCATCGAGGAAATCGGGACTGCTCAGTGTAACTCCAAATCTTTTCCGGCGCGGCGATCTTACAATCGCCACACAACAGTTATTCTGTTGTCGGGAATGCGCGGTATCTACGCTTTTGCGGCTGAAAAAACAAGTCTGGAGCGGTGTGTGCCGTTCGCCGTTACCGGCGTTTTAACTGAATTCCTGTCACAGAAGCGTTAGACAGCGGAGCAAAGCCATCACAACCGAGTCGCTGGAACTGCATCGATCCACTCGGCCGCAGATTTGGGGCTTCTGGAAAACCGTAGCCTGGGGCATTCCCATCACGCTCGCCGCGGTTCTGTTCCAGACGCTCGGTGCGCTGGGATTCCTGGCAATCTGGCGGGTTTTGCACCCCCGCAGCCCGATTCGTCTCGCTGATGCGGTTTCGAATGGCGGGCTGCTCGCGACCTCGCTGGCTTTGTCGGCGCCGCTGGTAATCCTGCTGGTGGTGTGGATCGTTCGCTTGTCGAAGGTGCCCATCCAGGAATATCTGGCGCTGAAATTGCCAAGCTGGCGTGAACTTGCTCTGGGCGCAGCAGGCCTGGCGCTGGTGCTCGGGATCACGAATCTGGCGGCCACGGCGCTGGGGGAGCAAACCCCGGCATTCATCGGAGACACTTTCAATACCGCCCGCGCCGCGGGTCTTTTGCCCCTGCTCGTGTTCTCCTTCGTGTTCCTCGGTCCGTTGCAGGAAGAGCTGGTGTTCCGCGGTTTCTTTTTTACCGGGTTTGCGCCGGCCATCGGCGCGTGGCCCGCAATTGCGCTCACCTCGGCAGTCTGGGCCGTCAGCCATGGCCAGTATGAGTGGTTCTTTATCGGGGAGATTTTTGCCCTTGGCCTTTTATTTGGCTGGCTGAGATGGCGCAGCGGATCGACCATCCTGACGTTTATCCTCCACGCATTCGTCAATGGAATGGCGGTCATAGCTGCCGCTGCCGGAGCTGTGTGACGGATTTTCCAGAGCCGCAATGACGTCTATGCTGTCGTCAAATCCGCAGGGAGGCGGGGCGATGGCAGCGAATTTTCGGAATGCGCTTCTTATAGCGTTATGCTTGATTACATCCGCTGCGGCAGCGCAGGCGTCCGGCACCGATTTCAGCAAAATCGAAATCCTGACGGAAAAAATTGCACCCAGCCTGTATCTCCTTTCGGGATCCGCCGGCGGCGATCCCAATCATCAGGACGCCGCAGGCGGCAGGATCGGCGTGCTTGCCGGCCCAGACGGTATATTGATGGTGGATTCCCAATATGCCCAGCTTGGCGACAAAGTCCTTGCCGCGGTCCGAAAGATCAGCCCGGCGCCGATTCGCATCCTCGTCAATACCCATATCCATATCGATCACACCGGCGGCAACGCCAACATCGCCAAACAGGGAGCGGTGATCTATGCCCGCGAGGAATTACGCGATGAAATGCTGCATCCGCCGGCCACGGCAAACGGCACTGCGGCGCCGGCACGCGATCCTGCGGGACTTCCGGTCATCACCTATGGAATGGGTGCACCGGTCATTCTTCACATGGATGGGGAAGTGATCGACCTGATTCCGGTGCGGGCGGCACATACCGGAGGCGACACCATCGTCCGGTTTGAAAATGCCAATGTGATCATGATCGGCGATTTCTACCGCAACTACGGCTACCCCTTTATCGACATTGCCAATGGCGGGTCACTCAAGGGCATGCTCGAAGCCCTCGACCAAACGCTGCGGCTGGCGCGCACCGATACCAAACTCGTGCCGGGCCACGGGACAATCATCGCGCGCGATGATCTTGTGCCATATCGCGACATGGTTCTTGCCGTTCAAAACCGTGTTCAGCAGTTGGTTGACATGGGCAAGAGTCTCGACGAAGTGCTCGCCGCAAAAGTGACCGCCGATTACGATTCAAAGGTCGAAGGCGGACTGCTTCCAGCAGGTTCCGGCACCAGCGCCGAACGCTTCGTCACCGAGGTCTATGAGGAACTTAAAAGGCAAAGTTAGTTTCACGGCCGGGGCAAAAGAGAAGCGAGAAAAGAGAAGCGAGGAGTGAGAGCACCGCCTTGGCGCGGCGCAGTCCGTGCTCTCGTTCCTCGCTTCTCGTTCCTCGCTCCTCCTAGGGGATTCGTCGCACAAATCGCAGATAGGTGCAGATTCGTCCGGCGCGGTTGGCTTTCGCTCCGTAGCGCGTCTCAGGCCAATCATCCGGGCGGTTGCGCCAATCGTCCGGCGAATTCGCCATCCACTGAAACGCCGGATGAGACGCCAACCGCTCCAGAGTCCAGATCAGATAGCCACGATCATCGGTGGCGAAGCGGAGTTCTCCACCGGGACGCAGCACGCGAACCAGCCTGTCCAGCATCTCCGTCGAGATCAGCCGCCGCTTGTGGTGGCGTGTTTTCGGCCAGGGATCGGGAAACAGCACGAACACGCAACCGAGACTTGCGTTGGGCAAGGCTTCGACGATGTCGCGCGCATCGTCTTGGTACAGACGGATATTTGGAAGGCCGCGTGCCGCGATTTTCGCCAGCAGTTTCGCCATGCCGGCGACATAGGGTTCAACTCCGATGAAACCAATGCCGGGATTGCGCTCTGCTTGTGTGGCCAAATGCTCGCCGCCGCCAAAACCGATCTCGAGCCACACATCGCAGGGTGCAAGCGGCGCAAAACAGGATGATGGGTCGGCGGCCTGTTCCGGCGTCAGCAACAGACGCGGGAGCAGCTTGTCCAGCAGCCCCGATTGATACGCGCTGAGCTTCGGCCCCTTGCGCCGCCCGTAAAGCTTATACCTGCGGACAGACTCAGAAGGCGCGCCGGAGCTCGTCGACGAGATCGGTCTTCTCCCAGGAAAAGCCGCCGCTGGAATCCGGCAGCCGTCCGAAATGCCCGTAAGCCGAAGTGCGGGCATAGATCGGTTTGTTCAAACCGAGATGTTCGCGAATGCCGCGCGGCTTCAGGCTCATCAGTTCGGGCAGGAGCTTCTCGAGCTTGACCGGATTGACCTGACCGCTGTCATGCAGGTCAACATAAAGCGAAAGCGGGTCCGATACGCCGATCGCATAGGCAATCTGGATGGTGCAGCGCTCTGCAATCCCGGCCGCCACGACATTCTTGGCGAGATAGCGCGCGGCATAGGCGGCCGAACGATCGACTTTTGTCGGGTCCTTACCGGAAAACGCGCCGCCGCCATGGGGCGCGGCACCGCCGTAAGTGTCGACAATGATCTTGCGTCCGGTGAGACCGCAATCGCCGTCCGGACCGCCGACAACAAAAGCGCCTGTCGGATTCACGTGCCAGACCGTGCGGTCGCTGATCAACCCGTCCGGCAACGCGCGCCGGACGTAGGGCTCTACGATGTCGCGCACATGCTTGGACTCGAGATTGGGATCGAGATGCTGGGTCGAAACCACAATCTGCGGCACTGCGACCGGCTTGCCGTGGTCGTACAGCACCGTCACCTGAGATTTGGCGTCGGGGCCAAGCCGCGGTTCACGTCCCGACTTGCGTGCCTCCGCCATCAATTTCAGGATGGCGTGGCTGTACTGAATCGGCGCAGGCATCAATGTATCGGTTTCGCGGCAGGCGTAACCGAACATGATTCCCTGGTCGCCGGCACCCTCGTCCTTGTTGTCCTTCGCATCGACGCCTTGCGCGATATTCGGCGACTGCGAGTGGAGAAGCACGTCGATCCTGGCGGTCTGCCAATGAAATCCATTCTGCTCGTAACCGATGTCGCGAATGGCTTCGCGCGCGAGGTTGATCAGGAGCTCGCTGTCGATCTGCTGTGGACCGCGGGTTTCCCCCGCGATGACCACGCGATTGGTGGTTGCCAGCGTCTCGCAGGCGACCCGCAAATCTTTCGGATTCCAGCCGTGTTTTGGGCCAAGCCGGAAAAACGCGTCCACGACCTCATCGGAAATGCGGTCGCAAACCTTGTCCGGATGGCCTTCGCTTACGGATTCACTGGTAAAAAGATAGCTTGGACGCTGCATTTCCACCCCTCGTAACTCGCGCGACGTTCTTGCAGGGAAACCCCCAGGGGTCAACCAAAACCGAAGAGGGCATTTCACAGGATAAACCGCGACAGATCCTGGTCTTTGGCGAGATCTTCGACACGGGCACGGACATAGGCGCCGTCGATGGTGAGCGTTTCCCCGGGCCGGTCGGTTGCCGTGAAGCTGATCTCGTCCAGCACACGCTCCATGATCGTCTGCAACCTGCGTGCGCCGATGTTTTCAACCCGGGCGTTCACATCGGCAGCGATTTGCGCAATCGCGTCGATGCCGTCTGCGGCAAAGGTCAGCGTGACATTTTCGGTCACCATCAGAGCCACATATTGCTTGATCAGACTGGCCTCGGGTTCGGTCAGGATGCGCCGGAAGTCGTCGCGCGTGAGAGCCTTCAGTTCGACGCGTATCGGCAGGCGCCCCTGCAGCTCCGGCAACAGATCGGACGGCTTGGCGAGGTGGAACGCGCCCGAGGCAATAAAAAGTATATGGTCCGTCTTGACCGCGCCGTGTTTGGTCGCAACCGTGGTGCCTTCGAGCAACGGCAGCAGGTCGCGCTGGACGCCCTCGCGCGAGACATCGGCGCCGCCCCGCACTTCGCCCCGGGCGCAAATCTTGTCGATCTCGTCGATGAACACGATGCCGTTGTTCTGTACACTGTCGATCGCGTCACGGGTCAGAGAGTCGTTGTCCAGCAGCTTGTCGGCCTCTTCGGCCACCAGCAGATCGTGCGACGCGGCGACCGTCATGCGCCGGGTCTTGCTGCGCCCGCCAAGCGCCTTGCCGAAAATGTCGCCGATGTTGATCATGCCGATCTGCGCTCCCGGCATGCCGGGAATTTCAAGCTGCGGCATAGCCCCCGAATCGCGCAGCTCGATCTCGATTTCCTTGTCGTTGAGCTCTCCCGCGCGCAGCTTTTTGCGAAACGCTTCCTTGGTCGCCGAGCCCGCACTTCCGACCAGCGCGGTCAGGACGCGTTCTTCGGCCTTGGCTTCGGCCTGGGCTTCGACATCGCGGCGTTTGGCCGCGCGCACCAGACCAATCCCGACCTCGATCAGATCGCGCACGATCTGCTCGACATCGCGGCCGACATATCCCACCTCCGTGAATTTTGTAGCTTCCACTTTCAGGAAAGGCGCCTGGGCGAGCTTTGCAAGACGGCGCGAGATTTCGGTCTTGCCGACACCGGTAGGCCCGATCATCAGAATGTTTTTCGGCAGGACTTCGTCGCGCAAAGCCTCTGGAAGCTGTTGCCGCCGCCAGCGGTTCCTCAAGGCAATCGCCACTGCCCGCTTGGCGTCGTGCTGTCCGATAATAAAGCGGTCGAGTTCCGAGACGATTTCACGTGGAGTAAAAAATGCGCTCATGCGGAGGTCAGACTTTCGAGGGTGATATTCTCATTGGTGAATACGCAAATTCCCGCTGCAATCTTCATCGCGCGGCGCGCAATCTCCTCGGCGGACAGATCCATTCCTGATAACGCACGTGCCGCGGCCAGCGCGTAGGCGCCGCCCGAACCGATACCAATCAGACCGTCCTCCGGTTCGAGAACATCTCCGGTTCCGGAAATCACGAGCGAGGAATTGCGGTCGGCCACCGCCATCATCGCTTCCAGCCGGCGCAAATAGCGATCGGTGCGCCAGTCTTTCGCCAATTCGACGCAAGCCCGCGCGAGATTGCCCGGGTAGGTCTCGAGCTTCGCTTCGAGACGCTCGAACAGTGCAAATGCATCGGCCGTGGCCCCGGCAAAACCGGCAATCACATCGGCTTTGCCGAGCCGCCGCACCTTCCTGGCGTTGGCTTTGATCACGGTATTGCCGAGCGAGACCTGCCCATCGCCCGCGATCACCACCTGCCCGGCTTTGCGCACGGAAAGAATGGTGGTGCCATGCCACACAGATTCGGTCATTGTGCTACTCCGGATGATGTCGCGCGGCGTCGACTAAGCAAGGGTCATAAGATATAGCTCCGGCACCTGGATTAAAGGTTCCAAAACCGATGCGAACGGCGACAGTTGAAAGAAAGACCCGCGAGACGGAAATCCATGTCGCGCTGAATCTCGATGGCACGGGCGTTTACGATATCGCAACCGGTATTGGCTTTCTCGATCACATGCTGGAGAGTTTTTCGCGTCATTCGGCGATCGATCTGACGGTCCGGGCGCAGGGCGATTTGCATGTCGATTTCCACCACACAACCGAAGATACGGCGATTGTGATCGGACAAGCCATACGCCGGGCGCTTGGGGATTTTTCCGGAATCAGCCGTTTTGGTTCCTGCCTGATGCCTATGGACGAGACCCTGACCCGCGTCGCCATCGACCTGTCGAACCGGCCATATCTGATCTGGAAGGTGAAATTCGCCCGGCCGAAAATCGGCGAGATGGACACGGAATTGTTCCGCGAATGGTTTCAGGCGCTGGCGCAGAATGCGGGCATCTGCCTGCACATCGAGAATCTTTATGGCGAAAACAGCCACCACATTGTCGAGACCTGCTTCAAGGGTACGGCTCGCGCACTTCGACAGGCAGTCGAGATCGACCCGCGTCTGGGCGGCGCCGTGCCATCGACAAAAAGCATGCTGATGGACAGCCAGTGACGCGGATTCAGGCGGACCCTGCTTGACGCCCTTCGCGCGGAAATTGCCGCCGGCAGACGAGCGGCATCAGCTCCGGCCGTGTCTGTCGGCTTTTGATCTGACCTTTATCGGCGTCGGCAACATGATCGGCACCGGCATATTCGTGCTGACCGGAATCGCCGCGGCCACGCAGGCAGGGCCGGCACTGATCATCTCATTCGTCGTTGCGGCAATTGCCTGCGGATTTGTCGGATTTGCCTATGCCGAGCTCGCCGCCAGCATCGGCGGCTGCGGCGCGGCTTACGGCTATGCTTATGCCGCATTCGGCGAACTGCCCGCGTGGATCGCAGGATGGAATCTGGTGTTCTGTTTCGCCTCGGCGCTGGCTGCGGTGGCCAATGGCTGGTCGGGTTATTTCGCAACTGCGCTT
Source organism: Micropepsaceae bacterium (assembly GCA_036273455.1). Classification (GTDB taxonomy): domain Bacteria; phylum Pseudomonadota; class Alphaproteobacteria; order Micropepsales; family Micropepsaceae; genus CAIYRG01. Next base: position 17,164 of record DASUHP010000023.1, on the reverse strand, counting down.
CAGGCCATGGGAATGCCGTTGCCGCCGGCGATGGCGAGCGGTCCGGCGACCGGAGGGATCGTCGACCTTCCTGCTGTCCTCGTGATTCTGCTGCTGATGCTCGCCTTGCTTGCCGGGGTCAAGCAAAGTGCCCGGCTGAACCGCTTCATCGTAATGGCCAAACTGGCGGCGTTGGGCGTGTTTCTCGCCGTCGCGGGTTTTCATTTGAAGACCGCGCTGTGGCATCCGTTCCTCCCCTATGGCTGGTTTACCCACAAGCCCGATGGTTCCACCGCCGGTGTGCTGGCCGCGGCATCGGTTGCGTTCTTCGCCTATCGCGGGTTCCAGACCGTGTCATTTGCAGTGGAAGAGGCTCGCCGTCCGCAACGCGACATTCCATTTGCGGTGCTTGGCTCCCTGATCATCTGCACACTGATCTATTTCCTGGTCGCCGGCGCTCTGACGGGAATTGCGCCATACGGTGCATTGAACGTGCCCTCGCCGATCGCATTCGCGTTGTTCAGGCTGGGGTATAACTGGGGATCGGCGCTGGTGGCCGCCGGTGTCATTGTCGGGCTGACCTCGACCATGCTGATGATCTATTACGCGCTGACCCGCATCATATTTGCCATCGCACGCGACGGTCTGCTGCCGCAGTTCTTTTCCGTGCTGCAATCGCGCGCGCAGACGCCGGTCAACGCAATCATCATCTGCGGCGTCGTCATGGCGGCCGTGGCCGGCGTGGCGCCGCTCACGGCGACAGCAAAACTCGTCAACGCCGGGACACTGGCGGAGTTCGTTGTGGTCTGCGCCGCGGTCATTCTGCTGCGCAGGCGGCGAGACATCATTCGCCCATTCCGCACGCCTGGCGGAATTCTCATTCCGCTGCTCGGCATCGGCTCCTGCACCGCGTTGCTGAGTTTCCTGCCTGCGGTGACGCTCGCAACCTATGCCGCGTGGCTTGCCCTCGGATTTGCCTTGTACTTCGCCTATGCCGCGCGGCGATCAGCGCGGGGAGCGCTTGGCGAGAATCCGTTGTAGCGTCCGGCGATGCATGTTCAGGCGCCGGGCGGTCTCGGAGACATTATGTCCGCAAAGTTCGTACACCCGCTGAATATGCTCCCAGCGTACACGATCGGCTGACATCGGGTTTTCCGGCGGCTCGGGTTTCGCACCCGGCGCGGCGAGCAGCGCGCCCATGATGTCGTCGGCATCGGCGGGTTTGGAGAGATAATCAATGGCGCCGAATTTCACCGCCGCAACCGCAGTTGCGATATTCCCGAAGCCGGTCAGCACAACCACACGCGCATTCGGCCGTGTCTCGTGCAGCTTCTCGACGACATCAAGGCCGTTGCCATCGTCCAGCTTCAGATCGATCACGGCGAAGGCGGGCGGGTTATCGTTGACCATCGCGACACCTTCCCGGACCGTCTCCGCGCTTTTAACGGCAAAGCCACGCGTTTCCATGGCGCGCACCAGCCTTTCGCGAAACGGCCGGTCGTCGTCGACAATCAGAAGGCTCTTTTCTTCAGGAAGGGACACTTGCTCCATGATCCATCGGTGGCGGAATTTCATGCTGGCTATAGCGCGCACCAGCGTCGCGGCCAAACGTTAAAATGCAACTTCACATATGAATGTCCTCGGATGGCGGTATGTCGCCGTCAATTGCGCCACGTGGCCAACTCGCGACAACACTGGCGCCGCCACCGATCCGGTTGCGCGCCGAGACCGTCCCGCCGGTATATTCAATGAGGGTCTTGGCGATAAAAAAGCCGAGCCCAAGGCCGTCCTGTTTCCCGTCCGACGGATCCAGATCACGTACCGCGCCGCTGTGCCCAGCCATGCGCGAGGTGACATAAGGCTCTCCGATCTGCTCCAGGATTTCCGCAGCGAAGCCCGGTCCGTCATCCATCACCTCGACGGTGAGGCGTTGAGCGTCCCAACTCGCTGCCAGACGAACTTCCGAGGTGGCGAAGTCGGCGGCGTTTTCGATGATATTGCCAAGTCCGTGTTGGACTTCCGGCAAGCGCCAGATCTTCGGCATCACCCCGGGCTGCATCGCTATTGCGATGTTGACGTCAAGACCCCGGTGGGGCGTGGCGATGTCGTCGAGCAGAGGACCTAGTGGCAGCCTTTCGGCCCGGCCAAGCACGGTTTCCTCCGGCTGGGCGAGCCTTGCAATGATTGCGCGGCAGCGCTCGGCTTCCGAGCGCAGCAGGCGGAAATCATCCGCATGGGGATCATTCTTGCGGTCGCGCTCAAGCTCGTGCGCCACAACCGCGATCGTCCCGAGTGGGGTTCCAAGTTCGTGCGCGGCAGCCGCGGCGAGCGCGCCCAAAGATCCCAGGCGCCTTTCGCGCGCCAGAGCAAGCTGTGTCGCCGACAGCGCGGCCGACATGCGGGCGGCCTCATGCGCGATGCGCCAGGCATAAGTCGAGCTGAACCCGACGCCGAGCAGCAGGGATACCCAGATTCCCGACTGGTAGAGCGCTGGCAGGCCGAATCCGTTGACCGGCGACCAGGGCAGCGGCAAATGCGCCTGCCACAGGAAGGTCACCGACAGAAAAGCCAGCGCGCACAGGATCAGCGTGTTCCACAGATCCAGAGTCGAGGCAGAAATCACTACCGGTGCCAGAAACATCAGCGCAAAGGGGTTCTCGATCCCGCCGGTGAAGAATAAAAGCGCCGCCAGCTGAACAATGTCATAGGCCAGAAATGCCGTGGCTTCTCCAGTACTCAGCCGTTTCGAGGACGGATAGGCGACAGACAACATCACATTGAGCAATGCGCTCGCCATAATCGGCGAGGCCGCAAGCACGACGGGAAAGTCGAAATTCAGACCGATGCGCACACCAAGCAGCGCAACGCTCTGGCCGACAATCGCGAGCCAGCGAAGGTTGTTCAACGTCCCAAGCCGGACCCGGCCGGGGCCAAGAAGCGCTGCGCGGCTGCGAAACAGCGGTGGCGCGGGCGGGGCGGCGGCGGGCAATTCTGCGGTCAAACTCATCGCCGGTTCCAATATACGGATTTCGGGTATTTTGCGATTTGTTTGACCGGCAAACTGCCCACATTTTCGGGAATTGGCGCGTTGCACGCCTCACGCCGACTTCACGATTCCGCCTGGCGGAAAACAGCCTCAGCGCCAAATAAAAAAGCGCCCCCGGAGAGTTTCCGGGGGCGCTCGCCAGGCTAGGCGCTTGTCACCTGGGAGGGCACGGCTATCGCGCCAGCCTGTTTCCTACCGGGAACGGGTTGTTCCCGAATTGCTTGCGACCTCGTGACCATGATGGGCGCGGTCGATCGCATTGATCGCCGTCAACTGCATTGTCAGGATCGGCAATGCCTGTTTGGCGAAATCCTTGAGGGTGGCGTCATCGCCGGCCTTGATGTAGCCGCGCATCAGGGTCAGCGCCTGGTTATGCTGATCGATCTGTTGCGCGATGTAGCGGGCATCGAATTGCTGATCGTTCGCAGCCTGAAGATCGTCGAGCAGCGCCTGACGCGTTTGATCGAGCTGGGTCGGCTCTTCCGTGCCGGGCGCTTCCTTCGCCATCACGCGCTTTAACTCGTTCAGGTTCTGGGTATTCGCATCCACCATCTGCTGGGCGTATTGCTGAATATCCGGTGAATGCGAGCGCATCGCGGCGATCTGCCCGGACTGAACTTCATACATGTCGCCAATTGCGACATTCTGGGCAAAGGTCTGGGTCGGCATCGATACGGTACCGGCCGTACCGCTGGTGCCGGCGACCTCGGTGGTTGGGCCCGATTCCGAAAGGCCCTCGTTTGCCACTCCGGACGTTCCGGGCGACTGATTGGATGCAGTATTTTGGTTGCAGCCGGCCAGCAGGATCAGGCCCGCGACCAGACTGGTTCCCAGCGCAAAACGGCAGGACATTAGCTTCTCCTCTGATGCCGAAAACCCGTGACTGTGAAATTCGTTCCGGACTGGCTGAACGGGCGCAGGTTGCGTATCCTGTCGGGCACTCCCCCTAACCACGACACTGGCCGGTTTTGATGGACTCCGTGGCAACACAGGCCCAATGGGCGCGCGCTCCGGCTTGCCCGGCGACCGATACAGCTATTTCCGTCCATGGGCTCACCAAAAGGTACGGCGGGGTCACGGCCGTTGATGCCATTAGTTTTGAGGTAAAGTCCGGTTCCTTCACCGCGTTGCTGGGCGGCAATGGCGCGGGAAAAACCACCACGATTGCGATTTTGCTCGGACTGATCAGGCCGACAGCGGGACGCATTTGTATTCTCGGGCAGGATTTCGCCCGGCATGCCAAAGCGGTCCTTGCGCGAATGAATTTTCAAAGTCCCTATGCCGATCTGCCGCGCCGCCTGACGATTCGCCAAAATCTGATGATATACGCGCGGCTCTACGGCGTCACCCAACCCTCTGCGCAGATCCAGCGCCTGGCGCAAGAACTGGATTTGAACGGTTTGCTCGACCGCCCCCTGGGAGAGTTGTCGGCCGGTCAGCGTACTCGCGCCGGCCTTGCCAAAGCGTTTATCAACCGTCCGGAGCTCGTGCTGCTCGACGAGCCAACCGCCTCGCTCGACCCGGATACCGCGGATTGGGTCCGGACATTTCTCGCCCGTTATGCGGCCGAAGTGCACGCCACGTTTTTCATCGCATCGCACAACATGCCGGAGGTCGAAAGGCTGTGCGATTCGGTGCTGATGATGCGCAGTGGACGGATTGTCGATTCGGGATCACCAAAAGATCTGATCGCGAAATATGGCCGCACCACGCTTGAAGATGTCTTTCTCGACGTGGCGCGGTTTGGCCCGAAGGAAACCGCCGAGTGACGTCTTACGGAACACCGCGGCGGATCAGCGCTGTGTTGTTGCGGCACTGGTACCTGATCGCCGGATCATGGCCGCGTTTTCTCGACCTTTGTTACTGGCCAATCGTCCAGATGATCATGTGGGGCTTTATCCAGACATTCATGATGCGCCAGTCCAGTTTCTTCGCCCAGGCGGGCGGAATTCTGCTCGGCGCGGTGATGCTTTGGGATGTGCTGTTCCGCGGCCAGATCGGGCTGGCGATTTCATTCTTCGAAGAAGTCTATTCGCGCAATCTCGGCCACCTCATGGCGACGCCGCTCAGGATCGGCGAGTATATGGCAGCGCTGATGGTGGTCAGCCTGATGCGCACAGCGATCGGTCTGTTTCCCGCCACGGTGCTGGCGATCTGGTTTTTCGGCTTTTCACTCTATTCGCTCGGTATTGCATTGGCGGCGTTCTTTGCCATCCTGATTGCATTCGGCTGGAGCATCGGGCTGTTTGTGGCCGGCCTCGTACTGCGCTACGGCCTGGGCGCCGAGAGTTTCGCCTGGGCGGTGATTTTCGCGCTCGCGCCACTCTGCGGTGTCTATTATCCCGTCACCATCCTTCCCGGCTGGGTCCAATATCTAAGTGCGATTCTCCCTGCGTCCTATATTTTTGCGGGAATGCGTTCGGTGCTGATGCAGCATGTCGTGCGGCTGGAGGACCTGCTCATCGCTGCCGGTCTGACAGTCGTGTGGCTCGCGATCGGCGGTAGCGCATTTTTGATATTCCATCAGCAGGCGCGCGAACGCGGCATGTTGCTGCAACTTGGCGAATGAGGATAAAGACGGTCATGGACCGTCGAGTCATCCTGCTGCCCTTCCTCGTTGTGGTTGCTGTCGTGCTCGCGGGCGCGCTGTGGCATCTCGGCGATATCGCGGCGCACCGCAGTGTCGACACTGTTGCGACCGGTGAAACCATCAACATCGGCGGCCCGTTCAAGCTGACAGACCAGGACGGCGCCACACGCACCGAACAAGATTACCGCGGCAAATATATGCTGGTGTTCTTTGGCTACACCTATTGTCCGGATGTCTGCCCAACGACATTGGCGGTGATGAAGTCGGCGCTCGACATGATGGGTTCGCGAGCCGCCGATATTGTGCCGCTGTTCATTACGGTCGATCCGAAACGCGATACGCCCGCGAAACTGAAATCCTATTTATCGTCTTTTGGTCCGCGTTTTGTCGGACTGACCGGCGACGACAAGGCGATTGCATCTGTCGCGAAGGAATACCGGGTCTATTACCAGGTGCATCCGGCCGAGAATGGCGGTGACTACACCGTTGACCATTCGGGTGTGGTGTATCTGATGGACGGGGGCGGAAAGTTTGTCGCGAATTATGCGCTCGACAATTCGCCCGACATGATGGCGCAGGACCTGCTGAAGCACCTGCGCTGAACGTTCAAATGCACGGCTGCGGAAGTCCCGCCTGCAGGCAGGCCGCAATCAGCATGTTGCGCATCAGGCAGGCAATCGTCATGGGACCAACGCCGCCGGGAACGGGCGTGATAGCGGCAGCGATCTCAACGGCCTCTGCGAATGCGACATCTCCGGCAAGGCGCGTTTTGCCCGAGCCCAATACCATCCGGTTGATGCCGACATCGATCACAATCGCGCCCGGTTTGATCCAGTCGCCGCGCACCATTTCGGCGCGCCCGGCGGCGGCGACCACAATATCTGCATTGCGGCACAGACTGCTGAGGCCCTCGGTCCGGGAATGCGCAATGGTCACTGTGCAATTTTCCTGCAACAGCAGATGCGCCATCGGCCTGCCGACCTGATTCGAGCGACCGATCACCAGCGCATGCTTGCCCGCTAATGTGCTTGTCGCCTGCTTGACCAGAATCATCGCGCCGGAGGGTGTGCAGGCCGCCAAACCGTGACCCAGCGTGGTTTCGCCGATCATCAGCCGGCCGAGATTGATCGGTGTCAGTCCATCCACATCCTTGAGCGGGTCGATGGCCCAAATAATGGACGTCGTGAGAATCGGTTCCGGCAGCGGCATCTGTACCAATATCCCGTGAACCGATGGATCGCCATTAAGCTCGCTGACAATATCCAACAGCAGCTGCTCCGGTATGCTGGCGGGCTGACGGATGTCACGCACCATGAAGCCGACTTCGCGCGCAGCGTTATTCTTCGATCCGACATAGATGGCGCTGGCCGGATCGTCGCCGACAAGAACCATGGCAAGACACGGGACGATTGCGTGCGCCGCTTTTAGTTTTGCTGCCTCGGTAGCGACGCGATGACGCAACTGCGCTCCAGCGGCTTTGCCGTCGATGATCACGGCACTCAAGGCTTCTCCCCGCATGCGGCGCCCGGTGATGTAAGTTCCTGCACCCCGACAAATTTGCTCCCGGATGCTGCGCCGGAGCCGATTTGTATGCGGCTCTTGCCGGCATGAAGCGTCACCGTGAAACGCAACCTGTCCGGCGTCACAGGAAAGTGCCGATGGTCAGCCAATTTCGTAAGAAGGTGATGATCAGCAGAACGATCAGCGGCGACAGATCGAGTCCACCAAGGGGCGGAATGATGCGCCGGATAGGCCCGAATACCGGCTCGGTCAGGGAATGGAGTGCCCGCAATACGCTCCGCGTAAAGGGATGCCAGCTGTTGATGATGCCAAATCCGACCAGCCAGCTCGAAATTACGGCGGCGAGAATCACCCACCAATAAATGTCCAGAATGGAAATCAGCAGAACTCGTAGCGCAGTGATCATTTCGCCCCCTCAAGCGCATTCCCGGCGCTTGGGCGCCTTGTAAAGCGCCCGTAGGAATTGGGGAAGCGCCATTGACACGAAGGAAAGGCAATCCCTAGATACCGGCCCGTCGCGCCTGGGCCCAAAATGGCGCGCACACAAGGCTGGGGCTGTAGCTCAGTTGGGAGAGCGCCTCGTTCGCAATGAGGAGGTCAGCGGTTCGATCCCGCTCAGCTCCACCAGCCTTCGCTCGCTTCGCGAGCTACGGCTCGGCGAGCCAGCACTCCGGCGGCGATTGCGAAGCGAGCGAAGGCTGCCGCGCCGTAGCTCCGCAGGAGCGAAGGCGGGCTGTTAGCCCGCTCAGTAAACGCCGCTCTCGGAGCGCTGCTTATTTCCCGTTATAGGAAATCCGCCAGACGACATTGGCGACGTCATCCGCGACGAGCAGACTGCCGTCCTTCGCCTGGCCCAAACCGACGGGCCGCCCCATCACGCCTGCGGGTGCGGCGTCCTTGACCCAGAAGCCCAGCGCAAAATCATTATAGCCGCCGGCGGGTCGGCCATTGGCAAATGGCACATAAGCGATTCGGTAGCCGCGGGGGCTCGCTGCATTCCACGATCCGTGATGGGCAACGAAGGCGCCGCCGCGATAGGCGGCCGGAAACTGCGTCCCGGTGTAGAATACCAGACCCAAAGGCGCCGAATGGGAGCGGAACAGCACGTCGGGCACTCTGGTTTTGGCGACGAGGTCCGGGCGCTTTCCCTTGAGCGAAGGTTCTTCATGCTGGCCGAGATAGGCATAAGGCCAGCCGAAGAATTCGCCCTGCTGAATGCGTGTGAAGTAATCGGGCACCAGCTCGTCGCCTTCGCCATCCCGTTCATTGACGACAACGTAGAGATCATTCGTACCCGGATAATATGCAATTCCGACGGGATTGCGCAGGCCGGTAGCGAACTGCACCAGCTTTCCATTGACGATTTTGGAAACCGCCGCCCGATAGGGCGGATCGGTGTCGGCAATGTTCTCCGCGCTGCCGACCGCGACATAGAGATCGCCCTTCGAATCGGCGGCAAGGTTGCGGGTCCAATGACCGCCAAGCGCGCCGAACACGTTCCGCTCGGTCACCTGGGTGCGCGGACCTGAGGCTTTGGTGTCTCCATCCTTGTACGTAAAACTGTACACGCCATAGGAATCGGCGACGTAGAATTTGCCGTTTGCAATCGCCATGCCGTGGGGATTTTTGAATCCTTCGGCAAAAGTTGTCCGCAAGGATGCCGTGCCGTCGCTTTTTTCATCGCGCAGCAGTGTGATCTTTCCGGGTTCCGACTCGGCGAGGAAAACATCGCCATTGGGGGCCACCTGCATCCAGCGGGCATTCGTGAGATTGCCGGCGAAAATATTGGCGTGGAATCCCTTCGGCAGTTCGAGTTTTGCGGGATCGGGCGCCTGCACTTTGACCGACCGTTCGGCCGAGGCGGGTGTCGCATAAGGTGGCGGAAGATTGGAAGCGAGAACGGAGAAATGTTCTCCCACCGTCTCGTGATTGGGATTGTCCTGCGCCCAGGCAAATCCCAGGACAGCGATGGCCGCTGTCAGCGCGCCGGACCACATGATGGTTTTTCTCATGACCGTCTCCTCAACACCTTTGCCGTGGTTTTACGACCGTCGCCTGGCGCAAACAATTGTCACTGCAGTCCAAACACCACGATTTTCGCACTTGCTGTCGCAACCGGGAAAATCGGCGACCTGGTGCCGGCAACAAATGCTACGCGCTGTTTGCCATCCACAAGATAGCTGACGACACCACCGCCGGCCGCGCCGGCAAGCTCGCTCTGCCACAGCACTTTTCCCGATTCGGCGTCGAACGCATAGGCGTGGCTGCCGAGATCGCCGGCAAACACCAGACCGCCTTTGGTCGGTGTCACGCCGGCCAATGCGGGTGCCGGCGTGCGGAAACGCCATTTCACCTGACCCGTATCGGCATCGATGGCATTGACGAACCCACCCCAATCGGGGTCGTGCCGGCCGAACAGGTTGCCGTCGCCCGAACCGGTCCATTGCTGACCCAGCGAGATGCTGGCCGGCTTTTGCGGATCGATCACCACGACGGTGCTGCACCAGTCTTCCGCGCCGCTGTAAATCAGATTGGTGTCGGGGCTGTAAGCCGGCCCATTCCATTCGGCGCCGCCGGATGAACCGGGGCAGAAATGCACGGGTTTCTGCGACAGAGGCACAGCGACATTTTCGCGCCGCGTGACGGCGGTCGCATAAAGTCGCCTCGCGCTATCGAGATCGTAGACATAGAGCTGGCCATCTTTCGGCGTCGCCGCCAACACGTGGTGACCTGCTTTGGTGGTGAACAGCGAGGGCGCTCCCGCAACATCCCAATCGTGAAAATCTTCCGGCACCAGCGAGTAGTGGCCCTGATACACGCCCGTCTTCGCGTCGAGGATCACGACCGAATCGGAAAACAAATCGGCTCCCGGCCGGGTGTCCATGAGAAAATCCGGACTGGGATTGCCGCCCGGCACATAGAGCAGTCCCCTGGCAGGATCGAGCGTGTATGAAGTCCAGGTGGCCCCGCCGGAAATCGGCACACCTTTGGCATTGCCCCAGGATTCCCGCGCCAGCGCCTGCATGCGCTCATTATTGGGAGCCGGCGGCCCGTCATTTGGAACCAGATAGGTTTCCCACACGATTTTGCCGGTCGCGGCATCCAGCGCATAGATTCGGCCGCGCCCCTCATAGCGGTCACCACCGGCGTTGCCGATGAATACCAGCCCGTTCCAGGCAATCGGTGCAGCCGGAACCGATTCACCCTTCTTCGGATCGGCAATGCGCGTGTCCCACAGCTTTTTCCCGGTCGCCGCGTCATAGGCAAAGACGCGCCCGTCCTGCGTGCCGCGGAACAAATGTCCGTCGAGATATGCCGCGCCGCGATTGACCGGCAGCGCACCACGGATGTTCTCGTGGACCCGCCATTTCTGCTCGCACGTATCAGCGTCAATGGCGAATGTATCCATCTCAGTGGTGCCGTAGATCGTGCGGCCTATGACCAATGGGCCGGTCTGGAAGCTGGTGTCGAGGCCAAGATCATAGACGCAAAGCTGCTTCAGGCCCGCGACATTGCTGCGATTGATCTGGTCGAATGGGACATAGCGTTCCGAGGTCAGGGTACGATTGTAGCTCGGCCAGTCGCCTGGCGCGGTTCCATCTGCAGCGCTTGCAGGTCCGATCAACTGAGCGGCTGCCGTGATCGCGATGCCGGCGACGAAATTGCGTGTCAGTCTGCTCCGGCTCATGGAAAGTTCTCCTGAATGCGTGCTGCAGGCATTATAGCATCAGTTTCACCTGCATAACGGCTAGGGCATTTGCCGCATGACCCGGAAACTCACCGTCGAGCCGCAATCCTGGCCGCTGAAGCAAACGTTCCGGATTGCCCGCGGAGCGAAAAACGAAGCCGTCGTTGTTGTTGTGGCGATTTGGGAGGGCGATCGCTCTGGCCGTGGTGAGTGCGTCCCCTATGCCCGCTATGGGGAAACGGTGGCAAGCGTCGTCGGGCAAATCGAAAAGCTCCGCCACCGGGTCGAACGGCGGCTTTCGCGGCAGGACTTGCAGACGCTTCTTCCCCCCGGCGCCGCCCGCAACGCGCTGGACTGCGCCATGATCGACCTCGAAGCGAAAATCACCGGCAGACCGGCAAACGAGCTGTTGGGATTGCCGGCGCCGGCGCCGGTACATACGGCTTTCACACTCAGCGTCAATGAACCGGAGGCGATGGGAAAGGCTGCGGCCGAAGCGGCTGCCAATGGATATCGCTTGCTGAAACTCAAGGTGGCCGGCGGCAAGGATATCTCACGCGTGGAGGCGGTGCGCCGCGCCGCGCCCGAGGCGCGCCTGATTGTCGATGCCAATGAGGGCTGGACTCCGGAGGAATATGACTTTCTGGCGCCGGGACTGGCAGGTCTCGGCGTGGCGTTGATTGAGCAGCCTTTGAAAGCCGACGAAGATGGCTATCTTGCCTGGACCGAGGCCCCGGTCCCGGTTTGTGCCGACGAAAGCTGCCATACCCGCGCCGACTTGCAGCGCATCCGCCGGCGCTACTCGCATATCAATGTCAAGCTCGACAAAGCCGGCGGATTGACCGAGGCAGTGGCGCTTGCCCACGAAGCGGCGGCAATGGGGCTCAAGCTCATGGTGGGGTGCATGGTGTCGACTTCGCTGGCCATGGCTCCCGCGATACTGCTTGCCGGAATGGCCGAATTTGTCGATCTCGATGGTCCATTGCTGCTGGCGCGCGACCGCGACCCGCACTTGCACTACGACACGGATCTCCTGCACCCGGCGCCCCGTGGATTGTGGGGCTGATGCACGAACCTTACCTGATGGCCGATGCTGTTGCGGCGTGCTATGCTCATGCTCGCGTTAGCTTCCGTTTTTGACAGACTGATATTCGCGACGAGGAGGCGCGACATCATGAATAAACGGATCATTCTCTCAGCCATTGCCGTAACACTGCTTGGATCCGCGGCTGTTCTGGCCCAGGGCCAGGCTCCGCAACATCCCATGACATTCTTTGTCGCACGTGAAGTGCCGGGCACTGGAAATCTCGGAGGCCTCGCAGGGGCCGACGCGATTTGCCAGCAGCTCGCGGCCGGTGCCGGCGCCGGTAACCACACCTGGCACGCTTATCTCAGCACGGTCACGACGCCGAACGCTGTCGGGGTGAATGCCCGCGGCCGGATCGGACCCGGACCCTGGTACAATGCCAAGGGCGTCCTGATAGCGGCGAATGTTGCCGATCTCCATGGCGACCAGCAGCGCGACCGCAATGCCATCCGCAAGGACACGTCGCTAGACGAGCACGGCGTGCCGATCAATGGCGTTGGCGACATGCCGAATGAGCATGACATGATGACCGGCTCTGATTCCGACGGGCGGGCACTTCCGCTGGGGGCCGCGGATGTCACTTGCAACAATTGGACAGCTGATGGGAATAATGCCAGGACAATGCTCGGGCATTCCGACCGGCAGGGTGGCAATAACACATCGTGGAATGCTGCCCATATGAGCCGCGATTGCACCAAGGCCGGCCTGATCGCCACCGGCGGCGCAGGCCATTTCTACTGTTTCGCGACGAACTGACCGGAAACCGGCAAAACGTTTCAAGAAGGCCCGGGCGCGACCCGGGCCTTCTTTTTGCAACAGGGGGAATGTTGCGCCAGGATTTTGTCCTGCCGCAGAATGCGCTAATGGATGAACGTCAACCGGCGCTGCACCCGTAGCTCAGCTGGATAGAGTGCTGCCCTCCGAAGGCAGAGGTCACAGGTTCGAATCCTGTCGGGTGCGCCAGTTCAATCAAAGATCCATGGTTCAGCGGTGGTCGCCCTGATCCCGGTCGCCCCGATCCCGGTCTCCACCGCGATCGCGATCCCGTTCCCGCTCCCGTTCCCGCTCCCGCTCCCGTTCGCGATCACGATCTCCTTCGCGATTGTTTTCGGGCTGGAGGTATTGCTTGGGGGTGAGATCCACCCAGACGTTTCTTACCTTGTCATACTGCCAGGTGTTTCTGTCCGACCGGGGATAGCGGGCCTGATACTGCTGGAAGGTAACAGGCGTGTTCGTCGCTTGGTCGATAATGAAGCCCGGAAGAACTGCCGCATTTTGTTCCCGATACCGCTCGAAATCCGGCCTCTGTCGTAGTTGGGCACATTCGGGGGGGCCGTATGGTTGCTCATAGCAAGCGCGAAAGTTCTGGTCCCGATCTCGTTCCCGTTCGCGATCACGGTCTCCTTCGCGATTGTTTTGAGCTTGAAGGTATTGCTGGGGAGTGAGATCCACCCAGACGTTTCTTACCTTATCATACTGCCAGGTGTTTCTGTCCGACCGGGGATAGCGGGCCTGATACTGCTGGAAAGTAACAGGCGTGTTCGTCGCCTGGTCGATAATGAAGCCGGGGAGAACTGCCGCATTTTGTTCCCGATAGCGCTCGAAATCTGGCCTCTGTCGTAGTTGGGCACATTCAGGAGGTCCGAATGGTTGCTCATAGCAGGCGCGATAGTTCTGGCCGTGATCATTTGGCTGGGCGATTACGGCCGAACTTGCGAGCAAAACCACGGCGAAGCTGACAATGCCAATTTTGCGCACTGGGAACTCCTTGTTCCAAGGGTGATAAAGCCAACGCCCCAGCCACAGAAAAGCTGCCGCGGGCGCGCTTAAATTGCTACCTTGCAATCGAGTCTATCGCCTTGGCGTAAACGGTTCCTTACCCGTCAAGCGGGCCGGCAAAGATACAAGTCCGGTCTGTCCTGCCACACTGTGCCGCTTCGAAATCGATTTGAATTTCTGAGAAAAAACGGGTGTCGCGTAGGTCACGGGTTCGGCCCGTTGCGCAGTTTCGAAAGGCGAATCGCATGCCAATTTTGAATGACATTCTCCTTTGGTTTCACCTGCTTGGATTGGCCATGGGTGTTGGCGTCGGGATCGCAATGTCTCGTGTCGGGCCGGCCCTTGTCACCGGCGGTCCAAACGAGCGGCAGCGGCTCTGGCCGTTGCAACAATTCCTGGCGCGGGTGATCGCGGCCGGAGTCATTATCCTGCTCATCACGGGACCACTGATGCTTTGGTTGAAGTTCGGCGGTGGCGCAGGGCTGGGCTGGCCGTTTTCGGTCAAGATGTTCTTCGTGGCGTCGACGGTTGTTTGTGTCGGGCTGGAGCACTGGGGGGCCGCGCGGCTTAAACGCGGAGATGAGCGCGCGGCGAAAGTGATCTCCGTTGCCGGACCGCTGGCCGGAATTTCGGCGGTACTCGCAATGCTCTTCGCGGTGATTACTTTTGGCTGATCAGAAGTCGGGTTTCTCCGCCACCGGAGTTCCAAAGTCGAAGTCGAAGTGATTGGAATTGTTTTCCGAGCAAACGTCTTCGTCGAAACCACGGTTTACACGATCATACTGCCGCAGCGCCTGCCATGGCTGATTGAACGTCTCCGGATCATCGATCGTCATCAGGATTTCGAGCTTGGCGCCGTTCTCGATCAGCCGCCAGCGCTCGGTGACGTGCAATTTGTTGCTGTGCGGCGTCCGGTAATTATCCAGGAAGGACTTGTCGTTGAGCCCAACGGTATCGACGACCAGTGTGTCGCCTTCATAATGGCCAATAGAATCTCCGTACCAGGAAGGCCTCGGGTCGGCGGTGTGGGGCACGTTTAGCATGATGTGCCTCACTTCATTGTTGCCGCTGAAGATCATGGTGACCTCGCGCGGCGATTGCAAAATGGCCAAGGCGCCCCCGAGCAATACATCGAAACCCGGAACACCGCCCGGCTTGCAGGATGAGCGCGCCGTGAAGGCGAATTTCCCGGCCAACACTTCGTCATTGTCCTTCTTCATCACGTCTTTCGCCCATTGCTTCAGATTGGGGTTGCTGATGTCCCCGATGCGCTGGGTCGGCTGTTGTCCCGGTGTGCCATTTGGAATGTAGCGATAGGCCGGATCCTGCATAATCGGCTTCGGCGAGCCCGGCACTGGAAGCAACGCGCCGATCCCAATACCGACCCAGGCCGACTGAGGTGCGGTGGAAAAGACTGGCGGCGCGTCCGCTCCGTTCGCAGTTTGGGGTGCCGCGGTTCCGGCCACCAGGGCGAGCAGGCTCACAACCAACAGCCGCTGGTTGTTTCGAGATTTGTGCATGGGCTTTCTCCCGTTGCCGATTTTACACGATCTCGCGGTGCACCCAAATTCACTGACTCTGCTCGCGTCACCGGCCGCGGAAAAAGCCGGTCGCTTCGTCGCATTGCCCAATAGGCCAGCAATCCCAACCATTCATGCCCGGCAGTGTCGAGTTTGCCGAGATTGTCGGTGAACTGCAGGGAGACATTCGCAGGCCCCGCATGATAGCCGGAAGGCCACGGAATCACCCGCCAGCCCAATTTGCCTGCCACCCCCATCGCACGGGGAATATGGTAGGCGTCGGTTACAACAATCCAGTTTCCCGACATGCGCGGTTTTACCAGCGCATAAGTGAAGCTGAGATTTTCCCAGGTATTCCGCGCGCGGCCTTCGATCAGGGTCCTGGCCGGATCAAGTCCAAGCTGCCGAAAGCCGGTGCGTCCGGCATTCGCATCGATATCGGAAAACACGACTCGCGCGTGGGGAAACTCTCGCGCAAGCGGGGCCACAGCCAAAAAACGTTCGGGATTATCCCCGCCGCCGCCCAGCACCAATATGCCGTCGACCGAACCGGGTAATTCTGCTCGCGGGAATCTTTGCTCCAGCGGGGCCAGCGCCCATGATCCGACCGGCAGCAGCAACAGAATCGCAACCATCACCGCACCGGCAATGGCGCAATTGCGGATCAGCGCGCGCCGGCTGGTCGCGCAAATCACGAAAATCACAATCATCACGATCGCCACGAGATTGCCGGCCCCGAGTGCCGGCTCCAAAATTCTCGAAGCTTCGGAAAAGTCCACGCCGGATCATCGCTGATGGATGCGGATGATTTGCATATCAGAAGGTGGCTCGCTTGCAACGCCGGGACACCCGATTCGGCTCAGAGACTCGAAACCGCTCCATAGACCGCGGCGATGACGTGCTCGACGTCATCGTCCTGCAATTCCGTGTGCAGGGGCAGGCGCAATAAACTGCCGGCGACGCGCTCGGTCACCGGCATGGCGGTCGCCGTGCGGCCAAATCGGCGGCCCGCGGGTGCCGAATGAAGCGGCACATAATGGGTATGAGCTTCGACGCCAGCCGTCTCAAGATATCGCTGCGTCCGCCGGGCAGCATCTGCCGTGGGAAGCAGGATGTAATAAATATGGCCGTTGGGCGGAGCGTCAGCGGGGGGGTGCGGGCGAAGAAGCAAGCCGTCGCGTTCGGCGGCCGCGAAGCCGTCCTGATACCGGCTCCAGATCGCTACCCGCCGTGCCGTAATGGCCTCGGCATCTTCGAGTTGCGCCAAAAGCAACGCCGCGATCAGGTCGCTTGGCAGATAGGAAGAGCCGAAATCCAGCCATTCATATTTCCCGACCTTACCGTTGAAGAACGCCGTCCGGTTGGTCCCCTTCTCACGCAGGATATATGCCCGTTCGACCAAACGCTGGTCGTTGATAATCAGCGCGCCGCCTTCGCCCGACATCAGATTCTTCGATTCGTGGAAGCTCAGGCATCCGACTGCACCGAATGTCCCCAGCGCTTTGCCTCGGTATCGCGACATATGCGCCTGGGCGGCGTCCTCGATCACCATCAGACCGTGCTCGGCGGCAAACTCCAGAATCGCATTCATCGCGCAACCGACGCCGGCATAATGCACCGCAACAATCGCTTTGGTTTGCCGACTTAGCGCCTGATCCAGCAGACTCTCGTCGAGATTGAGCGTATCGGCGCGAATATCGACAAAGACGGGAGTGGCACCCCGCAGGACGAACGCATTGGCGGTCGATGGGAATGTGTAAGACGGCAAAATGACCTCACTGCCGGGGCCAATTTCCGCCAGCAGCGCACTCATTTCCAGAGCCGCCGTGCAGGAATGAGTCAGCAGTGCCGGCGATCCAAGCTCGCGCTCCAGCCATTGGTGGCACCGCGCGGTGAACGGCCCATCGCCGGACACACGCCGGCTTTGCAGGCTCTCCTGAACATAGGCGAGCGA
>DASUHP010000022.1:0-7847 GCA_036273455.1 Micropepsaceae bacterium | reverse complement strand
CCCGATCTGACCGCGCGCATCAGCGCTGTGGATCTGGTGCGCGCGGGGGCAGAAGCGCTGGGCGGCAAAGGCGGCGGCGGCCGTCCCGACATGGCGCAGGCGGGCGGCCCTGATACCGGGAAAACCACCGAGGCGCTCGCCGCGATCGAGCAGTACCTCGCGGCGCTCAAAGCCGCTTGAACAAAATTTTCACGCGGAGCCGCGGAGATATCGAGGTCTCCGTGTCCTCCGCGTCAAATTTTGTTTATCCGATCGCTTTCTGGAGATTGGCGTCGACTTTGTCGAGGAAGCCTTCGGTCGAGAGCCATTTCTGGTTGGGACTGATCAGGATCGCGAGGTCCTTGGTCATGAAGCCCGATTCCACGGTGTCGACGCAGACCTTTTCCAGCGTGGTGGCAAAGCGGGCGAGTTGGGAATTGTTGTCGAGTTTGGCGCGATGCGACAAGCCGCGGGTCCAGGCGAAGATCGACGCAATCGAATTGGTCGAAGTCTCCTGGCCCTTCTGATGCTGCCGGTAATGCCGGGTCACCGTGCCATGCGCCGCTTCCGATTCCACGGTCCTGCCGTCGGGCGACATCAACACGCTGGTCATCAATCCGAGCGAACCGAAGCCCTGCGCGACGGTATCGGACTGCACGTCGCCGTCGTAATTCTTGCAGGCCCAGACATAACCGCCGGACCATTTCAGCGCCGCGGCGACCATGTCGTCGATCAGACGGTGTTCGTAAGTCAAACCGGCCGATTTGAACTGGCCGGCAAATTCCTCGTTGAACACCTTCTCGAACAAATCCTTGAAGCGGCCGTCATAGGCTTTGACGATCGTATTCTTGGTCGAGAGATAGAGCGGATATTTGCGCGCCAGCGCGTAATTCATCGACGCGCGGGCAAAGTCGATGATGGACTGGTCGAGATTGTACATGGTCATGGCGACACCGCCGCCGGGGAAATCGAACACTTCGCGCTCGATCTTCTTGCCGTCTTTTCCAGTCCAGGTCACCGTCAGCTTGCCGGCCGAAGGTACGACGAAGTCGGTGGCGCGATACTGATCGCCATAGGCATGGCGGCCGATGATGATCGGCTGCGTCCAGCCCGGCACCAGACGCGGAACATTCTTGCAGATGATCGGTTCACGGAAGATTGTGCCGCCGAGAATATTGCGGATGGTGCCGTTGGGCGACTTCCACATCTGCTTGAGGTTGAATTCCCGCACGCGCGCTTCATCGGGCGTGATGGTGGCGCATTTGACCCCCACTCCGTGGCGCCGGATGGCTTCGGCTGCCTCAACCGTGATCTGGTCGTCGGTCTCGTCGCGCTTCTGTATCCCGAGATCGTAATATTCGAGCGTGACATCGAGATAGGG
This sequence comes from Micropepsaceae bacterium, assembly GCA_036273455.1. Taxonomy (GTDB): domain Bacteria; phylum Pseudomonadota; class Alphaproteobacteria; order Micropepsales; family Micropepsaceae; genus CAIYRG01. The sequence goes on along the minus strand of DASUHP010000022.1, from coordinate 6,487 downwards.
GAGGATCAGCTTGTTCTTGATGAGATCCCAGATCACGCGGGTCATTTCATCGCCGTCGAGTTCGACAACGGGATTCGCGACCTTGATTTTCGCCATGAAACATTTCCTTGAAGAGGGGAGGCGCGGTCTATTACCGATTGAACCCCCGCGCGTCAAAGGACGCATTGCCGCCGTCTGACAATGGAGAAATTCATCTCGCCCGCCATCATCCTTTCGGGGCCGCAACTCGGCGAAAATATCGGCGCCTGTGCGCGGGCGATGGCGAATTTCGGCCTGACCGATTTGCGCATCGTGAACCCGCGTGACGGCTGGCCCAACCCGAAGGCCGACGCCATGGCGGCCCAGGCGCGCAATGTGGTGGCGTCGGCGCGCATCCATGGCAGCGTCGAAGCGGCCGTTTGCGAATTGCAGCTCGTCTTCGCCACCACCGCGCGTGACCGCGCCATGGCAAAGCCCGTGCTCACCCCGGCTGAGGCCGCACGCCGTTTGCGCGAGGCCGCGGCCAACGGCATTGCTTCAGCGATCTTGTTCGGCAATGAGCGTGCCGGCCTCACCAATGACGAGGTTGCCCTTGCGGATTGTGTCGTCACCATCCCGACCGCTCCGGGATTTTCGTCGCTCAATCTCGGGCAATCCGTGCTCCTGATCGGCTATGAGTGGTTTAAAGCCGGTGACGCCACGCTGGCGGAATCGATCGACCACGGTCCGGCCCACCCCGCGCCTCGCGAAGAGCTGATCTTGCTGTTCGAACATTTGGAGGACGAGCTCGAAAAAGCCGGATTTCTCTACCCGCCGGGAAACCGGCCCGGAATGGTGCGGAATTTACGCAATATCCTGCACCGGGCGCGGCTCACCGACCAGGAAGTGCGCACCTTGCGGGGCGTTATTGTGGCCCTGACCAGGGGAAAAAAGCGCCGGAATCCGGCCGAAAATGGCTGATCCCTGGTTTGACAGGCAGTCGCGCATGACTATATTGCCCGCCTTTCGGCGGATCGGGACCCGCCGCGGGCCACCCCAGCACAAGAAGAATTGGTAGATGACCAAGCGTACGACCTCGAAATACAAGCTCGACCGCCGCATGGGCGAGAATATCTGGGGCCGCAATAAGAGCCCGATCAGCCGTCGCGCCTACGGCCCGGGCCAACACGGCCAGAGGAAATCCCGCAAATTATCGGACTACGGCACCCAGCTTCACGCCAAGCAAAAGCTGAAGGGCTATTACGGCAATATCACGGAGCGGCAGTTCCGGCGCTATTACGAAGAAGCGTCACGGAAGACCGGCGATACCGGCGAACAGATGATCGGATTGCTTGAGCGGCGGTTGGATGCCGTGGTGTTCCGCGCCAAATTCGCACCCACGCCGTTTTCAGCCCGCCAGCTTGTGAGCCACGGACATCTGACCGTGAATGGCCGCCGCATCACCATTCCGTCCTACAAGGTGAAGGAAGGCGACACGATCGAATTGCGCGGCAAGGCAAAGGATTTGGCGTTGGTGCTGGAATCGGTCAAGAGCAGCGAGCGCGACGTGCCGGATTACATCGAAGCCGACCATAATAAGATGAGCGCCAAATTCCTGCGCACACCGAAACTGGCCGACGTGCCTTACGCGGTGCAGATGCAGCCGAGCCTCGTGGTGGAATTCTACTCGCGCTGAGGCATGGCCTGCATCCTGTACGGGATGAAGCGGTCGGGCAGTTGCGCGGCCGAGTGTGCGCTTGCCGAAGCCGGCGCCGAATACGAGACGATCAATGTGGATTTGCGCAGTAATGCTCAACTCGGCGCAGAATACGCGGCGATCAATCCGGCGCGGAAAATTCCCGCTTTGCGCCTGCCGGAAGGCGAAATCGTCACCGAATCGGCTGCGATCCTTCTGACGATTGCGGACCAGTATCCGGATGCCGGGCTGCTGCCCCCGGCAGGATCGGATGCCCGTGCGCAGTGCTTTCGCTGGATCGCCTTCTGCGCCTCGGAAATCTATCCCTTGGTTGAAATTGCCGATTACCCGGAACGGTTCAGCCCGCCAGGAGAACAGGCAGACGCGCTGCGCAAGCGAGCCAGCGAGCGGCTGCGCGATCGTGCGCTGATCATCGAGCGGGCGATTGCCGGTAATCCGTGGCTGCTCGAGGGCGGTTTTTCGGCCGCCGATCTGTACGCAGCCAATCTCACGCGCTGGAGCACAGGCGCCGAATGGCGCGCGGAGAACTGCCCAAAACTGGAAAGACTGGTTGAGGCGATTGCGTCACGGCCCAAAGCTGGCGCGGTCTGGCGCCGGCACTTCGATTAGGCCGTCTCCAGCGGAATTCCGTGTTCTTTGAAAAATCCCTCGAGCTCGCCCTGCTCGAACATCTCCTTCACGATGTCGCAGCCGCCGACAAATTCGCCCTTCACATAGAGCTGCGGAATCGTCGGCCAGTTGGAGAATTCCTTTATCCCCTGCCGAATCTCGGGATCCTTCAATACGTCCACTGAACTGAATTTCACGCCAAGTTCCGACAGAACCTGAACCACGGCAGCCGAAAATCCGCACTGCGGAAACACCGGCGTGCCCTTCATGAACAGCAGCACCTCATTGTCGGCGACGGTCTTGGCAATGCGGTCGTGAACGGGATTGGAGCTCATCTAAGATAATCCTTGAAAGCATGCGCCTGAGTTAAGGTCGCGGCACCATGTCGTCAATGCCTGTCCTCCGGGGCAAAACCCATAAACTGCCGTCAATCCAACACAGCTTCCTGGTGTAGCGGAACCCGAGAGCTGGATTTTTCGGCGATCTTCGTCACTGGCAGGTAAGGATTCGGCAGCTGCAGCTCGCTCCGCAATCCCCCGAGCGGCGAGTCGGTCAGGAGGATTTCTCCGCCGTACAGCCCCGCGAGGTCGCGCACGATCGAGAGCCCGAGGCCGGAGCCGGGCACACGTTCGTCCAGCCGCTGCCCGATCCGAAATACCACTTCCCGCGCCGCTGCGGGCAGCCCGGGCCCATCGTCATCAATGGTCATGATTGCGCGCTGTGCCGGAAAATCAGAGTGTGCGCTGATCACCACGCGCCCGGCGCACCATTTGCACGCATTATCGATCAGGTTCGCCAGCATTTCGGACAAATCGAGCGGATCGCATTGCACGACGCAGCCGGCATCAACATCAACACTAATATCCGGGTGTTTGGCACAATATAGCCGCTCCATCGCGGTGACGATGCTGTTGACCGCCGGGAGCACCGACGCGTTGACGCCAGGGACAGAGCGGGACGCCGCAGCCCTCGTGCGCGCGATCTGGTAATCTATGTGCCGCTGCATGCGCTGACACTGCTGCAGTATCACCTGTGCCGAATCGTGTTCGCCACGTGCGGCCAACCGGTCTGATTCGTCGATCAGCACGGCCAAGGGTGTCTTCAGCGCATGGGCAAGATTGCCGGCCTGCGCACGCGCACGCACCACCATTTGGGCATTGGTGTCGATCAGGCTGTTCAGATCATCGACGACCGGCTGAACCTCACGCGGCAATGTGCCTGGAATATGCGTCGCCTGGCCCGACCGGATCGCTCGCAGCGCCTGGCGCAATCGCGTCATCGGCTGCAATCCGAATTTTACCTGCAAAGCGGCGGCGGCGGTAAGCACGACCACAAGGATCGCAAGTGAGATCATCAGCGATCGGTTGAACGTCCGCAGCACCGCATCGAGCACGCTTTCATCGACGTCGGCCTGAAGGCGCAGCACCGGCCCTCCGGACACCGGCGCGAGATTCGTTTCGTATACGATCAGCGCTTCACGTCCATATTGCATCACCGACCGGCGTATCTCACCGGAAGCGAGGGCGTCATCCGGAATTGGAAGTTCGGAGGTGCTGACGGATGTCGACTTGATCAACAGCATTCCGTCGCGGCTGATCTGCCAGGAATAGCCGGAACCGGGCTGGCTGAATCGGGGATCGCTGAGCGCCCGGTAGAGCTCGGGTGTGCCATCACGCCCGATATCGATCAGCGACCCGAGTTCTTCGAGATGGCCGCGCATCTCCGCGTCGACGAGTGCGGTGGCATGTTGGCGAAACAGCACGGAGATGAAAACGCCGGCGGCCGTGACGCCGACCGTAATCCAGATAAGCGCTCCTATCAGGAGCCGCGCACGCAAACTTGCCGGAAAGAACATCCTCATCCGAGCCGGTATCCAAGGCCGCGTTGCGTACGGATAATGTCGCGACCGAGCTTGCGCCGCAGCCGCGCAATGTAAACTTCGATCGTATTGGGATCGCGTTGTTCCTCGAGCGGGTAAAGATGTTCGATCAGTTCGTTTTGCGAAATCAGCCGACCGGAACGATGCATGAAATAGTTCAGAATCCGGAATTCCTGCGCCGTCAGGTCCACCGGCGCGCCGGCCACAGTCACCGTTTTTGACACCGGCGACAGCTCGATGTCGTTATGGATCAGCACGGGCGCTGCACGGCCGGCAGCCCGCCGAATCAGCGCGCGGAGCCGCGCCGAAATCTCCTGCACATGGGTTGGTTTGGCGATGTAATCATCGGCGCCGGCGTTCAGACCTTCAACCTTTTCCGTCCAACTGCCGCGTGCCGTCAGTACCAGCACGGGCATGTTGCACCCCGCGTCGCGCCATCGCTTGAGAACGTCCAGGCCATTGATGTCCGGCAGCCCGAGATCGAGAATCGCAGCGTCATAACTTTCCGTCCGGCCCAGATCGAAACCCATGTTGCCCTCGGCGGCGTGTTCGACGACAAATCCGTCGGACCGCAGCGCGTCCGTCAGGCGCCGGGCCAGCTCCGGGTCATCTTCAATCAGCAGAATTCGAATAGACGTCTCCCGCCTGTGATCCGGGTGATCTTAGCGAACACCCCGTCCCAAGCCATCCGTGCGTACAGCTAATTTTCAGGTGACTGCCAGCCTGGCGCCAGCTTGGGGGAGCAAATTGGGCTACCGCTGCAAGCGGGCTGACTCAGCTATCGGAAGGAAACCGACCGTGAAACTCACCACAGTTCATCTCGCCGCAGCAGCTGCATTGCTGTATGCGGTTCCTGCTTTTGCGCACCATTCCTTCGCCATGTTCGATGCTGAAAAGAAGGTCACGCTGGAAGGCACCGTCAAGGAATTCCAGTGGACCAATCCGCATAGCTGGATTCTGATGATGGTTCCGAATGCCCAGGGCGCGCCTGAGCAGTGGGCCATCGAAATGGGCGCACCTGGCGGCCTCGCCCGTCAGGGTTGGGTTCCGAAGACCCTGAAGCCAGGCATGAAAGTCACCGCGGTCATTCATCCGCTGAAGGACGGAACGCATGGCGGGCAGTTCATGGCGGTCACGCTGCCCGACGGCCAGACGAAGGGCAATCCGAACGGCGCCGCAAACGCGAACGCGGGCGCGAACTAACGCGCGCGTTCTGACCGGTTCATGGGCGCTCCCGCGTGAGCGCCCATGACGGTTGCTGAGACTAATCCTTCACTGAGGTTTGCAGCGACAACGCGTGCAATTGCCCGCCCATCCGTCCTGACAGCGCGTCGTAAACCATCTTGTGCTGCTGAACGCGGGTTTTTCCCCGGAATGCGCCCGAAATTACCATTGCAGCATAGTGATCTCCGTCACCGGCGAGATCGGTGATCGTCACCTCCGCATCGGGCAACGCGGCGCGAATCGCATTTTCGATTTCCCGGGCTGACATCGCCATGACGAACCACTCCTGAACCACCCGCTGTCACTCCACATTAGCGCAGCCTCTACCGCAGTTTAATCCGGTTTACGAGGCGGCCAAACCGGCCTGACTTGTGGGATCGCCTGCCATGAAGTCCGGCAGCCATGATTCATGTACCGAACGCATCGGTGCGACCGGAATCGACAGCAGCCCCGGAATGACCAGCCGGTCGCTGTCGCAATGACCAATCGGCGTGGCCGGAACGGCCTGAGCCGCCGCGTCGGAAAGGATCGCCTGGTAGTCCGCGGGCGACACGGCAACGACATAGCGCGCCTGATCTTCGCCAAACAGAAATGGAGCAGCACGGTCCGGCAGAGCAAGCCTCGCACCGAGCCCTCCCGCCATCGCCATCTCCGCAATCGCGATCAGCAAACCGCCGTCGGAAAGGTCATGAACCGTATCGGTTCGGCCGGAACCAATCAGTGCACGAACAAAATCGCCGTTGCGTTTTTCGGCTGCGAGATCGACCCGCGGCGGCGCTCCCTCTTCGCGTCCCTCAATCTCGCGTAAATACAGCGACTGACCGAGTTCACCCCGGGCTTCACCGATCAGGATCAGCACATCCCCCGGGCGCTTCAACGCGACGGTCGCCTGTCGCGTAATATCGTCGATCAATCCGACGCCACCGATCGCGGGCGTGGGAAGAATCGGCTCGCCTTCGGTCTCGTTGTAGAGCGAGCAATTGCCCGACACGACCGGAAATGACAATGCGCGGCAGGCCTCGGCGATTCCGTCGATGCAGCGCACGATCTCGCCCATGGTTTCCGGGCGTTCCGGATTTCCGAAATTCAGGTTGTCGGTC
>DASUHP010000021.1:0-7207 GCA_036273455.1 Micropepsaceae bacterium | reverse complement strand
CGCTGCGCCACATGGCCGGTGATCGGCGCAACGACGCGCTCGTAGCCGACATTTAATTGCGCCTGCTGAACTTGTGCCTTCAGCGCGTCGAGAGTGGCCTGGGCGGCTTTGGCCTGCGCGGCCGCAGTTTGGCGCTGGGCGGACTGTGCCTGTGCCTCCTGCTGCGCCGCGTCCCGCTGATGCGCCAGATTGGCTGCCTGATTGTCGGCCTGGTCGAGTTGCTGGCGCGCGACTGCCTGTGGATTGATTCGTTCCAGTTCCCGGTAGCGGTTGGCATCTGTTGCCGCGTTTTGCGCCTGCACCGCGGCGGCGGCCGCACTGGACAGCGCCTGCTCGTAATTGTGCTGCGCGATCGTCACCTGGCTGCGCGCCTGCTGAAGTTGCGCTTCTGCCTGTCCCTGCTGCGCCTGCACCTGCGCAAGGCCGGTCCGGGCATTGCCGGCATCGATCTCGGCTAGCAGTGCGCCGGGCTGAACTAGCTGGTTGTCATTCACCAGCACGCGCACAACCCGGCCGGCAATCTGCGGCGAGACACGAACGATATGCGTGTCGATGAACGCGTCGTCCGTGGTTTCGTAGCGGCTGGAGTTTTGCCACCAGCTCCAGATTAAAATAATCGCGGCGATCAGGACGATGGCGGCGATTGCGATGATCAGCGGACGCCTTCCGCGTCGCTCCGGTGTTGTCGTCCCGGGTTCCGGACCGGCCGTGCCGCGTCTTTTGTCGCGCGCATCCGCCGCTTCGCGCAGTTCGCTGCGTGGCCCGGGCGGCGGCTGGCCTTCGCCGCCGATTCTTTCAATTTTGTTCATGCGCAATGCTTTTGAAATTTATGCTGAAATCGCCAGCGATTTGCGCGCGGCGTACCGCTCGAGGAAACGCTACCGTATAGTTTCCGCCATACGAGTCTGTCAAGCTGCCCGGCCATTGCGCGACACCGGTAAAGAGAGACGTCTTGCCGCGACTTTGGTTCCGGAAAGCCGGCGGAACTGCGCAACTTTGAAAAGGGCTCTGCGTTCTGGGGGCCTAAGTCAGTCAGCCGGATGGAAACCTATGGCGAACCATGCCCCGGATGAGACCGGGCTCGCGTGGTGGCAGCGCGAAGTTTTTTACCAGATCTATCCACGCTCGTTTCAGGATTCCAACGGTGACGGGAGCGGCGATCTCGCCGGTATTCGCCGGCGGCTGGATTACCTGACCTGGCTGGGAGTGGGCGCGATCTGGATCTGTCCGTTCTTTCGCTCGCCGCTGTCCGACGGGGGGTACGACATCGCCGATTATTGCGCCATCGACCCCCTGTTCGGCAGCATGGAGGATTTTGCCGCGCTGCTCGACGATGCCCATGCGCGCGGGCTGAAGCTGGTTCTCGATTTTGTCCCCAATCACACATCGGATCAGCATCCCTGGTTTGCCGAAAGCCGCAGCCAACGCGGCAACGCCAAACGCGACTGGTATATCTGGCGCGATCCGCATCCCGATGGCGGGCCGCCGACGAACTGGATGAGCCATTTCGGCGGCAGCGCCTGGACGCTGGATGAAGGCTCGGGCCAGTACTACTATCACGCCTTTCTTCCTGCGCAGCCGGACCTGAATTGGCGCGCTGCCGGATTGCGCGCCGCCATGCACGACGTGATGCGGTTCTGGTTGCGCCGGGGTGTCGACGGTTTCCGCGTCGATGCCGTGACCAATCTCGTCGAAGACGCTTTGTTGCGCGACGATCCGCCCAATCCGGACTTTCACCGGGGCATGACACCGGACGCGAAAATCCGGCATGTGTTCACGAAGGATCGGCCCGAGACGCATGAATATATCGGCGGTATGCGCGACGTGCTGGATGAATTTCCCGATCGTGTGCTGATCGGCGAAGTGCATCTGCCGCTCGCCCGCGCAATGTCCTATTACGGCGGCGACCGGCCGTATTTCCATCTCCCGTTCAACTTCCAGCTGGTGGAATCACGCTGGGATTGCCGCAGCGTTTCCGCCGCAATCGACCAGTACAGCATGCTCCTGCCGGACAATGCCTGGCCGAACTGGGTGCTCGGCAATCATGACGAGCTGCGGCTTGCCACACGCATTGGCGACGACCAGACCCGCATCGCCGCGATGCTGCTGATGACGCTGAGAGGCACGCCCTTCATCTATAATGGCGACGAGCTTGGCATGCGCAATGTCCCGGTGGCACGTGAACAGATTCGCGACACCAGGGTGAAAACCATGCGTAGCCATCGATACTCACGCGACGGCGCACGTACGCCCATGCGCTGGGACTCCGGCCCGGGTTCCGGATTCACCGCATCCGATCGTCCTTGGCTGCCGCTGGGCGAGGACGTCAATCCGGCAGACGTTGCGCAGCAGCAGGCCGATCCCAACTCGCTGCTGAATCTCTATCGCGACCTGATTGCGCTTTGCCGCAGAACACCGGCGCTGATCGGCGGTGAACTCGTGCCCCTTCCGGCCTGTCGCGACGTGCTGATGTATGAGCGCCACGGCGGAGGCAAGTGCCTGCGCATCGCGCTCAACATGGACGGCGAGAAACACAACATTGCGTTTGACGGCAAGTGGCAGGTGATGATCACGACGTTCCGCGACCGTGCCGGCGAGATCTTTTCCGGGCGTCTTACATTGCGCCCGCATGAAGGCCTGATTGCCGAGGCTGGGTAGGTTCCATACCGAAAGCGCAATTCACGCCGAATTCAGCGCGGGGCCTGTTCTCGCAGCGCGGGTCAATGCCCACGTTTAACCGGACAACCTCCATTGGAGAACCCTGATGAATCTTCGTTCTATGGTCATCGCACTGGCGTCCGCGGGTTTGGTTGCAAGCGCGACCGGCGCTTTAGCCTATACTGGTCAGGAATATGCCCACGATGCCAGCATTACGCTTGAGCAGGCACGTGCGATTGTCGCCAAAGCCCGGCCCGGCAAGATCGCCGACCAGGAACTCGAAAAAGAGGGTGGCGGCAGCGGTTTACGCTATTCCTTCGACGTGAAGTACAAAGGCAAAACCTATGAAGTCGGGGTCGATGCCAAAACCGGCAAAGTCCTGGAAAACGCAGCCGAAGGTGCACATCCGGACTAAGCGGAATCTGGGCTCTTTCTGAGGATAGGCTGTTCGCGTCGCGCGGGCGGTCTATCCTTACCGGCTTCTGACGGGGACTGTGCAAATCCGCACACAGTGCCACTTTCGCCGCAAGCGAGCGTTACCGTTACCGTAGTTCAAACGGATCGCCCTCGCCTTGCGCCGCTATTCTCTCCTACTTCTCGCCTGCGCGCTCAACGTGCCGGTTCCGCTAAGCGCTGTGCCATCTGCGCTGGTGCAATTGGCGACGGTTACAAGTGGCGTGGTGAGCCCCGCCATTTCAGGCTTTGGCAGTGTCGCCGCCGATCCGGCACACACTGTCGCTATCTCGGTGCCCCGTGATGTAGTCCCCGTGACTATTCCCGTCCGTGTCGGTCAGCTGGTCCGTCCCGGCGATGTCGTCGCAACCGTCACAACCGCTCCGGCGGCGCGGTCGGCCTGGCAACAGGCGCAGGATGCGGTCGCATTTGCCCAAAAAGATCTGGTCCACACGCGGTATCTTTTCGGCCTCAGGCTCGCCACCAACTCTCAGGTGGACGCTGCGGTAAAAGCTCTCGGCGACGCGCAAGCGCAGCTTCAGGCCCAGATCCGGATCGGAGCCGACAAGCCGGCGGAAATTGTCCGTGCGGCGGCTACCGGAATCGTAATGGCGGTCAATGCTTCGCCCGGGCAGCCGGTCGCGGCGAATGCCGTCCTGATGTCGATCGTGCCGAGAGATGGCCTCGTTGTCCAACTTGGACTCGAGCCCGAGGACGCGGCACGGGTGCATCCCGGCGCCATTGTGATACTGAGCTCCCCGCAAAACCCCGCTGTTAGATTCAACACACGCATTACCTCCGTGGACGCCGCAACCGATCCCAAAAGCCGCCTCGTGAATGCCATTGCCAGTATCCCGGCCGCCGATGCCGCAGGTCTGACTTTGGGAATGGTGCTTCAGGCGAGCATCGAGATGCCGCTTCGCAACGGCGTCGTCCTGCCGCACGACGCCCTGATGACCGACGGCGCCGGCCCCTTTGTCTATGTCGTCAACAAAGGCGTCGCTCACCGCCGCCCGATCCGCATCGCGTTCACCGGCAACCAGGCCGTGGTGACGCAGGGCCTGACGCCCGGTGAGGCCGTGGTGGTCGCGGGAAACAGCCAGTTGAGCGACGGTACCCCGGTCAGGACGCGCTGAACGTGGGACTGACAGGCTGGGCCTGGCTTCATCGCCGCTCGATTATCTTTGTCTTGATGATTGCCGTCGTGGGCGGGATTTTCGCCGGGGTGAATTTGCCGATCGCCCTGTTCCCCAATGTCGAGTTTCCGCGCATCGAAATCGGCCTTAATGCCGGCGACCGGCCTGCCGATGTCATGGTCGTGGAAGTCACGCGTTACGTGGAAGAGGCCGTGCGTTCGATCTCCGGCGTCAGTTCGGTGCGCTCGACCACCAGCCGCGGCAGCGCGGAACTGTCGGTGAATTTCAACTGGGGCACCGATATGAATGCTGCGCTGGAGCAGGTGCAATCCGCGATCTCGCGCATCGTTCCAGACCTGCCGCAGGGCACCAGTTTTTCGGCCCGCAAAATGAACCCGACGGTGTTTCCGGTCGCGGCTTACAGCCTGTTCTCGAACAATGTTGATCCCGTCACATTGCGCAATATCGCCGAATACCAGTTACTGCCATTGCTGTCCGCGGTCCCTGGCGTGGCCAGCGTCACCGTCGATGGCGGCGAGATTCCCGAATTCCGCGTTTCGGCCCAACCGGGCCTGCTCGCCAGCTACAATCTGACCATGCAGGATCTCACGCAGGCTTTGGCGCAGAACAATGTGCTGCGCGTGGTCGGCCGCATTGAAGACCGCCACGAATTGCTGCTGGCTCTGGCGCAAACCCGCTTCCAGTCGCCGGCCGCGATTGGCACTACGGTCATCCGTTCGAGTCCGAACGGCGCGGTGCTTGTGTCCGACGTCGCAAAAGTGGCCGAAGCGCCGCAGCCGAATTACACGATCGTCACTGCCGATGGCCGGCCCGCGGTGTTGCTCAATATCTTTCAGCAGCCGGACGGAAATACCGTCGAGATCGTGCGCGGCGTCGCGGCGGCGTTGCAAAGCTACCAGCCGAAACTGCCGAAGGGCGTCACCATCCGCAACTGGTATGACCAAAGCCAGTTGATCCTCGCCTCGGCGGCCAGCGTCCGCGATGCGATCCTGATCGGCGTCGCGCTCGCGGCGCTGGTGTTGTTCGCATTCCTGCGCAGCGTCCGGGTCACCGCGATCGTCCTCATCATCGTTCCCGCCGTGCTCGCCGTCACGGTGCTTATGCTGTTCGTCACCGGGATGAGCTTCAACATCATGACTTTGGGCGGCATGGCAGCGGCCATCGGCCTCATCATCGATGACGCCATTGTCATGGTCGAACAGATCGAACGCCGGCTGATTGGCGCAACAAGCGGCCGGCGCGACATCATCGGCCGCGCTACCACGGATTTTTTCGCCCCGCTCGCCGGCTCTTCAAGCGCAACGGTGATCATTTTCGTGCCGCTGGCTTTTCTGTCCGGCGTCACCGGCGCGTTCTTCAAGGCGCTGTCGCTCACCATGGCAACAGCCTTGATCGTTTCTTTTGTGGCGGCATTCCTGGTCATTCCGCTGATCGCGGAACGGCTGATCACCGTGCGGATGGCAGAGGCCGAGGCCGGCGGACCGTTTTACCGCCGCACCATCGTCGCATACCGGCGCAGTTATTGGGCGGCGCAGGAGCATCCCTGGCTCGCCGGCGCCACGGCGTTGCTGCTGCTCGCCATCGGAATATTGGCCTGGTTCAACATCGGAAGCGGTTTCATGCCGGCAATGGATGAGGGCGGATTCATCCTCGATTATGTCTCGCCGCCGGGTACTTCGCTCACCGACACCGATGCCATGATCAAACAGGTCGAGCAGATCGTCCGCTCTACGCCAGAGGTCGAAACGTGGTCGCGCCGGACCGGCCTGCAACTCGGCGGCGGACTGACGGAAGCCAATACCGGCGATTTCTTCATCCGCCTGAAGCCCCCGCCACGGCGTCCAATCGAGGACATCATGGCGGATGTTCAGCACCGGGTCGAGCAGAATGTCACTGGCCTGAGTATCGAGACCGCGCAGTTGATGGAAGACCTGATCGGCGACCTCACATCGGTTCCGCAGCCGGTGGAAATCCGGCTGTTCGGTGACGATGCGCAGCAATTGCGCGCCGCGGCGGAAAAAATCGCCGGCCGGATCACCTCCGTGCCCGGAATCACCGAAGTGAAGAATGGAATCGTGGTGGCGGGAAGCAATCTGGCGATCGACGTCGATCCGTCCCGCGCCGGCATGGAGGGATTGACGCCGTCTGCCGTGACCGACCAGGCCGAAACCTATATTGCCGGGACTGTGGCGACCCAGGTCGAGCAACCGCAGCGCGTTATGGCCGTGCGCGTCTGGCTGCCGCATCAGGATCGCAGCACGATCGAGGACCTCGCAAGCCTGCCGATCGCCGCGCCGGATGGCCATCCGGTGCCGCTGTCGCGCGTCGCGGACCTGCGCATTTCGGCCGGTGAGCCCGAAGTCACCCGCGAAAACCTGAAACTGATGATCCCCGTCACCGCCCGCATCGAGGGCCGCGACCTCGGCAGCACGGTCGCCGAGGTGAAGCGTTCGGTCGATTCCAGCGGCATTGTGACGGGTACGATGTATTACACGCTTGGCGGCTTGTATGAGCAGCAGCAGTCTGCGTTCTTCGGCCTGATGGTCGTCATCATTGCCGCCTTTCTGCTGGTCTTTGCGCTGCTGCTGTTTCTTTACGAAAAATTCGATTTCGCCGCTGCCATCATCCTGATGCCGCTCCTGGCGATGCCCGCGGTATTTATCGGGCTGTGGGTGACCGGCACGGAACTGAACATCACCGCCCTGATGGGTACCACCATGGTGGTCGGAATCGTCACCGAGATCGCGATCTTCTACTTTTCGGAATATCAGACGCTTCTCGTGGCGGGGATGACGGCCGAAGAAGCGCGGCTACAGGCCGGGATTAACCGGTTCCGTCCGATTGCGATGACGACCCTGGCAGCCATTTTGGCGCTTCTGCCGCTGGCGCTTCCATTGGGGCAGGGCGGACAAATGCAGCGGCCGCTCGCCATCGCGATC
>DASUHP010000020.1:0-11942 GCA_036273455.1 Micropepsaceae bacterium | reverse complement strand
TGAGGCTACCGGCTGGAACGGCGAAGCACAAACTCAAATCGCGGCTGAGCCTGGGCTGCCAGCATCGGCTGACTGCTGTAGACTGGATTTACGATGGGCAGGATTGCAGTCGAATTGGTTTCGTCGGCTACGGCCGATGTGCGCCGGCTGATCGAGGAGCTCGATCAGGAGTTAGCCCAACTCTATACACCGGACCAGTGCCACGGCTTGCGGCTCGATGCGATATTCCAGCCGGATATCCGGCTTTTTGTCGCGCGCCTCTATGGCGCCGCGATCGGCTGCGGCGGCATCGCCATCGGTCCGGAATCCGCGGAAGTCAAACGCATGTATGTGCAGCGCGAGTGGCGCGGCCGGGGTGTGGCCGATGCAATTCTCGACCGGCTTATAACCGAGGCAAGAGGATCGGGCCTGAAGCTGATCCGGCTCGAAACCGGCGCGCATTCGGCGGCGGCTATTCGCTTCTACAGCCGCTCCGGATTCCGGCCGTGCGGGCCGTTCGGATCATTCAAAGGCGTGCCGCGATCGTCCGTGGTCGCCAGCATATTTATGGAACTTCAACTGACCTGATTGTGAATTCAAACCGCTGCAGGAACTGGACTGCACCCCCAGGCTAAGACGCGCCCACGGCTGAGAATTGCAATTGCAACTGCACTACTGCACCAGTGTTCAGGCAGGTGTAAACATTACAGTTCATTTACCTGGTCATAACCGCCTGCAAACACATTTCACCTCCAATGGTTTTGCCTTCGGAGCGTCCCGTCTACCTGTGCGCCGTCGCGGGCAAAGCCAAGCCGAACACCTATGGCTATAGGCCTACACCTATCCGTGCAAATGGTCAAGCGCTAAAGCAGCGGGTGCCGATCAGAATCCGAGCAACGGCCAGAACAAGCCGGTGCAGAAGAGCAGCGCGAGGAATTCGACTAAAGTCAACAAAGCGCCGAGTTTCAGCATGTCGGTGTGCCGGAAATACCCGTAGGCGTAACCGACAATCAGCGGCGCCGACTGATAGGCGAACAGCTTCCCACCCGCCGAGAAAGTCCAGATCATCCCCAGCCACAGCGCGTCGAGGCCGTGGGACTTGGCGAATTGCATCAGGATCGGCAGCGAAGTTGCGAGCATGGAGATCTCGCTCGCGGTGAAGAAGTGGTAGACGAAGGCCGTCCAGTACAGCACCGGCACGGCGACCAGGCGGTTGGCCAACAATGGCTGCATGCCGCCGAGGAAGGTGTCGGTCAGCAGTTTCAGCGCGCCGGTGTCGCGCAGGACTTCACTCATGCCGAGCGCCGCCGCGACGAAGAAATAGGGCAACATATTGGCTTTACGGAAATCTTCCGCATTCAGCACATCGACAAAGGGCAGCAATCCGATCAGGCCGACGCCGAACGCGACTTTCGCCGCCGAAATGCCGTGCCACCAGTCGGTCAACCAAAGCGAAAGCGCCAGCAGAACCAGAATCGACGCTTTGGTCGCCGCCGGCGTCCACGCACCGGCTTTGCGGAAATGCGCCTGCACCTCGTTTTTGCGGCCCTCCAGCCCTGCCACTTCAGGCGGAAACAGCCACAGCGTCAGCCGCCATCCGACCAAAATAGTGGCGAGCGAACACGGCAAGAACGCCAGCAGGTACCAGGAATAGGTCATCTCGACAGCGCCTATCCGCTCGATGACGTTGCGCGCGGTGATCGCACCGGTTCCGGCAATGATCATCTTGTCGAAGATCGCGCAGGTATAAGTCACCAGCAGGAACATGCCGCGGCCGATATTCGAGTTCTTGTCGACGCCGAACAGGTCGATGATCCCGATACAGATCGGCGCCATGATCACGACACGCGCAACGCCCGACGGCACGATGAAGGTGAGCAGGAAGCTGATCACCACGAGGCCGAGCAGCAGCCGGGAATAGGTGAGACCGACGCGCTCAACGACAAAGCCCGCGATGCGCAGCGGCAGCCCGGTTTTGGTCGCCATGGTGCCGAGAAACACCGCGCCGATATAGAACCAGGACGCATCGTTCACAAAGCCGCTGAAAACCACGTCTGGCTTGGCGATGCCGAAGAACCAGAACAGGAAAAGCCCGACAAGACCGGCGGAGGCGTATTCCATGACCTCCGTCATCCAGGCGATGATCATCATCGCCGAGATCGCCAGCGCCGCCCGCATGTGCGGGGTGACCGACAAAGGCGCGAGCCAGATCAGCGCTCCCGCGCCGACACAGGCGAGCGACTGAATAAGCCGGACCTGAACGCTCCGGGTATGACCTGCAGCGACCGGTAATTGGCCCGCGGTCGATTCAATCACCGCCACTGGTTACTCCGTTCAACACCTGCCCCGGACGCGTGGGAGGAAATCACAAATCTGTCGGAGGCTGCCAATCCTCGTGCCCTTCCAGAAGCGTCGTCGGCGGATATTGGACCATCTTCTGGAACAGCAGATGCATGAAGAGGAACAGCGGCTTTGCCTTGAACACCAGCAGGACCGCCTCTTCTTCCGGATCGTCATTGAAGTGCTGGTGCACGCAGCCGGTCTCGACAATCATGATGTCGCCGGCTTTCCAGTCGATGCGGCGGCCATCGTGGATGTCGTAGCCGCGGCCGCGTATGACGAAAAACACTGCGCTGTTCAAATGGCCATGCTTCTGTCCGAACGCACCCGGTCCGTAAGCTTCGATATGCGTTTCGATGGATTGTCCGACGGCCGTCGAGCCGGGCGTAATCCCGGTCTTGCTGTAATGCTGCGGTCCGCCTTTCCACAGCTTGTCGCGGAATGACAGCACGCGCGGCTGATCGAGCAGGCTGCGCGTCAGCTCGCTATAGGTGCCTTCGAGTGCGCGAACGAAGGTGCGCTTTTTCTGCCACCGCTCCCAAACAACAGGTTTTTCGCGGTTGTGGCCGGTGCCCGGCGTGGTTTCGCCGGATGAATTCTGCGGCTCGTCCACCGGTTCGGTCATCGGCGTGGAAGCGCGTTGAGTAGATTCGATGGCGAATATTGATCCGTCAAAATTCGCGAGTTCGGATCCCAATCCACTTTGGCGCTCAATAGCGGCAGCAGGAAGTCCGACCCCGTACCGCGCCGCGACAGCACAGGCTCCAATGCGGCGGCATTCTTCCGCGCATCGGCAAGGTCATCCCGGGCAATTCCACCAACCCGGCCGAGAATGATCCGGTTGGCCAGCTTGAGGTTGAAGAACGGCCCAAACACTGCCTGGTAAGTAGCGGACTCATGGTCATAGAGTGCGCTGTCGGAGAATGTGTTGGCGACGATTATGCCCCTGGGCGCCATATCGGCGCGAACCTCCTCGAGGAATTCTTTGGTCAGCATATGCTCGGGGATGTAATCGGCGTCGAATGCGTCGAGCATCACGAGGTCATAGTTCGGCTTTTGCGCCGTGGCGCGCTTGATGTAAACCCGGCCGTCCTCGATGAAGACATGCATGTTCCGGCCGGGTTTGAAATCGAAATAGGTGCGGGCAACACCGTCGATCGCCTTGTCCAGTTCGACAAGGTCGATCTGGGTCGCCGGAAACATCTCCTGCAGCGCGGTCGGAATGGTCCCGCCGCCCTCGCCGATGATCAGTATACGTTTCGGGTTGGGATCCAGATAGAGCCCGGCCAGCATCATCTGGGTGTAATCGAAGATCAGCTTTTCCGGCTGATGCAGCATCCGGCAGGACTCGCGCCCGAGCGGCCGGGGCCAGCGGAACAGCATGCAGCGCTCATCGCCGTCCTGCGTGACGAAGATGTTGCGGTACAGGGAACGTTCCTGATGCAGCAATTGCTGCGCAGAGGCAGGTGCGGACATGAATCCGATCGCACAACATGCAGCGACAATCGCCAGAATTCGTTTCACGGGTCAGACTTTCCTGTAATTCGTCAATGCACCCAGGCCGCCCAGCGCGACCGAAATGCCGATGGCGGTCATAAGTATGGTGTTCACCTCAAACAGAAGCACGAAATAGAACGCCGTCAGCAAGGTACCGACGCTGCTGCCGATCGTCGAGACAAAATACAAATATCCCGCGTCGTGACCGGAGGACTCGCGATTCCGGACGAGGATGCGGATGGCGTAAGGCGAGACCATGCCGGCGAAAATCGTGGGCACGAGGAACAGGCCGAGGCAGGTGAGCAATGATCCGAAACGGGGATCGGTGACATTATCGAACATGAAATCGAGAAACTGCGTGCCGAAAAACAGTGTCGGAAGCGTGGCAATGGCAGAGGCGACGAGAATGCAGCAAAGGCGCGGCAGGCTCGGCGAATAGCGCGAAAAAATCCCGCCGAAGAGATAGCCGATCGCAAGCCCCAGCATGAAAACGAAGATGACCGAGCCCCAGACATAGATGCTGCTGCCGAATGATGGGGCGATCAGGCGCCCTGACAGCAATTCCACGAGCATGACGTAGAATCCCGACCATCCGGCGATGGCGTAGCACCACAAGGATTTTTTTTGCGCAGCCATCAGCCGAGCCCACCCTCTTCAACATTCATCGGCTTGATGTCGCGCCCAAGATAGCTGCACTCCTCACCATAGAGCAGGGCTTTGACATCTTTTGCCGACAGCAGCTTTACCAGCTGATCGGTCACGCCCGCCAGCGGCAGCACGAGGCCGGCCTGTTGCGCGAGGTCCATGGTGACATCCATGTCCTTCTCCTGCCAGGTGAACTTTGTCGTATCCCAGCGCTTGAGCGTCAGATTGAAAGCCGGACATTCGAGCAGCACTTCGCGCATATGCTGGGCATCGACGCCAAAGCGTTTGGCCAGCAGCAATGTCTCGTAATTCGAGACGCAATGCACCCAATGAAGCAGATTGTTGCAGGCCTTGGCGAGTTGCCCGGCTCCGACCGGCCCGACGCGCAAGACTTTGCGGCTATAGGCCATCAGCGCCGGCGTCGCAAATTCCACATCCACTGCGCTGCCGCCGCAGAGGGACAGCAGCGTGCCCTCGCGCGCACCGGATGCTCCGTACACAACAGGTGCGTCGATAAAGCGTTTGCCGCGTTCACGGCAGAGCCTGTCCAGCTCGACCATTGTGTTGGGGCTGTTGGTCGCCAGCACTGCAATCAAGGCATTGGTGTTTGCACGGCGGGACAGCGTGTCGGTTACGACGTGCGATTGCTCGTCGGTCGCGACGATGGCCATGAATAATTCTCCGAACGGCGCCAGGTCTTCCAATCCGGTGACAGTGGCGATGCCCTGCCCGGCCGCGGCCTGCAAACGCGCGGGGTTGACGTCAAACGCGCAGACTTCGTGACCTTTGCGCTTGAGGTGTCCGGCGATTGCCGCGCCCATCTCACCAACTCCGACAACCCCAACTTTCATCTGCTCATTCCTTCGTCATATAATTGGCCGGAACGCTCCCGGCGCCCAGCGGCGCCGCGCCGCACTTGCTCACGCAAGTACAAGCCGCGAAGTACTATCCGGTGTGCTGGGTGATGGTGTCGAGCAGCGCCGGTTTTCCGGATTTCACCTGTTCAATGGCGCGCTTCAGGGCGGGTGCGATATCGCCCGGATTTTCGATCGGCCCCTCGGCATACCAACCCATGCTGCGGGCGAGACCGGCAAAATCCGGCGCTGGGTCCGAAATATCCATACCGATATAGGCGCGTGCTTCGGGGGTCGACCGCTGTCTTGCCACGGTGATCTGGTGCTCCCAATCATTATAGTAGGCGCGATTGTTGTGCATGACGCAGAGCAGCGGGACCTTGTGCTTGGCGGCAAACCACAATGCGCCGGCGTCGAACATCAGGTCACCATCGGTCTGACAATCGACCACGAGGCGGCCCTTGCCGCGATGCGCGAGCGCCACGCCAATCGCCATGCCGATTTGCGTTCCGGTTCCCAGCGCTTTTCCCGGCCAGCGGTAATAGCGGTCAAAATCCCAAAGCTTCAGCGCCCAGTCCTCGAAAGCCTGGGTGGTGAGCACCCAGTCCTCAGATTTGATCTGGTCCCAGACCTCTATCGCCAGCCGCGGCAATGAAATCGGTGAAATATCCCACGCCTCGCGCGCCTCGGCGCGCCAGCGGGAGCGATCGCCGGCGTGGATTTTGTGGATTTCCTGTGTGCGTTCGCGAATGCGAACGGCCGCACGCGGATTGTCAGCGACACGTTTGCGGCAGAGATCCGTCAGCGCAGGAATGGCCAATTCCGTGTCCGCGAGCACGCGCACCGCGCATTCGGGAAACTTCTGATAGCCCATCGCCCATTTGGAAATCTCGATATCGGCAAAGCCAATATCCATCCATTGGCAATGCTCGGGATAATGGGCGCGCAGGGTGCGGTTGATGCGGTCGTTGTAATGGGTCGGACGTTCCCAATCGCGGCAGTCGAGCGCAAGGATGGCATCGGCCTGCTTGAAAACGTCCTTGTTCATCCGGCAGTCGAGCGGATGTTCGGTCGGAAAATTCAGGCGCGATTGAACGTCCGAAACCGCGGCGCCGGTCGTTTCAGCCAGCGCGACCATGTCGCCAAGCCCGCTCGCCACGCGCCCGACATATTGCGGCAGCAGCACCGGCCATTCGGCGGCGATCAGCCGGTCGGCGATCTCAGAAAGAGCCCTCATATCCGGCGCGATTTTGCTCGGCCGCTTTGCGGATGCTGCATCCGGCAAATGAATTTTTTCAGTGAGCGGCGCCTCCTGAATCCCGGCATCGTAACACATGTAGATCGGGCCTTGCGGCTCCGTCATCATGATCGACCAGGCGCGCGCGAAACTGTCCGGAATGCCCGCCACGCCCCCCGGCTGGTAATCCCATTTGACATAGTCGCGGATCGCATTGCCCTGGACATTGGCCGTGTGGTCCCAGTCCACGCGCGGACGGCGCTTGCCCTCATCCATCGGTCCGGTGGCGCCGATCACGAAGACAGGCGTACGGTCCGTATACGCATAATAAATCCCCATGGTGGCGTGCAACAGTCCAACGACATTGTGGACAATGACGCAGAGCGGCTGGCCGCACGCCTTGGCATAACCATGGGCAATCTGCACCGCGACCTTCTCGTGCTGGCACACCAGCATCGGCGGTTCATTGTTGTTGTGGTTGACCAGGGAGTCGTGCAGGCCGCGATAGGACGCGCCGGGATTGAGCGTGATGTACGGAAAACCGAATGATTTCACCAGATCGGCAATCACGTCCGATTGCCACCCGAACCCGGGTGGCGTCCCCGGCTTGGTATCGGTCATCAGACCTGCCCGCGATCAGTGATGATGGTGATGGCCGTGATCGTGGAAGTGATCGTGGCCGTGATCATGGTCCTGCGGGGCGGCGATTTCGCCTTCGGAGTAGCCGAGCATCAGCGCCTCGATGAGGCGGCGCAACGGATCCTCCGACAGCGGTGAATGCGCGGCAATGAATCCGGCGAGCCGCGCAAACACCAGCGGCTCCATCGCAACGCGTTGCGATCCGGTCATTTCCCCGGGCGCCCGGTGCGGATCGATGGTGGCCGACAGAAGCTCGCGGAACAGCCGGTCGAGATGAGCGTAGACCGGATCATCCGCCTTGCGCCCCTTCAGTCCCGCAAGGAACGCATTTACATGCGCAACATAGCGGTCATAGACCTGTTCATCAGGTCCGGCTTCCTCTTCCAGTTCTCCACACATCCTCGATACCTCCAATTGCGAAATTCAGTGGCTTGTCAGCCAAATATCCACTGCGAAATGAGACCGTCGAACAGGGGTAATCCCAGGAAGCGTTCAAAGATTCCAAACAGGATCGCCCAGGTCAGAACTGCCGCGCCGAGCGCCATGTACCAGCGCTCGCGTCCGGCAAAGATCAGATAGGCCGCGACCAGCGCCGGGCCGGCATAGAGAAATCCAAACAGGACGAGACCGGTCACGAAAGTGATGAACCACGCAAACATCTTGACTTCGCGCCGGTGCTCTTGCGGCAGGATTTTGATGCCGGGGCGCGCCCGCAACTCCGTGACCAGTTGCGCCGCAGAGAGAATCAGACCGGGAATCCCGACAATCAGCGGCAGAAATCGCGCGTCCGGCGCGTAACTAAAAGACAACAGCACCGCGCCGCCAAAAATCACCACCATGATGGCGCTGACCAGAATTCGTCCCTCAAGCATGGCTTGGCACCGCCGCAGGTTTACGCATCCGCCAGATGTAGAATCCTATGCTGGCCACGATCAGCCCGATGAGGACCAGCGAAATCGGCCGCCAGAAGAAACTCGGGCCCCAGATACCGATGGCCTTCAACAATGAGTCCTCGGCGATTTTTCCGAGAATAACGCCAATGATGAACGGCGCCCGCGGCCAGTCATGGCGCTTGAACAGATAGCCGAGACTGCCCATCACCAGAACCAGAATCAGGTTCTGCCAGTTGCCCTGGAACAGGTAACAGCCGAGCAGCGCGAACACGAGAACATAAGGAATGAGAAAACTGGCTTTCGCCGAACCTAGCTTTCCGATCCATGGCGCCGCAGCGACCAGCATGATCGCGCAAATGACATTCGAGATCACCAGAGCCCAGATCAGGGACCAGACGATGTCGATGTGGTCGGTCAGCATGGTCGGCCCGGGCTGAATGCCGAGCATCAGGAATGCGCCGAGCATGATGGCCATGCCGGATGAGCCCGGAACGCCGAAAAACAAAGTCGGCAGCAGCGAGCCGGCCTCTTTGGCGCAACTGCCGGTCTCTGCGCCGATTACGCCGGCCACTTCGCCTTTGCCGAAACGCTCAGGATGTTTTGATGATTGCACAGTGTGGCCATAGGCCATCCATGAAGCCGCATCGCCGCCCAGCCCCGGAATGATGCCAATGCCGGCGACCAGCAGCGAACAGCGCAAGACCAGCCATTTGTGCTGCAGAACATCCCAGATGCCGCGCCAGATCTCGGCATAGCTGACTTTCTGGCTGCCGGTTGCAGCCGGAAGATCGGTGCCTGATTTCTGCAATGCCGCTGCCGCCTCTGGAGAAATGTCGAAGGCCCGCCCCTTGACACCCAATGAGATCATTTCCGGCACGGCAAACATCGCCAGCACCGCGACAATCACCGACAAGCCATCCCACAGCCACAACTGGCCAAAGGCGAATCGCGGACTGCCGGTCGAGGGATCAAGGCCGATAAAGGCGCACATCAGTCCGAACAGCCCGACAATCATGCCTTTGAGGAAGCTCTTGCCCGAAAGCGTGGCAATGAAGGTGATGCCGAGAATTGCCAGCAGGAAGAATTCGGCGGGACTGAAGGAAAGTATCACCGGCTCCAGAATGGGCAGCGACAGACCGAGAAAGACCGCACCAAGCAAACCCCCGATGGTCGAGGCGCCGAAGCTGGCGCCGAGCGCCCGTCCCGCCTGACCCTTCTTGGTCATGGCGTAACCGTCCAGCGCGGTGGCGGCAGCGGGGCCATCACCGGGCACGCCGATCAGGATGCTGGGAATCGAACCACCGGTATGCACGACCGCATGCATGGCGCAGAGAAACACCGCGCCGGTGAGCTGATCCATGTTGTACACGAAGGGAATCAGCAGCACGAGGCCGAGCTTTCCACCCAATCCGGGTGTCGATCCGAAGAAAATTCCCATCGGCACCGCGACGGCCATCAGCATGACCAGATGCGGCGTGGTCAGAAGATGGAACAGCGTGGAAAAGGCCACATCGAGATGCATGCCAACGTCCTCGCGAAAATCAGGCCAAAGAGTTTAGCCGCTCGCGGCCGCCTTCAGTTCCCTTACGGTCTCCGGCGGCTGATTCAGTGCGGCTTTGATGGCGGCCGCAACCTGCGCTCCGGACATCGGATGAATATCGAGATCGAGCTTTTTTGCCTCGGCCAGAAAATCCGGATCTTTCATGGCCGCGTCATAGGCCTGGCGTTCTTCATTCAGCACATTGGCGGGAATGCCCGGAGGGCCTGCGGTCAGGCGCCCGATTTCCGACAATGCATTGATCAGCGCCAGCAAACGTTTGCCTCGCTCATCCTTGACATATTGCGATGCCCGCGGAATACCCGGCAGGGCCGACGGGTCGCCAGAAATGGCCAGGGCAAAGAAGCCGTGACCCTGCTTGACGAAATCCTCCATCGATTCCGCAGTACCGACCTCTGCCACGACTTCACGGCGCAGCATGCTCATTTCGCCTTCGTTACCGGTAAAGCCCGGCACGATCTGCACGTTCAAATGCAAGGCATCGGCAAGAATTCGCGTGTCGTTATAGGCAGCGGAGCCGACACCGGCAGCGGCGAATTTGATCGGTCCTTTGGCCTTCAGGAAATCATCGATGCTTTTGAACGCGGTCTTCGAGAGCATCAATGTGCGGGTGTCGTTTGCGGCTTTGCCGATCCAGCTGAACTTGTTGAGGTCGAACAAAACTCCGTCGCGTTTGAGCAATTGATCGTAGATCAGGCCGGTATTGAACATGCCGATCGTCAACCCGTCGGGCCGCGATGCATAGATCGTGTTCGCGCCGACGATATGGCCCGCACCCGGAACGTTGCGCACGACAAAGCGGGATCCGGCGAGATGCTTCTGCATATATTTGGCAACGAGCCGGCCATAGGTGTCATAGCCGCCGCCCGGACCGGTTGAAACGATATAGGTGACGGTCTTGCCGCGGAAATAGCCCGAATCCGCAGCATTCGCCGGCGCATAGAGAAACACTGCGGCGCTCAGCGCGGCCGTCACGATTCGCTTCAGCATTTCCCGTTCCTCCTCGGGTCGCGCGCGAGCTTAGTAGCCTTCGGCGTCTTCAATCTGTTCGACCCAATCAAAGCCCATCGCTTTCACGATGCGGCTGTTGATGACGACGATGCGCGCCTCGTTGTTCGGGTCGGCGTTGAAGTGCTTATGCATGCAGTACGGCGGAATATAGACGAAATCACCCTGCTGCCATTCGAAGCGCTTCGGCTCTTCTTCCCAGGTGAATTCCATTTCATGATCGCAGTCGAAGCGCACATCCCAATGCAGGTCGTAGCCGTTGCCTTCGATCACGTAGAAGATTTCTTCCGAAAGATGCCGGTGCTTGCCGCTGGCTTTTCCGGGCGGAAGGAACTGCTGATACATTTCGATACAGCATTCCTTGGTGTTCATCCGCTCATTGATGATGTGTTTGATCAAGCCCTGTGGTGAACGTTCCAGCGGCATCTGACTGGCTTTCACGACGTTCAGCCGGCCCGGGTATTCATCGCGGAATTGCTCCGAGGCTTTCAGCGCCTGGGTGTAGAAGTCGGCGGTACCGGACTCGGCGTGGGAGCGGGCACGTTCGCGCGGATCAATCGATTTCGACATTTTCGGTACGGCTTTCTTACAGGTCTTGCGGTGGCAGGTAATCGCGTTGGGCCTGGGTTTCCGGCTCCTTGGGCGGCCAGGCGGCGATCTTCTGGAAGATCAGGTGCATGAAGAGAAACAGCGGCTTGGCCTTGCAGACGAGGACGATCGCCTCTTCGTTCGGATCGTCATTCAGATGCTGATGGACACAGGCGTTCTCGACAATCATGGCATCGCCGGCTTCCCAGTCGATGCGCCGGCCATCATGCACATCGTGGCCTTTGCCTTTAAGGATATAGAAGACGGCGCTGTTCATGTGGCCGTGGCGCTGGCCGTAGCCGCCGGGAGCGAAGCAGTCGATGTGACATTCGATTGATTGCGCGACCTTGGCTGAGCCCGGATTGATAACCTTCTTGCCGAAATTCTGCGGGCCACCTTTCCACTTCAGGTCCTTTGAACGATAGACCCGCGGCTGTGTGAACAGCTCATGCACAAGTTCGCCATAGGTGCCTTCGAGGGCGCGCACAAAGGTGCGCTTCTTCTGCCAGCGCTCCCAGACGACAGTCTCTTCGGTCCCGCTATTATGGCCGGGACCGGGTGCTTCTTTCACAGCCGCAGAATCGCTTTGGGCCAATGCCAACCTCCTGAAAATGCCGTGTGCTTGGCCGATTTTTGGCCGGTCAAATGCTCAAGACCAGCCGTCCCATGACGGGCTTGCGCATGTCAAGTCCGCGCGGCGCCAG
>DASUHP010000019.1:0-27829 GCA_036273455.1 Micropepsaceae bacterium | reverse complement strand
GAGAAGACCTACGGCAAGACATTCGACCGGCTGGAACAGCCGAAGCGCGATGAAGCGCTGAGCGCAATGCAAAAAGGCACGGCAGATTTCGATGGTCTGGATGCGAAAGCTTTCTTCGCCGCATTGCTGACCATCAACATGGAAGGCTTCTTCTCCGATCCGATCTATGGCGGCAATCGTAACAAGGCATCGTGGCGCATGCTGGGCTTCCCCGGCCTGCCCGCGACCTATGCCGAACAGATCGAGGAGTATCGCGACAAGCGCTATCCCATGACTGAACCGCAATCGATCGCAGATTTCAGCTGAAGGGGCGCGAAGATGGTCACGAAACTGAAGGAAGTAGATGCGGTCATCATCGGCCAGGGCCTGACCGGGGTCACGATGGCGAAGGAATTGACCATGGCCGGCCTCACGGTGGTGGGCTTGGAACGTGGTCCGGACCGGCGCCCGCAGGAAGAAGTCGTGCTGCCGCGCATCCGCGATGAGCTGAAATACAATGCGCGCAAGGAGCTGATGATCGACAACGCCGTCGACACCATCACCTTCCGTAACAATTCCGAACAGACGGCGCTGCCGATCCGGCGCTGGGGCGCATTCCTGCCCGGCGAAGGTGTGGGTGGCACGACCAATCACTGGGGCGGGCTGCACTGGCGATTCCTGCCGGCCGATTTCCGCATCCGCAGTGAAATCACCCAGCGCTATGGCGCGCGCGCCATTCCGGCCGACATGACGATCGCCGACTGGCCGGTGAGCTATGACGAGCTTGAGCCCTGGTTCGACAAGTTCGACAAATTGTGCGGCGTGTCGGGCAAAGCCGGAAATCTCAGGGGCACGAAAATTGCCGGCGGCAATGTTTTTGAAGGCCCGCGGCAGAATGAATATCCCAATCCGGCAATCAAGACTTCGGCTGGAGGGATGATGTTCGCCAGAGCGGCGCAGGAAGTGGGATATCATCCCTTCCCGACGCCATTCTCGGCGCCGTCACAGTCCTACACGAATATCTATGGCATCGCGCTCGGGCGTTGCGAGTATTGCGGATTCTGCGGCCGCAA
Organism: Micropepsaceae bacterium; assembly: GCA_036273455.1. Taxonomy (GTDB): domain Bacteria; phylum Pseudomonadota; class Alphaproteobacteria; order Micropepsales; family Micropepsaceae; genus CAIYRG01. The sequence continues at coordinate 26,777 of DASUHP010000019.1, read as the reverse complement.
TTCCTGCGAAGCGAATGCGAAAGCAACATCGGCAACCCATGTCATGCCGGTGCTGCGCAATGATCCGAAATACACGCTGAGGGTCCGCGCCTTCGTCAAACAGATCAACTACGACAAGCGGGCGAAGAAAGTCACGGGCGTCACTTACATCGACATGAAGACGGGCGAGGAATATGAGCAGCCCGCCGGAATGGTGATCCTGTCGGCGTTCACGCTCGGCAACACGCATATGATGCTCTATTCGGGCATTGGCGAGCCATATGATCCGAAGACCGGCAGGGGCGTGGTCGGCAAAAACTACTGCTATCAGTTTGAAGCCAACGGCACTGCCTTCTTCGAGAACAAGGTGCTCAATCCCTTCATGGGCTCGCCGGGCGACCGCGTCGCCTTTGACGATTTCAACGGCGAGAATTTCGACCATTCGGGTCTGGGCTTTTTCGGCGGCGGATACATTGTCGGCGGCAGCGGCGCATCTCCGCCGATCGCCGGGCGCCAGTTGCCGGAAGGCTCGCCGCAATGGGGCGCCGAATGGAAGAAGCAAACGGTCAAATGGTATTACGGCGCCATGGACTTCAACACGCAAGGGTCGGTTTACGCCAATCGCGCGAACTATCTTGATCTCGATCCGACATATAAGGATGCGATCGGCCGCCCGTTGCTGCGGATGACATATAACGGCACCGATAACGACCACAAAATGTCGCGCTATCTGCTGTCGAGACTCGAACTGGTCGTGAAGGCGATGAATCCGACGAGCTATTCGCTGCGCCCGAGGCCGCGCACTTTCACCATCGTGCCCTATCAGTCGACGCACAATACCGGCGGCACGATGATGGGGAGCAATCCGCGCGACAGCGTGGTGAACCGCTACGGCCAATCCTGGGATGCGCATAATCTGTTCATCACCGGCGCATCGCTGTTCCCGCAGCAGCATGGCTATAATCCAACCGGCACGCTTGGTGCACTGATGTATCTCACAACCGACAAGATCGTGAAGGATTACGTCAGGAATCCCGGCCCATTGGTGCACGCATAGATTCGATTCAGGAGATAAGCATGCGTTTGTTGGTTACGGGCGTCGTTCTCGGCGCAATTGTTTGCGCCGCGCTGCCCGCATTTGCAGCCGATGCCAATCACGGCAAGGAATTGTTCACCGCCTGTGCAGCCTGTCACACCGAAAGGCCGGATGCGCTGGGACCGAGTCTGAAAGGAGTCGTCGGGCGCAAATCGGCGTCGCTGGAAGATTTTCGCTATTCCAATGCCATGAAGCGCGCGAACCTCGTCTGGACTGATGACAATTTGCGCGAATATCTAACCGACCCGCAGGCGAAGGTGAAAGGCAACCGCATGCCGTTTTCGGGCTTTTCAAACCCGAACGACGTCAACGATGTGATCGCATATTTGCAGACGTTGAAGTGAATCACGCCGATGGTTGGGTGAAGATGGAGCGTAGGCCGGTCGTGCCCTGAATCACGTCCAGCTCCATCGCGCCGACACGCTCGAATTCGATTCTGATTTTGTCGCCGTGACGCATTGGCCCGACGCCCGCCGGCGTGCCCGTCGCGATAATATCCCCGGGATACAGCGTCATCACTGATGATGCGAGCTCGATCATACCCGGAATGTCGAGCACCAGATCGCGCGTATTCGCATCCTGCTTCAGTTCGCCATTGACCCAAAGCCGTCCCTGAAGGCTGTGCACGGCGGCGCCAATTTCATCTTCGGTGACGATCCATGGACCGACGGGACAAAACGTGTCGAAGCCTTTGCGCGTCACCCGCTCTTCCTTGCCGCGAATGACAGCGTCTATCAGACAGGAATAACCGAACACATATTCTCGCCAGTCGTCGCGGCGGATGTCGCGCCCCTGCTTGCCGATGATGAGTGCGAGTTCGCATTCGTGGTCGATGCGGCGCCCGGAATTTACCGGCAACACGATCGCATCCGACGGGCCACTGAGGGCAGACGGTGGTTTGAGGAAAAATCCCTGATTGTTCGCGCGATAGGACGATCCCATTTCGACGCCGTGTTCGTGATAATTGACCGGATAGGCAACAATTTTGTTCGGCCACGGCACTGGCGTCAGCAGTTTCACCGATGTCAACGGAACGCCTGATCCTGTGGCGGCGCGAAGTAATTTCGGCTGGTATTCGGTAAAATCGGCAATCAAGCGATTGATCGCAACCGGTGGCCATTCGTCGGGATGTGCTCCGATCTGATCCGTAACGTCGACAATCCTGTCCCCGTTCACAACGCCGATACGGCCGTCGTCAAAACGCGCAATCTTCATTGCCGTGCCTTTGCTTAGTCCGCAGTGATTATGCCAGGGCGTTTTCGCCGGTGGAAAAGGCGGTGCGGATGGGATCCATGGAAAATGCTGCCGCCGCTGCAACAATCGCCGGCACGACGGCCAGCAGAATGACGTCATTCGCTGGAATGGATATCTGCAGCAAAGCGCCGGCAATCGTTGGTCCGACGATCGAGCCGGCGCGGCCGATGCCGGTGGCCCAGCCGATACCGGTCGAGCGGATCTCCGTCGGATAGAAAATCGCGGAGACAGCATTGGTGACGGTCTGACCGCCCAGGATGCCGAAGCCGGCCAGGAAGACGGCGGCCATCACCAGCGGAGCGCTTGCGCCGCCGAGTGGGATCAACAGCACGCCGAAGGCGCCGGTCAGATAAGCGAGCGCCAGAGCCGTATTGGCGCCGATGCGGTCCGCGAGCCAGCCGAAGAAGATTCCGCACAGTCCGCCGATCTGAAGTGCGGCGCCGACGAATATCGCAATTGCGATCGGGAATCCGATCAGCCGCATCTCGGTGGGCAGCCAGTTCGCCATCAGAAAGATGTTGAACAGGCTGGCAAACTGCACGATCCACAGCAGGATCGTGCCCTTGGAACGGCCGGCCTCGAACAGCGCACGCACCGAAGCCGGGGACGCCGCGGCCTCTGACACAGCGAATACGGCAGCATCGGATATGGCGAGGCGGGGATAGAGGCGCCGCATCAGAGCTGCAATGCGCGTCCGATCTGCGCCCCGCACGGTCAGGAAGCGGACGGATTCGGGCAGGGCAAAAAAGATCAACGGCGCGGCGGCGAGGCTCGCCAATCCACCGACGAGGAAAACCGACCGCCAACCGGCGGAGATCAGCCAGCCCGCGGCCAATGCCGCGATGATCGAACCGATGATGAAGCCGGAGAACATCACCGCGACCATCACTGCACGGCGGCGGCGAGGGGCATATTCCGAAGTCAGGGCGATGGTATTTGGCAGCGCGCCACCGATTGCGAGCCCGGTCAGGAATCGCAGTGCGTCAAGCATGGCGATCGATGTGCTGAACGCGGTGAGCAGGCTGAACAGGCCGAGAAGGGGTACGCAGTACAGCAGGACGGTGCGGCGGCCGATGCGGTCGGCAAGCGGTGCGATAATGAGCGCGCCAAGCAGCAGCCCGATCAATCCCAGCGAGAAAAGCAAGGTCAGGTCGCGTGCCTGAAGGTGAAAGGCCTGCGACATCAGCGGCGCGATATAACCGACCGACTGGGTGTTGAACCCTTCCAGCGCAGCGACGATGGAGCAGAGTCCCGCGATTTGCCGCTGGAACCGGCCAATTTTCTGACCGTCGATGGTATCGGTGATATTGATGCGTTGGTCGCTCATGGCCGGACTTCATTTGTCTGGCCAGTTATAGGTCAGGTAGTTACCGCCGCAAACCTCAGGCGGTCAGTTTTGAGCGAGCCTCTGCCTTGGCGGGCTTGGCATTGACCGCCGGTGCGCCCGTCAGCTTCTGATAGAGGTTGGCATAGGCGACGGCCGAACGGCGCCAGGAGAAATCCTGACGCATGGCACTGGCCTGCAGCCGGCGCCAGGCAATCGGCTGGCGATAAAGATCGATCGCGCGGCGCACGCAAGTCGCAAGCGCCGCCGCAGTCGGCTCTTCGAATGCGAAACCGGTCGCGGTCGACTGCCGTAGCGCCTCGGGCGTGGCGTCGACCACGGTATCCGCCATGCCACCGCTGTTGCGCACCAGCGGCACGGTGCCGTAGCGCATGCCGTAGATCGGCACCAATCCGCAAGGCTCAAACCTCGATGGATGAAGGACCATATCGGCTCCTGCGAGAACGCGGTGGGCCATGTCTTCGCTGTATCCCTGGACGGATACACGGCCGGGATAGCGTGCCGCGAGCTCACGAAAGTCCGCCTGATACCCATTGTCGCCTTCCGCGACCAAGACGAATTGTGCCCCGTTTTCGAGAAATTCCGGCAACACATCGAGCACAACATCCGGCATCTTCTGATGCACGAGCCGGCTGAGGAACGCCAGCACGGGCGTGTCGGGCTGTGCCGTCAGGTTCAGTTCCGACTGAATCGAGCGTTTGCAATCGTTCTTGGGCGAAACGAAACGGGCCGAGTAATTGGCCGGCAGATGCTGGTCGTGCTCCGGATCCCAGATGTTGTAATCCACACCATTCAGAATACCGGTCAGGGCGCTCGCGCGCTGGCGCAATAGGCCGTCGAAGCCGCAGCCATATTCTGCGGTGGTGATTTCGCGTGCGTAGTTGGGGCTCACGGTGGTCAGAGCGTCCGCGCTCTGGATTCCGGCTTTGAGGAAGGAAATCCGGCCGTAGAACTCCATCGAGGCGAAAGCGTCATCGGGAAGATCAAGTTTGGCGAGTTCTTCCGGCGCGAACAGCCCCTGATAGGCGAGGTTATGGATGGTCAGCAAGGTTGACGGGCGCGGCCGGCCGCTGGCGGAAAGAAGCAGCGGGAGCAATCCTGCGTGCCAATCATTGCAATGGATCACTTCCGGCCGCCACAGGTGCCCAGGATCGGTGGCAATGCTGGCCGCAACGTGGTTGAGTAGTGCAAAGCGCTGTGCATTGTCCGGCCAATCCGCGCCGGAGGCATTCTGATACAGTCCGCCCTCACGGTCATAATATTGCGGCGCATCGACCAGCCACACCGGCACGTCGGCGCGGGGCAGATGGGTCTCCAACAGCCGGTATTCGCCGGTTCCCACCGGATTTGCGGCAGTCTTGAGGGGCCTGAGGCTTGGAGCGCGTTCGAGAGCCTGCCGGTATCCCGGAACCAGGACACGCACGTCAAATCCGAGATTCTTCAACGCAACGGGCAGTGACGCAGACACATCGGCGAGTCCTCCGGTTTTCGCGAATGGAAAAATCTCGGAGGTTACATATAACACCCGCATCCTATGCCGTTCCTTATGACCGGTGGGCCAGTCTCGACGCCGCGGATGGACACAAAAATCCCTCGCAACCGGGCGCTTGAAATGTCTCCACCAAAATGCCGAACCAAATTGACCAAAGTGCCCTTCACGCGCCGACCACCTGACGTGAAGTCACGCTCTTTCTTGAAGGACGAAAATGCCCCTTCATTCCAGCGTTAGGACAACGCGTGAGTGGTGCTTCGGTTCAGGAGCCGCAGCAAAATTCTGGACCTTGCGCGCTTCGGCACTTCCCAAGGAAGACCGCCATTTTTTTCGCTGTTTTCTTCCCTCGGCCACGGTCAAGCTCAAGAAGATTTGTCTGACCGCACCAGTGGCTCTGAGGCGGAAATGACGACGATTAATGCTAAGCCCGGGGTACGGTGCGACGCACGCGGTGCAGAGTTTGGGCTGTTCTCGAGCCATGCCGAAAGCGTTGAACTTTGCCTGTTCGATAGCGCCGACCGGGAAACGGACCGCGTGCCGCTCACGCGGGAAGGCGATCTGTGGCAGTGCAGGGTCACGGGCGTCGCGCCGGGGCAGCGTTATGGCTATCGGGTTTACGGACCATATGATCCGTCACGCGGGCATCGCTTCAACCCGAAGAAACTTCTGATCGACCCCTACGCGCGAGCGCTGGACCGGAGCTTTGAACTTGCACCGGCGCATTTCGGCTTCGCTGGCGATTCTGATTCCCCTACTGCGCCGGATAACCGGGACAGTGCTCCCTTCACGCCCAAGAGCCTGTTGCTGCCTGATGCCGACGAGCCGATGCAGCAACTGCGATCACCGCTCCCGGACATGATCATCTATGAGCTGCATGTCAGGGGAATGACGATGCTTCGGGAGGACATTCCGGCGCCCCTGCGCGGAACATTCTCCGGATTGGCGTCCGAACCGGTATTGCGTCATCTCCGCGATCTCGGCGTCACGGCAATCGAACTTCTTCCCGTCCAGGCGGTCGCCGATGAGCCAAGACTGGTCCGCGCGGGACTGCGGAATTACTGGGGCTACAACTCGATCTGCTTTTTCGCAGTCGAGCCGCGCTATGCGGCAGGAAACGGGGCGCGGGAATTTCGCCAATTCATCCAGCGCTTTCACGACAGCGGAATCGAAGTCATACTGGATGTGGTGTTCAACCACACCGGCGAAGGGGATGAGTGGGGGCCGACCATCTGCTTTCGCGGTATCGATAACGCGTCCTACTACCGCTTGGCACCTGAGGATAAAAGCAAGTACCTGAACGATGCCGGGACGGGCAATACGCTGAATCTCGCCCATCCGATGGTTCGGAAAATGGTGATTGATTCGCTGCGTTACTGGGCGCGTGCAGGAGTCGACGGCTTTCGTTTCGATCTTGCTTCCGTGCTCGCGAAAGAGGACGGTGTGTTCAACCGCGATGCGGCATTCTTGTCCGAATTGGTGGCAGATCCGGAGCTTGGACAGCTCAAATTGATTGCCGAGCCGTGGGATGCGACGAGCGACGGATACAAGCTCGGCGGCTTTCCGGCGCCATTCCTCGAATGGAACGACAAATTTCGCGACGCCATGCGGCGGTTCTGGCGCGGCGATAGAGGCGCCATTGGCGAAGTTGCGACGCGTTTGACCGGATCGAGCGATCTGTTCTCCGACCGTGGGCCGCTCGCCTCGGTGAATTTCATCACTGCGCATGATGGTTTCACGCTGCAGGACCTGGTCAGCTATTCGGAACGGCAAAATTGGGCGAACGCGGAGGACAATGCGGACGGCACGCGGGAAAATTACAGCTGGAATTGCGGCGTGGAGGGGCAGAGCAGTGATGCTTCAGTACGCGCGTTGCGCTTTCAGCAGAAGCGCAACCTCATCGCCGCTCTGCTCCTGTCTCTTGGCGTGCCCATGCTCGTTGCGGGCGACGAGCTTTCGCGCACACAGGGAGGGAACAATAACGCCTATTGCCAGGACAATGAGATCAGCTGGCTGAACTGGAATCTGGATCACGAGGGGCGGGAATTTTTCGCTTTCGTCCAGCGTGTAATCTCGCTCAGGGGCAATCATCCGCTATTCCGGCGTGACCGCTTCTATCGCGGGGCCGCGGGTTCGGACGGACAATGGAAAGACATCACGTGGCTAACTCCAAATGGGGAGGAGATGACCGCAGAACAGTGGCGGAATCCGGCGAACGAATTTCTCGCCTGCACAATTACATGCGGTGAGGGCGCCGGACGTTACTTCCTGGCGCTGAATGCGGCTGCGGATGAATGCGTCATTGGCTTGCCGGGACCGGCTGAAAAGCCGTGGCAATTGCTGCTCGATACGTCAGCGCGCGATGGCGGCGCGCCGGTGGAGCAAGCCACCCACTGGAAGATCGGCGGACGGAGTCTGGTTCTTCTGCTTTCAGATTGATTATCCGGTTCGCGGTACGGGTTTGGTGCTCCACATCTCGACGGCATATTGATCCGTCAGCCGATCGACGGAGAAGCCACCGATATTGGCGACGTTAAGCACGGCCTTGCGATTCCATTCCTTCCGATCGCGGTACACCGCATCGACGTCTTCCCGGCATTTGACGTAGGAGTCAAAGTCGGCGAGCAGCATGTAGTGATCGCCACCCTTCAGAAGCGAATCGACGATGGGCGCGAACAGATCGGGATTTTGCGGTGAAAAATAGCCGCCGCGTATCATGTCCAGTGCCTGACGAAGCGCGTCATTGCGCGCGTAAATCTTCCGCGGATCGTACCCCTCGGCACGCAGCTTCATCAGTTCGTCATAAGTGTGGCCGAACATGAAAATATTGTCGTGCCCCACGGCTTCGGCAATCTCGTCATTCGCCCCGTCATGCGTCGCAATTGTCAACGCGCCGTTCAGTGCGAGTTTCATGTTGCCGGTTCCGGACGCTTCGGTCCCGGCGGTGGAGATCTGCTCGGACAAATCGCAGGCGGGAATGAGATCTTCGGCCGTTTGAACGTCGTAATTGGGAACGAAGACGATTTTCAGCAAGCCGTCGACGGCCGGGTCGTTGTTTACGATGTCGGCGACGTAATTGATGAGCTGGATAATGCGTTTGGCCATGGCATAGCCGGGGGCGGCCTTTCCGGCAAAGATCGCCGTCCGTGGCTGAAAACTGCCGGGCTTTTCCTGGCGAATGCGATTGTAGCGCACCACGAGCTGCAGGAGATTCAGCAGCTGACGCTTATATTCATGGATCCGCTTGATGTGGAGATCGAACATCGAAGTGGGATCGATCACATGGCCGGTGCTGTCCTTGATCTTCTGCGCCAGGTGTTCCTTGTTGATGCGTTTGACCGCGGCAAACTCGGTGAGAAACTCTTCGTCATTGGCGTAAGATGCGAGTTCCTGCATGCGCTCAAGATCGCGCAGCCATTTCGATGAAATCCGCGAATTGATCAATTGCGCAAGCCAGGTATTAGACTCATTGAGCCATTTGCGCTGCGTGATGCCGTTGGTCAGCGAGATGATGCGATCGGGGAAGACCCTGTCGAAATCGGCAAACAGCGTTTTGCGCATGATCTCAGTGTGGCTCTTGGACACGCCGTTGACCTTGTGGCTGCCCGCAATGGCTAGATGCGCCATGCGCAGCCGCTTGGTGGCCCCTTCTTCGATCAATGACATGCGGCGGAGCCGATCAATATCGCCGGGATAGCGGTGGATCACATTCCGCAGCATGCGATGATTGATTTCGTAGATGATCTGCATGTGGCGCGGCAGCAGGTTTTCGATGACATTGACCGGCCAGCACTCGAGCGCCTCGGACAGCAGCGTGTGGTTGGTGAACGAGAACACGCGGACGGTGATATTCCAGGCACGATCCCAGTCCAGCCGGTAAACGTCGACGAGGAGTCGCATCAGTTCGGGAATCGCGAGAACCGGATGCGTATCGTTGAGCTGGATGGCGATCTTTTCCGGGAGCAGATCGAGATTTTCGTATTTGGATTCGAAGCGGGCCAAAATGTCCTGGATCGACGCACTGACGAGGAAATATTCCTGCTTCAGCCGGAGCTCGCGTCCCATCATGGTGGTGTCGCTGGGATAGAGCACCTTGGAAATCGTTTCGGTCTCGCTCTTTTCCTTCACCGCATCGATGTAGTTGCCGCTGTTGAAGTAAGCGAGATTGAAGTCCGAGCTTGCGGTTGCCGACCACAGCCGGATCGACGTGACAGTTTCGCCATCGAGACCGATGACGGGAAAATCATAGGCGCGGGCCATGACGTCATCGGTTTCGGACCAATGACAAAGCAATTCGCCTCGCCAGTTGTTGACCTGGGTCACGCGTCCATTGAACTGGATGGGATAAACGATATTGGGGCGGGCATATTCCCAGGGATTAACGCTGCGCAGCCAGTTTTCGGGATGCTCGATTTGTTCGCCGCGTTCGATTTTCTGGCGGAACATTCCGTATTCGTAGCGAATGCCGTAACCAAGGCCGGCATAACCAAGCGTCGCCATGGATTCGAGCAGGCAGGCGCCAAGGCGGCCCAAACCACCATTGCCGAGGGCGGGCTCGATTTCGAAATCCCACAGCGTTTCGAGATCGACGTTGAGATCCGCAAGTGCCTGACGGCAGACTTCATACACGCCCTGCGACATCAGGCAGGTCTTCAGCAGGCGGCCGGGCAGGAATTCGAGCGAAAGATAATACACCCACTTCGCGTCATATTGCGAATTGCGCCGCCAGGTGCGGATGCGCGCGGATGAAAAGCGGCCGCGCAGGAAATAAGCCAGGGCATAAAACCAGTCCTGCGGCGAGGCCGTGCCCGGATCGCGGCCCATCTGCTCGATCAGGTTACGGATCAACTCGTGCTTGATCTCGGCGCGGATCGGCGGCGCCGGAAAATCAAGGCCAAATGGATGGTCAGTGAGAATACGTTCCATGGGTTTTCAAGTCGCAGCGGTTGTTGTGGTGAAGCATTGGCCGGGCGTCCGGCAGCCGATTGCAAAATCCGGGCAAGTCACCGCCCGGATTTTCCGGCACCGTTCTGCGCGCGCGCCATATTCGCGACACCCCGCCCCCGAGAGATTTGTTTAACCCATTCATCGGCGCAATGTGAACAAGAGTCCGGCGATTCTCCCCGGTTCCATTCAAAAACCTGTGCGTTGCCGCACATTGCCAAACCCGTGGAGCCGGAACGATTCGTCAGACATGCGGTTGTCGGCAACAGACCCGAAGGAGTGTCACAGCCATGCCGACGCCAAGTGGTCATACGACGGCCATTCTTGCATCGAAAGTCCGGGGAACGCCGGTTTACAACACCAATGGCGAGCGCATTGGAACCGTGGAGGACGTGGTCCTCGACAAAATGTCCAACAACATCATGTTCGCGGTCCTTGGTTCCGGCGGCGTCCTTGGTATGGGCGAAAAGTTCCGGCCGATTCCGTGGTCGATCCTGGATTATGACTCCGACAAAGGGGGGTATGTTGTCCCGGTCGCGCGCGATCTCATCGAGAATGCTCCGGCGTATCGCATGGAAGATCTGACCAGCGACGACGGCGAACAGGCGATCCGTGCCGAGGCTTTCTCCTATTACAATGCGGAACGCTACTGGTAACCTGCTGCTGGAACAGGCCCGAAAGCGCCACGTTGTCACTACCGGCAATTTCAAGGGATCAAACAATGCTGTACTGGGCCTTTATCTTCCTGGTTATCGGCGTAATCGCAGGAATTCTTGGTTTTACCGGCGTCGCCGGCGCGGCGATTGGAATAGCCAAGTTCCTGTTCTTCCTGTTTATTGCGCTGTTCGTCATTTTCCTCATTTTGGGTTTTACGATCTTCCGATCGATAACCGGCAAGTGAGGCGAAGGAAATGAAAAGAAAAACCGCAGGAGCGATCCTGCGGTTTTTCTTTTGCGAACGACGTGTTTCAGGCTTGTTCGCCCATAAGTTCCATTTTGCGCTCGAGCAGTTCTACGCCGAGCTCATCGAGGTCGAGGCGGGCTTTCTTTGCCTTGGGGAAGATTTTTTCTTCTTCTTCCTTGACGTGGTGGGTCACATATTCACACAGCACCTTCATCCGCGCCGACAACATTTCGTCGTCGGTTCCGGAACCTTCGATTTCCTCGACGAGATTGCGAATGGTTTCATGCTCGACGGTGGCCTCGTCCATCATAGACTCGTCTTTCGCCGCCATGGCGTCGCGCATCGCCGGATAGAAGATTTCTTCCTCGATTTCGGCATGGACGGTCAGCGCCATGCAAATGCGGCGGACAATCTCAGCCTTCCGGCCGTTCGATTTCTTGAACTGCTTGAACAGTTTTTCGACTTCGTCGTGGTCGCTCGACAGTAGCTGGATCGCGTTCTGCTGCTTCGTCTTGCCTCGGGCGCTGGCGCGCGTCTTCGTGCGCCGTGCGGTTCCCCCATGTGACGTGCTGGTCTGCATTGGCATGAATCGAACTCCCTTGTTACGGCGCGCAAAACCGCGCACGCTTTCTGGTGCAGCGTGTTTAGCGGCGGTGCGTTCATTTTGTTCCGTCGGCGTGTCGATTTTGCTGTCTGGAAACATCATTCGACAGGTTGCGATGGCCGAAACCATTCCGAGGACCCTGACCGGGCTGCGCCGTGCTGAAGCGGAGTGCACGCGCTGTCCGCTATTTCGCAACGCGACGCTCGTTGTGCCGGGCGAGGGTCCTGCTCATGCGCCGATCATGATGGTCGGCGAACAGCCTGGAAATGACGAGGACCTTGCGGGGCATCCCTTCGTCGGGCCGGCCGGCCGCGTTCTCGACAAAGCCATTGCCGAGGCCGGACTGGACCGAAAGGAAATCTTCGTCACCAATGCGGTGAAGCATTTCAAATTCGAAATGCGGGGCAAGCGCCGTTTGCACAAGCGGCCGGACAGTTATGAGATCGAGCGCTGCAAATGGTGGAACGACATTGAACGGCGCATAGTCAGGCCGCAACTGATTGTCGCGCTGGGCACCACGGCGGCACGCAGTCTGACCGGGAAAACCGTGACGATTCAGAAGGTTCGGGGCAAGCTACTGAAGGATCCGGAGGATACGAAACTGGTGATCACCGTCCACCCGTCATCGCTGCTGCGGATACCTGAACGCGAAGACCGGCACCGGCAATTCGCCAGCTTTGTCGAGGATTTGCGCAGCGCGGGCCGGTATCTGGAATGAGATGACGCGGAACCGTTCGCGGCAATCGGAGTTTCTTTCCGATTATTTCCATCCGTATTGCCAAGGATCATTGTGCCTGTGACGGCACCTCGGATTTGTTACGCGGGGAAAGCACCGGAGAGCGGCCAGACGGGTGAAATTCTCGCCCGATGCGCGGGACTGGGATTCAGCCATATTGCCCTCAATTATGAGAATGGGCGGACGGACGGCGCCCTTGGCCGGCTGCGTCAAGACTGCGACGCCGCCAATCTCGGTCTGCTCCTCAATCTGGACATCAGTGATCTTCCGCTGGACCATCCCCTGGTGAAGGAACATCCGGAGTTCTTTTCATTTACTGCGGATGCATCCTGGCGGGTTGTCGATCCAAGGCTGCCGAATCTGATCGAGGGCCGGGCGATTGCGCACCCGCGGCAGAATCCTGAACCTTTTGTCGCGTGGTGGGCAGAGCGTCTGGGTCAGCTGGCATTATCGGGTGCTGACGGCTTCTGCCTGGCCGAACCCGGAATTCTGACTGCGGCTCTGTGGCGTGACGTGATCGATCGGACGCAATCCATGCGCGGCGGCGAATTGCTGTTCGTGGCCGACACATCGCAGGTTCCACAGGACGCCATCCTTGATCTGTCGGGCGCCGGTTTCCCCTATAGCCTGTCTGCGCTGCCGTGGTGGAATGGGCGAGCGGCCTGGCTTGTCGAACAGCATGACACTGCCTCGCGCATAGCACCGGCAATCGCTTTGGTGGAATCGCCGGGCTGCGAGCCGCCGGCCTCCTGTGAAGCGCGCCGCGCGCGGCTCGCCGTCGCGGCGATCACCGGCGCGGGCATCATGATGCCCCTGGGATTCGAAGCCGGTCATTGCGAGGGGGCACGGACGGACCTCTCGCCCTGCGTGAAGACGATGAACGAACTTGTCCAGACGCTTCCGGCGGGCAGGCTGCGCAGCCTCACCGGTCCCGGCGATCCTCTGACCATATTGTTGCGCAGTGACAGCCTGTCCGAGATGGAGTCGAGATCGGCGGTTGTGGCGGTCATCAATCCGGACCACATGATCAATGAGGCGTTCGATGAGCGCTTCTCCGCGGCACTTGGTGAATGGTCGCTGCTCGATCCCATCCAGCCATTCAGTGGCAACGGTGAAAAGCTCGCCCCTGGCGAGGCATGTCTTTTCCGCGCGGTGCGGGAAAGCGCCATTGTGGTGCCATCGCATGCACCGAAGGCAGACGCGCAGGCAGCCGCACAGGAGAGCCGGGTTTGGATCGGCAATCTCACGCCGGCGGTGGATCAGGGTACATATCCGGCAAAAGCCGGAGCCGGGGACATCGTTCCGATTGAGGCCGATCTTGTTGCTGAAGGTCACGGTCTGCTCGCTGCCGAACTTCTGTTCCGTGCCGATGATGAGCGGGAATGGCGGCGCAGCAGAATGACGCTGATCGCCAATGACCGCTGGAGGGCCGCTTTGCCGCTGAAGCGGATCGGCCGGTACCGTTATGCGATCGAGGCGTGGCCCGACGTCTATGGCAGCTTTGCGCATGATCTCGCGAAGAAGCGCGCGGCAAATCTCGACATTACACTCGACGTCGAAGAAGGACGCAGGCTGATCGAGGCGTGGCGCAAGGGTGCGGAAAAAGCGGCACGCGATGCTCTGAAGGAAATTCTCGGGGTTTTGTCGCATGCGGCAGAAGCGGAACGCGCCGCCATTCTGCTGGCGCCGCAGACTATTGACGCGATGTTTCGGGCCGACCCGCGGGAGCATAAAGCGCAAAGTTCCGTCTATTTCATTGACGCTGAACGGCGCGCGGCAGGCTTCGGAAGCTGGTATGAGCTGTTTCCCCGCTCCCAGTCGGAAATCCCGGGCAAGCATGGCACGTTTCGTGACGTCATGGCGCGCATCCCGGCCGTCGCTGCGCTGGGTTTCGACGTGCTTTACCTCACGCCCATTCATCCGATCGGCAACACCAATCGAAAGGGCCGCAACAATGCCCTTGCGGCGACGGATCAGGACCCTGGCAGCTCATACGCCATAGGATCGGAAGCGGGGGGGCATGATGCGGTGCATCCCGAACTCGGAACGATCGAGGATTTCCGGAAGCTTGTGCAGGCGGCACGCCACGCCGGGATGGAAATTGCACTCGATTTTGCGGTGCAGTGCTCACCCGATCATCCGTGGCTCAAACAGCATCCGGGATGGTTCGACTGGCGTCCCGACGGGACGATCAAATATGCAGAGAACCCGCCAAAGAAATACGAAGACATCGTCAATGTCGATTTCTACGCCAGGGATTCCATCCCGGATCTCTGGCTGGCGCTTCGCTCGGTTGTGCTGTTCTGGATCGAGAATGGCGTAAAGATATTCCGGGTTGACAATCCGCATACGAAGCCTTTTGCCTTCTGGAAGTGGCTTCTGTCGGATATCCGCAGACTTCATCCGGACGTGATTTTCCTGTCCGAGGCATTTACCCGGCCGAAGCCGATGTACCACCTGGCAAAGCTGGGATTTTCGCAGTCTTACACATACTTTACCTGGCGCAACAGCAAACAGGAATTGATGACTTACATCAATGAACTGAATTCGGCGCCGATCGCGTGGTTCTTCCGTCCGAATTTTTTCGTCAACACCCCCGATATCAATCCCTGTTTTTTACAGACATCCGGGCGGCCGGGTTTTGTCATTCGCGCGGCCCTGGCCGCGACCCTGTCGGGTTCCTGGGGGATGTATTCCGGATTTGAGCTCTGCGAAGCCGCACCTCTTCGCGACGGTGAAGAATATCTGGATTCGGAAAAATACGAACTCAAGCATCGGAACTGGAACGCACCCGGCAATATCAATGCTGATATCGCCCGGCTGAACCGTCTGCGCCGCGCTGAACCGGCGCTGCAGACCCATGTGGGTACAACTTTTTATAATGCGTTCAACGACAACATCATCTATTTCGGCCGGCATTCCCGGTCGAGCGCCGACCGCATCCTGGTCGCAATCAGTCTGAATCCGCACGGCCCGGAAGAAGCCGATTTTGAAATCCCGCTGTGGGAATGGGGATTGCCGGATTCTGGTGCGCTGCTGGTACATGATCTCGTCGGCGGCGGCAGTTTCATCTGGCACGGCAAACGGCAGCATATGTGGCTGAACCCTGCCGCCCCCTACGCGATCTGGCGTGTCAGTCCCGCCGAGGTTTCATAGTGCGGCGTCAAAGGCCTGAATGCGATCCGCTCTGGTACAAGGACGCGATCATCTACCAACTTCACGTCAAATCCTTCTTCGATTCGAACAATGATGGGGTCGGCGACTTTCCCGGGCTGCTTTCAAAGCTGGATTATCTTTGCGAGCTGGGAGTCAATGCCGTTTGGCTGCTGCCGTTTTATCCTTCGCCGCGGCGCGACGACGGTTATGACATCGCCGATTACAAGGGCGTACATCCGGAATACGGCACCCTCGGCGATGTCCGGAAATTCATTGAAGAAGCGCATGCCCGCAACATCCGGGTCATCACCGAACTGGTGTTGAACCACACGTCGGATCAGCATCCGTGGTTCCAGCGGGCGCGGCGGGCGAAAGCGGGATCCGCGGCACGCAATTTCTATGTGTGGTCAAACAGTGACCGGGTCTATTCGGGGACGCGGATCATCTTCCTGGATGTCGAAAAATCGAATTGGGCGTGGGACGATGAAGCCAAAGCATATTACTGGCACCGGTTCTATTCCCATCAGCCCGACCTGAATTACGACAACCCGCGCGTGTATACGGCAATGTCGGCCGTGGTCCGATATTGGCTCGATCTTGGCATCGACGGGCTGCGGCTCGATGCAGTTCCCTATCTGGTCGAACGTGAGGGGACCAATAACGAGAATCTTCCGGAGACGCATGAGATACTGAAACGGCTCAGGGCCGAACTGAATGTGCGCTATCCCGACCGCATGCTGCTGGCCGAAGCCAATCAGTGGCCGGAGGATGTTCAGGCCTATTTCGGCAATGGCGACGAATGCCAGATGCTTTTCCATTTTCCGCTAATGCCGCGAATGTATATGGCGATCGCGCAGGAAGACCGATTCCCGATTACCGATATCATGCGCCAGACGCCGGACATTCCTTCCGAATGTCAGTGGGCGGTATTTCTGCGCAATCACGACGAACTGACGCTCGAAATGGTGACCGACCGGGAGCGCGATTACCTGTGGGAGTTTTACGCCGCTGACCGGCGGGCCCGCCTCAATCTGGGAATTCGCCGCAGGCTGGCGCCGCTGCTGGAAAATGACCGCCGCCGGATCGAGTTGATGAACAGTCTGCTGCTCACGATGCCGGGCACTCCGATCATCTATTACGGCGATGAGATCGGCATGGGCGACAATCTGCATCTCGGCGATCGCGATGGCGTGCGCACTCCGATGCAATGGTCGCCCGACCGCAACGGCGGATTCTCGCGCGCCGATCCCGCCGCGCTGAGCCTGCCAGCCATCATGGACCCGATTTACGGGTACGAAGCGGTGAATGTCGAGGCGCAGTGGCGCAACCCTCATTCGCTGCTGCAGTGGATGAAGCGCATGCTGCTGGTGCGCGGCCGGCATCAGGCGTTTGGGCGCGGCGGTTTGCGGTTTTTGCACCCGCGCAACCGCAAAGTGCTGGCCTATTTGCGCGAATATGACGGCGAGACCATTCTCTGCGTGGTGAATGTGTCGCGGGCAGCGCAGGCTGTCGAACTGGAATTGATGGAATTTGCCGGCCGCATCCCGGTCGAGCTTCTGGGCGGCAGCGCTTTTCCGGCGATCGGGCAATTGCCTTATCTGCTGACATTGCCGCCATACGGGTTCTACTGGTTTTCGCTCAGCGCATCTGCCGAACCGCCGCCCTGGACCGCACTGTCCTCGGGCAGCGTCGAGTATCACACGCTGGTCTTGCGCAATGGCATTGGCGATCTGTTCGACTCGCGTGAACGGCAGCGGCTCGAGCGGGACATCCTGCCGCCGCATGTCGAGCAGAGCCGCTGGTTCCGAAATAAGGGCAGCCCGGTCGCAAATGCGACGATTACCGGCGTTATGGCAGCTCCCGAATATGACTTCGTGCTGAGCGATGTTGAGATCAGCGCCGCGGGCCAGCGGACCACCTATTCCATGCCGCTGGCGATCGCATGGGACGACAAGCCAGTCAATTTTGCCGACGAGAGATTCGCGCTGGCGAGGGTGCGCAGGCGCTCGAGAGTGGGAATACTGATCGATGCTCTCGCGAGCCCTGCTGTCCTCAGGCACTGGTTCGAATGGCTCGCCGGCAATGCGCACATTCCGTTGCAGGGAGGCGAACTGGTTTTCTCCGCAGAACCGGTCTCCCGCCATGTTGACTGGCAGGTAAACGAAATTCAGAGGGTGGATCGAGACCTCAGCAATACACTGGTTCTTGCCGGGCAACAGGGGACGATCAAACTTGTTCGTGTGCCGGAGTCCGGCCCGCATCCGGAGCCGGAAATGCTTCGTCATCTCGCGCAAATGGGATTTTCGGCCATTCCAGCGCTTCTGGGCCAGGTTGTCCGGCGGAGGGCGGATGGCGACGAATCGCTGTTGGCGATCTTCCTGAGCCAGATTCCCAATCAGGGCGATGCCTTCGCGTGGACAGCGGATTTCCTCAAGCGAACCCTCTCTGAGCGCACCGCGAATGGCGGCGAAGGCAACCAGGGCATTGAGGCGTATGAAAATTTTGCCGCTCGCCTGGGTTCGAGACTGGGCGAAATGCATGCCTGCCTCGCGCGCGAGTCGCCGAACCGCGATTTTGCACCTGAGACGGTTACGTCAGCCGATATTCAGGAATGGTCGGTCGCTGCCGAACAGCAGCTGAACGCAGTGCGGGCGGTCATGGATTCCGCATCAGCCCACAAGGAGTTCGCCGGTCTATCCGGCGCTTTGTCGGAATTCCCGGACTCCGCCGTGCGCTCTATCCAAAAAATCTACGCCGCTGGTGAAGGTCTGCCCAAAACCCGGATACATGGCGATCTTCATCTTGGCCAGGTTTTGGTTTCGGGAGGTGATTTCGTTTTCATCGACTTTGAGGGCGAGCCTCTCAAAGCTCTGCCGGTGCGCCGGCGCAAATCCAGTCCGATGCGGGATATCGCCGGAATCCTGCGTTCCTTCGATCAGGCCGCCAGAATTGCCGCCTTCGAGGAACATGCCTTTGACGGTCCCGCGGGTGAAGAACAGGCGCGCAGTCTGGTCGCGCAATTCCATGGCCGGGCAACCGACGCATTCCTTAGGGGTTACGGAGAAATTCGCGGTGCAATGCTGGAACCAACGGAACTAAATCTGGCCTGCGCGTTTGCGGTTGAGCAAGCGGCCCATGATCTTGTTGCCCAGCGCGTCAGTCCCTTAAAGCCGCAGAGCCCGCCGCTTCGGGGTTTTGCGGCCGCCATCGAACGCTTGCGGAGAGTGGAACCGTGAACCGAATGGAAGTTTTCGGTGCCGAGCCGGACCGGGTAGCTCTGGATTTGTTGGTTCATGGCCGGCAGAACGACCCCTTCTCGGTGCTGGGACCACATCAGACTGCGCAGGGACGCGCGATTCGCGCTTACTATCCCGGCGCAGGTGGGGTGGAGGTTCGCAACGCCAAAGACGGCCGGCTGCTGGGGCAATTGACGCCCCATACGGAATATGAGGGTTTCTTTTGTGCGCTCGTGCCGGGCGACACGGCTTATGTCTTTCGCATTCATTGGCCGGGCAGCGTGCAGGAAACCGAAGATGTATATGGCTTCGGCCGGCTGCTGACCGATCTCGACCTTCACCTGTTCTCCGAAGGAACGCATTGGGATATGGCGACCCGGCTCGGCGCCAATCTTGGCGAGATGGATGGCGTTCCGGGGGTGCGATTTGCCGTCTGGGCGCCGAATGCACAACGGGTTTCCGTGGTCGGCGCATTCAACAATTGGGATGGCCGCCGCAATCCGATGCGCTTACGCCACAGTGCCGGAATCTGGGAGTTATTCATCCCGCGGTTGCGTGCCGGCGAGCGCTACAAATATGAGATCATCGGCCAGAGTGGCGAGCTGTTGCCGCTGAAGGCCGATCCGCTGGCACGGGCGTCCGAGCGCCCACCGGCCACCGCGTCCATTGTGGCCGAGACATGGGATTTTCCGTGGACAGACGAAGAGTGGATGTCGGCGCGCGCCCGGAAGCATGCGCCGGACTCCGCGATTTCGATTTATGAAGTCCATCCTGCGTCATGGCTGCGGCCGGAAGGCGAACCACACGGGATGCTGGATTGGCGTGAACTGGCGCGGCGCCTGATTCCATATGTCAACGCGCTCGGCTTCACGCATATCGAGCTGCTGCCGGTAATGGAGCATCCGTTCGGCGGGTCGTGGGGATATCAGCCATTATCGCAGTTCGCACCCTCGGCGCGCTTCGGCAAGCCGCAGGAATTCGCGCATTTTGTCGATCAATGCCACCGCGCCAATATCGGGGTCATCCTCGATTGGGTGCCGGGGCATTTCCCGACCGATTCACACGGGCTTGCCCAGTTTGATGGTACCGCCCTTTATGAGCACGCCGATCCGCGCGAAGGATTTCACCAGGACTGGAACACCCTGATCTATAATTACGGACGTAACGAGGTTCAGGGTTTTCTGATTGCAAGCGCGCTTTATTGGCTCAATCATTTTCACGCCGATGGCCTGCGCTGTGATGCCGTGGCATCCATGCTGTACCGCGATTATTCACGCCAGCCCGGGCAATGGATTCCCAATGTCTATGGTGGCCGGGAAAATCTTGAGGCCATTGGCTTTCTCCGCCGTCTGAATTCGACTGTGACCGAGCGCTGCCCGGATGCGCTGATGATCGCAGAGGAGTCCACCGCATGGCCCGGTGTCACGCAGCCGGTTTCGAATGGCGGGCTCGGCTTCGCGTATAAATGGAATATGGGCTGGATGCACGACACGCTGAGTTATCTCTCGCGCGAACCGGTGCACCGGCCGTGGCACCACAATGAGCTGACATTCGGCCTGTTATACGCGTATTCCGAACATTTCATTCTGCCGATTTCCCATGATGAAGTCGTCCACGGGAAGGGTTCGTTGTACCAGCGTGCGCCGGGCGACGATTGGCAGAAAATGGCCAATCTCCGCGTGCTGTTCTCATATATGTGGACGCAGCCGGGCAAAAAGCTTCTGTTCATGGGCAGTGAGATCGGTCAGTACACTGAATGGAATCACGACGGTTCGATCCCCTGGGATTTGCTGCGTGAGCATTCCCATGGGGGATTGCAGCGGCTGATCCGGGATCTCAACCATCTCTATGGCCGCGAGCCGGCATTGCAGGGCGATTCCGACCCGCAGGGATTCCGCTGGATCGTCGCTGACGATGCGGCGCAAAGCATCTATGCCTATGAACGCCGGGCAGGGGATGGGCGCCCCATCGTTGCGATTTTCAATTACACTCCGGTTCCGCGACATAATTACCGGATCGGAGTGCCGCTGACCGGACGTTGGCACGAAGTCATCAACACGGATTCGCAGCATTACGGCGGCGCGAATCTTGGAAATGCGGGTGGTGCCGAGGCCGAACCGATCGCTTCGCACGGCTATGGTCAATCCGTGTCCCTGCTGATCCCTCCACTCGCGGGAATCCTCCTGCAACTCGCGCTGTAACGTGTGGAGTTTTCCTGCCCGGCTTGACCCCGGCGTTCCGAATCCGCTCGGCGCGACCTGGGACGGGCTGGGAGTCAATTTTGCGGTTTTCTCCGCGTCGGGAGATCAGGTCGAACTTTGCATTTTTGACGCCGCCGGAAAACGCGAGATGCAGCGCTTTGTGCTTCCCTGTTTTGATGGCGAAATCTGGCATGGCTATCTTCCGGACGCGGCACCGGGGCTGGTCTATGGCTACCGCGCCTATGGCCGGTATGAGCCGAAACACGGGCTACGTTTCAATCACCACAAGCTTTTGTTGGATCCTTATGCCAGGCAGCTGACCGGCCGCTTGCGATGGACCGACGCACTTTTCGGATATCGCATCCGCTCACCGCATTCCGATCTGTCTTTTGACCGGCGCGATTCGGCTCCAGCGATGATCAAGGGCGTGGTGACGGGCGGCAACTTCAATTGGCAGGATGACAAGCGTCCCAGGACGTCCTGGTCCGATACGATCATCTATGAATTGCATGCGAAAGGATTCACCCAACTTCTCGAATCCGTATCCCCGCCCGAACGCGGCCGCCTTTCAGCGCTGTCCCGGCCTTCGGTGATCGCGCATCTGCAGCGGTTGGGCATTACGGCGGTGGAGCTGATGCCCGTGCAGGCTTTCCTGCAGGACCGGCATCTGGTCGACAGAAAGCTGAGCAACTATTGGGGCTACAGCACGCTGGCATTTTTTGCGCCCGAACCGTCCTATATCATCGACAGCGCAGACGAATTCCGCATGGCCGTTCGCCGCCTGCATGCCGCAGGTATCGAAGTGATTCTCGACGTCGTTTACAATCACACCTGCGAAGGCAGCGAATTGGGGCCGACGCTGTCATGGCGTGGATTCGACAACTCCGCCTATTACCGTCTGTGCGACGATCGCCGTCACCTCATCAACGATACGGGAACCGGCAACACGCTGAATCTCAGCCACGCGCGTGTGTTGCAGATGGTGCTGGATTCCCTCCGCTATTGGGCGGCATCGTTTCACGTCGATGGTTTCCGCTTCGATCTGGGCGCGACGCTGGGGCGCGAGCCGGGCGGCTTTGATCCGGGAGCTGGTTTTTTCGATGCGATCCGTCAGGATCCGGTTCTGTCGCAACTCAAGCTGATTTCCGAGCCGTGGGATCCGGGACCGGGTGGCTATCAGCTGGGCAACCATCCTTTGCCCTTCGCAGAATGGAACGATCGATACCGCAATACAGTACGCCGTTATTGGCGCGGAGATTCCGGCATGCGTCCCGAGCTGGCGAAGCGGTTGTCCGGTTCAGCGGATATTTTCCCGTCTCCCGCGCGCGGGGCGTGGTGTTCGGTCAATTATGTCGCAAGCCATGACGGCATGACGCTGGCAGACCTCGCGACTTACGAACGCAAACGCAATGAATCAAACGGCGAAGATAACCGCGACGGCGCCGATGATGATTTTTCCGCCAACTGGGGCGCTGAGGGGCCAAGCGATGACGCACCAACCAATGATCTCCGCCAACGGGTCGTCAGGTCGATGCTGCTGACGCTGTTCGTCTCGCGCGGCACGCCAATGCTGCTGGCCGGTGACGAATTTGACCGTAGCCAAATGGGGAACAACAATGCCTATTGCCAGGACAATGAGATTTCATGGCTGAACTGGTCAAGCGCGGAGAACGATCCCGGTAATTTGCTCGGCCTGCTGGTGAGCCGAATGATCGCCATCCGCAAGACGTTCTCATTTCTGATCTCGCCGCGAAAACGCGCCGATTTTCCGGCGCAAATGAATCTCATCGAGTGGCTTGACGAGCGCAATCTTGCTTTGAGCGAGAGCGACTGGGAAAACGGCGAAGGGCGGGCGCTGGTCATCCGTTACTCCGGCACGCGGGCCGATGGCCAGGTCGAGATCCTCGCGCTGTTGATGAATGCATCCGAAAGCGAGCTGGAATTCAAACTTCCCCGGCAAGTCCGCTGGCTCGTGCTGGTCGACACTGCGGATGTCAACCGCACCATGTTCGAAATCGAATCGGGAAGCTATTTCGTGCGCGATCATTCGGCGGTGCTGATCAATGCAGTTTCGAGCGAGCCGCTGATGGCGGATCAGCCGTCATGAGCGATGCGTCGCTCGAGGAATTTGCCGGGAGTGCCGGCCTCGAGGTCCATTGGCATGATGCCGCGGGCAAAGCTCACACTGTGTCGCCCGAGGTGTTGCGGCAGGTGCTGACATCACTCGGCTATGCCGTCGGAAATGAGCAGCAAATCGTTGAGAGCCGTGGCCGGCTTGAATTTGAAAAAGGGCAGATATCGCCGCTTCTGACCGCCTGGACCGGTGATGAATTCTGGGCCGGCGGCCAAATGTTTCGGGCGCCCGACACACCAGGATATTACCCTTGGCAGGTTAACGGCGTCGCCACGATGCTGGCGGCATCGCCCCGCCGGTGTTTTTCGGTTGAAGATATTACGGACGCGCGGCTGGCAGGACTCGGTGTTCAGCTTTACGGATTGCGCGGGGGCACCAGCGGCGAATTCGGCGATTTTGCCGCGCTGGGGGAATTTGCATCAGACGTAGCCACACATGGTATCGATGCTGTCGCGATCAGTCCGGCGCATGCATTATTTGCGGCAGACCCATCGCAATTCGGCCCCTATAGCCCGTCCAGCCGAATTTTTCTCAATCCTGTCTACGCCGATCTGCGTTCATGTCGCGGCGCAGAGCGGCCCGACGACGGTGGGCGCGGCCTGATCGACTGGCAAAATGCGACTCCAGCGAAATACCGGGCATTGCGTGAGGCGCATAACGGTTTCGACGCCTATGATCATGACGACTTTGTCGCGTTTTGTAATGAGTCCGGTGAGCGGCTCTTCCGGCATGCATTGTTCGAAACTCTGGATGGCTATTTTCGCAAGCAGGGCATTTTCTCATGGCGCCGATGGCCGGCCGCATTTCGCGAGCCCGCACATCCGGAAGTGCTCCGCTTCGCAGTAGAGCGGCATGCAGACATAGAATTTCATCACTTTGTTCAGTTCCTGGCCGCGCGCAGTCTGCAAAATGCACAGTCGCACGCGCGCCGCGCCGGAATGAAGATCGGCATTATCGCTGATATCGCCACCGGCACCGATCCCAATGGCAGCGATTGCTGGGCAGCACCGGATGACGTGCTCAACGGGCTGCAGATCGGCGCGCCGCCGGATTTGTTCAATGCAGCCGGACAGAATTGGGGCGTCACGGCGCTGTCTCCGATGCAAATGCGCAAAAACGGCTACGGCGCTTTCATCGCGATGATCCAGGCCAATATGAAATATGCGGGAGGCATCCGTATCGATCATGCGATGGGACTGATGCGGCTCTGGGTCATTCCCGAAGGCGCTGCCGCTGGCAATGGAGTGTATTTGCGCTATCCGCTGGATGACTTGATGCGCCTGATTTGTCTCGAATCGCACCGGGCGCGCTCGATTGTTATCGGCGAAGATTTGGGCACTGTTCCAGGCGGCTTCAGCGAAAGGCTGGCAAAGCATGGAATCTTTGGCATGCAAGTGCTGTGGTTCGAGCAGGACAAGAATGGAGATTTTGTGCCGCCACGGCGCTGGCGCCGGGACGCAGTGGCGATGACGACGACTCATGATTTGCCGACGGTTGCCGGATGGTGGAAGGGGCGCGATATCGATTGGCGGTCGAAACTTGGAATTCGCACTTCCAGCGGCGACACCGAAGCGCAAGTGGCCGAGCGGCGCACCGCAAAAACAAAATTGTGGTCAGCATTGGTCGCAGCCGATTGCGTCTCTGCGGGACGTGCCCCCGCAAAGGCGGACGCAATTGTCGACGGCGCGGCTGTTTTCGTCGGCCAAACACCCTCGCGGCTCGCAGTTTTACCGGTCGAGGACATTTGCGGGCTGGAGGAACAGCCGAACTTTCCTGGAACGACGGACCAGCATCCGAACTGGCGGCGCAGGCTCCCACCGGGAAAATTTTTGTCGAAACCCCGTGTCGCGGACCGGATGGCCGGATTTGTGCAGTCCCGCCGGTCGTGACACGGAGCCAGGGCAACGTCCGCATTGGCATATCGGGGTGGCACTATCGCGGCTGGCGGGGACGGTTCTACCCGCCAGGCCTGCGGCAAAAGGACGAGCTCGCCTATGCCGCATCAAAATTCAGCAGTGTGGAAATCAACGGCACATTCTACCGGATGCAGACTCCCGACAGCTTTGGCGTATGGACCGACGTCACGCCGGATCCCTTTGTCTTTGCGATCAAAGGGCCGCGATTCATCACCCATATGCTGAAACTGACGCGCGCGAAGACGCCGCTGGCGAATTTCTTCGCTTCCGGTGTGTTGCGGCTGGGAAAGAAACTGGGGCCGATCCTGTGGCAGTTGCCGCCCAATCTTGGGTTCAATTCGGACAGACTGGAGGAATTCCTCGCGCTGTTGCCGTACACGACCGGGGCGGCCCGTAAACTTGCCCGAGGGCACGATGCGAAGCTGAAGAGTAAAGCCTGGCTCAAATTTGACGGTAACCGTGAAATCAGACATGCCTTGGAAATCCGGCATGAGTCTTTCAAGACTGTCGAGTTCATCCGCCTGCTGCGGAAGTTCAATATCGCGCTGGTATGTGCCGATTCCGTGGACTGGCCGCTGCTGACCGATTTGACCGCCGATTTCGCGTATTGCCGTCTTCACGGGTCCGAGACTTTGTACGCCAGCGGCTATGATAACCGGGCGCTGCGCATCTGGTCGCGCAGAGTTACCCGTTGGGCCAAGGGCGATGTGGTGGCGGAACGCGACACTCTCATCGACAAGCCGGTGGCGGATGCACGCCGGCGCGATGTCTACGTATATTTTGACAATGATGCAAAAGTTCGTGCGCCGGTGGATGCCATGGCGCTTCGGGCAAAAATCGAACGCGCGCGGGCGTTAGAGCATCCCGCGCGCGTTTCGTGAACTTCGCTTAGAGCGTGATCCGATTAAATGGAATCGGATCACGCTCTAAATTCCTTTGATTGTCGCGCAATCTTTCGGCGAACCGCTTACACTTCGCCGGATTGCGCTCTAGCGTGCCGAAGCGCTTTTGCCGGCTGCCGCGGATTGTGGCGGCAGAGATGCCAGATAGGCGGTCAGGTCAGTGATGTCGTCGCCGGTCAGTTTGGCGACCACGGCCTTCATCAATTCGGTCATCTGGCCGTGCCGCGTTCCCGCCTGGATATCGTAGAGCTGGCGCGCCATATAGGCCGGCGAGCGAGCCGCGATATCCGGCACGGAGCCAATGCCGTGCAGGTCGGGCCCGTGGCAGATCGAGCATTGCAGCGTCTTGCCATTGCCGCCTGTGGTCGCCAATTCCTTGCCTTTTGCGATCGAACCGACCGGGACATAGGCAACGAAGCCGGAATGTGGATCGCGCAATTCGTCGGTGCGCTGGGGATTTTCCGGCGACTCTATGATCCGGGCGCCGAGCGGTTCGGTACCGGCTTTGGCGCCTTCATAAGGCATCCACATTCCAAACACGCTGCGGCTCTTCGGGATCGTATTGGTCTCGACCACCCTGATCCACGGCGTCCACTTCATCGAAGAAAAATAATCCGCCGCCGCTTTGATCTCGTCGTCCGTCATCGCTTTGGCGAAATCGATCATGCGGTTTGTATTGGCTTTGCGCGGATCGGCACTGTGGCGCAACCCGTCGCGAAAATCATGCAGTTGCCGGATGATGTATTCAGCGGGCTGACCGGCCGGTGGCGCGTTTTCCGTCCTGCCTTTGCCATTCGGATAGTGGCACAGCGAGCAGGCCTGGATCTTGCGGGTATTGTCACCTTCGGCGACGATTTTGGGCATCGGCGGGTGATCCTGCG
>DASUHP010000018.1:0-6670 GCA_036273455.1 Micropepsaceae bacterium | reverse complement strand
GTCTTGGCTTTCGCAGGCGATTCGACAACGACGACGCTGGAAGGCTCAGCCATGATCCCGGATATACGTATCTGCGAAGCGAGAGTTTGTCCGGGAATGGTTAACTATTCCGGCGCGGGGCGGGACCATGGGCGCAACCCGCCCAAACTGTCAATCCGTTAACGGAGTGGCAATTACAACCTCAGATTGCAAAGTCGTTCAACCCTCCCCTTGAGGGCTACGACATTCACACATCTCTGCACGCGATCCTTTTCCGGTTTCAAAAAGCCAGCATTTCCGCGGATTGGTGTTCTCGGCATTGCTCCAGAGTCGTTGACGGAAGGGTTCGCTAAGTGCTTGATCCTGAGTCGAATTTTCGCGCAGCGAAAATGGGTGAATCCCGTAGCCTTGAGGGAGGGTCGAAATCGTCTTTGCGATTTCGGGGAGGGGACCGGCCACAGGCAGACTACATAAAATAATGTGTCGGCTTGGTCGCTCTGTTCTGATCCTCTCCTCCTACGGCCGGTCCCCGCCCCGAAATTTGCAAGGGCAAATTTCGACCCGCCCCCAGGGGGCGGGTAAATTCATTTCCACGACACCCGGTTGCCCGGGTGCCGCTGGACGGAGCCGGCGAGTTCGAGTTCCAGCAACACCGTGGTCACCGCCTCGGCCGGAGCACCGGTCTGGCGCACCAGTTCATCCACTTCGACCGGCGCGGCGCCCAGCTTTTCGGCAATCGCAGAGCGGACCAGATCGGCCTCGGCCTCGATCCCGGAATCGATCCGCGGCCCGGGAGATTCGTGCGGCACCGTCTCGCGAAACCCGCGCTTTAACACTGGCGACAGCGTGTTCAGCACATCTTCGGCCGATTCGGTCAGCACCGCGCCGTCGCGGATCAGACGGTTGGCGCCTTTGGCCCGCGGATCGAGCGGCGAGCCCGGCACCGCAAACACTTCGCGTCCCTGTTCGATGGCATAATGGGCGGTGATCAGCGAGCCCGATCTTTCGGCCGCTTCGATCACCACGACGCCGCGTGACAGGCCGGAGATCAGCCGGTTGCGCCTGGGAAAATGCCGGGGCAGGGGCGCCATGCCGATCGGCATTTCGGAGATTACCGCGCCGCGCCGGGATATCTCATCATAAAGCTCGCGATGTTCGGGCGGATAAACCACATCAACCCCGCCGGCCAGCACCGCAATGGTGCCCTGTTCAATGCTGGCGCGATGCGCGGCATGATCGATGCCGCGCGCCATGCCGGACACGATCACGAGGCCGGCGCGCGACAGATCGCCGGCAATCATGCCCGCAAGCTTGATGCCGAGCCCCGATGCATTGCGGGCGCCGACGACCGCAACCATTTCACGCTGCAACGGCGCGTGATCGCCGATCACCGAAATCACCGGCGGCGGCGGATCGAGTGCCGCGAGCGGCAGCGGGAATTCGGGTTCGACATAGGCGATCATCCGCCCGCGCAGTTTCGCCAGCCGGTCGAGTTCGGCTTTGGCATCCGCCTCCGCCGTGATCTCCAGCTCGCGCTTTCCGCCGCGCCGCGCCAGCCGCGGGGCAGCATCGAGTGCTTCGCGCACATCGGGAAAGCGCGCGAGCAGTGCGGCAAAAGTCGCCGGTCCAATATTTTCCGTGCGGGCAAGACGCAGCCATACCAGCCGCTCATCCGGCGAGAGCGTTCTCCTCGCCATGTTTACCTTCTGCCGATTTTCGGTTCTTCGCCGCGTTTCAGGCGCTGAAGATTTGCCCGGTGCGAATAGAAGATCAACCCGGCCAGCACGAGAGCGAGCAGCGCAAACAGATACTGACTGATCAGGGCGAAGAAAACCGGCGTCGCGGCCGCCGCCACCAGTGCCGCCATGGATGAAATGCGAAACGACCAGGCGGTGCCAAGCCATGTCAGGCAGGTCACGGCGCCGACCACCCAGTTCAACCCGATGGTGATGCCAATAAAGCTGGCCACACCTTTGCCGCCCCTGAATTTCAGCCACACCGGATAGAGATGGCCGATGAAGGCGCCAAATCCGGCGACAACTGGAAATAGATCCAGTCCGAACCACAGCTCGGCCAATGTCACCGCAACCAGCGCCTTGCCGCCATCGAACAGCAAAGTGGCGGCCGCGGCCCAGCGCTTGCCGGTGCGCAGCACATTGGTCGCGCCGATATTTCCCGACCCCAGCTTGCGGATGTCGCCGGCGCCCGACAGCCAGGTAAAAATCAGTCCAAACGGAATCGAGCCCAACAGATAAGACAGGATGAAAGTCGCAAGCAGATAGGGCCAGGCCATGTCCCAGTGGACCAGCGCGAGCGACTCAAGCATGGGCCGTTTTGCGCTTACGCTTCGCCGGCGAATAGCCCGCAGCGCTTGCGGCATGGGCGTCCGCGAACAGAACGATGTCGCGTCCGTTGCGCACATAGTCGCTTGGGATCGATACGTCGGTCGAAAAATGCCGCGTCTTGCGATTGCCGACGATGAAGTCCGCAATGTCGGTATCGCAATAGAAACACCGCAGCCGGTGGGGTGCTGTGAGCTCAAAGCGGTTGCGCGCATATTTCCCTTCCATCGCGTCGTGCACGATGCAATTGGGATTGGCGCAGCTCAATCCTTCCGGTTCGGTTTGGTCGAAAACATCATGGCGTTCGGGTCTGAAGCCACCGGAAAATTTCTTCAACCCGGTCTCTTGCGCGAAACCGAGCAGCAGCGAGATCAGCGCCATCCGGATCGGCACGCCGAACGCGGCCTGGCGGAAATAGGCCGCCCTGCGGTCGGAATCCAGCGCGATGTCGAGTTCGCCTACCCGCGGCAACGGATGCATGATGCTGGTCCGGGAAAATTTCTTGTCCTTCAGAAAGCGCTGGTCGATGGTCGGATATTCCTCCGGTTTGCCCGTCCAGCGCTCCTTCTGAAACCGGGTCACATACATGGCGTCGATATTCTTGCGCGGTTTGCCGCCGCCGGTGTCGGATATCAGCGAGAGCTGATGCGGCTTGTCCGCCGTCATGTACAGCACATCGACCGAGGCATTGTCCTTTTCATATTTTGCCCGCGGCACCGCAAAGCAGTTCAGCTCGTTCTTTAACCGCCAATGAACGTGCTCGGGCAGTTCCATGCCTTTGGCCGGCATCAGCATGATATTCGCGCCGAACCGCGCCAGCGCATATACAAAGGAGTGGATCGTCCGGCTGCCCTTGAGATCGCCGGAAATCGCAACATTCAGATGTTTGAGATTCTTGCCTTCCTGCAGCAGCGTGAACAGATCGCAGAGCGTCTGCGTCGGATGTTCATGCGCGCCGTCGCCGGCGTTCACCACTGGCACACTGGCATAGCAGGCCGCGAGTCTGGCGGCGCCGTCGCGCGGGTGGCGGATGACCAGCATGTCGGCATAATTCGACGCCACGCGGACTGTATCGGCCAGGCTTTCGCCCTTGGCCGCCGAACTGGTTGCCGGATCGGCGCTGCTGATCGACTTGCCGCCGAGGCGAATCATCGCGCTTTCAAAAGACAACCGCGTGCGCGTGCTCGGTTCGTAAAACAGGGTCGCCAGAATGGCGCCCGAACCTGCGGTCATGCTGCGGCCGATGCGATGGGGAAGACCCGGATCGCTGAGATCCCTCAGGTAATTCGACGCCACCGAAAATATCGTCTCGATCTCATCGACGGTGAGATCATTAATCGAAGTAACGTGCCTGAGTTCCTGCATCAAAGCGGCCTTATAGGGGGAGCCGCGCCCTCAAGCAAAACATTCCGGCGCGTCTCATTGATTAATTCAGAGCTTTCGCGGAATGCCTAAGAAAAGTGCACCAGGCGCAGGTCGCACCTGCCGGTTCTGCGGCATTATCGCAGGGACCGAGCCAGGATTCGTCGTGTTCAGGGATGAACTATCGGTGGCATTTCTCGACTATCGTCCGCTCGCACTCGGCCATGTGCTTCTGGTTCCGGCTGTCCATTACGCTACGCTCGAGGCGCTGCCCGACGAAGCTGCGGCCGCGCTTGCCACGCGCATCAAGCAGCTTTCGGCTGCAGTCATCACTGCCATGCAGGCTGACGGCAGTTTCGTGGCGCTGAATAACCGTATCAGCCAAAGCGTTCCGCACGTGCATTTCCATATCGTGCCCCGGAAGAAGGGCGACGGATTGTTCGCGCACCGGATGATCTGGAAACGTGTCGCCTATCGTGACGACGCCCATCGCGCCGAAACTGCCAACCGCATCCGCGATGCCCTGCAGACCAATTTCAACCCTCCCCAGGGGCAGCGCTGATCTGTCGCGATGAACCGATTCTGAATTCCTGCTTCAGGTTGGATTCAAAGCCAATCATCAATGATCCGGACCATTCCCCAGGACCATGAGTTCGCGGCCTTGCCTGTCCGTAACAGTTTTTTTTCCCGCTTCCAGTTACCCTCAGTCCAGCTTCTGAAGGAGAGAACCATCATGTACACAAGACGTTCGGTTTCGGTTGCGTCGATTGCCGCAGTTGCAGGTCTGACCCTCGCGGCCAATACGGCGGCGTTTGCCGAAGGCCGGGAAAGACATCCGAATATCCGCCGCGCGATTAATGCATTGCGTTCGGCCCGGGATGACCTCCAACACGCCGATCACGACTTTGGTGGCCATCGGGTCGAAGCCATGGGAGCGATCGACCGCGCGATTGAACAGTTGGAAGTCGCCCTCCGCTTCGACCGCCGGTAAAAGGAGCGAGTAAATAGGAGCGAGAAGCGAGAGACGGTTTCTCGCTCCTCGCTTCTCGCTTCCTGGCAGCCCCTAAGGTTGGGGAGTAGCCCGAGCGTTGAGTGTCCGCAACCGGTCCAGGGCGCCCTGCAGAATCCAGGCGGCGGCCATTTTGTCGACCACCTCGCGTCGGCGGGCGCGCGAGGCGTTGGCATGCAAGAGCGTGCGCGTGACCGCTGCCGTCGACAGCCGCTCATCGACAAGAACAACCGGGCAGCCGCCGAGGGCAGCGAAATTGCGCGCGAAAGCCCGCGCCGATTGCGCCGATGGCCCGTCGGAGCCGTCCATATTCAAGGGGAGTCCAACGACAATTGCGCCGACGCCATGTTCAGCGATCAGCGCCAGAATTTCCGCCGCATCGGCTTTGAACTTTCCCCGTTTCAGGGTTTTCAGCGGTGTCGCGACCGTCAATAATGTGTCTGAGAGCGCGAGCCCAATGGTTTTCTCGCCGAGATCGAGGCCAAGCAGCCTCTGACCCGGCTGCAAAACGCCAGGCAGTTGTTCGAGTCCGATCACGCTCATCTTGCCGTTTTGCGAGCCCGTTGATAGCACCAATGGTGGAGAGCTGATCCCGAGGCTAGTGTCCCATGTCCGTCGATAGCAAGACCGTAAGGCGCATCGCCCGGCTTGCCCGCATCGCTGTCGATGACGGCGAGGTCGCGCTGATGGAAAAGGAGCTGAATGCGCTGCTCGCCTGGGTCGAACAGCTCGGCGAGGTCGATGTCACTGGTGTGCCGCCGATGACCAGCGTGGTCGAACAGCGGCTGAAGATGCGCTCCGATGTGATCACCGAGGGTGGGCGGTCCACGGATGTGCTGAAAAACGCGCCGCTCTCCGATGAAGGCTTTTTCCTCGTGCCCAAAGTGGTCGAGTGATGGCGCAATCCGATCCAACCGCATTCACCCTGGCTGAGGCGCGCGACGCGTTGCGCGCCGGGCAGCTGAGCCCGCGTGAACTGACGGAGGCGCATTTGCGCGCGGTGGCGAATGCGCGCCGGCTGAACGCGTTTATCACCGAAACGCCCGAGCATGCGCTGGATCAAGCCGGAGAATCCGAAGAACGCATTCAATCCGGTCGTGCGCGTCCGCTGGAAGGCTTGCCGCTCGCGATCAAGGATCTGTTCTGCACCGCAAATGTCCGGACCACAGCGGGCAGCCACATCCTCGATAACTTCGTCCCGCCCTATGAATCGACCGTCACCCGCAACCTTTGGAACGCGGGCGCAATCCTGCTGGGCAAAACAAATCTCGACGAATTCGCCATGGGATCGTCGAACGAGACATCATATTTTGGGCCGGTCACCAACCCCTGGCGTGCACGCGGCCGCAATGACGACCTCGTCCCCGGTGGATCATCGGGCGGATCGGCGGCAGCCGTCGCAGCGCGCCTTGCGCTCGCCGCCACCGGCACCGACACCGGCGGGTCGATTCGCCAACCCGCCGCGGTGACCGGGATTGTCGGATTGAAGCCGACCTATGGAAGGTGCTCGCGTTGGGGGATTGTCGCGTTTGCCTCCTCGCTCGATCAGGCCGGACCAATGACGCGAACGGTCCGCGATGCCGCGATCATGCTGGGTGCGATGGCGAGCCACGATCCATTGGATTCCACAAGCGTGGACTGTCCGGTGCCGGATTACGAAGCCGGTCTCGAATCCGGCGTGAAGGGTTTACGGGTGGGGATTCCGAAGGAATACCGTGTCACCGGTGCGTCGCCCGAAATCGACCAGCTGTGGGAGAAGGGTGCCCGGTGGCTGAAAGAGCAGGGCGCGGAGTTACGCGAAGTCAGCCTGCCGCACACCAAATACGCCCTGCCGGCATATTATATCGTCGCGCCGGCCGAGGCATCGTCCAATCTCGCGCGCTATGATGGCATGCGCTTCGGTTATCGCGCCAAAGATACCGGCGATCTCATCGAACTCTATGAAAAGACCCGCGCCGAAGGGTTCGGCCGGGAGGTC
>DASUHP010000017.1:0-3261 GCA_036273455.1 Micropepsaceae bacterium | reverse complement strand
AAGTCCGTATTCGATGGCTTTGCCGCTGTCGTCGCTCACCATCATGTAAATCCAGGCATGCGGATTGGTCCATTGAAACTCTTTGACGGTCCCGGTCAAAGTCAAGGTTTTGTCGCGGTCGAACATGGCGAAGGAGTGATGCGCAATGGCTGGAACAGACGACATGGCAATCGCGCAAGATGCGGACAAAATGGCTCTGATCTTCATGGCAATCTCCGACACAGCATTGGCCGAACGTGGACATTATAATAGGATCGCGGCCAACCTTGAAAGCCACGGGAGGGCGGCATGCGGTTCTCATTGATAGTTATCGCAGGTGCGATGCTTATTGCCGCGCCGGCGACTGCGGCCGACTGGAAGCTAATGCGGTTTCCGGATCAGGGCTTTGGCATCGAAAGCCCGGTGCCGCTGGTCAAAGGCGCAGGCATGTATCAGGGCGCAGTCGCCGGCCGCATTCCCACGATCACCTATTCCGGCGAACTGAACAAAATCAGCTACAAAGTGACGGTGATCGACGTTTCCAGCCGCCCGGCGGAAGCCTTGAATCTGTACGAAGAAATGGAAGCGCTGCTGGAATTGCAGGGAAAGGTCATCGGCAATGATTCCATGGGAATCGAGCCCGGAAAATTGCGGCAATATGGCCGTGAACTCGTGATCCAGGCCAAGGATGGCAGCCTCCGGCGGATCGGCCTGATGTACCAGAAGGGCAAACTGTATCAGGCAGAAGCGACGATTCTGCCGGGCGGCGATATGCAGTCATTCGATCCCGAGCGGTTCGCCGATTCAATCATCTTCGACCTTGATCCGAAAAAGCGGGAAGAGCGCTGCGCCGACCCGGATAATTTCAAACTCGGTACGGTGAATTAGGCCCGGGAATTTTTCACTTGCGCGTAGACGCCGACGCTCTTTTTGACACGCGGCCGATCGGGTCGCTGCAAATCCGGGTCTTTGTCTTTTGTGCTCTGGTCGCACTGCTTGACGCGGTAGACAGCCAGGCCATCGGGGTTGCCGGTCCGCTGATGGCCGCGGGACTGAAAATGTCCCCTGCCGCATTTGCACCGGCCTATTCGGCAGGTCTGCTGGGCGCGGCGATTGGAGCACTTCTTTTTGGCCCCGTCAGCGACCGTTACGGACGTCGGCCTGCATTGCTGTTCACCACCGCGCTGTTCGGCGTTTTTACTTTGCTCACGGCATTGACCAATTCGTTTCCGCTGCTGTTCGCCTGCCGATTCGTTGCGGGCCTCGGTCTCGGCGGCGCCACGCCCTGCTTCATCACGATGGCCGCAGAATATGCGCCGCAGCGCAGCCGCGCGATGTTCGTGAGCCTGCTATGGGCCGGCTATCCGCTCGGCAATTCGGTCGGCGGCGTAATGACGTCCTTTTTGGTGGCGCGGTTTCACTGGCCGGTGCTTTTCCTCGCCGCCGGAGCCCCCACGATACTGGTCGTGCTGGCGATGCTGGCCTTTCTTCCGGAATCGGTGCGCTTCCTGGCGTCGGGAGGGCAGAGCGACGCCGCCTTGCGGATTGCCCGCCGCCTCGATCCCGATTTGCCGCGCGGCACCGAGATCGCCGGAAAACAACACGCACCGCGCGCGGGCATTCCGTTGCGCGAATTGTTCACCGAAGGCCGCGCCCCGACCACGATTCTCGTCGGCCTGATGCTCTATTTCGGCTTTGCCACCACGACAGTGATCGTCCTGCAAACTCCGACGCTGTTCCGGCAGGCGGGAATTCCGCTGCATACTTCGGCTCTGCTGGTGGCGATCTACAGTCTGGTTGCCACCTTCGGAATGGCGATCGCCGGGCGTCTGCTGGAGCGGTTCGGTGCTGTCGCCGCGCTCACGCCGCCGTTCATCGGCGGCGGGATTCTGTTGGCGAGTCTCGGTCTCGTGGATTCATCTCCATTGGCGGCCGGCGCCATCATGCTGTTATTGGGCCTTACAGCTTCGGTCGGTTCTTCCGGTGCGATCGCCCTTGCTGCGACATCCTATCCGACTGAAATGCGTTCAGCCGGAACCGGATGGGCGATGGCCCTCGGCCGGTTTGGTCAGGTCTGCAGTCCGCTGG
This sequence comes from Micropepsaceae bacterium, assembly GCA_036273455.1. Lineage (GTDB taxonomy): Bacteria > Pseudomonadota > Alphaproteobacteria > Micropepsales > Micropepsaceae > CAIYRG01. The sequence continues at coordinate 1,194 of DASUHP010000017.1, read as the reverse complement.
TGATTGGCGCGATGCTGGCGTTTCACTGGACACCGGCGCAAATCCTTATCGCCATGGCGCTGGCGCCAGTGCTCGGCGGGATTTGTGTATTGCTGAAAGCAAAATTCACCGCACCCATCGTCGCATTGCCCCAGGCGACAGTCTGATTCAAAGCCGGCGGATGGTGCGGATAGGAAGCGATTCACGCTCCTTTGTACGCTCGTCGACGAGCGCCAGAGGTTCGATCGAGACCTGCATGTGGAATCCGTTGGCGTGAATCAGCCGCGCCGCATCCAGCATAATTCCGACATGGCCCTTCCAGAAGATCAGGTCGCCCCGCTTGAGCGGTGCATCGCGCGAGAGCTCGATGCCAAGGCCCGATTCCATCATATCGCTGTCGCGCGGCGCGGCGACTCCACCGGTCTCCAATGCCGTTTGCACCAGACCCGAACAATCGATGCCGGCCCAGGTTTTCCCACCCCAGACATACGGCACGCCGACGAAGCGTTCGGCGACCGAGACCCAGTCCGATATCACCGCATCGAGCCGCGCGAGATGGCGCGCAAAGACGAATTGCCCGTTGGCCAAGGCCACAAAGCGTCCGGCCGGATCGGCAAGCGAAACTTTGGCATTCAGCGGCAGGATTTGCCGCGCGCCGTGTTTCACATCGGGTGCAACAAACAGAGGTGTCGAAAGTGCCTGCACCCGGTGTGTGGGGGCCTCGGGCGGCGCAAACGCCTTGGCGCGGGCAAAACCGACATAACCGTCAAGGCCGCATTGGCCCCATGCCCATCCGTTCTTCTCTTCGTAAACGTCGAACGTTTCGCCGAACAGGATCTGTGTCTGCTGGCCCGATGGTTCGTCCGGCTGCCTGAACAGCCCCACAACTGCGCGCACCGCCTGGGCCTTGCGCGGTTCGGCGAACGCCGCGGATTCCACCTTCCCCTTGAGATGCGCCGCTGCGAGATCGCCCCGCGCCGGAGTCAGCCGTGGGTCGGAGCCGGTCGTCACTGCCCCGGCCCAAAGCGGCGTGCAATCACGGCAAACATCGCGCGCGCGCCATTGGCTTCGCCACCGCGGCGGCGGCCGGGCTTGGGCCGGTCGACCCAGGCCGGTATATCGAAATGCGCCCAACATTTCGTATTGCCGACGAAGCGGTCGAGAAACAGCGCCGCGGTGATTGCCCCGGCGAGCGGATAATCCGGCGCGTTGTTC
>DASUHP010000016.1:0-5837 GCA_036273455.1 Micropepsaceae bacterium | reverse complement strand
GCAAGCAATGTCTCGCGCGTCGCGCCCATATGCGGCGAAGCCGATGCGTAACCATAGGCTTCGGTTCCATCTTCGCCGGTCAGGGTGACGATGACGCCTTCGGTGGTGGGACTCGCGCCACGGGCAAAGCGCCAGTTCGGGTCCTGCTTGTGCAGTACGCAGGGCTCAAGCCGGGCGCCCGCGATTTTCACGTGCGCGGACCAAAGCCGTAAAGCGCACGCGCATTGGCATCGAGGATGCGATCGATCACGGCAGGCGAAATCTTGCCGTTCTTCTTCAACAGCCGCAGCGCCTCGATCTGGCTCGACGTGTCGGCATGACCATAATCGGTGCCGATCACCAGATTGTCGCTGCCGCCGTCCCTCAGCACAGATTCCAGATCATCTGTGCACTGACAGGCCACATACATGTTGTTGGCCTTCAAAGGATCGCGCGGCAATTCGCGTTTCCGCCGTTGAAACCGCAAACCCATGTCGTTGAACGCGAAGGGCAGCCATTGCGCACTGACTTCGATGAAGCCCCAGCGCAATTTGGGGAATTTCGCCGGAATGTCGTCCATCAAGAGATTGTGGAATGCGGCGATCACCGGGAGCTTCGAGCGCCCGAACCCGCCTTCGGTCGCGTAAATGTCGCGGACCGCGAAACTGTTGTTGCCGGAATGGAAGCAGACGGGGATGTCGAAGTCCTGCGCCATCTCGTAGAGACGGAAGAAATAGGGATTGGTCAGACGCATTTCGGCTTCCAGCCCGCGCACAAAAATACCGCAGGCGCCGTGTTCTTTGCCGAAAGCGATCTCCTTCCGCGTCGCTTCCATATTGCGCAAGGGCGGCATCAGCGCCCAGCGCAGCCGCCCTTCGCCCTGGCTCCAGATATCTGCGAGCCAGCGATTATAGCTACGGCAGATGGCGGCCTCGACAGTGGGATCCTGCGTCCATGCGCGCAGGAACACGGTCGGGTACAGTACCTGGACGTCGATATCGAGCTCGTCCATGTGCTTGAGGCGCGCACGAACGTCACGCATCTCGCGCGAAGCTTCGGACGTGTTCGAGCCAATATTGTGTTCCTTCGGCTGCAGCCGCCCGTCGAGGATCCAGTATTCCTTCTGCACGCCGCCTTCATTGCTGCGGGCGTGTTCACCTTCGACCTGCCGCACAATCCGGGGCCGGAGATGGCGATATTCCGGGTCGAGGTAATCGAAGGTCGCCATGGTCTCGATGACATGCGCGTCGGAATCTATGGCTCCCACTCTTCACTCCCTGAATTGACGGCTGAACATAACGACGATCCCGGTTCCGGGACAATGGTCCGGAGCGCTCACGTCAGCCAGGTGCGAGGATCGGCTAAGCTTTCAGCAGCGACTGCAGAAAAGCCCGCAGTTTGGGGCTGATGCCGACGGCAAAGCCGGCGAGGAGGGCGGCCATCAACCCGCCGCCTGTGCTTGCCCCGGCAAGCCCGCGGATTTTTCGCCCAAGTTCGCTGCCGATATCCGCGGCATTTTCGCACTCTTCGAGCGAGGGAATGTCGGCCATCCGGCGGCGTCGCCGTCTCGGGCGGAAGACCGCGCGAATCCCGCCCATCAGCAAAAGCGCGGCCGCAAGGACAACCACCCCTGTGATGGCCGCGGCCGCCGGTCCAACCAGCACATTCAGCAATTCGAGATAGACGGCATAGGCAAAAAACGCGACCGCGATGATGCCTGCAACCAGGCCAATCAGAAGCATCGCGAATGCGATCGCGATTTTGGCAATGAAACGGCTGATCACCGGTTTACCTGCGGCCGCCGCCCAGCATCAACCCGAACAGCATACCGGCCGCGAATACGATCATCGCGGTGCCGACCGGACGCTCCTCAAGCTCCTCCAGCACGGACTGGGCTGTATTCTTCGCTTCCGACCACCCGCGCTCGGCCCTGTCCCGGATCAGGTCTGCGGCCTCGGCACTGCGTGAGCGCGCGCTGTCCTTCAGAATGTCGGCGATCTTGGAAAAGTCGTCCCGCAGATTGCGAAGTTCGGACTTCAACTGGTCAACGTCCGACGCAGCATTCATCCCGTTGCCGATGTCGCTCATGGCTTCCTCTTGGCAGTTGCGGGGCGGATTTGGCGTGACTCAGGGGGGCGCGTCAATTCCCTCGCAGTGACGCCGGTGCGGGATTGAGGCCGTCCAGCCGTTACGCCGGATTTTTTACGGGATTTCGCCGCAGGATTCGCCAAATGCGGCAAGGCCCTCGTGCAGGTAATCGCCCAACAGCGGCAGGCCCAACAGATACTCGGCGGTGCGCTTTGAATGCTGCGACCGGGCTTCGGCCAGGGCATCCCGCCACTCGCTGAGATCATACGTCCCACGGCCAAGCCAGGCGAGGGCCACGAGGTTGATCTGCTCGTCTTCATCCAATGCCCGGATGAATTCGACAATTTCCAGCCGGGTTGCATCAAGGTCGACCGGCAGGTCTTCGAGCACGTCTGCCATGCCGTCGTCCGACGCGTTCGAGCCCGAATCCGGATCGCTCATATCTTCTTTGGCATCGAATTGCCGGGCTTTGGCAATGATGTGGCAGACCTTGTCAGGATTGATGCCGAGTTCGATGCCGGCGGGGACTTCGGTTTCAGGCGTCACGATGTGCGTCATGGCTTTCACGGCGCAGTGAACGGCGCCGCCCTCGCTTTCCAGAGACTTTACGTTTGGGCTGTCATTCGGTTGCTAGTGAGCCGGCATTTCCGCCTTTGCCTCGACCACACGCATGACCCTCAGAATATTGCCGCCCCAGATTTTCGCGACGTCCTGTTCCGTGTAGCCGGCGGCCAGGAGTCTTTTGCTGATTTCCGGAATCCCGGCCACGTCTTCCATCCCGCTGACGCCGCCGCCGCCGTCCCAATCCAGTCCAATACCGGCGTGATCCGGCCCGACCAGGCGCAGAACATGAAGCAAATGCGCCATGACATCATCGATGGTCGCGCGGGGCAGGGGATAACTTGCCTCGATGGCGTGGCGCTCCGCCATGTAGCTCTTGAGTTTATCGCCGGAGAGCGAGCGGTATGGGCCGTATTTGCGTCCAAGCGTCCGCATCGCCTGGTCGCGCTCGTGGTTGTCCGGCGTATCGACGAGATAATCGCTGTAGGAATTGATCTGGATGACGCCGCCTGCCGCGGCGAGCTTCAGGATTCGCGCGTCATCGATATTGCGCGGATGGTTGAATACCGCACGCGCACTCGAATGCGACAGCACAACCGGCGTCGTGGAAAGCGCAAGCATCTGGTCGAATGTTTCGTCGGACGCATGGGATGCATCGAGAATGATCCCGAGCCGGTTGGCTTCGGCGACCAGCTGTTTGCCGAGTGGCGAAAGCCCATGCCATTCCGGGCCTTTGGGATCGGTCGCGGAATCGGCGAACTCGTTGTTGGTAAAATGCACCGGACCAAGCATGCGGACGCCAAGATCGTAGAAGCGCTTCAGCGATGTCAGGTCGGTGCCCAGCGGATAGCTGTTTTCCATGCTTTGGTAGACGACGCGCTTGCCGGATTTCACGATGCGTTCGGCGTCGTCGGCGCGCAATGCGAGCTCGAACACGTCACTGTGCCGGCGCACCATGTCGCGGATTTCGGCTTCGCGCTTGAGCCCGGCGGCGCGCGCCGCGGCGTAACCTTCAGGCGTCAGTGGCCCCTGCGGAATGAAGATTGCGAAAAATCCGCCATCGAGACCGCCTTTGACCATGCGCGGATAATCGACCTGCGACAGGTCGCCATCGACACTGTGCTCGTCCATGATGTCCCAGCCCGGACGCGCGAAATTCATCGGCGTGTCCATATGGGTGTCGAGGGTGAGGATGTGTTGATGGATGGCAGGCGCACCCGCGGCCCAGCCTGCGGATGGCAACAGCATCACAGCCGCCAGAGCCAGCCCGCAAGTCACCCGGAACGCTGCCATTTTTCTGGCCTTGTTGGAACTCGAAGCCGGACACTAGCGGATTTGCAGCCGCGCCGTCATTCGCATAAGTAGCCGGAGAAACAATGTGAGAGTCCTGGATGGAGCGCAGACGCGCATTGGTGACCGGCGGCGCAACGGGCATCGGCCGCGCGGCGGTTCTGCACCTCGCCCGTGCCGGTTTCGATATCGCGCTGAATTACCGCGCCAGCCACGACGCTGCACGTGCGACCGCGGCGGATGCCGAACAGGTCGGTGCAAAAGTCCTGCTTGTAGCGGCCGATGTTGCCGATGATGGCGCCGTGCGGGACATGGTGCGGCGTGTCGAGAACGAATTTGGCGCGCTTGATGCCGTCGTCAACAATGCCGGGACGACGATTGGCACGCCGGCGCGCGATCTCGACGGTATCGCCGTCGAGGATTGGGATCGGGTCTTCGCCGTAAATGTCAAAGGATTGTTTCTGGTGACGCGTGCCGCAGTGCCCCTGTTAAAGCGGGGTCAACAGCCATCCATCGTCAACGTCGCAAGCATTGTGGGCTTACGGCCTGGACCGCAGCCTTTGCCCTACGCCGCCAGCAAAGCCGCCGTTGTGTCGTTGACCAAACAACTGGCCGGCGCTCTTTCGCCCGACATCCGCGTCAATGCCGTTGCGCCGGGCTGGATCGAGGGCGATTGGATGGAGCGCATGCTGGGCGGCAATTACCAGCGCCTGATGGAGCGCCGTGCCAAAGCGACCCCGCTAGGACGCTGCGCCACGTTCGACGACGTCGCCGAAGTCATCCTGTCACTGATTCAGTCCAATCGTTTCGTCAATGGCGAGATCATAGTCGTCGACGGCGGTTATGCGAGCACAACGTGATGGACAGGTTCCCATGTTTCCTGGCGTGACGCCTTTCCCGCCGGAATTTGCCGCCCGCTATCGCGCCGCGGGCTATTGGGAAGACCGCAGCATCGCGTCCGTATGGGAAGAAATGTGCACGCGTTACGCCGGGCGCGTTGCGGTGATCGATGGCGATTCCTCGATTACATATGAAGAACTCAATCGCCACGCGGCAAATCTCGCGCTGAATCTGCTCGACGTCGGAATCCGCCGGCAACACCGGCTTGTGCTGCAACTGCCCAATCGGCTGCAGTTCGTTTACTTGTATTTCGCGCTGCAGAAGATCGGCGCCATTCCGGTCATGGCGCTGCCGGCACACCGCCATCTCGAGATCAGTCAATTTTTGAAGCAGTCCGGTGCCATCGGATATGTGTCCGCTGACCGGGTGCGCGATTTCGATTTTCGTGCACTCGCGCGCCGGCTTGCACAGGAACAGCCGCAGCTGAAGTACAATATCTTTCTCGGGGATGATCCCGGCGAATTTATTTCGCTGGAGCAATTGACCGAGCGCCCGGCAACCCGCGACGCGCGTGAACTCTCGCGCATCGCCATCGATCCTGAGGACCCGGCGCTGTTTCTGCTGTCCGGCGGCACCACCGGAGTGCCCAAGCTGATTCCGCGCGCACACAATGATTACGTCTACAATTCAAAGATGGCCGGTTCGGTGACGGGAATCGAACAGGGCAGTGTGCTGCTGGATGTGCTGCCGATTTCGCACAATCTGCCGCTCGCGTGTCCAGGTCTTCAGGGCTTCATCTTCCGGGGGGCAACGGTCGTATTATCGACCGATTTGTCGGGCGAAAATATTTTCCGGCTGGTCGAAAAACATCGCGTGACACATATCCATGTGGTGCCGGCGCTTCTCATTCGCTGGCTCGCCGATCCGGCGATTGCGAACTTCGACCTCTCATCGCTACGGGTCATTCAGAGCGGTGGTCAGCGCCTACAGCCGGAAACGCGTATCAGATGCGAACAGCTCATCCCGTCGGTCACCGTGCAGGAGAATTTCGGCATGGCCGAAGGCGTGCTGATGTTTGT
>DASUHP010000015.1:0-13679 GCA_036273455.1 Micropepsaceae bacterium | reverse complement strand
TATCTTCTCGCCATTCGGCGTCGTCCCAAAGAAGTCATGGAAGCAGTCGCGGAATAGGCCGGCTGGTGCCGGGCCGGATCGAAGCCGATTACGTCTGGCACAACAACGACACCAATCAGCTCAACAGCCAGTCCTGCGCCTTCGAACGCGTCACACCTTCCCAGCGGTAAGTCCCACGCGTCGTTACTCAGAGCAATAGACGGGCGCAAGGGCGCGGCGGTATGCTCTCATCGATCCGGAGACGGTCGTGATGGCATCGTGGCGAAGCCTTGTTCTACTCGCGTCAGTGGCGATGGCAGTGCCCGTCAATGCCGCCAAGAGCGCCGCGCCGATTCCCGACTTTTCCGGCGTGTGGGCGCATGCATCGATTCCGGGTGTTGAGCCGCTGCCATCGGGTCCGACCTCGCTGAAGAACCTGTCACGGCGCGACGGCGGCGTCAGCAACAATATGCAGCTGGTCGGCGATTACAGAAATCCCATACTCAAACCCGAAGCCGCCGCGATTGTGAAGAAATTCGGCGACATGTCGCGATCCGGCATCGGCTATCCCACTCCGCGCAATCAGTGCTGGCCGGGCGGCGTGCCCTTCGTTCTCCCCACCAATGGATTTGGGCTGCTTCAGCGCGGCGACCACATCACCATCATCTATGCCGTGGATCATCAGGTCCGGCATGTGCGCATGAACCAACCCCATCCGGCGCAAGTCACGCCGTCCTGGTACGGAGACTCGGTCGGTCATTACGAAGGCGACACGCTGGTGATCGATACGGTCGGCGTGAAGATCGGGCCATATGCGATGATCGACTGGTTCGGCACTCCGCACAGTCCGGCTCTGCACGTGGTCGAGCGCTACCGGCTGCTGAGTTACGACCAAGCCAAAGAAGGACTGGAGCGGGACGCTAGCGAGAATTATGGCCCGCGCAATTCGGCCTCGGCCATCGAGCCGTATAATTATGATCCCGATTACCGCGGCAAGCATCTGCAGCTGCGGTTCACGGTCGACGACAAAGCTGAGTTCACCACGCCGTGGTCCGCAACGGTGACCTATGGCCATCCGCTCGGCGAGTGGAAAGAAAATGTCTGCGCCGAAAATCCGTTCAAATACGGCACGGAAAAAGACGCCGCCGTGCCGACCGCGAAGAGGCCGGATTTTTGACACACAGTGTCATCCTCGGCGAACCGCAGCGGAGCTGCGGTGAGGGATCGAGCGCGTTAAATATCGCCAGAGGCGATTTTAGCCCGAGCATCCGTCAGGCGCGCGTCTGCGCGCCGAAAGAATCTTTTCGCGCCGCAGACGCGGCGCGGATGCCCGCACGCGGCGCTTTGCGCCGCGGCAGGATATAAGTTAGGCGCGCAACGCGTGCCGGGCCTTCCCCTCGCCCCCGACCAGTGCGGCAAAGCCGCACTGGCGGAATCAGAAAGTAGCGCGCAAAGCGCGCGGCGCGCCCGGCCGGGAATGACACAGAATGGTCGCGGTCGGCTTTCTGGCTCGCGGATCACATTTGCGCTGGAAAATGGATTGTTTGGCACGCCGGACCTAGATTCTCGCAGTGGAGCTTCGGAGTTGGCCGGTCATGCGTGGATTTCGTCCGACGGCAGTTACTTTTGTGGCCGGCGCATTGCTGGTGCTGATGGCGCCGGAGGGACTTGTGTCTCTCGCCACTGCGCAGCCGGTGAATGACGGCACGTATCTGCGCATGCGCAATGCCGAAGCGCGGCTGAACGCGCTGGAAAACGAACAGGCGCTCGCGCGGCTGAAAAGCACGCCATCTGTGGCCGCACCTGCTGCGCCGCTGGGATCTTGGATTCCCGGCGGGCCGCTGGCCGGCGAGGATGTGCGGGTGCAGATCGAAGCACTCCAAAAGCAGGTGGAGGCGCAACGGAAAGCATTGGAAAATTTGCAAACGGAAGTGACGCGTCTGTGCGACGTGGAGCGGAGCATCTGCGCCGAAAACCAGTAGGCGCGACATCCGGGATATCCGAAGGCCGAATCCGTATTTTTGTTGGCAGCAAATCTTTTTTTGGTTGCGAGCCAGTTTGGCCCTCCCTGGTTTCCCACAGGATGAGCCGGTCTGCTTCATATTCAACGACGGACCTTACGCCGCGAGCCAGCGGCGTCGCCAAATTGCCAATAGCGGTCCTGATGGACCATGCCTAAACGCCTGGCGGCCGGTGTCCTGGCAGTGTTAGAGCGCAATCCGGCGAAGTGTAAGCGGTTCGCCGAAGATTGCGCGACAATCAAAGAATTTAGAGCGTGATCCGATTCCTTTTAATCGGATCACGATCTGGCGTCGCCGGTCACACCTTCTCATCGGGCAAACCTACGCTGCCCGCTTGAGATAAAACTGCGTGGGTTGGCGCTCGGCAATGGCGCGCAGACTCTCCTCCGCTTCCGCAGCCGACGGGAAGCGTGACATATTTGATTGCCGTTTTTGCGATCGCCAGAAGTTTGCCGTCGATCGTCTGCATCGGCAGGAATTTGCGATCATCGTTCAGCACGTCACTCAGTCGCGACTGGTTTTGGACGAACATATTGGCGCTGAACGCCGTTCCATCGTCGAGACAAATCTCAACAAACACCCGGGTTTTGGGGATAGCGCGTCCATTCATCGATTTTACTCCAATTATTCTGTGAGACGTACGTTGCCTGGTGCACCATCCTATCCATGTCTACACGTGCAAAATCTTCGCCTGAATGTCCCCGCGAATCTGACCAATCATTTGCTACGGCCTGAGATTATCAACTTCATTCAATTGATAGGATCAGTTTATCCATTAACCATTAACGGCAATTTGTTTGGTAAATCCAAATTTGAATCAAATTACGATCATTGGGCTGCGATTGTCACCAGCCTCACAGCTCCGCGTTTGTAGCAACAAGGTATTGCGGTGAGTTATCACCCGAAAATACCCAACTCATCGAACCTGCTGCGGGGACTCGTGAGGAGCGATATGCCTTTTGATCGGGCCGTGCCTGATTTCGCCAACGTCCGGTCGCGGACCGTCAAAATAACGTGACCCCGCGCGACGCCATGCTGATTGCAACGCCGCTTAGGGGCAAACTGACCAAAGGCTAACGCTCGGCCAGAGTTAGGACTGGGCCGCAAACGAGCGATCACGCTGGCCAGTCGCAAGTGACTCAAAATTCCATTTTTGTGCTTGACCAGATGCAGGATAGGTGTAGTACTATTGCTATAGGTGTGTTCTGCGCCGGGACGGCCCCGAGGCAGGACATCGGAACTATTGATCTCGCGGAAGAACGGTAATGTTTACACCTGCCAAAACACTTAAACACTTAAACAGTTATGATTCACGAATGTGCCTTCTCTCCGAAGCGCGCCGTAATGTTTACACTCGACTGCACAGTAGTGCAGTGGTGCGGTAGCGATTCAGTTCGGCTACTACTGTAGAGGGTCGGGGATGCTGTCATTGGCCGAGACCGTACTGATGGTTCGGGGATCGACGCCTTTGCCCTTGGCAAAATTCTGTTCTTCCACCCGATGTCCAAGCAAGAGTCCGGGCAGGCCATAATTGCCCTCGATGCAGCGCGGCTCGGGATAGATGCGGTTTTCTTCGTTGCTCTGCAGCGTGAATTCCTGTTTCGCGGTCCACGGCCGCACCCACACTGTCGGGTCATCGACGGTGACAGAATATTCCAGCACAGTCGCGCTTGTTCGCGTCCATCGCTCGACGACATGCAAATTCTCGCGCGCGCCCTGAAAGTCGGTTTTGGGGCTGAAATTGGTCACGTCGACAATCAGCGTGTTTCCCTCCCAGTGGCCACGCGAATCGCCAAACCACTGGCGAATATTCGGCGGCAGATGCGGGCTGCCATTCATGACGATATTGCGCTGCCACCCCTGGCCCTGGCCAACATCGTAGAACATCGAGATGCCGCCCGGCGTCTGCACGATCCGGCGGAAGCTGATGCGGTCGGCGATAGCGCCAAGCGTGCCGTTCTCCGGCACGCCGCCCATCAGGCAGCGCACCGCCAATGATGCATCCTCGGGTCCATAATACCGGTTCATGCCGCCTGTGTTGTAGCGGGGAGGGAGGTCCGCATAATGCGGCGACGGAGCGGGATCATATTTGCCGCCGGCACAGGGTGATTCATGATTCTTGCAGGTTTCGGTCGCCTGCAGCAGCGAAAGCCGGAACGCACGTTCCTCCGCTGCGGTCTTCTGGCCTTCCGGGGTCAGCGGCGGCAGCCGGCCGTTCGGCGGATCGACAATCCGCGACGTCCTTAAGCCCGTACGCTTCTTCGGCGTGAACACGTCGTTATAGGCGCCGGCGAGGTCGGCAACGGTGCCGCGTTCGGCGCGCTGGTCGCGCCCCATTAGCGACGAACGTTCCCGATCCAGTTCCGCGCGCTCAGCCTGCGTGAAGAATTCCTGATTGGCATATTTGGGCGAGCGCTGCAGTGGCGTGTCGGTTTCGTCGGTCCAAATGCCCTGCAAATCCGGTTCACCCCAGGCGGTTTTCAGGACCGGGGCAGGGGCCTGAGCCAGTGTTCCGATGTTCGACACCAGAATGACGGCCCCGACAGCGGCCGCCATGATTGGGATTGTTCTCGTCGGATGCACCACGGATTGCACTCCGTTTCTGTTGGTCAGAAATCCGGTTTGTTCGCGACTGGTATTGGCTCTTCCTGCTGACCGAAGGGATTAAAGCTTTCGCCATCGGCGCAGCGCGACTCGATGATCGGCCCCTGCGCCTTGCGATAATGCATGACGAGGTTCACCGGCCGGATGAAGGATGCCGGATCTTCGATCATCACCTGGGCTTCCAGGGTCTTGCCGCCGTCGATCAGTTTATACCGCTCGACCACATGCAGTCTGTCGCTGTGCGGTGTGCGGAAATTGTCAATAAAGGTCCTGGTGTCCTGCGCGATGGTATCTACGACCAGCGTATCGCCTTCAAAGTGCCCAACCGATTCTCCGTACCATGATGGTTTTGGATTGGCCGAATGCGGCACGTTCATATAAATATGACGGACGATCTGATCGCCCTGGCTGATCGTTGTGATTTCCTTCGCCGTCTGCACGAAGTAGATCGGTTGCACGACGCTGTTCATCGCCACGGGAACGCCGACTGCCCAGCAGCGCGACGCGCGCGAATACATCGCAAAACCGGAATCGGACATCGCGTTTGCCTTTTTAAGGCCCTCAAGCGCGAATGGCGTCAGATTCGAATTGGTCAGGTCGGCATAGGGAAAGGTCGGCTGTTTGCCGGTGTTGTTCGGCACCAGCGGCCGGCTGGCGTCCTGGCCGACCGGAGCCGGGCTTCCCGGCATCGGCGTCACGGCGCGCATCGTGACCCAGCCAAAACTGATGGACGAGAAATCGGGCGGAGCTTCGCTCGGCTGCGCCGAAGCGGCGAAGGCCAGCACAGCCGCAATGGCCGCCCCGGTGACCAAAGATTTCGTCAAAGTCCCGGACATGGCCGCTCTCCTGCGTTGGATGCTACCCGGAAGTGCACGCCATGATTGTACTCTTTTTCATGCCGCCGGAAATTCGAAATTCGTAAGTGGAATCATTAGTCCTACCCCCGGCAGGGGGAGGCGGAACTGAGGGACGATTTAGCCGGTCCAATCACACATTGAGGCGGTCGCCATCGCGCGCGACCAGCATGTACAGCGCCGGCATCAGGAACACGCTGATGAAGAGCCGCGTGAACAACCCGCTGACGATCACCAACGCAAATGGCCGCTGACTGTCGGTGCCGACGCCGGTCGCGAGTGCCGCGGGCAACAGACCCAGCGCCGCAACCAGCGCTGTCATCATGATTGGCCGAAGCCGGATCTGCGCGCCTTTGCGGACCGCTTCGTCGATGGTCAAACCGCGCCCTCGAAGTTCGTTGACATAAGAAATATAGACCACAGCGGTCTGCACCGAGACGCCGAACAAAGCGAGGAAGCCGACGCCGGACGACACGGAAAACGGCGTGCCGGTCAGCCACAACGCAGCGAGTCCGCCCGCCGGCGCCGACAGAATGACGCCGAGCACTGTGATGAAGGGGAATTTGAAATTGTTGTAGAGCGCGAACAGCAGAATGAAAATCAGCCCCAGCGTGAGGGGCAGAATGACATTCATCTGCGCCCGCGAAGCAGTGTAATCGCTATATTCCCCGCCCCAGTCCAGCCGGTAACCGAGCGGCAAGGTCACTTTCCGGTTCACCTGGGCAATCGCGTCCTGAACGGCGCTCGCGAGATCCCGTCCGTCCACGGAGAACTGCACGCCGATATAACGCGAATTGTTCTCGCGATAGATCATCGAGGCGCCGTTATCCACCTGGATATTGGCGAATTCCTTCAGCGGAATCTGTTGCCCACCGCTGGTCGCGACCGGGATATTCCCGATTTCCTCCGGATTGTCGCGGTACTGCTGATCGAGCCGCACGACGAGGTCGAACTGCTTTTCGCCCTGCACCACCTGGGTTGCGGCATCGCCGCCGATCGCGGTCTGGATCAAACCGTTGATGTCGGAGATATTCAGACCATAGCGAGCGATCTTTGCCCGATCGACATCGATGGTCAGACTCGGCTGGCCCAATTCGCGTACCAGCGTGATCTCGTTGATTCCGCGCACCTGGCCGAGAATGTCCTTGATCGCTTTGCCCTTTTGTTCGAGCGTTTGCAGATCGGGTCCGTACACTTTGACGGCGAGCGCGCTTTTCAGCCCGGTCTCGGCCTCATCCACGGCGTCTTCTGCCGGCTGTGTGTAGTTGAAGATGATCCCGGGAAAGCCTTCCAACCGGCGATTGACCGCCTCGATCAGCTCCGCTTTGTCGTGGTAGGGCCCGCGCCATTGCGAGTAGGGTTTCAGGCCAACATAGAACTCGACATTGTAAAACCCCGTCGGGTCGGTACCGTCATCGGGCCGGCCCAGTTCGGAGCCGACTGTGGTCACCTCGGGAAACGAACGCAGGATCGCGCGGATCTGCGGCGTGATCTTCGCCGATTCATCGAATGAAATCGTGTAGGGCATAGTCGCGCGCACCCATAGCGCGCCTTCGTCGAGATGCGGCATGAACTCGGCCCCGATCCGGGGAATCAGGAGCAGGGAAGCGCCGAACAGCGCCGCGCAAACCGCTATCGTTGCGAAAGGATGCGCAACACAGGGTTCCAAAAGGCGCATATAGCCCGATCTGATGATGTCGAATACGACGTTGCGCCGTTCCCGCACGCCGCGGCGCATCAGCCATGAACACAGCACCGGCAGCAGACTGACCGTGATGATCAGCGAGCCCACCAGAGCGAAAACCATGGTGTCTGCCATCGGTTTGAACAGTGTGCCGGATGGCCCGGTGAGAACATAGATCGGCAGGAACCCGGCGATGATAATGCCGACGGCGTACAGAATTGGGCGGTCCACTTCCGCCGCCGCAGCCCGGATGACGTCGACGACGTTTGCCGGCCTTTCTCGCTGCAGCGCAAGCTGGCGGAATATGTTTTCCACCATCACCACTGCGCCATCGACCAGAATGCCGAAATCGACCGCACCGATGGACAACAGATTGGCGGACGCGTGCTGCACGTCGAGACAGATGAACGCGAACAACAGCGCCAGTGGAATCGTGATCGCGACAATCAGTCCGGCGCGGAAGTCGTAGAGGAAGAAGATCAGGATCACGACCACCAGCGCCATGCCGCGCAGCAGGTTGTTCTCCACCACCTGCGTGGTCAGCGCGATCAGATCGCTCCGGTCATAGAACGGGACCACCTTTACATCTTTGGGCAGGATCTGCTCGTTCAGCTCTTTGGTTTTCGCTTCGACCCGCTTCAGGACATCCTGGGTCTTTTCTCCCGTGCGCAAGAGGATGACGCCTTCCACCGCATCGTCCTGTTTCTCGTATCCAAATTCGCCGAGGCGAGGGGCGATTCCGATCTCGACTTTCCCGACATCCTTGACCAGGACCGGCGTGCCATTGTTGACCGCGACAACGACATTGCCGATATCGTCGATCGAGTTGATGCGGCCAAGCCCGCGCACGTAATAGAACTGGCCGCCCTGGGAATAGAATCCTCCGCCGGCATTGCCGTTATTCGCGCCCAGCGCGGTCTCGACCTGTGATACTGAGAGTCCGACGCCTGCGAGCTTCGCCGGATCGAGCAGCACCTGGTATTGCATGGTGCCGCCGCCGAAGCCGGAATCATCCGCAACACCGGGCACGGCGCGAAAGGCCGGTTCGACCGTCCAGTCCTCAAAGGTCTTCAGCTCCATCGGAGAACGGTCGGGACTTTGCAGGACGTAGCGGTAAATCAACCCGGATGGCGAAAACAGCGGCGACACCGACGGCGTGACGCCGCTGGGCAGGGTGATGTCGGGCAGCCGGTTAAACACGCGTTCGCGCGCGAAGTAATTGTCTGTGCCTTCGTCGAAAGTGAGAATGACGTCGGACAATCCGTACAGCGAAATCGACCGCGAGACTGTGATCGAGGGCAGCCCGTTCATCGCCCGTTCGACCGGGATCGTGATCAGCCGTTCGATTTCCTCGGCGGCATGGCCGGGCCACTGGGTGATGATTTCGACTTTGGGCGGTGAAAGATCGGGATAGGCATCGACGGGCAGGCGGTCGAGCGAGCGTGTGCCCGCCACGACCAGCGCAATGGCCAGCAACAATGTCAGCATGCGCTGATTGAGACAGAACCCGACAATGCGGTTCATCAGCGACGGGCTGCGCGGGATTTCGGCTTCCGGATATTCGCTCATTGATTCTGCATGAACTGAACGAACACGCCGCCCTGGGTGACAATCCTGTCGCCCGGTTTGAGACCGCTGGTGATGTCGTATTGATCGCCGGTGCGATAACCCAGCGTCACGCGCTGCCGCGCAAAACTGCCGTCGGGTTGCACGACATAGACGAAGGGCAAATTTTCGTCGTCACGCAAAATCGCCGAATCCGGCACCAGCAAGCCGCTGCTCTGCTGCCGGCTATTGATCCGGACACGGACATACATCTGTTTTTTCAGGATTTCGCCGGGATTGTTGGCCACCACGCGGACGGCAACCGATCGCGTATTGGGATCGACCAGCGCGGCGATATTGTTGACCGTTCCGGCGAATGTTTTTCCTTCGACGCCGGTGATCACCTGCGCGGGGTCTCCAACCGCAACCGAAGCGATATTGGAATCGAAAATCTGCGCCATCACCCAGACGCGGGAGACATCGGCGATGGTGAAGCAGGGCGTTGTGCCGGCGGAGAGAAGTTGACCCGGCGTGATCAGCCTTTCCACCACGGTCCCAGCGATCGGCGCGCGGATGACGCCGGCGACACGCGGGACCGGCTTGCCGTCCTGAATGTCGGTGATCGATTGCGGATCGACATCGAGTGCGACCAGTGCCTGCAATGCGGCGTCGCGATCGGCTTCGGCATTGGCGGCATCGGTTTGCGCTTGTTCCATTTCGCGCTGCGGCACGCCCTGATGCGAGAACAGGTCCTTGTCGAGGTCGGCGACACGGCGTGTGGTCTTCGCCGTTGCGATCGCCTTGCGATAGGTGCTGACGGCGGTCGCGAAATCGGGTGATTCCACCAGCGCCAGAACATCTCCCTTTTTCACGCGCTGTCCGACCGAAACCAGCAACCGCGACACGGGTCCCGATATCGGCGCCAGCACGCTGGTGGACTGATCGCCGTCAAAATCGACCGCGCCGGTGGTTTCGATCGTGCGCCGGTAATTGGCCGGCGCGACGGTGTAGAGCGTGATGTGCTGCCGCTGATCGGGCGTCAAACTGACATTCTTCGGCACCGGCACAGAGGCAGGAGGAGCCTGACCCGCATCGCCGGGCGAACAGGCAGAGAGCAACAGCGCCAGCGCCGCAGCAAAGAACGACAGGCGCACAGCCATTTCAGTGCGCATCTTTGTTCTCCGCCAGCTCGGGGTGATGCCACCAGCCGCCGCCCAGGGCCTGATACAGCGCCGCGGTATCGGCAAAGCGATTGGCTTCGGCCTGGAGCAGCGCGATACGAGTCTGTTGATAGCTCTGCTGCGCATTCAGCAGACTGAGATAACCGCTATATCCGTCCTCAACCTGCTTTTGCGCGAGGTCGAGCGAGGTTTTCGATGCCGTCTCGGCGGCCGCCGACGCTTTCAGCCCGTCGGCATCCTGCTGCAGCGCCGCCAGCGTGTCGGCCACATTCTGCAACGCATTCAGCACCGTGCTGCGATATTGCTCCGCTGTTTCCTCATAGGCGGCTTTTGCCGCGAGCTCCTGATGCTTCAGCATTCCGCCTTCGAAAATGGGCGCGGTCAGCGCGGCACCGAGACCAAAAAAGCCAGTGCCCGAGGCGAATACCTGGCCGATCTGGAGCGCCGTGCTGCCGATATCGGCAGTCAGCAGAAAATTGGGCAGGCGGTTTGCCGCGGCGACACCGACCTGGGCGCTCGCCGAATGCAGATTTGCTTCGGCCTGTAACACGTCGGGCCGCTGCTCGACGAGTTGGGACGGCAGACTCAGCGGCAGATCGGTCGGCAGTTGCAGCGTCGTCAGATCGAAACTGGCCGCCGGCGCCTGGCTGGGATACAGCCCGGCAAGAGTGGCCAGAAGATCGCGCAGCTGCGCCTGCTGTTTCAGCAGCGGCGGCAGGGTGGCCGTGGTCTGCGCCAGTTGCGCCTGCTGCGCCGCCAGATCGACACGGCTGGCATAGCCCTTGTCGAGCTGATACTGCAAAATCTTCACGATATTGGTGTCGGTCTCGATCAGCTGGTGCGTGGCATCGATCTGGCTTTGCAGGGCCGCGGCCTGGATGACCGTCACCACCACATTGGCCGTCAGCGTCGTGTAGGTCGCCAGCATCTGATAGCGGGCGGCCTGTGCCTGCGCGTTCAGCGATTCCTGCGAACGCCTGTTCAGTCCGAACACGTCCGGCGTATAGGAAATGCTGAGTTGCGGCGTGAATAAGTCATATTGGAATACATTCGTGTTCGGGACCGGCGCCAGACTTCCCGGTTGCTGCTGGTGATTGGCCGAAAATCCCGCCTGAACCGAGGGCAGGAACACGCCGCGATGGGCGAGCGCGCTCTCATGCGCAACTTTGAGCGCCGCCTGGGCCGCCTTGAGATCGTGATTATTGGCCAGCGCCTTCTGGATCAGATCGTCCAATGGCTGTGAATGGAACAAAGTCCACCAGTCGCCGACCAGGTCTTTGCCTTCCGCGAATGTCTGCGCGTCTCCCCCCGCCACATTGGGCGTTGCGCTGGTCGTGTTCGGGGGCACCGGCTGATAAGTGGTCACCGGGGGTGGCGCCGGTTTGTGAAAGTCCGGGCCGACAGCGCAAGCCGAAAGCGGCAAGGCCAGCAGTGCCATGCCGGCCAACCATCTCGATTTCCGTAACCGGCCCGCAATATGAACTGTGTTTTCTTGCTTCATTGTGCACCACTCGAGGGAACGCCATAACCGGACGGTCCTTTGGTCCGCCCGTCCGGCAGAATTCTGCCGGACGAAGCAAACAGCAGCCGCAAAAACGGCTGCGCCTTATCGGATGTATGGATTAGAGCGGTGGTGCGCGGCTTCGCTGGTGAAGGATCGCGGCGCTTTTGATGATCTGGATGAAATCCGGCGCAATGATTGTTTGCGCCAATTCCGCAGGCAGCCGAAGCAGCGGCGCCGCCGGCATGAAGAACAAACCGCTATGCGCAATGGCCTGGCAATAGGGGCAATCGAGAGGGCTGTTGTCCGCCGGCGCCTTGTTGCCCGCGGGACCGCTGCTGTCGATTTTGACGATGGCCGGCCCGTCAAAACCAACCGGAACGCGGTGGATGTGGGTCTGCGTCACAAACGATTGCAGCGCGAAGGCAAACGCGACCAGCAGCGCGACAAGATTGCGCGCGAGCTCGGTGCGAGTCCGGATTTGCACTGATCGGTTCACGAGTTCGGCCGGTTACGTCAAAGCCCCTTGGGCCGGATTTTAGGCCCATGCGCCGTGGTTTCGCAATCGTCCGGCGGCGGTAAATCCCTGGGCCGCGGCGCCAAAACGGGATTTTTGCCGTGCCTCACTCGCCTGTGATCTCCGAATGCCGACGGGCTTGCCACTGGCAGGTCCGTTTTTATTCCTTCGTTAATCGATTCATCGGGAGTGATTCATGTTGCAGAAATTGCTTTTGCCCGCCGTTGCAGTTGTCCTCGCCGCCGGCTTGCACCATTCGGCCGATGCTGCCGCCGCGAAGAAATTCACTGTCACCAGCGACGACATGGCAAACGGCAAGGCCATGTCAACCGGCCAGGCGCGCTACGGCCGCTGATGTACCGGAGGTTGGTCAAGCGGCTTTAGCCAGCCCCCATCCTCGCCCGTCCAATCCACAACTGGTTGAGCAGTTGCGTCGTCACGCCTGGCTGCGATCTGCCGCGCAGCCGGGCAACAGCTTCCTGATAAGGCCCGACCATGCGCACGCCGCTCGGGATCATGGGGTAGGTCCGGCGCAGCCAGACGAGGATGCGACGCACCGATTCACGCTCGCGCCGTCCATGTACAAATCCAAACTCTGCCCGCAGCCGCGGCGGCAGCATTTCGGCCGTCAGTGCGCGGTACCATGCCGGGGTTCCGCGAAATAATATGTTTGCGATCTCGTGCGCTGCATCGCTGACGGTCAGCACATTGGAACCGGCCATCTGTTCCGTATACGATCTGAATGACCGCCAATCGCGCGGCAGGTCTGCCGGGTCGAGGCCGAACAGGGCTGCAAACAACCGGGATTCGGCCCAATATTGCTCGCGTTCCTTCGTGGTGAGCGGCGGGCAAACCAGATTGTGGGCCAGCAATGCAGTTTCGACCAGCGTGGCATGCACCCAGCGCATAGCAGCAGCGTCGTTTGCAATGTAACGCGATCCGCGCGCAAACCGGCCCGCCGCAGCCGGCAATGTGCCGCCGATCTGCGCGTGACGGCAGTGCAGCCTGCGCGCCGCGAAAAGCGCCTGGTCCAGCGTGCCGAACACCATGGTGAAGACCGTATCGAATGTCCGGTGAAAGCGGCCAAATGGATCGGCAATAGCCCTGGAATGTTCGGCGATAGCGGCCGCCACCCAGGGATGCGCAAGTTGCAGCAGCAAGGCGCGCCCGGCACCCAGAAACATCGCGGACTCCCGGGTGATGCGCCAGGTCATGGACGCGGGACCGAAAATGCCGGCATTTGGCGCAACAACGGCCGCGCGGACAACATCCAGTGCGCGCGCGAAAGCGGCGGCGGAAACACACTCAACCGCCCGAGTGGAATATCTGCGCTGCGACGTTTTCATGGCTGATCAATGAAAGTAGTCCCGGCCATTCCTCTTCCACTTGACGATAACGCCATCGGACAAAAAAAGGGGCGGACCGAAGTCCGCCCCTTTCCCGGCGATGATGGCAGTTACTGGCCGAGGTCGATGACCGCGCGGCGGTTCTGCGGTTCGCGGACGCCCGGTCCGGTCGGGACCAGCGGCTCTGCGAAGTTGCGCCCGACCGTGGTGATGTCGTTGGCATTGAGGCCTTCGCGCACCATCTCGGCTTTGACCGCATCGGCACGGCGTTCCGACAGGCGCTGGTTGTAGGCCAGCGAACCCACCGTGTCGGTGTGGCCGGTCACGACGATCCGAACCATACCGGTTGTCCGGGCCGTCTGAACTGCCTGCTGGACCACCTGGAGCGCTTCGGCCGTCAGGTTCGACTTGTCGAAGTCGAAGAAGACGATGAAGGTCCGGACCGCT
>DASUHP010000014.1:0-3511 GCA_036273455.1 Micropepsaceae bacterium | reverse complement strand
GGCTTCTTCTTCTTCGACCCAGGTTGTGCGCCCGGTTTTCGCCAGTTCCGCCGACAGGATCTCATATAGCTGACGCAGATGCGTCACGTCCGAAAGCGCATATTCAAGCTGACGTTTCGATAACGGCCTGCGGCTCCAGTCGGTGAACCGGGCCGACTTGTCGATATCGGCTTTGCCCAGTTTGCGAACCAGCGTTTCGTATGATGCGGCCTCGCCGAAACCGCACACCATCGCAGCGATCTGCGTATCGAAAAACGGTTCCGGGATGACCCCGCCCTGATGGTGGAAGATTTCAATATCCTGTCGCGCCGCGTGAAAGACCTTCACGACGGCAGGATTGGCCAGCAGGCGGTATAAGGGGTCCAGCTCGATCCCGGGTGTCAGCGGATCGATAATGGCCGCTGCGCCTGGCCCGGCAGCCTGCACCAGGCACAGCTTCGGCCAGTAGGTCTGATCGCGCATGAACTCGGTGTCGATCGCCGCATATGGGCCTTGCTCCAGTTCGGCGACGAATGTGGCGAGATCTCCGGTCGTCGTAATGATTCGCATGCACGCTAATTATCGGAAAACGGGTGGCCTTGTCGCCCCAAACCGGAACGGTCCCATCACGGGCAGCCCCTTGACTTCACCCGGATGGCTTCCCAAAAACGCCGGCTTCGGCTGAGGATGAGATATGCACCCGTACCGCACCAGGAATTGCGGCCAACTGCGCCGTTCCAATGTCGGCGAGCGGGTCAGACTGTCGGGATGGGTGCATCGCGCACGCGACCATGGCGGGCTACTGTTTATCGATCTGCGCGATCATTACGGCCTGACGCAATGCGTTGTTGAACCGGATAGTCCGGCCTTTGCCGCGGCATCGGAGGCGCGCTCGGAATGGGTGCTCACGCTGACAGGGCCGGTGGTGGCGCGCAGCAGCGACACGGTAAACCCGGGGCTGCCGACCGGTGAAATCGAGGTCAGGATCGAGGAAGTCGAGATTCAGAGCCGCGCCGAAGAACTGCCCTTGCCGGTTTTTGGCGATCTCGATTATCCCGAAGAAACCCGGTTGCGCTACCGCTTCCTCGACCTCAGGCGCGAACGTCTGCACCAAAACATCGTCCTCAGATCGCAGGTCGTTCAATCGATCCGCCGGCGCATGACCGAGGGCGGCTTTATGGAATTTCAGACGCCGATCCTCACGGCATCAAGCCCGGAAGGTGCGCGTGACTTTCTGGTTCCTTCGCGCTTGCATCCGGGCAAATTCTACGCCCTTCCGCAGGCGCCCCAGCAATTCAAACAGCTCATTATGGTCGCCGGCTTCGACCGCTACTTCCAGATTGCCCCATGCTTCCGCGACGAGGATGGGCGCGCGGACCGCAGTCCCGGCGAATTTTACCAACTCGATGTGGAAATGAGCTTCGTAACCCAGGACGACGTGTTTGCCGCCATGGAGCCGGTGCTGCACGGAGTGTTCAAGGAATTCGCCGGCAACCGCGCGGTTTCGCCGCCACCTTTCCCGCGGATTCCCTATGCGGAATCGATGCTGCTCTACGGTTCGGACAAGCCCGATCTGCGCAACCCGATCATGATCGCGGATGTCACACAGGTGTTCAACCGAGAGGACGTCACTTTCAAGGCGTTCAAGGGCAAAGAGACCGTCCGCGCCATTCCCGCGCCGGGCGCTGCTGCGCAGCCGCGTTCCTGGTTCGACCGAATGAACGAATGGGCGCGCGGTGAAGGCGCTGCCGGGCTCGGCTATATCGTCTTCGAAGAGGAGAATGGCCGCACGGTGGGCAAAGGGCCCATTGCGAAATTTCTGTCCAACGACGCTCTCTCACAACTCGCAGTGCTGACGGCGTCAAAGCCGGGTGATGCCGTATTCTTTGCGGCCGACAAGATTGCACGTGCCGCAACGCTCGCCGGTCTGGCACGTCTGAAGGCCGGCAACGAGCTTTCGCTCACGCGCAAGGACTGCTTTGAGTTCTGCTGGATCGTCGATTTCCCGATGTACGAATGGAATGAGGACGAGAAGAAAATCGACTTCTCGCACAACCCATTCTCGATGCCGAATTTCAACCGCGACAAATTCCTCGCGCTCGATCTTCAGGACAAGGACACGATCCTCGGCATCAAGGCGTTTCAGTATGACATCGTCTGCAATGGGGTAGAGCTTTCCTCTGGCGCGATTCGCAATCATCGTCCGGATGTCATGCTCAAGGCCTTTGAAATTGCCGGCTACTCCCGCGACGAGACCGAACAGCGGTTTTCCGGAATGCTGAACGCGTTTCGCTATGGCGCACCGCCGCATGGCGGCACGGCGCCCGGAATCGATCGCATCGTCATGTTGCTGGCCGATGTTCCGAATATTCGCGAAGTGACGATGTTCCCGATGAACCAGCAGGCGCAGGACCTGATGATGGGTGCACCTTCGGAAGTCAGCCCGCGCCAATTGCGCGAATTGCACCTCCGAATCGTCCAGCCGGAAAAGAAAGCCTGATCTACATCTGGAGCGGCGTTTGCTCAAAGCTGAAATTTTTCACGCGGAGCCGCAGAGATGCGGAGCTTACGGAGGTACTTGTGGTGCCTCGCGAGAGCCAATGGGATTCGCACTGGAAATCTCCGCGTCTCCGCGAGCTCAGGCAGCGGTGCCCCAGATTTCTGCCGCGGTTTCGACGATCAATTCGAGTTTGCGCCGTTCGACAGTTTCGCTGACGCGATTGCCATGATGGGTGCTGGCAAAACCGCATTGCGGGGATAAGCAGAGCTGTTCCAGCGGAAAATATTTTGCGGCTTCCTCGATGCGCCGCTTCAAATCGTCTTTCTTCTCGATTTGCGGATTTTTTGAGCTCACAATCCCCAGCACGACGCGTTTGTCGCGCGGGATCGCGCTTAACGGCTCGAATCCGCCGGCACGCTCGGTATCGAATTCGAGAAAATATCCGTCCACCGACGGTTGGGCAAATGCCTTGGCTGCGACGCGGTCATAGCCGCCTTCGGCCATCCACATGCTCTGGAAATTGCCGCGGCAGGTGTGAACAGTGACCGTCATGCTGTCCGGCGCACCCGCTGCGATGCGGTCGACCACGCGCGCATAGTCCGCAATCAATTGGTCAGCATTCAAACCATCGGCCGCGATTCGATCGCGGATCGTCTGGTCGCACAAGAAAGCAAAGCTGATTTCGTCAAGCTGCAGGTAGGTGCAACCCGCCGCAGCCAGGTCCCGGATTTCGTCATGGAACGCGCGCACAACATCGTCCCAGAATTCTTCGATATCGGGATAGACGTCGCCACGCACGGTTTTGCTGCCGCCGCGCATGTGGACCCAGGTAGGCGAGGGGATGCAGACTTTTGCGGTGCGGCCGGTCACGGATTTCAGAAAACGGAATGCGTCCAGCATGATCGGACGGCTGCGCCGCACTTTTCCCGTAACCGACAGCATCGAGCGGGTCTCTCCGACGGTTCCATCCGTGCCGCGAAACGAAAGCGCATAGCTGGTGTGGGTCGGAACAATTCCGTCAAGTGCCGTCAT
>DASUHP010000013.1:0-4582 GCA_036273455.1 Micropepsaceae bacterium | reverse complement strand
GCTGGTCGCCCGGGTGTTCAGCTGGGAGGACATTCTGCACAATCGCTCGGCGTGGAACACGCTGGTGTGGTTCGCGACACTGGTCACGCTCGCCGATGGCCTCAGCAGGGTTGGTTTCGTCAAATGGTTCGCCGAAACTTTCGCCGGCCAGCTTGCGGGCATCTCGCCCATGATCGCAATGACGATCCTCATCGCCCTGTTTTTCTTCTCGCATTACATGTTCGCCAGTGTCACCGCGCATACGACGGCGCTGCTGCCGGTGATGCTGGCGGCGGGCGTCAAAATTCCGGGGATTCCGGTTTATCAATGCGCGCTGCTGCTTTGCCTCACGATCGGCATCATGGGTGTCGTATCACCATACGGAGCCGGCCCAAGCCCGATCTATTATGGCAGCGGTTACCTGCCGGCGCGCGATTACTGGAGATTGGGCGGAATTTTCGGCCTGATTTTTTTCGCGGTATTCCTGGCCGTCGGCATTCCCTGGATATTGCTGATCGGGTGACCCGTCACGTCAGACGGAATCTCTCGACCGCCCGCACGTCCCATTCAAGTCCGCTGCCCGGCCGGTCCGGAACGATGGCCATGCCGTCCATAATTTTGAGCGGCTCCTGCACGAATGCATCGGCCCAATCGACATATTCCAGCCAATCGGCGGATGGCGTCGCCGCCAGCAAATGGGCGCTGACTTCGGGAAACAGATGCGACGACATTGCAATGCCCTGGTCCGCCGCCAGACTCGCCGCATCCATCCAGCCAGTCACGCCGCCGATCCGCGCGAGATCGGGCATGACAAGCCCGCAGGCGCGCGCGCGTAGTGCGGCCGCCATCGCCGGCACACCATTGAAATTCTCCCCAAGCTGTAATGGAATCGATGTTGCTGCGGCGATTTCGGCATTGCCTTCGAGATCGTCGTGCCGGATCGGCTCCTCGAGCCACAGCACTCCTTCCCGGCCGAGCGCATAAGCACGCCG
This sequence comes from Micropepsaceae bacterium, assembly GCA_036273455.1. Lineage (GTDB taxonomy): Bacteria > Pseudomonadota > Alphaproteobacteria > Micropepsales > Micropepsaceae > CAIYRG01. The sequence goes on along the minus strand of DASUHP010000013.1, from coordinate 3,611 downwards.
CAGAGCCTCTTCAACCGTCAGCATCTGATTGTAATCGACCATGACATCGATTTCGGTGCCGATGCGGCCGCGCACGGCTTTCAGCGCCGCCACATCCTCGGCGAGTGTGGGATAGCCGAGCCGCAATTTGACCGCTTTGAACCCGTTCGCGGTGAGGCGTGCCGCCTCATCGGCAAGCAAGGCGGGCCCCATCAGCCCCAGGCCGCAGGAATTATAGGCGCGGATCGGACGTGGTGAATAACCCAGCAATGATGCAAGCGGCAGCCGCGCGGCAACGGCAAGTGCATCCCACATTGCGGCATCGAGACCGGACAGCGCCATTCTCACCGTGCCGGTCACACCAATCAGCGTGAAGTTGCGCGCCAGTTTTGCTGCGATCTGCTGAGGGCGGAGTTGTTCGCCCCTGACCAGCGACACCGCATCCTCAAGCAGCAATGCGATGGCCCGCGCGCCGGAAAGCCGGTAGCAGAACAAATAGGTTCGCCCGGTGACGCCTTCTTCGGTCTCGAGATCGACCAACAGCAGCGGCGCTTCGGTCACGCGGGCGGCACTCGTGCCGAGGGCGTAGTTCATCGGAACGAGAATGGGTGTTACGCGCAACGAGCGGACCGTCAGCACCGGAAGACTGGTTTCCGCGCCTGTTGTCACTTCGCGCCGCCGCTCGCATGCAGGGCGAGAATATCGGCGATTGCACGGTTGAGCGGCGCCGGCACGCCCACGGCGTCCCCCAATTCCACGACGCCTCCCGACAGCCACCTCACCTCGAGCCGGTTTCCGTGCTGGAGATCATGATGCATGGACGACGTCATGTCGTAAGCGACATTGTCGATCAGCGCGAGGCGTTGCTCGGCGTAATCGGCCGGCAGATCGATGCCATGTGCACGTCCGACGGCAACGACTTCCCGCATGACATCGCGCAGGAAAGCGCGCGTTTGGGCATTCTCCCGGATCGGTCCGATGGTGGTGCGCATCGTCGTCGTGGTGCCTGAAAGGCCGACGAGGAAGACGAATTTCTGCCAGATCTCGCGCTGGATGTTCGGGCTGAATTCGGCGGCAATTCCACCTTTCATGCACGCGTCCAACAACCGCTGCCCACGAGCGGAAGGCGTTCCGTCGAATTCACCGAACAGCAGGCGCTGCATCGGCCCTGTCTGCCGGATGACGCCGGGGCGGTCAATCGCGGTGCCCATATAGGCAACCCCGCCCATGATGCGTGAATCGCCGAATGCTTCCCGGAGATACCGGTCTTTCAATACGCCATTCTGAAAGGAGATGACGCAGGTATTGGGTCCGACAATCGGCCTGATCTGTTCGATCCCTGAGGCGGTGTCCCACAGCTTGATACCGACCAGGACAAAATCCGCCGGGCCGATGGAAGACGGGTCATCGGTGGCTTGCACTTTCGCCAGATGCAGCGGCGCCGGTCCCTCGATGGTCAGACCATGTGTGCGCATGGCATTGAGATGCTTGCCGCGCGCGACGAAATGCACATCGGCTCCGCCGGCCGCAAGTTTGGCGCCGAAAAAGCCGCCAACGCCACCCGATCCCATCATCACGATTTTCATTTCTACCCTCGGGTTGTGCACCGGGCCTTCGCTACTCCAGCCCGGCAAAAATAATTTCGGCAACTGTCGATTTCGCGTTTGCGCCCACGACTATCGGGTGAGACGCTGCCGGTGAGTTTTCGAACCCGGTCGCGGTTTTCGCCAATTCGAAGTTTCCGTTTTACTCAACCGCAGACAAAGGGAAAGGACAAATCACCATGCCTTACACAATCCGCCTCCATCGCGTTCTGACGGCCAAGCCGGAGAGAATCTATCGCGCATTTCTCGAGCCCGACGCGCTGGCGAAGTGGCTGCCGCCGGACGGATTCACCTGCACGGTTCAGCAGCTCGAGCCGAGGGTCGGCGGTGCATACAAGATGTCATTCCGGAATTTCACAAACGGCCAAAGCCATTCCTTCGGTGGTGAATATCTCGAGCTCGTGCCCAATGAACGGCTGCGCTACTCGGACCAATTCGACGATCCGAATCTTCCCGGCCGCATCCAGGTGACGGTGACCATCCGGAAAGCGCAAATCGGGACCGAGCTGAACATCGTTCAGGAAGGGCTGCCCGACATCATTCCCCAGGAAGCGTGCTATCTCGGCTGGCAGCAGTCGTTGCAAAATCTCGCCAAACTGGTCGAGCCGGAGATCAACCAGTAGATCGTTACGCGTGATGCCGAATCTCGACATTTGCGGCGGCGAGCGGTGATAGAGATTTCGGCGCCGAACCAGCGGCCACCAGCATAGAGAAAGGTTTCGATCGGCTTCCAGTTGGCGACCCAGCCGAGAATGATCAGGCTCTGCTGGAGGAACTGGCCCAGTTCGGTATCGCCAATCCGGCGTGCGGTGAACTGGGCCAGAACCAGGCAAAGTGCAAGGACCGACAGTCCGATCAGGAGGGCGGTCCGACCGACCCGGAATAATTCATTGAGGTCGCGCGAGATGATTCCGGCACGGTATTCGAAATAACGATTCAGTGCCGTACCGACGAGACTCGATTCCTGCTCGGTCGCCTGCCCGCCGGTGACATGCACGATGAGCCTGATCGGCTGTTCGTGAGGCAACTCGCGCGCCCAGCCGACGATGTATTCTTCCGCGTCGCTGTCGAGATCGCGCTCAGGAAACGGGAACGGATCCAGCGTATCGAAGAGCTGCGATATGTTCTCGACCCGCACCTCGATCGGGTTGCCGGCGTCTTCTCACCGGCCATCACGGTCATGCCCTGACAAATACATTCGGCCCGCCGCAAGGTGGGAGTAAAATACTACAGGCTCAAAGAGGGCAGTGCCATGCAGACCACAATTTCCCGCCGGGATCTTCTGCACAGCGGGACGACCGCCACAGCGATGCTTGGTCTAAGCGCTCTCGATTCGGTACCGCTGCGCGCAGCGCAAACCACCGTCCCGGGCGAAGTCACGGACGATCTGTTCTATCGCGAAGACTGGTTCGGAGAGCCGTGGCGCATTCCGGAATGTGCCGTCCTCATCCACGGCAATGATGAGTCCAGTATTGTCTGGTATGGCTGGATTCCGGGCATGGGCCGCGAATTCCGCGTAATTCGGCCCGATCTGCCGGGCTTTGGCCGCTCCAGAGTACCACCCGGATTTGTCTGGTCGCTGCCGAATCTCGCGACGTTCATCGCCGGCCTCCTCGACAAAGCCGGTGCGAACAAGGCTCACATTATCGGCGCCAAGACCGGTGGCGCGATCGCAATGCAATTCGCAGCCGATTATCCAGAGCGAACTCTGACGCTTTCCATCGTCAGTGGCCCTGCCTCGGTGATTCAGATCTCCAATCCCTCGCCAATTCCGCAACGCGACCGGCTGGGCTCGCACGCGTCCAGGGAAATGATCGACTACTGGAACAAGATGTTCGCCGACGCGCCGGAGGAGGGAAAGAAAGGATTGGACTTCGTGCTGTCGAAATTCGATCTCGCGCGCGAGGGGGTGTTGCAGCGCATCCGGGCGCCGGCGCTGATCATGACTTCCGACAGAAGCGCACTGCAATCGGTTGAGAAGGTGCGCCAGTATCAGCGGCTGATTGCAAATTCACGGCTGGTCGTGCT
>DASUHP010000012.1:0-26981 GCA_036273455.1 Micropepsaceae bacterium | reverse complement strand
GTGAACGCACCTTCCGTCACATAGACGAACAAAGGCCCCGGATGCGTATGCCGTCCTTCGCGCCCACCGACCGGGATTTCCACCGAAATCAGGCCGGAGGTCCACCCCTGTACCGGCAGATCGTGCTGTATCAGCATTTTACGGATAACTTCCGGCCCTTGCGCACTCAAAGCCGGTGGACCTCCCAGCGTGAAGGTGGCGAGTACCAGCACAAATCCTGCGGTGACGTTCCTCAACATCTGTTTCTCCCAATCCAAAAGGGGCATCGCATCATTATCGCATCAATTGACGCGCCATCCAGTCGGCCGATTTGCCGCGGTATTTGTAGAAGCGGTTGTGCGCGACATGATTGCCGTCCTCGACCACCAGCAATTCCGCGTGCCCGCCTATCTCCTGCGCCAGGCGCCGCGCATCTTCAGGCGGACAAAGCCGGTCCAGCCCTGCGGCAATCACATAGACCGGGGACTTGATCCGGCTACCGATTCCCTGAAGCGACAGGGTGAAAGCCTTTTCCCTGGCCTCGGCTTCATTAATGCTATGGCTGCGTCGGACATAGGCGGCGCGGGTCAGCGCTGGCAGTTTGTCCCACAGCGCGCCCCAGTTATACGGCCCGCAATTCGCGATCGATGCCCGGATCCGGGGCTCGAATGCAGCGGCCCGCGGCGCGTAATAGCCGCCCAGGCTGATGCCCCAGATGCCGATGCGGTTGCAATCGACGGCCGGGACATTGGCTTCGACCCAATCGATCACCGGCCCAACGGCGTTTTCGTAATCGTAACGGATTGGCAGGTCGTATTCCGCTTCGCCCTGCCCCGGCCCGTCGAATGCGAGGATCGCCATGCCGCGGTCAAGGAAATCCATTTCGAATGTCAGCAATTCCTCTTTTGCCGAATCGAGTCCCATGGTCATCAGCACCAGCGGCACGCGCGCGGACGCGTCTCGCCGCGGTAGGCGCAACGTGGCGGCGAGCTTGGTGCGCTCGAACGGGATCAGCACGCGCTCGCCCGGCGGATCGAGATAAGGCAGTGCGGCGGTAAGACAGTCCACCGCCTTGATATGCGCGGCGCGTAATTGCGCCATATCCTGCACGAACAGATATTTGGCGAAATGATAGGTGACTGCGGCACGCGACAAATGCCCGGCGGCCGACACAAAGCACTTCTGTTCCAGCGCTTCGCGGCCGAGATCCTCATGCACCCGCGCTCGCGCCGACCACGCCCGGCACCAACCGTCCCAGTCCGTCAGCGACGACAGCACATCGTGGAAGTCGCCCGGCGCCACGCCGTTCACGGTAAATCGCGATTCCCAGTTCGCCGCATGTTGCAATCGGTGATCACTCACAGTCTTCTGCCTCAAGAATTTGGTTTAGGCTGAACGGAGCGGACGCAGGTTGTCAAACGCGATTGTCGGAACGCCCCGGGTCGGAGAAAACATGCTGCGTGTCGAAGACGCGAGCCTGTTGCGCGGGCGCGGACGCTTCATCGACGACGTTCCCGTTGCTGGTGCGCTGCATGCCGTTTTCCTGCGCAGTCCGCATGCCCATGCCCGGCTGATTCGCGTGGAAATTTCCAAAGCGCAATCCGTTCCTGGCGTGCGCGGAATCTTCACGTTCGCCGACATTCGTCCATTGCTGACGCAAGATCATATTCCGCTGTCGCTGCCATCATCTGCCATCCGCTTCGAGGCCGCGCCATCCCCGCTTGCGCGCGACGAACTCACTTATGTCGGCGAACCGGTTGCGGTGGTTGTGGCTGACAGCCGAGCGAGAGCGGAAGATGCGGCGCGGCTCATCACACTCGAAACTGAACCGCTGCCCATCGTCACAGATCCGGTTGCGGGTCTGTCCGCCGCCGCACCGCGTGCCCGTCTCGATTGTCCCGACAATCTGGTTGCGCGGCATATTCTTGCTTACGGCGACATCGAACACGCCTTCACCGGCGCGGCCCACAGGCTCGCGCTGACATTCCGGCTGCACAAAGGAATCGGAGGATCGATCGAATCGCGCGGTGTGCTGGCCCGGTTTGATGCAGCCGAACAGCTTCTCACCCTCTGGGACAGCACCCAAATGCCGCATCGCGCCAAAACCATTCTGTGTTCGGCATTGGGCTTGAGCGAATCCGCTGTGCGGGTGACTGCGCCCGATGTCGGTGGTGGTTTCGGTCCAAAGGCGGTTTTTCATCCGGAAGAACTCGTGGTGCCCGCATTGGCACTGAAGCTGAAGCAGCCGGTCAAATGGACCGAGGACCGGCAGGAAAATTTCGTGGCCACGGCGGCAGAACGCGACCAGGTCTGGGACATGGAGGTTGCCTGCGATGCGGATGGCCGGCTGCGGGGGATCCGCGGCGCCATGTTTCATGATCATGGCGCCAATACGCCTTACGGTGTCGCGCTTCCTTACAACGCGCTCACCAATATGATCGGGCCCTATATTCTTCCGGCCTGCCATGTCACCGCATCGCTGTGCCTGACCAACCTCACGCCTGCGGCACCAACGCGCGGCGCCGGACGGCCGCAGGGCACATTGGTGATGGAGCGCCTGCTGGATGGCATCGCGGTGAGGCTCGGTATTGCGCGCGACGAAATCCGCCGCCGCAATCTCATTCCCGCCGAACGCATGCCCTACGCGAGCGAAGTGCGGCAGCGCGACGGCAGTGTCATGATCTATGACAGCGGCGACTATCCGGAATGTCAGCGCCGTGCGCTGTCGCTGGCGGGCTGGGACGATTTTCCCGCACGTCAGGCGGCCGCGCGAAAATCGGCACGTTACCCCGGCATCGGCCTCGCCAATTACGTCGAAGCCACAGGTCGCGGGCCATTTGAAAGCGCCGCGGTCCGGGTCGGGCCGTCGGGCGCGATTACGGTCACCACCGGCGCAACCGCGCAGGGACAGGGACTGAAATCCATGCTGGCGCAAGTGACCGCGGAAGTTTTCGATGTCGACCCCAAGTCCATTCGCGTTGTCGATGGCGATACGTCCGCATCACCTCTCGGACTCGGCGCCTTCGCCAGCCGGCAAGCGGTCACCGCGGCCAATGCCGCATCACAGGCCGCGCGCCACGTCGCAACCAAGGCGATAAAAGCCGCATCGGCGATGCTGAAAATCGGCGCCGATGATCTCGTGCTCTCCGCCGGCAAGGTGAAGAGGCGCGGCATGCAGGGCATCGAGCTGACACTTGCGGATATCGCCCGCGCACTGGCTGGAACGCCCGGCATGGCGCTTCCCGGCGACCTGCCGCCGGGACTTGCCGCGAGCGTCGATTTCCAGCCGTCAGGCCTCGCCTACACCAACGGCACCCATATCTGCGAGGTTGATGTCGACACCGATACAGGCCGGATTTCGCTGCTGCGCTACCTCGTCGTCCATGACTGCGGGCGCATGATCAATCCCATGCTGGTCGAAGGACAGGTTGCCGGAGCGGTCGCCCACGGAATCGGCACCGCCCTGTTTGAGCACATGCAGTACGACATCGACGGCCAACCCCTGACCACGACTTTGGCCGACTACCTCCTGCCCTCCTCCGATGTCATGACGCGCATCGAAATCCACCATATGGAATCGCCTTCCCCGCTGAACCCGCTCGGCGTGAAGGGAGCCGCCGAAAGCGGCACCATCGGAGCATTGGCCGCCATCGCATCCGCAGTCGAAGATGCGCTCCGGCCGTTCGATATAACGGTAACGGACCTGCCGCTGACGCCCGAACGCCTGCGCGCGCTTATCGCGCGGAAGACGTGACCGCCGTCCCGCGGAGCCATGCACTGCGCAGCGGCTTCAATGCGATCAGCGCGAGAACCGCAGTTGACGCATCCAGAAATATGATCAGCCAGAACACCGGAAACCAGCTTCCGCTTTGCTCGAACAGCCAGGCAGCCACCGGACCGCCGAGCACGGATCCAATCCCTTGCGCGATGTAGAGAAAGCCAAAATTGGTCGTGGCAAAGCGCGTGCCAAAACTGTCGGTGAGGGTCGAAGGAAACAACGAGAAAATTTCGCCCCAGCCGAAGAACACGATGCCGGACATCACTGCGAAGACAGCCGGATGACTGCGCGCAAGCAGCATCAGCCAGACCGCAAGCGCTTCCATGCCAAACGCGATGGCCATGGTGTTTTCGCGTCCCGCACGGTCCGACACCCAGCCGAAAAACGGTCGCGTCACTCCATTGGCAATCCGCTGCAGGCTGAGCGCGAAGGGCACCGCCGCCATTCCGGCAATCGTGCTGCCGGCAAGGCCGAAATCCTTCATCACCGGACCGAATTGCGACACCACCATCAACCCGCCGGTGGACATCATGGTCATCATGAGAAACATCAGCCAGAACACCGGCGTCTTCAGCATTTCCGCCGGCGCATAATCCTTCGCCGAAACGGCGACGCGGGCACCGGCGGCAAGACCGCCGACGTCTTCCCGTCGCGGCGACCGCAAACCCACAGCTGCGCCGGCGCCGATGCAGGCGAAGATCACCCCAAACAGAATCAATGTCGGGCGGTGACCGGAAGCGGCCAGCATGCCGGTAATTGGGAATGTCGTCGCAATGGCGCCGAACCCATAACCGGCCGCTGCCAGTCCAACCGCGAAGCCGCGCCGGTCGGGAAACCAGCGCACCATCAACCCGATGATGCCGATATATACCAGCCCCGTGCCGAAGCCGCAGAATGCGCCATAGCTGATATAGAGCGACCACAGATCGGAGGCCTGCGCGGCCAGAACATAGCCGAGCCCGCTCAACACCGCGCCGGAACCGATCAGGAATTTTGGCCCAAAGCGGTCGATCAGCCAGCCCTGCACCGGCGCGAGCCAGGTCTGCAATACGATGAGAATCGAAAATGTCACCTGAACCGCAGGCAGACTTGCATGCGTCGCATCCTGGAATGACGGCACGAACAGGGTCCAGACATATTGCGGGCTCGAGATCGACATCATCGCGATGAGCCCGAGTGCCAACTGGATCCACCGCGTTGCGGACTGGCTGCGCAGCCCAACGATCGCAACTGATTGTTCCGCCGCTGTCATCGTTACCTCGACAAATTCTCGCCCAGAGAAACACGAATCCTCCACGAAGACCATGTGCTGGAGGGCAATCCGGCGAAGTGTGAGCGGTTCGCCGGCAGATTGCGCGACAATCAAAGGATTTAGAGCGTGATCCGATTCCATTTAATCGAATCACGCTCTAAACTTTGCAACATGCTGAAGGCGACCGATACGGACCCGCAACCCTTTCCGATCGAGCAGCCGCAGCCACTCGATGTGGCGTCGTTCAAACAGCAAGTCCTCCAACGGATGGTTCGCGAGGTCGGTCGCGATCCGTCTTACTGCTCGAAACAGGACTGGTTTTACGCGCTTGCGCTGGTGTTACGCGAAAGGCTGAGTATCGAACGGGTCAATAGCTGGCGCCGGAATTTCACGCAGCAGGCGAAATGGGTCTATTACCTGTCGATGGAATTGCTGCCGGGGCGCATGCTCCGGGCATTTCTGGACGCACAGGGTCTGCTCGACATTTGCCGCGAGGCAATGGGCGAGCTCGGCGTCAATCTCGACGAGCTGTGGTCATTTGAAGCCGAACCTGCGCTCGGCAATGGCGGCCTCGGCCGTCTCGCCGCCTGCATCCTCGAATCCATGGCCACCTTCAACTATGCAGGATTGGGCTACAGCATTCGCTACCAGTTTGGCATGTTCAGGCAGAAGATCGAGAACGGCGAACAGGTCGAACAGCCGGAAAACTGGCTGCAAAGCGAAAGCCCGTGGGAATTCGCCCGTCCCTACGCGACCTACCGGGTCCAGTTTGGCGGCCGCGTCGTCGCCGTCCGCGATGAACGTGGCGAGGGCTATCACTGGCTTGATACTGCGGATGTCATTGCCATGGCGCGCGATCTGCCGGTGATGGGCCTCGCCGCCGAAAGCATCAGCGCGGTTCGTTTGTGGTCGGCCAGAGCGACGAAGGAGTTCGACCTGAGCTACTTCAACAAGGGCGACTATCTCGACGCGATGGAGGAGAAAAGCGTCACCGAAACTCTGTCGAGCGTGCTTTATCCCAGCGATGCCACGTCCAGCGGCCGGGAGTTGCGCCTCAAACAGGAATATTTCCTGGTCAGCGCGTCGCTCCAGGATATTTTTTCACGCCACGCACAAACCTATGCGCAGTTTGATGATCTGCCGGACCGCATCGCGATCCAGTTGAACGACACGCATCCGGTGCTGGCGATTCCGGAAATGATGCGGCTGCTGGTGGACATTCACCGCCTCGATTGGGACCGGGCATGGGACACCACGGTGCGCATCTTCTCCTTCACCAACCACACGCTGCTGTCCGAAGCGCTCGAAACCTGGACGGTCGAATTGATGGAACGGGTTTTGCCGCGCCATCTGCAAATCATCTATGAGATCAACGCCCGATTGTTGCGTGCGGTCGGATACGACAATCCCGGCGATCTGGACCTGCTCCGCCGCATGTCGCTGATCGATGAGAGCGGCCCGCGCTCGGTGCGAATGGCGCATCTCGCGATCACCGGCAGCCATAAGGTGAACGGCGTATCGGAACTGCATACGGAGCTGATGCGCCGCACGCTGTTCAGGGATTTCGACCGGTTTCTTCCCGGCAGGATCATCGCGATCACGAACGGCATTTCGCCGCGCACCTGGCTGCTGGAAGCCAATCCGCCGCTGGCGCAACTCATCACATCGCGAATTTCCGACGGCTGGATGCGTGACCTCGGAAAGCTTACGCAGCTCGTGCCCTTGATCGAAGACGGGGAATTTCGCACCAAATTTGCGTGCATCAAGCAGGCCAACAAGATCGCTTTGGCGGGCATGATCCAGCAGAGGCTGGGTATTGCCGTTGCGCCGGATTCGATGTTCGACGTTCAGTGCAAACGTATCCACGAATATAAAAGGCAGGTGCTGAACCTGCTGCACGTGATCACCCGGTACAATCACATTCGTTCGGGAGCCGGCGCGGACTGGCCGGACCGGACTGTCATTTTCTCGGGCAAGGCGGCGCCGGGCTACGTCATGGCCAGACTGATCATTCACCTCATTCACAGCGTCGCGGACGTGATCAACCACGATCCCCTTGTCGGCACGCGCATCAAAATCGCATTCGTTCCGAATTACGATGTGAGCACCGCGCAGGAACTGATTCCCGCGGCCGATCTCTCCGAACAGATATCTACCGTCGGCACCGAAGCCTCAGGCACCGGAAACATGAAGCTTGCGCTGAACGGAGCGCTGACCATCGGCACACATGACGGCGCGAACGACGAAATCGCCGCCGCGGTGGGGCGGGAAAATGCCTTCATGTTCGGCCGCGATTACGCCGAGACCGAAAGCTTCCGGCGCCAGTACAATCCCGGCAGCATTTACGAAACCAATGCGGACCTGAAGCAGGCGCTCGATATGATCGCCGGCGGCTATTTCTCGCCCGGCAGCCCGGCAATGTTTGCCCCGATTGTCGACTCGCTGCTGCGGTATGGCGACCATTTTCTCGTGCTGGCCGATTTCGCGCCGTACATCGCCTGCCAGACCGCAGTGGACGAGGCGTTCCGCGATCGCGACCAGTGGACGCGCAAATCGATTTTGAACACGGCCAATATCGGGGTTTTCTCGATCGATCGTGCGGTCAGGCAATATGCCGATAAAATCTGGAACGTTCATCCGATCCGCACCGCCCATTCCGGCGTCGCGGGAAGCGCGTGATTCAGCGCACCGGCTTGCACAAAGTCGCGCCCGTTGAATCGGACAGACAGGCGACGACTTCCAGCGGGATTGCCACGGCCCGAATTTGCCCCGGCCGGTTGGCATCCGTGGCCGCCCAGACACGTTTTTCAAATCCTTCAACTGCCAGCCGGTCGCGGTTGAAAATCCGGTGTTTCACGACAAAACTCGCGCGGCCCCACTCGCCGGCCTCACTCTCAATCGTGACTTCGTCGTCGAAGCGGCACGGCCGCAGGAATTTTGCCCCCTGCTCTACCAGCGGCATGCCGATAATTCCGTAAACGCCGCGCATCTCCGCCGCAGACAATCCGGTGCGGGCAAAAAGCTGTGCCGTCCCGCTATCGAATATTTCCAGATATTTTGGATAGAATACGATCCCGGCAGGATCGCATTGTCCCCATTCGATGCGGAATGTGCGGCGGTGGATCAAACCCATGATATCAAGCGAACAGCAGCAGCGCGCCGCCATACAGCACCAGGCCGAGAAGCAGCGCCATCACGCAATAACCCATGATGTCCCTGACGCCGAGACCAGCGATGGCAAGTACCGGCAATGCCCAGAATGGCTGAATCATATTTGCGGTTTGTTCGCCCATCGCGGTCGCCATCGCTGTCATCGCCGGATCGACTTTCAGACTGACCGCCGCAGGCACCATGAACGGACCCTGCACCGCCCAATGCCCGCCGCCTGACGGTACAAACAGACTGATGATGTTCGATGAGATGAAGGACCAGAACGGCAAACTCCGTTGCGTCGAAAACGAGACGAAACCGGCCGCGATCACGGCGGCAAGTCCTGTTCCTGTCATCATTCCCATGATGCCGCCATAGAGCGGGAATTGCAGCAGGATCGGCCCGACCGTGCGCGCCGCGCGATTGAACGACCGGACATAGCGGATCGGGCGCCAGTGCAGCAAAAGGCCCAACATCAAAGCGATGAAGATCATCCCGTCGATATCGAGCGAAAATCCGCTGCGTGAAATCGTCACCGCTTCATAGAACGCACCCATTGCGATCAGCAGCAGCGTCAGCAGCGGGCTATTCTCAATTCGCTGTGCGAAGCTGCCGGTAACTCCCGGCGCCTCCACGAATGCTTCTTCGCGTTTCAGCAACTCGGGATCGACTCGCCGCATCTCGTCTTTCGACGGTGCAATGGCGATCAGCAACAAGGGTAGCAGGCAAAAAACCAGGATCGTCGGCGCCAGATTGTAGAGGGTAAAAATGGTCCGATCGAACCCGGCGATCTGCCCCGTCACTTTCTCGATGATGTTGAGCGCGCTGCCGGGCGTGGCGGACGCAAGTGCAATCGAACTCGAGAGTCCCGAGGCCCACACGATATTTCCCATGTAGGCAACCGCCACCAGCAGACCGAAATCGGCATCACGGATGCGCTTACCCATTTCGCGCGCGAGCAGCGCACCGGCGACGAGGCCAAAGCCCCAGTTCAACCAGCTCGCGAATGCTGCGGTCCAGAACAGCACCACCGCGGCGCGGGATTGATCGGACGGTATGCTCGCGACGCGTTGCAGCAGACGGCGCACGGGCGCTGCCTCGGCCAAAGTCACGCCGGTGGCGAGGATCAGCGCCATCTGCATCGCGAACGCAAGAATGGCCCATATGCCGTCATACCAGGATGAGGCGATTTTCGCCGGATCCGCCGGCGTCCAGATATATGCCGCAATGGCTGTGACGAAGGTCAGGATCAGCGCGTATAAATACGGATCGGGAATATAGCGCTCGGCATATTTCACGAAGACCCGGGTGATGCGCCGCAACATCTGGACTACCGGACGCGATAGCGCCGCATCAGTTCATCGAAAAATCCGTCGCGGCGGAGATCGTCGAGCAATGTAGCGTCGATATAATCCGTCAGCGGTTTTGCGCCATTGCCGGTTTCGCGCAGCATCAGTTCGGCGCCGGAGCGCGATGGCATCGCGTCGCGCGGAACCCGCGCGCGGAAATCGGCGTAGGCCGCATCCACTGCCGCGGGTGAAAACTCCCTGAACTCGTCGCTGAGAATTTTCCTCGCCCGCGCAGGGTCAGATAAAGCGAGATCAATCCCCTCGATATAGGCCCGCAAAAAAGCCAGCGCCTGCTGCCGGTGGTCGGCGAGATAATTCCGGTCCACCGCAATCGCGGTGAAGATCCACGGCAGATCGGCCTTCAAATCGACCAGCAGTGGCAGCCCGTCGGTTTTCGCCTCGGTGTCTGCCGGTTCGTTCAGCGCAGTCGCGGCAAGTTTTCCGGACTTCAGCGCATCCAGACGCGCCGTTGTCCCACCGGCCTCGACAATTTCCACATCGGCCCGCGTCAATCCGAGTCGCTTCAGCGCCATGGTCGCCGCGCTGTCGGATTCCGAACCAAAACTGCTGATTCCGACTTTCCGGCCTCTCAACCGATCCGCGCCCAGAATTCCCTTCGCGCCGAAAAAGCGGAAGCTCATGGTGTTGGCCCCGGATGCAATCAGGCGGTAATCGCCGGTTTTGCCATTGGCATCCAGAACGGCGGAGAGTCCCACCACCATGGCCTGCAATTTGCCGCTTCCCACTTGCGCCAACCCGCGGCTACCGCCCGCAGTGTCGAAAATCTCGACATTCAGGCCCCGCGCCCTGAACAGGCCGGAGGATTGCGCAACCCACAACGGAAGCATGTTCACGGTTGGCGCCGCGATGCCAACCTTAAACGGCGTCAGTTCAGCGGCGCGAAGCTGATACGGCAGTACGGCCAACACCGCTGCCGCCGTCACGAGGCGCAGAATAGATCGCATCCCCAAACGGTCAGGCGACGCGCGGCGGCGCGACGTAATCCCGTGTAACGGCTTTCACATTGGGCGTGCCGGCGAGCTGCATGACGATGTAGAGATCGTCGCGCAGATATTCGAGCACGCTTTGCGCGCCCAGATTGCCGCCGAGCGCCAGGCCATAAAGCACCGGACGGCCGCACGCCACCACATTGGCGCCGAGAGCGAGCGCCCGGAATACGTCCTGTCCACGCCTTATGCCGCTGTCGAAAACGATCGGTACACGGCCGTTCACCGCGTCGGCGATCCGCGGCAATACCGAAATCGATGCCGGCACTCCATCCAGTGCGCGGCCGCCGTGATTGGAAACCCACACTGCATCAATCCCGCGCTCGACGGCCTGTTTCGCAGTCACCGGCGACATCACCCCTTTGACCACCACCGGCAGGCCGGTTTGCTCCTTGATCCAAACCATGTCGTCCCAGTTCAGATCGACCTTGCGGCGATTCATGATCGCTGCCGCCTTGACTGGATCGGGCTCGTCTTTCGGTGAATTGCCTTTGCCGAGCGACACCGGGATGCGAAAATTGTTGCGAATGTTGTTGTCGCGCGGATAGGCCAGCGTGGAATCGATGGTCGGCACAATCGCGGTAAACCCGGCCGCTTTGGCGCGCATGATCACTTCGCGCGCATAGCCGCGGTCGGCCGGGAAATATAACTGCATCCATTTGGGTCCGGGATGCGCCGCCGCGACATCTTCAAGCGGTACATTCGATTGCATGGACAGCACCATCAGCGTGCCGGCCGCCTGGGATCCCTGCGCCATGCCGATTTCTTTTGACACATGCGCCAGACCCTGGCCGCCCATTGGGGGGACGATGATTGGAAACGGCAGCTTCGATCCAAGGATGGTGACGGAAAGATCGGGCTTCAGCACTCCCGACAGGAAATGCGGCTCGAGGCCGACCGCCTGCATGGCGCGCAGATTTTCGGCCTTGGTGTATTCCGCTCCGGAACCGCCGAAGATGTAGCCATAGCCACCTTTGGGAAGAATTTTTTCCGCTTCCACTTCCAGCTCGGCCGTATTGATGATCTTCAGGCGCTTCACGTCTGTACCGCCCTGGTACTGCACCTTTTCGTCGCCGGGCAGGATGCTGCTTCCGCGCGTTTCGCCCGGCGCCGCAGGTGCATTTGCGCTTTGCGCCGCTGCCGCGGTACTCGCCACCGCTGCCGCTGCCAGAGTGCCGGTCAAAAGAAAATCGCGCCGCTGAACATCCATGTCAGTACCCTCCCGTCCGATTTTCCGGCCACCGCCGGTTGGCTCAGTCTACCTCGTGGAATACAGGGCAGCCAATCTCTCGACCAGGAGATCCGTATCGAGCGACAGAGCCGACACCCGTCCGGACCGCGCCAGCACCGAAAGCCCGATCAGTGCGGCCACCGCCAGCACGACATCCGCCTGGCGGGTGCGGTTTCCGACCGGACCAAACCCCGCCGCATCGGCAAACGTGGTGAGCGCGGAAATCAGCTTGCCATTGAAAAGCCGCTCCGCCTCCTGCGGCGTCGCATCACCTGCAAGACTTAAGACCGCGGCCGGCAGCGCGCGATTGTGCCGAAGGAATTCCAACACCACCGCCGCGGCGGCCTGCACCGGCGCTTCGCTTTTCTTCCTGTCCCGCAATTCCCGCGCCAGCGCCGACAGATCGTCGGAGGCGAGCGCCAGCACAAGTTCGGCACGGTTGTGAAAATACTCATAGACAGAAGCGGGTGCGTAACCCGCTTCAGCCGCGACCGAACGCAATGACAGATTGCCCGCGCCCTGTTGCGCTGCGATCCGCCTCGCCGCGTCCAATATCGCGGCGCGATTGCTCGCACGCTGCCGTGTGCGCCGTTCCACCCGGCGCGATAATGCTTCGCTCATCCCGCAATGATAAGCGATTCGTCGTGCCGCGGCAGATTGGATGCGTCAGGGTCTACCGATGGGCGGATTTGTACGCCGCTGCGGCCGTATTATAGGCCTTACCGACGGTTTCCTTTTCCTTCTGGCTCTTATCGGCCTTGGCGGTGAGGTCCTTCTGCGCCGCCAGCAGCTCCTTGCGCTGCAGACCGTCTTTGTCGTGCTTCGGGTCGAGATCCTTGACTTGCTTCTCGCTGTCGTCGAGCGCGGCCTTGAGGCAGAGCTGGTATTGATCGGAATCCTTGATGAACGCGACTGCGTCCTTGGCCGCTTGGCTCATTTCGGCAGCCGTCGCCGCCTTTCCGTCTTTCGGCATCGCCGGGGCGATGGGCGCCGAACATTTGTCATCGGCGGCAAAAGCCGGCACGGCGAAGATGACAGTGGCGATGGCGGCAAAGCAAATTCGGCGAATCATTTCAGTGCTCCTTTGGATTCCCCAGGAGCATTTTCCCCCGACGGGGTCCCCGGCTCGGGCCAGAAAATGCGGTCCGGCGCCGGTATACCGCATCAAACCCCTCATCTGAAAGCCAATTCAGCTATTGAGCAGAGCCACCGCGAGGCCCTCGACCGGTTCGCCAGCATCCATGCGCGGGGAACAATCGATCAGAGCCATACAGTCAAATCCGGCGTCCTGCGCCGTGTCACGGAGGTAATCGGCCGAGTGCCGGTAGCGCCGCTTTGGCCCAAGCGCAAACCCGCTGCCATTGTGTTTTTCGACCGTAAACAGAAACCAGCCACCCGGCCGCAATTTCAGTTTTGCACCGTGAAACACCGAGGCAAGGTCGCCGAAATACACCAGCACGTCAGCTGCGATGACGAGGTCGTAATCCCTTCCTGGCGTTGCCAGGAAGGTTTCGGCATCCGAAACCGTCAAGTCGTCGTAAATGGTTTTGGCTGTTGCCTGCGCGATCATCCGCGGCGACAGATCGATGCCGTCGAGGCGCCGCGCCAGCGGTTTGAAGGCCTCTCCCGCGAGGCCGGTACCGCAACCGAGATCGAGAATCTCGACAGGTGCTGGAGCGCAGGCCAGAAGATCCACCAATCCCCGGAGAATCGCAGGTGCGCGATAGGCGAGGTCCTCCACCATCTGGCGGTCGTAATGCTGCGAGAATTGATCGAAGAGATGGCGGACATAGCCGGGCGGCGACCGCTCCAGGCTGCGGAGCGTCTCCGCCAGCTTCAACTTCTCTTCCGCGGCAGCCCGATAGGCGCTGCGGAGCTTGATCAGTGGCGAGAGAATGCCAATCGCCTTGTGCGCTTCGCCCGCGTCCAGCCAGGCGCTGCCCAGCGCCAGACGGGCACTGCACAAACCCGGTTCCAACGCGAGCGCGCGCTCCAATTGGGCAATGGCAGAAGGAAGCTCGCCGCTTTCCCTCAGCCTATCGGCACGTTGAAGCGCGGCACGCGCCTCACGTTTCATCGGGCAATTGGAGATGGCCGGTCCGGTTTACCGAAAGCGCCGGGCCGGCGGTCCAGGAATCCGACAGCGGCACACCATTCTTTTCGATGTCCCGCATCGTGTAGACATAGCCTTCCTCGATGATGCGGTCATAGGAATTCCAGTCCCGGATGCTGATATCCGTCATTGGCGGCTCAATGATGAAATCGGCCAATGCGCGCACTTGCCGGCGCTGTGAGTCACTGCCGACGGTGCCTGCGCGCATCAGTATCGAGACGATAGACGGTGTGCCGCGCATGCGCTGCATGATCAGCGAGAACACCGATCGCTCGCCATAGCGTTCGTCGTCACATCTGAGATCGATTTCGCCCGACACATCGACCGCAATGATTGGTCCGCGCGCATCCGCGGCCATCACATCGACCGGCAGGTTGTTCATCACGCCGCCATCCACCAGCAGATGACCACCTTCCGCCACCGGAGGCAAAATCCCCGGCACGGCTACGCTCGCGCGCAGCGCACGCCAGAGCGGTCCGGAGCGGTGAACGTGGTCGCGGCCCGTCGTCAGATCGGACGAAACGCAGAAATATGGCTTCGGCAGGTCCTCGATCAGGACGTCGCCAAAATGCTTTTTCAGCAGACCACTGACTTTCGCGCCGCGGAACAGCGCAATCAGTGGCAGGGTGAAATCCGACAGCGGACGATTGGCGACAAAGGAATCGCGGACGCGCTCGGAGATTTCCTCGACGTCCCACTCCATCGCGACACCGGCGGCGATGATTCCTCCCATGCTTGTGCCGCCGACGCAATCAAACGGCACGCCTGCCTCGCGCAACGCCCGCAAGACGCCGATATGGGCAAATCCACGCGCCCCGCCGCCCGCCATGACAATGTTGACTGCCGATCCTGCGATGAACCTTGCCAGGCGCTTGATGTCTTCGATATTGCCCGTCCGCACGTGGTGATGCGATCCGAACAGATCGCTGCGGAATTCGATGTGTCGCGGCACGCCGCCGGCGCGCTGACCTTTGGAATGGACCAACAGCAACTCGGGCGTCGCACACATTTCACGCTGAAAAAACCGGCGCTCAAACGGATGTAATGGCTCCGGCTCGTCCGACCGCGCGATCAGCATCACCCGATCCGCCTGGCGCAGGCACAAATGGGTCCAACTGCTGTCCGGCTGATCGCCGAGATAAAACACCACGTCGTGTTCGGCTTCAAACCGGTTGAACCATTCAGTGGTCTCGTGGCTGGCGGAAGAATCAAGCACCGCCGCCTTGGCGCCCATCTTGACGAGCGCGTCGGCCATGCTGCGCACGGCGGCAAATTCCGGCACGCCGCGCTGCAACGGTACCATTGCAAAAGTCTTGGGCCGGGTCCGCTGCTGCGCTCCGCGTGTCGTCTCGCGCAGCCGCCGAACCACGATCTTCAGGAGATTGAACATCACCCTGGGGTGGCGTGTGATCAGACCGTCAAAGGCTTTGGCGCCGATCCGCAATAATTCGGTATCGCGCAGCGCCACCAGCAGCGCCGAATGCGACTCGCCGGTGAGCAGAGACATTTCACCGACCGTTTCGCCGGCCGGGATGGTCGCCACCTGCCGCTTGCCGCCATTCCCGCTTTCAACAAAGACGCCGAGCGACCCGGTCACGACCAGAAAGACGGCGCGGTCATTGTCGCCGTCGCGCGCGAGATGTGTCCCTCCCGGCAGACCGAACCACTCCGACGACGCCAGTAGCCGGCGAAGAGCCTGATCGCCGACCTGTTCGAGAATGCGAAAACTCTTCAGCCGTTCGAGCAGCGCCGGGGGAAAGGAGGAGTCACCCGACGACAGGAGCGGGGCAAAAAAGCTCAGGTCGAAATTTCTTGCCATTGCGGAGGGTTCAAACCAACCCATAAATACCATCCTGAGCGCTGCCGCAGCATGCTTTTGGCCCAGGCGCTGGCTTGACAGGCGGGCGTATGGGCCAAACTATTGATTCTAAACGTAGCCAGAGCCTTCACGTTCATTTTTCGGTGACGGCAGTACAGGTTGGAGGATGGAACTGGCTGAAATGAGGCCATTTTCCTTAATTCTGTTAACGATTCTGCTGGCCGGCTGCGCCACGCGGCCTATGCCCATGGTTGTGCCAAAGGCCACTATTGACGACCAGTTGAGCGCGATTAAGGCACGGCTCTTTGTGCTTGTGGAAGCCGAGCGGGAGCACCTGAACAACGGCGCGAAACTCCTGATTCTGGATCCGGAGCTGATGCACGCTGCCCAGGTTCACTCCGACGACATGGCGATGAAGAACTCCTTCGACGTGGAAAACCCGGAGGGAAATGTTGCGGTCAACGCCCTGCTGAACAATCCGAAATTTCGCGGCTTTGTCGGCGAAAATTCCGCCGCGCAATATTTCACGCCCGGTGTCCCCATGGACCCGCAGGTCTTCGCATCGGGCTTCCTGAAAATCTGGGAAAACAGCCCGGATCATCGGATGAACATGGACTTTCCCGGTTTCGACCGCACCGGCATCGGCCTTGCCGTCAGCGGGAACACGATCTATGCCGCCGAGTTGTTCGCGACCGATCTCGGCCTGCCTGAACCCCAATGATGAAAAAAAACGTGTCATTCCCGGCTGAGCGCGAAGCGCGAAGGGAAGGGAACCCATCCGCGGCGCGTCGGCGCCGCGAAAAAATGCTTTGGCACGCGATGAAATCGAACATGGCCGCAGCGATCGCAGCACTCGCGTTGGTGGCTCGTCCGGCCGCAGCCCAGGAACTCGTTTCCGGTCTCTCGACAGATCTCATCCAGATCACATCGAATTTCAACGGCACCGATATTGTCCTGTTTGGCGCGCTGGAGGACCAACCTCCCGCCACCGCCAACAAGGACGTGGACCTTGTCATTGTTATCCGCGGGCCGCCGGTGGACATGACGGTTCGCCGCAAGCAGCGCACGCTCGGCGTCTGGATAAATCGCGACCAGGTGCAGTTGAGCGGGCTGCCGGGATATTACTTCCTTGCCAGCACCCGCCCGCTTGATGATATCGCCTCACTGACGACATTGCAGCGGTTCCGTCTTGGGACGGAGAATCTCCAGGCCACAGTGCAAGGCGCACCACCCGATCAGGCGGCGTCATTCAAGGCTGCGGCCGTGCGCGATCTCAAGCGCGACCATTTGTACTGGGAAAGTCCGACGGGTATCGATTTTCTCAGCCGCACGCTTTTCCGTGCGCAAATTCCGATTCCGGCGGCGGTCCCGCCCGGCGAATACCGTGCCGAGGTGTTTCTCTTCCGCGGCGGCACCGTGGTCAGCGCACAATCATCGCCGCTCTTCGTGGACAAGAGCGGTTTCGAGCGGCAGGTCTATAACTTCGCCTATCAGGCGTCATTCGCCTATGGCGCGGCGACCATCGCGATGGCGCTGGGATTCGGCTATACCGGCTTCGTCATATTCCGGCGCCGCACCTGAAATGCTTTCCTACCGCCCCTGGCCCGGGCGAATAGGCGCAGGGATTGCCGGGCCGTTTCGCGGATCCTTCGGCAGCGGTGGCGGAATGGTCCAGTCGCGATCCAGATTGAAGACGATTGAATCCTGGAAGCGTGCGGATTCCGGATTTTCCAGATCGCCCTTGGGCGTGATGATGCCCTCGAACATCAGCAGCTTGCCATTGACGAGATAGAGTTCGGTGATTTTCTTGCCGCCGTCCCTGGTCTGAACGGCGACGCGGCGGCCGTATTTGGCAAATTTCGCGCCATTGTCGGTACGGGCGGTCGTGTCGGAAAGGAGCTTGCCCTCCTGGGTGGCAAGATACACAGCCTCTTCCAGCAGCACCGGCGTTTCTGCCAGGCGATTCGAGAAATCCACCATCTCGACCCGATAGATTGTGCCGTCGACCTCCGTCGAAATGGTGGTCGTGGGCATGCGTCCGGCGATGACGCCGCGATATTCGCCGGTGCCCATTTTCGGTTCGCCCGGGAAATCGACACCAAAACCATATTGCGGGTATTTGTAGCTCTTCCAGGCGGCATCAGCCGGCGCTGCGGTGAGCAGCAGCACGGCGGCAATCGCAGCGATCAGACGCATCAAAATTCCTCCCAATCAGGCCTTTGGCCGTTGCCGGCTGTATTAGCGCAAGACCGCGCTGTTGTACCAGCATGGGCTGCATCGCTTGCGGCTGGCAGAACGGCGCAATATACATCGGCGCAGGATAAATGGAATTCGGGAGGGACTGCAATGAAGCTGGGCACCGTGACGCTTGCAATCTCCGCGACGCTGGCCTTTGTCGCGCCTGCATTGGCCCATCATTCTTTTTCGATGTTCGATAACACCAAGATCGTAAAGCTCGACGGTACCGTCAAAGAGCTCGAATGGACCAATCCGCATAGCTGGCTCAGGGTCATGGTGAACGATCCCCAGAACCATCAGGCCAAACAATGGTCGATCGAACTTGCTTCCACCGGACAGCAGGCGCGCATCGGATGGTCGCCAACCGTCGTCAAGCCCGGCGATAAAGTCGTCGTCGAAATCAATCCGCTCCGCGATGGAACGCGCGGCGGGACGCTGCTTTCCATCGTGCTGCCGGACGGCACGAAGCTCGGACATGGTGGACAGCGCGGCGATCCCCGCGGCAATAACTGACTACCCAGCCTGAAATTCCAGCCGGCCGCATTGAGAACTGCGCAGACCTGTTGTCCGTAAATGGCCCTAATTAAACGCCTGGATTTCGGTCTGGGCGCGGCCGAGAATCAACGCGTGAATGTCATGCGTTCCTTCATAGGTATTGACCGCTTCCAGATTCAGCACGTGGCGGATGACATTATATTCGTCGGCAATGCCATTGCCGCCATGCATGTCGCGTGCGGTGCGTGCGATGTCGAGCGCCTTGCCGCAATTGTTGCGCTTCATCATTGAGATCATTTCAGGACTGCATCTGCCCTGATCCATCAAACGGCCCAACCGCAGCGCCGCGTTCAGCCCCAGCGCGATTTCGGTCTGCATATCGGCAAGCTTCTTCTGCACAAGCTGATTTGCCGCCAGCGGCCGCCCGAATTGCGTGCGGTCGAGCACATATTGCCGCGCCGCGCGCCAGCAGAATTCCGCCGCGCCCATCGCGCCCCAGGCGATGCCGAAGCGCGCGCGGTTAAGGCAACCAAACGGTCCCGCCAACCCGCGCACATTGGGCAACAGATTTTCCTCCGGCACAAAGCAATCCTGCAGCACGATTTCTCCGGTAGGCGATGCGCGGAGCGAAAACTTGCCCTCGATCTTGGGCGTTGAAAATCCTTTGGTGCCGCGTTCCACCAGAAAGCCCCGAATGCGGTTGTCCTCCGTTTTCGCCCATACCACGGCGAGATGTGCATAGGGCGAATTGGTGATCCAGGTCTTGGCGCCGTTCAGCCGGTAGCCGCCGTCCACTTTCGCCGCCCGCGTGTTCATCGATCCGGGATCCGAGCCGTGGTCCGGCTCGGTCAGGCCGAAACAGCCGATCAACTCGCCCTTCGCCAGTTTGGGCAGGTATTTCGCCTTTTGTGCCTCGCTGCCATAGGCGGAAATCGGATACATCACGAGCGCACTCTGCACGCTCATGATCGAGCGGTAGCCGGAGTCGATGCGCTCGACTTCGCGCGCGATCAGCCCGTAACAGACATAGCTCAGTCCCGCCCCACCCTCACGCTCCGGCAATGTGGCGCCGAGAAAACCCATTGTGCCCATATCCGCCATCACGGCGGGGTCAAACCGTTCATGGCGAAAATCGTCGCGCACCCGTGGCAGCAGCCGGTCGTCACAGAAGCGCTTTGCATTGTCGCGCACCATCCGCTCCTCGTCCGAGAGCTGTTGCTCGAACAGTAGTGGATCGCCCCAGTCGAAAACCGCATCTGCCATTCCGGTCGCCTTTAGTCGGATTCATTCAGGAAATTGACCACGGTGTCCTTGTACACGCGATCGCCAACCGTCGAATGGTGGTTGCGCCGCGGCACGACCACCGGTTTGCCGTGCTGAAACGCGTGAGCGAGTGGTTCGGGCGGTCCTGAAATCACATCCTCCGCGCCACAGACCACGAGGATCGGCTGCGGGAACCGGGAGAGTTCTTCGCTCGTGAAAATCCGCCGCGGACGGCGCATGCAGGCGGCCATGGCCGCCATGTCATTGCCCGCTCGTTCGCAGAAGGTCCGGAACTCGCGCGCAATCGGCAGAGTGACGGCCGCCGGATCCGGCGCTTCGAGTCCTTCGGCAATGGCTTCGTTGATAGCGGCAGCCCGATGAAAATAGGTCTCGCCCGCCCCCGCGAGAATACAGCGCCGGACCAGATCCGGACTGTCATGCATCAGGCGGATCGCGATCTGTGCGCCCATGGAATAGCCCATGATGTCGGCCGGTGTGGCGGCAAATTCCCGCAGTACCGCCGCACAATCTTCGGCCATGAGCCCCTCTTCGTAATCTTGCGGGCGGTGCGGCTTTTCCGACTCGCCATGGCCGCGGCAGTCGATCGCGATAACGCGAAAGCCGGCTTTGGCCAGAACGTCATACCAGCCGGTGTTGCGCCATGTGATCCCACGGCTAGCACCAAAACCGTGTATCAGCAGAACCGGCCTGCCCTCGCCCGCCGTTTCACAGGCGATATCGATTCCGCCGGCACCCGCGACATGATAGGTCATGCTAGTGTCGTGGTTTAGAAGTTCGCATGATATCGATATAGAACGCGCTTTGCGAACTTCGAAACCAAAACGACACTAGAATCAATAGATTGCTGGTGTCCTTTCGATTCTGAAATTCGCCCCGCTTCCGATATAGAGATAAAGCGAATTTCAGAATCGGGACACCAGTAAGTTGCGCGTTTGGATAGTCTTTGCAAGCCGATAGCCCGTGTCGTCACCCATCCGGCAGAACCGCATGAATCTCTGGCTTCTGCTGGGCGCAATCAGCGGATTCCTTGCAGTCGCCGCCGGCGCATTCGGCGCGCATGCGCTGCAATCGCGCGTCGATGCGAACACACTTTCGATATTTCAGACCGCGGCCCATTATCACCTGGTACATTCGGTTGCCATCGTCGCCGCGGCTTTGGCCGCAACGCAGGGCCGCAAAGCCGCTGCCATCGCGGCGCTGCTATTCACCGCAGGAATCGTGTTGTTCTCCGGTTCGCTCTACTATCTGGTTTTGGCCCGATCCAATGCACTGGTTCTGCTGACTCCGGCCGGCGGCTTGCTGTTCCTCGCCGGCTGGGCGGCGCTGGCCTTCGCGGCATTTTCCTGAATCATGCCCCCCGGCGTTGAAGAAACCTTTTCCTATGCGACGGCCGAAGATCCGGCGCTGAAGCGGCTGCTGATCCGGGCCATCGAGGGCATGACCGGCCGGCCATATCTGAAACAACTATACGACGATCACCGGGCCAATCCTGTGGCTGGTGAAAATTTCTGGGCCGCCGCACTTCAGCGCCTGGAACTGACCCTGAATTACAATGAGCAGGCACTTGCCGGCATGCCCAAAACCGGATCGCTGGTGATTGTCGCCAATCACCCCTTCGGCGTGCTGGACGGCGTGATCATCAGCTATCTGATATCGCGGGTGCGCAGCGACTTCCTTGTGCTGACAAATGCCGTGCTTTATCAGGCAGAAGAGATCAGACAGCACCTGCTGCCGATCGACTTCGCCGAAACCAAAGAGGCCCTGAGCACCAATCTGAAAACCGCCAACGCAGCCAAGGCGCATCTTGTTCACGGCGGCTGTCTGGTCATTTTCCCGGCGGGCGGCGCATCGACGACTCCGACGCCCTGGAGCCGCGAAGCCGTGGACGCCGAATGGAAGAATTTTACTTCCCGGCTGATTATCGGCGCAAAATGCCCGGTGCTGCCGGTGTTTTTTGCCGGGCAGAACAGCCGGTTGTTCCAGATCGCAAGCCATATCAGCCTGACCTTGCGCCTGTCGCTGTTCTTCAAGGAAGTTTACGACAAGATCGGAAGCACGATTCACCTGCGCATTGGAGAGACGATTCCGTTCAAGGATATGGCCGGCCTGGACCGCATTCAATTGATGGAATTTCTGCGCAAGAAAACCTACGCACTTGGCGCAGGTTTGCCGCGCGACGTCAGGGGGCGGCGTCCGCGCTACATGAATAAGGCAAACCGGCAGCCGTGAGCACAAACTGCCGCGTGGGATTGCTGGTGACCTGCCTGGCCGACATGTTTCGTCCCGAACTCGGTTTCGCGGCAGTCAAGTTGCTTGAGCTGGCCGGATGCGAGGTCGCGGTGCCGGCACAAACCTGTTGCGGTCAGCCGGCCTACAATGCCGGAGACCGCAAGGACGCTCTCGCGCTGGCGCGCAATATCGTCACGGCATTCGAACCGTTCGATTATGTTGTCGTACCCTCCGGGTCCTGCGGTGGCATGCTGCGCGTGCACTATCCCGAATTGCTGCGGGATGATCCCGCATGGGCCGCACGCGCCCGGGAAGTCGCCGCCAAAACCCATGAGCTGCTTTCGTTTCTGGTCAATATTCGTGGCCTGAAATCCGTGCCCGCGGAATGCAGCGCGAATGCGCTGTACCACGACTCCTGCTCGTCCATGCGCGAAATGGCAGTTCGCGGTGAACCGCGCCTGCTCCTGAAATCCGTCGACGGACTTGACCTTCACGACTTCGGCGACACCGAAGTTTGTTGCGGATTTGGCGGGTTTTTCTCGGTCAAATATCCGGACATTTCCGCGCGCCTCGCGGACGACAAGATCGATGAAGCAAAGTCGCGCGGCGCGGAACTGGTTCTGTCCGGCGATCTCGGCTGTCTCTTGCATCTCACCGGACGGGCGGCACGGCGCGGCGAAAAGATTCGCTTCCGCCACGCGGCTGAAGTGCTGGCCGGCACAAGTGGACCACCCATTGGCGAAGAATGAGACCGGTTCTGCCTTGACCACCGACGCCACGCATTTTCCTGAAGCCGCCGCTGCCGCGCTGAAAAACCCGCGGTTGCAAACCTCGCTTGCGCATTTGAAGGAAGGCTTTCAGCTCAGGCGCGCGGCTGCAATCGCCGCTTCGCCGCTCCCCTTCGAAGAATTGCGCGAACAGGGCAGTGCCATCCGCGAGAACGCGCTCGCACAATTGCCGGAATTGCTGACCCGGTTCGAATCGAAAGTGCAGGCCGCGGGCGGGCATGTGCACTGGGCCACGGATGCGAATGCGGCGCGCGAAATCATCACCGAGATTCTCAAGTCGAAAAACGCACGCACTGTCACCAAGGGCAAATCCATGGCGACAGAGGAAATCGAACTGAACGCCCATCTCGCGGCAAACGGCATAACCCCGGTCGAAACCGATCTTGGCGAATACATCATCCAGCTTCGTCACGAGCGGCCGAGCCATATCGTGGCGCCGGCCTTTCATTTGAAGCGCGATGATGTGGAGACGAGCTTCCGCGGCGAACACAAATGGCTGCCGGAAGATCGCGTGCTGG
Source organism: Micropepsaceae bacterium (assembly GCA_036273455.1). Lineage (GTDB taxonomy): Bacteria > Pseudomonadota > Alphaproteobacteria > Micropepsales > Micropepsaceae > CAIYRG01. The sequence continues at coordinate 3,751 of DASUHP010000012.1, read as the reverse complement.
ATAACCGGCCGATGCTGGTATCCGAAGCGCGCGCGGTGCTGCGCAGGCGCTTCGAAAGCGCCGATGCCGGAATCACCGGCGCGAATTTTCTCATCGCCGAGACCGGCAGCGCTGTCATTGTCACCAATGAAGGCAATGGCGATTTGACGCGACTGCTGCCGCGCATGCATATCGTTGTCGCCGGCATCGAAAAAATCGTGCCACGGCTCGCCGATGTTTCGGTCCTTCTCCGCCTGCTCACGCGGTCGGCCACCGGTCAGGATATTACCTCCTATGTCAGCATCATGAGCGGGCCGAAACGCGCAAGCGATGCCGACGGTCCCGAGGAGTTTCATATCGTTCTGCTCGACAATGGCCGCAGCGCAATTCTCAACACACCGGCAGCGGAAGTGCTGAAATGCATCCGCTGCGGCGCCTGTCTCAACCATTGTCCGGTCTATGGGACGGTTGGCGGCCACGCTTATGGCGCAACCTATCCGGGCCCACTCGGCGCGGCACTGGATCCGGGGCTCGATGGACTTCAGAAAACCTACCACCTGCCGAACGCAAGCAGCTTTTGCGGCCGCTGCGATTCGGTGTGTCCGGTGAAAATTCCGCTCACGCGAATCATGCGGCATTGGCGCAATCTGGCGTTCGAAAAAAGCATTCCGCCGTCAGGGCTGTCGCGCGGGCTGAAATTCTGGGCGGCAGCCGCCCGCTTCCCTGCACTTTACGGATTTGGTGCCGGGATCGCGGCGCGCGCGTTACGAGCCTTCGCCGGCACATCGCCGCGGCTGAAATCCGCTCCCGTCATGCGAGGCTGGTTCGCAAAGCGCGATCTGCCAAAGCCGGCACAGCGGTCCTTTCAATCGCAATGGCGCACCCGAAAACACCGCAAATGAGCAGCGCGCGCGAATCCATCCTGAACGCGCTTGCGAGGTCACGCAGGCATAAAACGCCCGCGCCGCAGATCGCCATGCCCGGATGGACCGGCGATCCACTCACGGGTTTCATCGCCAGAGCCGAAGCCAGCATCGCACAGCCGCACAGGATCGCATCATTCGCGGATGCTCCGGCGAAGATCGCCGACATTCTCCGCCTCACCAATGCGGCCCCCGAATTGCATGTGCCTCCCGAGTCTCCGCTTGTCCACTTGCCATGGCATGCCGCGCCGGCTGTCACTGTTTCGGCCGCAGCGCCGACAGGCGAACAATCAGCGCTATCTGCCGCCGACTTTGGCATTGCCGAGACCGGGACATTGGTGGTTTTTTCCGGCCCCAATTCCCGGTCGTCATGGCATTTCCGCCCCGGACGCGAGTTCGTTCTGATCGAACGCTCACGCATCCTGCCGCGCCTGGAGGATGTCATTGCGCAGATCGAAAAGCTTCCGGGAATACCTGCAACCATCAATCTGGTCACAGGTCCCTCGCGAACGGCGGATATCGAGCAGACCATCGAGTTGGGCGCCCACGGTCCGCGCGAAATCCACATCCTGATCACCGGCTGAAGAACTTCGTCTGATTCCCGGCTGGTAGGGCGACCAATCCGCTGCTAGTAGCAGTGCGATGTGCGAGTTATCACACGATGCTGACTGAAGCTGAGCCGGCGCCAAGTCCAACGCCGCGCTGGGTACAGTGGTTACCGCGCGCATTCCATCATCGCAACTATCGCCTGTTCTTCGCCGGTCAGTCGATCACGCTGCTTGGCGCCTGGGTTCAGACAGTTGCCCTGAGCTGGCTGATTTATCGCCTGACCAACTCGGTTTTCCTGCTTGGCCTGGTCACATTCGTTTCGCAGGCGCCGATTTTTTTCATCACGCCCTTCGCCGGGATGATCGCCGACCGGTGTGACCGCCGCACGGTGTTCATCGTCACCCGCACGCTCGGCATGATTCAGGCCGCCGTGCTGACGGCGCTGACGCTCACCGGCCTTATCGAGATCAACAGCATCCTGATTCTCGCATTGGTCCTGGGATTGATCACCGCGGTCGAGACTCCGGCGCGGCAGGCTTTCACGGTGGAGCTGGTGGGCCGCGAAGACTTGCGCCAGGCCATCGCGATGAATGCGATGATGTTCAACATCGCGCGCACCATTGGTCCGGCCATTGGCGGCATGATCGTTGCTGGGCTCGGTGAAGGTCTGTGCTTCCTGCTCAACACGCTCTCCTTCGCAGCGGTGCTCACGAGCCTGTTTCGCATGCGCCTGCCGGCGCGTTCGAAACTGAGCACCGGACGGCCTTGGGACGAGCTGATGCAGGGCTTCCGCTACGTCGCGACACATCCGCATATCCGGATGGTGCTGTTCCTGTCCGCGACCTGTTCAGGCTTCGGTACATCCTATCTCGCACTTATGCCGGCTTTCGCACAGGATGTCCTGCATCAGGGCGCCGAAGCGCTGGGTTATCTCATCAGCGCCTTTGGCGTCGGCGCGATTTCGGGCGCGATCCTCGCCTCACGTATCACGAACGTCATATCGCGATCACCCCCACCATCATGGCAGTACTGCTGGGTGTCAGCCTGATCGTGTTTGCGGAAACCCGCTCGATGTGGCTCGCCATGCTGTTCGTGGTGCCGACCGGTTTTGGCTATCTCGGGATAGCGGTCTCCAGCAACACGCAGGTCCAAACACTATCGGAGGACGCCATGCTGGGGCGCGTGATGGCGTTTTACGCCATGGGCGCGCTCGGATTGCCGCCATTCGGAGCACTGTTCCTGGGTTGGCTGTCGGACCTGATCGGCGTCACAAACGCCTTCATTGCCAGCGGCGCGATCTGCCTTGTGGCAGCGGCAATCTCGCTGACCAGCCTGCGCCGCCGCGGCCTCGCCAGTTTTTCCGCCCTCCGCCCGGCGCAGACGAGGTAACCCGACCTCCGAAATCGATTGCGAAGTCCCGGGGGACATGACTCCGAAGCCGCGGACAAGCGCACAGGAGGATTGGCGCCTCGGACGCCCCTGGACCGGGATGAATTGGAGTCTAATGGCCAACCTTTTTCGTCGCTCTTTGAGGGAGACAGCGGCGCACCCGCCCTTGCGAAGCAAGTGAGCGATGGCGCTTCGATGAGATACAGGGGAGCGTGATCGGACCTGATCTCATCGTGCTTTGGCTCTTACCAAACCGTCTCCAGATATTCGATCCCATGCAAAGTCCCGTCATGCGTCACGAGCGGCACTCCATACAGGAGCGCGGTCGCGGCGATCATCCGGTCCGCGGGATCGCCGGGAAATGAATCCCCGAGTTGACCGGCGCGCTCGGCAATCTCGGCAGTGAGCGGCTCGATCCGGTACTCGGGCAGCCGTTGCACCTGCGCAAGCCATTCCGTTGCCGGGATTTTAAAACGCAAGCGGCCACGGCGCTCGAGAGTTGCGATTTCGAAGATTGAAATCGCCGAAACGAGAAGCTCGTTGCGTCGCCGATGCTGCTCGATAGCCTGACGCGCCTTGCGCGAAAGGTTCTTTGGCTCCCCAGCCACCCACCACACCAGCACATGGGTATCGAGGACGATCACTGATTGACAGCCCAGTCCTCCTCGAGCTGCGCCGGCACCGCTGGTGATTCGTAATGCAGCACCGTTCGCCTCAGTCTTCTGCGGATGATTTCCGCTTCATCGTCTACAGCCTTGGGCCGCGAGAGTTCTGCGATCACCTCGCCTCTGGAGGTCACGCGAATCCGTTCGCCGCGTTTCGCGCGGTCAAGATACGAGGGCAGATTCTGGCGAAATTCAGTTACACTCACGTCGGTCATTGTTGCATTCCGATGATGCCCATCTGTACAG
>DASUHP010000011.1:0-33793 GCA_036273455.1 Micropepsaceae bacterium | reverse complement strand
TGGAAAACTGGATGGCGGGCAATTCTCTGCGTGCGAACCTGATCAGGAATTCACCCACGGGCCGCATTCCAATACCCGTCAACGAAGACACGTTGATCATGGGCGTCAAGGAATACGCCGTGAATTGCATTGCCTGCCATGGAACTTCCAAGGGTAATGCCGGAGCGACCCCAATCGCGAAAGGCATGTATCCGTCCCCACCGCAATTTGCATCGGAGGGAGTGGAGGACGACCCTCTCGGCTGGACCTTCTGGAAAATAAAGAACGGAATCCGCTGGACTGGTATGCCGTCATGGCAAAACAAGCTCAACGACCAGCAAATCTGGACGATCACCCTTTTCCTCAGCCAAATGAACCGGCTGCCCCCCGCCGTCCAACAGGTTTGGCAGGAAGTACGGTAATAACCACCGCAACTTGCCCCGGGAGTCAGGGTATCGGCGTGGCGAATTTGCCATCTCGATTTGCTATGGGAACCCGGTATAGGTTCCCTCGCCAATTGGGAGGCCGGAATGACTATTGCGCGTACACTGAAAATCGGATTTGCCGTGCTCGCAGCGGCGGGTTTCGCCCCTGGAGCGCTGGCCCAGACATCGCAAAACAGAGTCCCGACTTTCACCTATGATGGAGCCTGGCCGAAACTGCCGCTGCCCAACCAATGGACTTTCGAGGGTGTCACAGGGCTTTCCGTCGACAAGGACAACGTCATCTGGGTTCTGAACCGCCCCGGCGATTTCGATGTCGATCCGATCTTCCATGTTCCTGAAAAGACGGAGAATTACGCCGCGCTCAATCCACCGACTGCGATGTGCTGCAAAAAGCCCGAAGGCATTCTCGCCTTCGATGAACAAGGCAATTTGCTGCATCACTGGAACCAGGCGGACGAAATCGACGGCCATCTGATCCTCGCCGACAGGGAAGGCAATATCTGGGTCGGGTCGGATACGATGCGCAAATACACCAAGGACGGCAAACTGCTTGCGACGCTTCCCCGGGTGGCGACGGACGTTCGCAAAATCAAGCCCGGCGATTTCCCCGCCGATACGCCGTTAATCGTCGGCCGGATCGAAGGCGGCGAATTTGACGAAAACGCGCGCGAGATTTTTCTCACCGACAGTTACCTGCGCGGACGCGTTCTCGTCTTCGACATGGACACACTGAAGTTCAAACGTGGCTGGGGCGCCTATGGCAAACCGCTCTCCGAAATCAAATTCGTGCCGGGCGCGAAATATGATCGGAAGGGTCCGCCGGCGAAGGATTTCCTTGGTCACATTACCCTGACGGTGTCCCGTGACGGCTTTGTCTATGCTGCCGATCGCGTCTCGGACCGCATTCAGGTCTACACCAAGGCCGGAAAATTCGTCCACGAATTTACCGTCGCGCCGGAGACGCTGGATCGCGGCTCAACCGGAGGCATGGCGCTCTCACCGGATCAGCGGTTCCTCTATGTCTCCGACATCATGAACAATGTGGTCTGGATCGTGAACCGTGCTGACGGTAAAACATTGGGCCATTTCGGTTTTGCCGGTCATTCGGGTGGTGGATTCCACTGGCTGCACATGGTCGCAACCGACGCCCAGGGGAATGTCTATACCGGCGAAGTCGATACCGGAAAGCGCGTGCAGCGGTTCCTCGTCCATTAAAGCGTGATTGGTGCGGAGTTGGTTCAGCGCGTGACAGCTCCGCACTTCATCCGCGGCTTGTCCGAAATCGCACCGCAATATGATGCAATCATCTGCGATGTGTGGGGCGTCGTGCATAACGGGCGCGACGCCTTTCCCGATGCGATCGCAGCGATCCGGCGTTTTCGCAAAGAGCGCGGTCCGGCGATCCTTCTCTCCAATGCACCACGGCTTCCCGACGGGGTCGAAAGCCAGTTCGTCCACCTCGGAATTCCGCTGGATTTCTATGATGCGATTGTCACCTCCGGAGTGGCGGCACGCGATGATCTGATTCGCAGGCTCCAGGAGGGCGGCGAATTGCCCTTGTTCTATCTTGGGCCACCACGCGACAATCCCGTATTCCACGGACTGAACATCCGGTTCACAGGGCCGGACGAGGCCAAACTCGTCTTTTGCACCGGCCTGCTCGACGATGATACCGAGACGCCCGACGATTACCGGCCGCTGCTCGAGGGATTTCTGGCGCGCCGATTACCATTCCTCTGCGCCAATCCGGACATCGTCGTGCAGCGTGGCGAGCGGCTGGTGTACTGCGCCGGGGCGCTCACGCGGCTGTATGAAACCATGGGCGGCGAGGCGGTCTATTTCGGCAAACCCCATCCGGCGGTTTTCGAACGGGCAATTGATCTCGCCAGGCGGATTTCGGCGGCGTCGAAATTCATGGTGATTGGCGATGGGATCGAAACTGATCTGGGAGGTGCCCGGCGCATGGGCCTGGATGCGCTGTTCATCGCCGGGGGTATTCATTCCAGGGACGACGAAACATCCCTGGGACAGCTTTTCGGCCAGCACGGCGTAACCGCCGTGGCGGCGATGCGCATGCTGCGCTGGTAGTGCTTGCCCGCTGCGGTAGCGCCGGATAAAGACATTCCAAACCTGAGGAACAATCTCATGGCGGAGGCGATTGCCGCATTTTTCATCGATGACCTCTCCGTCGGTCAATCGGCAAGCTATACCCGCACCGTCACCGAGGCTGATGTACAGAAATTCGGCGAGGTGTCGGGAGACTTCAACCCGCTCCATTTCGACGAGACCTACGCCAAGTCGACAATATTCCGTGGCCGGATTGCCCATGGAGTGTTGTCGTTGAGTTTCATATCGACAGTTCTTGGAACCCAGTTGCCGGGGGCGGGCGCAATTTTTCTCGGTGCCACCGTGCGCTTCAAGTCGCCCGTCCGCATTGGCGACACGGTGACCGCGACCTGCACGGTCAAGGAAATCAACCGGCCGCGCAATCGGGTGACTTTCGACTGCAACTGCAAAGTCGGCAACAACATCGTCGTCGAATGCGAAACCCAGGTGATGGTGCCATCACGGCGCAATCCGCCCGCCTGACGGGAGTCACGCGCGACTGATGCGAGTCGTCCGTCACTATCGCAATGCGCCGGATGCGGCCAAAGGCGCCGTGATCGCGCTGGGAAATTTTGACGGTGTGCATCGCGGTCATCGGGCCCTGATCGCCGAGGCCCGGCGTGTCGCAACTGGCTCGCGCCGGCCGCTCGCGGCCATGGTGTTTGAGCCCTATCCCCGTGAATTCTTCCAGCCCAACGCCGAGCCATTCCGGCTGACCTCATTTCGCACCAAGGCAGAACTGCTTGCCGAAGCCGGTGTGGATTACCTTTTCGTTGTGACTTTCAATGCCGAAATTGCCGGACTTCTGGCACAGGATTTCGTGATGAATGTGCTGGTGCACGATCTTGCCGCGGCACATGTCGTTGTCGGTGAAGATTTCCGCTTCGGAAAAGGCCGCGGGGGCGATGCAACCGTTCTCGCCTATATGGGCCAGATGGAGGGCTTTGGAGTCACTGTCTTCCGCGCCGTGATTGAAGGCGGCGAAAAGATTTCGTCATCCAAAGTGCGTACCGCCCTCAAGGCCGGCCGGCCGGAAGAAGCCGCCGATCTGTTGGGACACTGGTGGACCGTTCAGGGCCGGGTTGCCCACGGGGATGCCCGGGGACGGGGACTGGGATTTCCGACGGCAAATCTTCGGCTGAAACCCAATCTGTTGCAGCCAAAATTTGGCATCTATGCCGTCCGCGCGCGCCACTCAGGCCGCGAATACCAGGCCGCGGCAAGTTTTGGTGTGCGTCCCATGTTTGCGCTGCGCACCCCCCTGCTGGAGGTGCATCTGCTCGACTTTTCCGGAGATCTGTACGGCGAACTGCTGCAAGTCGAATTCGTCGCCTGGCTGCGCGGCGAAATGCAGTTTTCGGATCTCGAGGCGTTGAAGCAGCAAATGACCACCGATTGCGCCGAAGCCCGCAAGGCCCTCGCGCGAATCTAAAGTAGCCTTTCGCCGCCGGGTGTTGCACAATTACCCGATAGCGAGTCGGGACCGTGAGCGCAGGCATCTGGGTTCTTATCGTCGTCGCACTGCTGGTTTTGTTCGGGGTCTTCTCGTTCAACCGGCTGGTGGCACTGCGTCAAGCATGGCGGCGCGCCTATGCCGATATTGATGTGCAGCTGAAGCAGCGGCACGATCTGATTCCCAATCTGGTCGAAACCGTCAAGGGCTATGCCGCACATGAAAGCGGCGTGTTCACACAGGTGACGCAGGCGCGCGCCGCCGCCATGCGGGCGACGACCGTGCCGGAAAAAAGCGCTGCGGAAGGTGCGCTGTCGGGTGCACTCGCCAATCTTTTTGCGGTGGCGGAGAATTATCCGCAGCTCAAGGCGAACGAGAATTTTCGCGCGCTCCAGGACGAACTCACCGATCTCGAGAACAAGATCGCGGCCGCGCGCCGTTTTCTCAACAACGCGGTGGCGGAATACAACACGGCGATCCAGCAATTTCCGGGGGTTTTGTTCGCCGGCATGTTCGGCTTTCAGGCTGCGCCGATGTTCGAACTCGATGCCACGGAAAAGGCCGAAGTTCAGCAACCGCCCAAGGTTTCATTCGGCGCATAGATAGAAGAATATGTCCGAGCCCGCCAGGATCGGCCTCACCAGTTACCGGCAGAGCAACAATGTCAAATCCATCCTGCTGCTGGTGGCATTTCCACTGCTGCTCGTCATCCTGCTCGGAGTGATTTTCTTTGTTTTCGGATTGCTGACGCTGGGTTCATCCGGCAGCTTTAGCCAATTCGATACTTTCCAGGCATTTGGATTGTCACCGGTTCTGGGAACCGGCAGTGCAGCCGATCTCGCGCTTTCCGCGATCTATTCGTGGTGGCCGATCGTATTCGGCATCGCGGTGATCTGGACCGTCATCGGCTATCTGTTCAACGATTCCATCATTCACATGGCGACCGGCGCTCAACCGGTGACACGCCAGGACGCTCCCGAACTCTACAATCTGCTGGAAAATCTCTGCATCTCGCGCGGGCTCAAGACGCCCAATCTTTACATCATCGATACGGCGGCGATGAACGCCTATGCGAGCGGCATCGATGAAAAGTCGTATGCCATCACGGTAACCTCCGGACTGCTGCAGCGGCTGAACCGCGACGAATTGGAGTCCGTTCTCGGCCATGAACTCACGCATATCATCGATCGCGACTGCCGGCTGCTGATCGTTACGATCGTCTTCACCGGGATGATCTCGTTCATGGCGCAACTGCTTTGGCGCAGCGTGCAGGTCACGTCCTATACAAGGCGGCGATCGCGTGATGGCGGCGGCGGGATCGCACTGATGATGCTGGTTGCCGCCGCCGCGATGGCCATCGGATATCTGCTGGCCTTGCTGCTTCGCTTCGCACTGTCACGCCGCCGCGAATTGCTGGCCGACGCCGGCGCCGTCGATCTGACAAAGAACCCCGACGCGCTGATCAGCGCCTTGCTGAAAATATCCGACAACCCGGATATTCCGCACGTCCCCACGGAAGTGCGCCAGATGTTCTTTGAAAACCCGCCGTCTTTTTTTGATCTCGGGGGTCTTTTTGCCACCCACCCGTCGATCCAGAAGAGGATTGAGATTCTACAGGGATTGGGCGGACATCTGCCCGAGCCGGTGTCACCTGCGCCAGACATTTCGGATGACGCGCCGCACGCCGCCGGCGACATGCCTCCCGGGATGAAGTCCCCCTGGAATTAGTCCGTCCGTACCGGGACGATCACCGCCTTGTGATGGTCTGCCTCGTACATGGCAGGAAAAACGCGCGATTTATGAGCGGCTTTACATGAACTTCTGTTCAACATGAACGCCTGATGAATGGCTCTTCGACTCCGCGTTCAGGTGCACCTTCTAATATGCCAAGATGAGCGCGTATCAGAAAATGCGCGCAATTCAGGGACAACAACTATGAAAATGATCGCAAAACTCGGACTGGCCGCCGCGGCTGCCTGTGGCATCGCCTTGGCCGTAGCCGCACCGGCATCGGCACAGGTCGTGGCGCCGTACGGTCCGGCCTACCCGTCGTGTTACGATGCCTACGGAAATTATATCTATTCATACCCCTATTGCACCGCATACGGATATCCTGGCTACGTCGAACCCTATGTCGGAGTCGGCATCGACCCGTTCTGGGGTTGGGGCGGCGGCTATTGGGGTGGCGGCTACTGGGGTGGCCATGATTTCGGCCGCAGTTTCGTCGGTGGCCGAGGCTTTGAAGGTCGCCGTGGATTCGAAGGTGGCCGCGGCTTCGTCGGCGGGCGCGCCGGCGGCTTTGGCGGCGGACGCATGGCGGGCGGCTTCGCTGGTGGACGTGCAGGCGGCTTCGGCGGCGGACACGCGGGCGGATTTGCCGGTGGTCGCGCCGGAGGCTTCGGCGGCGGTCACGGTGGCGGCGGTCACGGTGGCGGCGGCCACGGCGGCGGTCATCGCTAAGCACTGCGATACGCGGCCGTCCAATGGACGGCCGCGTATTTAACGCGCTTTAGAAATCAGGCGTGTCGGCGCGGGCCAGCGGCACCAGGCTCTGAGAGAAGTGGTCGTCATTGTTCTCGTTGCAGGGCACCTGCAAAATCGGCGCATCTTCCACCCGTCGCCAGCGCTGCACCGCCGTCCAGGCGGTCGTAAACGCCCCCGGATCGTCCACGGACATGGAAACATCGATCGTCTGCAAGTCGGGCGCGATCTTCCACCGCTCGATGACGTGCAGCTTCGTGGTATGCGGCGTTCGGTAATTGTCGACAAACGTCCGGTCGTTGAGGCCGATCGTATCGATGACAAGAGTGTCCCCACCCTCGTAATGCCCGACCGATTCTCCGTACCATGACGGTTTTAGGTCTTTCGAGTGCGGCACATTCATGTAGATGTGGCGAATCTCCGGTCCACCCTGATTGATCACCACAATTTCTTTGGCCCGTTCGTAAAAATAGAATGGCTCGACCCAGGAATAGGCGTCGAAGCCCGGGACACCCACGGGCCAGCATCTTTCGCGGGCCCGGAACGGCACCATCCCGGAAATCACCAGCTCGTTGGCGCGCTTCATCGAGGGCTTCAGCCAGTCTTTCAGAATGGGATTGGAAAGATCGGCGACCCGGTAGGTAGATTGCTGGCCGGGCATATTGGGCCGGTACGGATATGCCTTGTCGAAGGTGATCGGTCCCGGTCCACCGCCGGGCGAAGGAAGCAGGTCATCAATGCCAAAGCGGCGGTCGATGACCCATCCGGTATTCGGTGTAAAGGCAAAAACCGGAATTTTCGGATTGCCTGCGCCGTCAGCCGCGAATGCAATTCCGGTACCCGCGCCTGCACAGGCGAGCGCGGCAATGCACACGATCCTCAGCATCCATACCTCCCCTTTTCGCGGGATAAGTATATTGCGTGATCAGGTCGGGCGCGAGGAGTTGTCACACCAGAGTGGCCGCCGGCTCACCGGCATCCAAAATTTCCGCTAATCGGTCTTTGCGGAACGGCGGCGCCGGCCGAGTTGCATTGCACGCAATCCGGCGACGTCCAGGATCTGGATGGTTTCGGAATCGATACGGCGCAGCAAGCCATCCCGTTCGAGTTTTGCGATTGCCCGCACAGCCGTCTCGCGGGCAATTCCGAGATAGTCCGCGAGATCAAAGCGGTTGATCGGCAGCCGCAGCCGGCCGTCGCGTTCGTCGTAGAATTCCGGATGACGCAGGAAATCCAGCAGCAGGAAGGCCAGGCGCTGCTCCGTGCTCTGCTGTCCGAGAATCATGATCTGACGCTGGGCCTGGCGCAGATCATAGGCGACCCGCACCAGCATGTTCAATTGCAGTTGCGGCTCTTCCATCATCATACGGACGAGCTGTTGCCACGGAAAGCGATATAGCCGCACGGCCGACACGGTTTCGACGGTGTTCACGTGCACGCCACCGTCCGGAAGCCCGAACAGGTCGCCGGGGACCATGAATGCCAGAATCTGCCGCTGGCCATTCTCAGCATGCCGGCTGATCCGGACCACCCCTTCATCGACGGCATAGACGAAATGTGCATCTTCGCCTTCGGAAAATATCGTCAATCCTCCGCGCCGGTACTCCAGCACCGTGGCGATCTCGCGCAGCCGGTCCTGCTCCTTCTGCGAGAGCAGGTTTTCGATCTGGGATGGCCGGTCGGTGACCCGGTCAAAGCTCCGTGCACGGATTTCTGGAGCCGTCCGTGTGGAACGCTTCTTCGCCGGCGTGGTCAGCGTTGTGCTCATTTAGGGTTGATTAATCCGCTTAATTTGCTTGTTTGCCCAGCAAAAAAAACTCTCCACTTTGTGATAACTATCACAGAGCCCCATGACGGGCTGCTCTATGGTTCTGCGCGTTCGGGCAGCGGTTGCAGAACAGAAGCGCCTCCCCGGCATTGCTTCATCGGCCGCAGCCGCTTCCCGAACAAGCTATCCCTTCGGGGTCAATAAAGCCGGTGACACTTGTCCTATAGAGTCAAGCACAACTGGATCAGCAGGGGCAATTCAAATGCGTGACGCCGCTTTTATCCGTTCATCCGCTATTTGCGCTGCAGTCGTCCTGGTTGCGGCCTGCGCGTCCAAACCCACACCGCCGCCGGCTGTGGCCGCTGCGGCGCCAGTCCGGGCCGCACCAGCCGCGCCGGCGCCCTCACGCCCGGGACCAGCCCCGGTCGTGTACCCCGCCCAGCCGTCCATTATTCCTGGAAGTCTCAAGGATTTTCAGGTCAATGTCGGTGACACGGTTTTTTACAAATTCGACTCGTCGAACCTCGACGATGCCGGCCGCGCCGTATTGCAGAAACAGGCAGCATGGCTGGAACGCTATCGCAACGTCACCGTCCAGCTTCAGGGCAATTGCGATGAGCGCGGAACACGCGAATACAATCTTGCGCTTGGTGCCCGCCGTGCGGCTTCTGCCCGCGAATATCTCGTGAGTCTCGGCGTCACACCGTCCCGTCTCACCACCATTTCTTACGGCAAAGAGCGCCCGATCTGCTCCGAGTCGACGGAAAGCTGCTGGGCCATGAATCGCCGCGCCGTATCGGCGATATCCGGAGAAAGTACAAACAGCGTAGCCATGCGCTGACAATCGCCTCAATCCAACATTGCGCCTTCCGTCGAGTCTCCTGGCGGAAGGCGTTTTTTTATTCAGCGCTGTAGCTCGCGGTCATTCCCTCCCCTTTTGCATGCACGTTTCCGTCACGAATCAGCTTGCCGAGATGCGCCAATACGTTCAGCGCCGCGGCATAATGCAGACTGGGGTCAAGCCCGCGATAGATTGATTGCACGATGCCGGGAATGCTCGTCGCGCCGGCTCGCAGCGCAACCAGGATTTCTGCTTCCCGCGCCAGACGGTGTTGCAACAGGGCGGAGACGAATTGCCGGGGCTTCGGGATCGCGCCGCCATGGGTCGGCCAGTAGATTGTTTCATCGCGCCCCAGAAGCTTCTCGAGGCTATTCAAATAATCCGTCATGTCGCCATCGGGCGGCGCGACGACCGTGCTCGACCAGCCCATGACATGGTCGCCGCTGAACAGTGCCTTTTCTTCACGCAATGCGTAGCAAAGATGGTTGCTGGTGTGCCCCGGCGTGTGCACGCATTCCAGCGTGAAACCATCGCCGGCGATGGTGTCGCCATCGCGCAGCACCACATCGGGCACGAATTCCCGATCCGGACCTTCCTCGACCGCCACGCCGGCTGCAGCCGCATGCCGGCCAAATCCGAAGGTCGGCGTGCCGGTCCATTGCTTCAGGAATCGCGCCGCTGGTGAATGATCGCGATGCGTATGCGTGACAAGAATATGGCTGACCTTTAACCCATCGAGACTCCGCCGCAATGCTTCCAGGTGCTCCGGATCATCTGGGCCCGGATCGATGACGGCCACATTCATGTGACCGACGATGGCAACGCTCGTGCCGCGAAACGTGAACGGTCCGGGGTTTGGCGCCAGCACTCTGCGAATCAGCGGACTGACCACGATGCTGCGGCCATAGGGTGCCTCAAATTGACGATCCAACAGCCGGTTCAGTTCAGTCATGCCGCAGCCTTTGCAGTTGCTGCACGCAATTCGCGCAACGGGGTGGGTTCCCGGGCGTTTCCGCATCGAGACCCAAAAACGGGAGACCTCCCATGTTAGGATGGGCAATCACCTTCCTGGTCCTTGGTCTCATCGCCGCATTGTTCGGGTTCACCGGCATTGCGGGTGCAGCGATTGGGATTGCGAAGATCCTGTTCTTCGTCTTCCTGGTCATTTTCGTGGTCATGCTCCTGATGAGCTTTGGCCGCGGCCGAGGACCGGTACCTTAGCAGTTGCGGCGCCCACCAGCGCCGTTAAAGCCGCCGCGCCATCGCGCGGCGGCTTTTTTCTCGCGCATCCGGCACCATCTCGGGAGGAACCGGGTCATGGGGCGTCAAGTTATCGCTCCGGGAGAGGACGCAAGGAGACGAACTCATGCGCCTGAAAAGCCAAAAAAACCTGCTGCTCGCATGTGCAGCGGTCACCGGAATTGTGCTGGGCGCCGGCCCTGCCTTCGCCGAAACCACTCAGCTCCAGTACCAGGTCCATCACTCTAAATATGGCAATATCGGCACCTACACGAATGTCGTCGATACCGAAGGACCCAACACGACGGTCACGACAAAGCTGAACGTCAAAGTCAGTTTTCTCGGCATCAGCGCCTACCATCAGACCGCCGATCGGGTGGAAAAATGGAAAGGCGACCACCTTCAGTATCTCCATGCCAACACGACGACCAACGGCAAGCCCGTTGAAGTAGACGGCGTTGCCAAAGGTGATCATTTCGAGGTGACGGCGCCGGACGGCACCAAAGAAGCACCGGCCAATGTCCGCGTCGCCAATCCGTGGTCGCCCAAGCTGATGGACGGAGACAAGATCATCACGGCCGACGACGGCACGGTCAGCAATATCCAGATCAGCCCCGCCCAGGACAGCATGGTCGAAGTCGCCGGCATGCAGGTCCCGGCCAAGGAATACGACATCGATCTCGCGAGCCTGAACGAGAAATATCACGTCTGGTTCGACAACACCGGGACGGCAGTCAAATTCGACAAGACCGACAAGGATGGGACAGTGACGTTCACACTGGCCTCAAAGACGTCTAGCGCGCCGCAAGTTGCAAGCAATACGGCCGTCGGCGCTCCCCAGGGAACGCCCTGACCCAAGTTCTTTAAGTGTCGATGCAATGGTGGCCGGCATCAGTCCGGCCACCATTTTGCAACGCGTCCTGGCTGTGATCAAACGATAGCCTTTAGACCGGCTTCAGCGGCTGGTGCGGCTCTCGGGGCAATTCGGCCCGGATCAAATCACCAACCCGCACTTCGCCGCCCTTGAGCACAATCGACATGATGCCGCTTTTGCGCCCCAGACTTCCGTCAGGATGTTTGAACAGAAGCGCCTGCATCAGACCGCGGCGGAACGCATCGACCTGGCGGCACGGATTGCGCAAACCGGTCACTTCGACCACTGCATCTCGCCCGAGATGCAACTTCGTCCCCGCGGGCAATTGGAGCAGGTTCAGGCCACGTGTCGTAATGTTTTCGCCGATTGCACCGGGAAAAAGATCATAACCGCCGGCAGTCAATTCTTCGAACAGTTCCGAATGGATCAGGTGGACTTGCCGCAGATTGGGACGGTCGGGGTTTTCCCGCACCCTGACCCGGTGCTGCACAAGCGTGCCCAGGTGTGCATCGCCACGAACCCCTAACCCCGCGACCAGCTCGATGACGGCCTGATTCTCCTTGCTGAATCTGTGCTCGCCATCCCGGCTGACCGCAATCACTTCCCCCTGCATACCCACTCCCGTCCATTCAGCGCTTCCGTTTTAACCCGTGATATCGGGCGGATGCCAGACTGCTTTTTGCAGGTTAGAATGTCCGAGTCGGTCCGTCGGAGGAGATACTGATGAAGCGGATTTTGCTTGCGTCACATGTCACTACAGCGGCAGTCGCCGCAGTTCTGTCCACCGGCGTCACAATGTGGGCCAGCGGCGCCATTCCTGCGGCGGCTGCGGATAATGGCGCCGTAAATGTCGATCTGTTGAAGCAACCTCTCCCGGATATTCCCGGCCGCGAGGTGCGCATGACCTTATTGCAGCGCGAACCACTGGTTTCGAGCGCGCCTCATCGGCACCCCGGCCACTACACTTTTGGTTATGTCGTCGAGGGTACTTATGAGTTCGGCGTCAATGGCCAGCCGCCGCGTATCCTGCATGCCGGCGACGTTTTCTACGAACCTCCCGGCGCGCTGCATTCGACGTCCCGCAATGCCAGCCCGACTGAAAAACTGAAGATCGTGGTGTTCATGGTGGCGGACAGTACCAAGCCAAGCACCGTCGTTGAACGGAAGTAAACCAGAACCGGGAGATCCGCAGATGCCCTGGTACGATTACCTCATGTGTTTTTTCGGCGGTGCATTCACCGCGAATTTCGTTCCGCATTTCGTCCGTGGGATCACCGGCACGCCCTTTCCGACGCCTTTCGCCAAACCTCCGGGGCGCGGCATGTCGCCTCCGACTTTGAACATCCTTTGGTCGCTGGTGAATCTTGTCGTGGCATATCTGCTGTTTTTTTATGGGGCGTTCTCGATCCTCTATTTGCCGCTTGTGCTCGTGGCATTTGTTGGATTTGCGCTGATGTCGATCATGCTCAGCGGCGTTTTCGGCAAGAGACTCGCGGCTTAAGGTCAGGAATCGACGCTAAGGCCAATCCAGGTTGACCCGGGTAGCCTGCACCGATATCTGGATCGGGCAGTTACACGGCCGATCCGCGTTTCAGGACCTTCAATTGACCAGCACAAGCCAGGCGCCTGCCGCACCCAAATCATTCGTCGCGCTTCAACATCCCGGATACCGCGCATTCCTGTCTTTCAACATGATGGCGATGATGGCGGACTCGATCGAGCACGTCATCACCTACTGGATCGCGTTTCAGAAATTCCACTCTCCCGCGCTCGGCGGGTTCGCCATGCTGTCCCATTGGGTGCCGTACATCCTCTTTGCGACCTCCATGGGCGCACTTACCGATCGCGTCGATCCGCGACGTCTCGTCCAGATCGGGATGGGGCTGTTCATGTTCTGCTCGCTGGCGTGGTCGTTGCTGTTTCTCACCGGCCGTCTGGAGATGTGGCACGCCGCAGTGTTGCTGACGATTCACGGCCTCGCCGGCGTGTTCTGGGCTCCCCCCAGCCAGGTGCTGATCCACGACATTGTCGGCGGCGCGCGCCTGCCGAGCGCAATCCGCATGATGGCCACCGCCCGCTATCTTGGATTGCTCGCCGGTCCGGCCGTTGGCGGCGCGCTCCTGCTACTGCTGGGCCCGATCCACGGACTGATGGTGAATGTGTTCTTTTACCTGCCGCTGCTGGTCTGGCTGTGGAAGGCACCCTATGGACCGCGGTTCCGGACTGCCGAAAGTCAGCCCCGCGGCCCCGCTGTGCGCGGGTTGACCGATATTCTGGATACGGCGCGCGCGGTTTCCGGCAATGCGGTCATTTTCCCGATGATCCTGCTGTCGGGAGTGACTGCTCTGATCATCGCCAATGCCTACCAGGCGCAAATGCCGGAATTCGGTCGCGATCTCGGCCATGGCAATGCCGGGCTGTTCTACAGCGCGCTGCTCGGCGCCGATGCCGCGGGGGCGCTGACCGGCGGCATCCTGCTGGAGATCCGCGGGTTCAGCCCGGATCCCCGCACCGCGTTCATCTTCGCCATGCTGTGGTGCTGTGCGATCGGCGGATTCGCGCTATCCACCTGGTACCCGGTCGCGCTGGCGCTGCTATTCACCGCCGGCTTTCTCGAACTGTCCTTCAACTCCATGGCGCAAAGCCTGGTGCAGATGCACGCGCCGCCCGGCATTCGCGGGCGCGTCATCGGGCTTTACAATATGGCGGCGCTCGGTTTGCGGGCGTTTTCGGGAGTCACCGTGGGATTGTTCGGCAGCCTGATCGGAATTCATGGTTCGCTGTCGATCAGTGCGGCCGTCCTGCTCGCCCTCTTGTTCGGCATGTTCCTGCGCTTGTCGCCGCGGTTCCGGACTGCGCCCGGCGAATGACATTCCCCGCGTGACGGCCACGTTGTAGTTTCTCACGGCATTTGTTCAGGATGCCCCATGAAATGGCTCGGACCCGCTTTATTCGCCGCGGCACTTGCCACAACTTCAGCCATTGCGCAGCCGGACTTCTCCGGCCGCGATCCGCACTGGATCAAAGATGAGGCAAGCGGCTGCTGGGCGGCCAATCCCGATCCCGAGCCGCTCGAATCGATCACCTGGTCCGGACAATGCATGGGCATGCTGGTCAGCGGACAGGGAGTTTTGTCCTGGTACCTGGATGGCCGGCTGGTCGGGCGCGATGAGGGAAATTTTATCGGCGGCGAGTTGTCCGGACACGGAAAAATCAGTTTCGCCAACGGGGCCAGTTATGAAGGCGATTTTCCCGGCCGGGGCGTGATGACGCTGCCCAATGGCAACCACGTCGACGCGGTCTCGGTGAAGGAATCCGCCGGCTGGAGCATCGAACAGGCCCGTTAGCGCAATCCGGCGAGCGGTTCGCCACAGATTACGCGGCAATCAAAGAATTTAGAGCGTGATCCGATTCCATTTGATCGGATCACGCTCTAATCGCTAGCGGCGTTTTTTCCGGAACTGCCGCTCTCCGGCTTCGACGAGTTTTTCGGCCTTGCGCGGTCCGCACAGTCCGGTGCTCCGGAACTCGCCCCCGCGCTGCCGGTTGTATTGCTCAAAGAAGGCGATGATCTCTTCGATCAGGTGCGGCCGCAGACTCTTGAGGGAAGTCTCATCGGCATGGCTGTGGGCATGGGTGGCCACTCCAACCAGCCGGTTATTGGTTTCCCATCCGCTGTCATGATCCTTCTGCTCCGCGTCGATCTCGCCAATCAGGCGTGTACGGACTACCGACAGTGGAATCGCCGGCTCGTCCATCAGCACCAGCACGTCCAGCGGATCGCCATCGCCGCCGATGGTCGACGGGATGAAGCCGAAGTCATATGGAAAGGTCATCCCCTCCGGCAGCATGCTCGACAGAAGCAGCGTGCCGCATTCCGGGTCGTAGCGGTATTTGTTCGGGCTTTTGCGGTATTTGTTCGGGCTTTTCCGTGGCGTCTCGATAACGACATGGAGGCTGCCGTCCTCAGGGTGGCGGCTGGGCAATTCGGAAAGAAGTGGGGGCGTTTTGCGGGGCATTTCGGTCTCTTTGCCCCCGTCTTCGCGTTTGCGGCTGACATGGCGCGCTTCGGCGCGACAGAGGCAGCGCAGGGAAACGCACGGACGGTGACTGCGTTCCTCCGGCAAAGGCGCAGCATGGTTCCGGCGTCATCCGTGATAATCAGCATACGGAACCGCAGGCCCGAAGGCGGCGTTTACGGCACGGTTTCCGCGATGATGAAAGCGGGAACCCCCGGAAAAGAACCGGAATGCGCCCGGCACAGGCGCCAACAAAGGGGGGGAAAGCGCGGACTTTCCCCATTTTTTTGGGGCCGCTCTTTCCCTGAGAACAGGACTGGAGAGAAGGCGATGAGCAGTCGATTGGTGATCCGCAAGGTCGATAATTGGTTACGTGCGCAGCCCGGCCAATGCTACTGTGATGATTGCATCACGGAGCGGGTGGGCGGCGAAGTCCGCAAGGACATCCAGCGCGTCACCAGCATTCTCAGCAATGGCCACAATCCGGATTTCAGCAAATACCCCGGGCGCTGTGATGGCTGCGGTGGCGCGACACTGGTCACAATCGCCAGTCCAAATCTCAGTTGGGCGATCTGATCGGCAGGGAGAAAAACTCAGTCCGCTATCGTACCGAGATCATTTGGCGCAGCGGAAGCTGGCCGCCTGCTTCGGATCACGGCTGCCGTCGTAGCGCGGGAACTCGGGATACAGGCACATCGGACGAGACGCGCTGATCGTGAATGGCGGCTTCCTGTCCTGGGCCACCTGAACCAGCGGACCTGGCGGAGTTCCGTGCTCCGCCCATGCGTCGAGCACGCCCAGCAAATCCACTTTGGCGGGCACCGGCTCGCCCGACGACAACAATCCATTGCCGGGATGATTGACGCCTGGTGTGAC
This sequence comes from Micropepsaceae bacterium, assembly GCA_036273455.1. Lineage (GTDB taxonomy): Bacteria > Pseudomonadota > Alphaproteobacteria > Micropepsales > Micropepsaceae > CAIYRG01. The sequence goes on along the minus strand of DASUHP010000011.1, from coordinate 17,711 downwards.
ATAGAACCGGATGAATTGATCCACCCGCGCCTGCCCCATTCTGGCGACCACGGCGCGATAGTAATTGATCTCCTGCAGGACGCTGCGCTGATAGTCGGCGCCATTGCCTTTGATGATCAGCCTGCCGCCGCGGCCCGCGAACGCCGACAAATCCGGATTGGTGGCGTCGAACAGCTGCGAGATCTCCCTCAGTCTTGGCGCAAAATTTTTCGCTGAAAAAGTGATCGGATCATATTTTGCATCCTGCGCCACGAAATAGCGCACGAAACCGCTGTAGTTAGACCAGCGGACGGCCTGTCCCTTTTCGGAATCGGAAGGGAAGCGCGGCGGCTGCATGCCGGTCACGGAATCGATCATCCCGCCCGGCTGGTCTTCGCTGCCATAGGTCCAGCCCGGAAACGAGGTCACGCCATTGGCGAAGGGAAAAGGATAGGCCAGCGGCCGGTGCACAACGCGATCGGCTTCGATCTGCGCGTCCGATAAACAATCATTGCCGGTATCAGCGCCTCCGGCACAGCGCAGGACCGCAGGATCGAAGGTGGCCAGACATTTTTCATAGTCGCTGATGACGCCGTCCGCCAATCCATCCATCCGGTCGCATGCCGCATTCACCGCCGCCTTGAGCGCCTTGACCTTCTGCGGATTGAGCCAGCCGCCATTCTGTTGCAACGGCGCCAGGCGCGCCTCCACCAGATTGATGCCGGTGTAGTTCACGACCGGGACGGCGCTGACGATCGCATCGAAGTCGGCCGGATAGCGCTGCGCCATCACCATGGCTTCGCGCCCACCCTCGGAGCCGCCATAAAAATACGTCTTTGACGGTGCGCGGCCATAAAATGCAGCGGCAATATGCTCACCCACGTCATGCGTCTTCTTGTATGCCGCATACGCCATATTGATCAGCGCTTCGCGGTTCAGCGCGAAGGCATGCGGCTCGGCAAGCTGCCGGTTGTCGTGGCCGGAATCCGTTCCCCAGGTGGCAAACCCGCGCGCGACCGGCACCGGCGTGTCGGCACGCGCGTCACGCAGCGGCGCGAGACCGGTGATCAGCACGCCATTGGTGCCGCCGCCGCCATATTGCAGCGCCTTTCCGTTCCATTGCAGCGGCAGATTGACTTCGAAACGCACCGGCGGTGCAGCCGGGTCGACAGGCGCCACGCTGCCAAGCACTTTGCAATATTCGCGCATGACGCCCGGAGCGGCCGGATCGGCGGTCACAGCCTGAATCTCCGCCGATGCGATCGTTGCACCACCGCTCGGCGCTCCGATTTGCGCCGCATCGATCTTCATACCGGCAAGCGCCGTACAGGATGCCGCGTTCTGCGCCAGTGCCGGATTGAAGCCGGCCAGCATCAATAGGGTGACACCGGTTGAAAGCCGCAAGGTAACGTTCATTGGGATTCGCATCCGCTGCCCTCCGCCATGTGCAAACACCCGGAGCGCCGATTTGCGCTCCGGGCCTCTGGCGTCGATGGGTATGTCGTTAACCGCCGTCGCTGATCGCGTTGTTGGCGACGCCGCTGATCTGCACATCGTAACCGAACGGATCGACCATATGCAGGCTGAACATGCCGCCATCGCGTACTTTCTCGACGCCCATGGCCATCAAATCCGCTTTCACGCGCTCGCGGTCGAAATCCGCCACGGTGTAAGCCATGTGGTCAACCACATTGGTCGGTTTCGGACGCTGGATTCCGGTGGTGCCGATGGTCCCATTCAGGTCGCGCGTGCGGCAGATCAGGAAGGTTGGTCCGACATCTTTTGCGGTGACGCCGAAAGGCTGAGTGCCCTGTTTCCCGAAAGGCAGATTCACGTTCTTCCCGTCGTCATTGACCTGCTCGAGATTGAACACCTTCGAATACCAGTCCGCTGCCTTGTGGTAATCGGGATTGGTATAGGAGATATGGTTTACCGCAACCACTTTGGCGGCCGGCTGTTCGGCGGCCTCCGCACCCGTCGCACCGACGGTGGTGGCAGCGAGGGTCAGTGCTTCGATCAGACCGCGGCGGCTGATTTTTCCCTGTTCGAATTCCTGCAGTTTGACGGCGGCAAAAGCTTCCATGGCCGTTCTCCTCATTTTCTCCAGGCGTTCTCGCCGACGATCGAGGCGAGCTGCACCTGGTAATGATTGGGGTCGAATATATTGATGCTGTTGCCGCCCGGCGTGCGGTCAACCGGCTTGGTCCCGGCGGCGGTCAGCGCCGCCATCAGGCGCTGGTCGTTCCAGTTTGGCACCGTGTAGCAAATGTGATCGACCTGCGAGGGACCCGGCTGCTGGGGCACATTGCCGAAATTGCGCGCCACCACGAATGCGCCGCCCTTTCCCGGCTCTGGCCCGAAGGCGAGATTGGCGCGGTTTTTCTTGTTGTCGTTCAGCACCTGCATGCCGAGCACGGACGAATAATAGTCGCGCACTTTGGTGTAATCGGCACAGGAATAGGAGATGTGGTTGACGCCCAGCATCTTCAGTCCGCGTGCGGGTGCCGCTTTGGCGGCATCGCCATAACCGTATACTGCGGCCGCCAGAGCGACCGCTTCGCAGAATTGCCGTCGGGTAATTTTCCCGGCCTCGAAATCCTTCACAAGGCCGGCAATGAACCGTTCCATGGCTTCGCCCTCCCAGCGTTGAGCGGGGCAATCATAGCCTTTTTGCGCCGCCGGCGTAACGACGGTTATCGGCTGGTTACCGCGTGATGGAACCGTTTGGCCCTTGCGGCGTTTGCGCCCGACATGTCTTTGGAACCACAGGATGAATGACGCTTCGGCCATTCTCGACGCCCTTCCGGTGGCGCTCTATCACACCGATCCCGAAGGGCGTTTGACCTATTACAACGATGCCGCGGCGAAGCTGTGGGGCTGGCGTCCGCCGCTGGGCCAACTCTGGTGCGGCTCGTTCCGCATCCTGAATCTGGACGGCTCGCCGCTGCCGCATGAAGAATGCCCGATGGCGGTGACACTGAAAGAGGGCGTGCCGGTCATTGGCGCCCAGGCGATTGCCGAACGTCCGGACGGATCGCGCGTCGCTTTCATGCCCCATCCCGCGCTGTTGCGTGGCGAAAACGGAAAGGTCACTGGCGCACTCAATGTGCTGGTCGATGTCACCGATCGCATCACCGCGGAGACCAGGCTTGCCGCCATTGTCGCTTCGTCCGACGACGCCATTGTCGGCAAGACGCTCGAAAGTACGGTGACGTCCTGGAACGCCGGCGCGCAGCGCATATTCGGCTACACCGCCGAAGAAATGATCGGGCAGTCGATCCGGCGCATCATCCCGCTGGAACTGCAGCACCAGGAAGACGACATTATCGCGAGCATTTCGCGCGGCGAACGCATCGAGCATTATGACACTGTCCGTCTCGCAAAGGATGGCAAGCGTGTGGATGTGTCGCTGACCATTTCACCCATTCACGGACCGACCGGCCGGGTGATCGGCGCTTCGAAGATCGCGCGCGACATCAGCGAGCGCAAACAGGCCGAAGCCATTCATCGCCTGCTGATCGATGAGCTCAATCACCGGGTCAAGAACACGCTGGCAACAGTTCAGGCGATCGGCCGTCAATCGCTGGTGCATGCCCGGTCCGAGCGGGAATTCGTCGACTCCTTCACCAATCGCATTCAGTCGCTGGCCAAAGCGCATGCACTGTTGACCGAATCCCGCATGCAAGGCGCATCGCTTTCCGAATTGATCGAAGAACAGGTGCTGGTCGGCGCCAAATCCGACCGGCGCATGGCCTGGTCAGGTCCCGCGGTCATTCTGGATGCGCAGCGCACCGTCCATCTCGGTATGATTTTGCACGAACTCGCCTCGAATGCGCGCCGTCACGGTGCTTTGTCCGCGGACACCGGCAGAGTTACCATTCAGTGGGCGCTGAGGACCGCCACCACCCGCACCCTGATCCTCGAGTGGTACGAGACGGGTGGACCGCCGGTGCGAGCGCAAAATGAGACCGGCTTCGGCGCCAAACTGATTCAGCAAACCGCGCGCAGTTATGGCGGCAAGGCCGAATTCGACTTCCGCACGGAAGGCGTGCGCTGCCGGATCGAATTGCCGCTGGCCAATACCGAACGGCTGGCCGCCGGATCTGCCCGTCCGATGGAGAGTGATGCCACTCTTTTGCCAACGGACCGGCAAGATTCGAAAGTGCTGAACGGCAAACGCGTTCTCGTCGTCGAAGATGAACCCTTCGTCGCCCTCGACATTTGCGGCTGCCTGACCAGCGCCGGATGCGAAATCATCGGTCCGGCCGGAGGAGTGGCGGAAGCCAGGGCTCTCATCGAGCAAGGCGGTTTCGATGCCGCGATGCTCGATCTCAATCTCGAAGGCGAGTGTTCGGACGAATTGGCCCAGGTGCTGACGCGCAAGAATATCCCGTTCGCGTTCCTCACCGGCTATCGCCGCAGCGCATTGCCGCCGGCGTTCCGCGACTGCATCCTGCTGTCAAAGCCGTTCGGGCGCGAACAACTCGTCGCCGTCGCCGAAGCGCTGGTCTATCTGACCAATCCGGTACGCGGCGTGGTGCAACTCCGCCCGGCAAAATCACCGGCCACGGCCGCCGTCGCGTAAACGCCTGCCGGGTAGTGTCTCAGTTTGAAATTGGAGGCGCTTGACTGGCCCGCTAGCTAACCTCGCGCCACCGAGCTGCTCATGGCATACTGTGCCTGCCTATGATGAACTACCAGATTCATGATCCTGACCTTTTGGACGAATGGGCCAGGGAGAAGCTTGAGGAGTGGCGCGACAAGCTGGCCAACGACCCAAACCTTTCGAACCCGCAGAAGATGGAACTCGAAAAGAACATTTCTTACCTCCGGAGTATGGCCGCCCGGATTACCGGCAAGCCATTTCACGACTACTAGCCCATGCCCAAGGGCCCCCAAGGACAGAAAAGACCGGCCGACGTGATCGGAGCCGCCGTCATGGTGGCGAAGATCGCGACGGGGGAGATTGAGGAAAACCCGGAGCCTAAGAGCGCGGCTCAAGAGTTGGGTAGTAAGGGCGGCAAGGCCCGGGCAAGGGCATTGGACTATGCGAAACGTAGTCGTATTGCGCGGCAAGCTGCTCGGAAAAGGTGGGGAAAAGGCTAGTGTTTCGAAGCTGTGGCGGCTGCCATCGATTGCACCCACTGCTTGCCAACTAATAGCGTTCCCTCCTCATGGATTATGGATATCTCGATAGCGCCTGGTCGTAACGTGGGTTGTGGGATCATGACTGGCGTGCGCACCTTTATGACTGTCCGATCTGGGTTGGCACTGGGCGGCATCGCCAGCGCCATTGGCAAGGCGTCGATTATCCTTGGTTCACTTTCGCCGGGGAATTGGATTTGGATTTTGAAAACCCGAAATGGCTTTCCAATCGGGGTTTCCGCCAGCACAAAAATCACGAGCTGCCCAAGAGCCTGCTCGTCTGTGGGTATGATCAAATCTTGGGTGTAAATGCCATGAATGTAAATCTTGCCATTCAAGCCAATCAGAACATCGTCGCACACCAAGAAAGTGGCGTGCCTATCAGTCATGCTCTGATTCCAACACTACCGGCTGCGCGCGAAGTATGCTCCAGATATCGAACGGCGTTCCGGATGGCGAGATTGGCTTTGGGTTCACATTAACTCCAGTCAGAACGGGCGTTGGATATTCAGCGTACGCATGGTAATTCCGGCGGTCTGGAAGCGGGTCTTCAAGCGCCACAACTTTGATCTCCAGTTCACCCGCCAGCCCTTGGACCAGAGCGCCAATTGTTTTCAAAGTCCAATTGCTGGGACCCTGCAACTTTCGGCACACCAAAGCCGGGTCCCAGCCTATTGTGGCCGCGATATCCGACTGCTTCATGCCCTCGGCTTCACGCCGACGCCAAAGCTGTAAAATTGCGTCGAAGGCCACGTCCTTCGCACGCTCATAACCATATTGCGCGAGTTCGTCCGGGGTCATTTCAGTCAATTGGGTAGTCATCACAGTTCGCCGATACAAAGTGGTGGATTGTTGTGCCGGGGTGCGGAGGAGTGATTCCGAACAACGCATTCCATGCTCGTTCGCAATCGGTCATCGCAAGACGCCATTCAGTCGATCCCCTTTTGCCAAGATAGCGCCGAGTGTGGAACTTCGTGAGAATTAGCGTGTCCTGCTCTGCAAAACGGCCAAAAAGACGAGCTTGTACATCACACTCTACAACGCGCACCTCCCAGATATCCGACGGTGGCCCTTCCAGCCGCTTCAGAAAACAATGCTTGCCTTTGGCGTCACCATATATCCGTTCTCCCGACACCCATCTGGTCAACGCCGAATCGATACGTGCCCGCCCAACCAACAGTAAAACTGCGCTTTTCTGCCGATCTGTGCGGTCTTGAACGGCGGCGGCGGATAAGAACAGCCTCCGTTTCGGGAGAACGCGCGTTTGGGGCGGCACATAGCGGGTGAGCTTGCCATCGGCTTCCAGTTGACATATTTGGTCTGCGATTGACATATAAGTCAATTATGGAATCACTGGTAGGGCTAACCATACCTTACTCGCATAAAAAGGAGTTTAACCGAATCTCCTGAATATAATGCTTGACGATAAGTATAAAAGTTCAGATAATAGGGGCATGGACAAGCTGCCCCCCGAAACCCGCGTCCAAATCCTTTCCATGCTGGTTGAAGGTTCGTCTATGCGTGCGATCTCCCGCGTAGCCGGCGTTTCGATCAATACGGTTACGAAGCTGCTGGAAGATGCGGGCGAAACCTGTATCGCGCTTCATGATGAGAAGGTGCGGAACGTCAAATCCAAGCGGCTGCAATGCGACGAGATTTGGAGCTTCAATTACTGCAAGAAGGCCAATCTTCCGAACGCCACAAAGGCACCGGAGAAGGCAGGCGACGTTTGGACATGGACGGCAGTTGATGCCGACTCAAAGCTTATCATTTCTTACTTTGTCGGCAATCGCGACGGTGAACACGCGCTGGAGTTCATCGGCGATCTTGGTTCGCGCTTGGTGGACCGGCCGCAAATCACGACGGACTGGCTTGCAAGCTATATCAGCGCGATTGATGAAAACTTCGGGATCGATGTGGACTTTGCGCAGCTAATCAAGTCCTACAGCGATACGCCGGATCAGAACGGCCCTGAGCGCCGCTACAGCCCAGGCGTGTGCACCGGCATCTCCAAGCGCAAGATCGTCGGAAACCCCGCGCGCGAGCACGTCAGCACGTCCTACGTCGAAAGCCACAATCAGAAAATCCGCGCTCACATGCGCCGCTTCACGCGGCTTACGGCCGGACATTCGAAAAAGTTTGCAAACCACTGCCACGCGCTCGCGCTGTACTTCATGTACTATAACTTCGTGAAAATTCATTCGACGCTGCGCATGTCGCCTGCGATGGCTGCCGGGATTGAGACCAGGCTTTGGGAAATGTCGGATATCGTAGCGGCTATGGATGATCGCGCTCCGAAGCCGGGACCGCGCGGACCGTATCGGAAGGCCGAAGTGGCGTCTCAGAATTCAAACTGAGACAGTGCCGCCTGCCGACAGAACTGGTCCGCTGACACTTCCGGTAGTATGATTGCCGTGGCTGGCGGGAAAGTCGTCCCCCGACTCCTCCCCGCGCTGGCCACGGGGCCTTCTCCTCTGCCCGGCGAAGGCCCCACCTCACGCGTCCAGAGTCGATCCGATTGGTTAATAAAGTGTTAACTCGTCGTCGCCCGCCGTCGCCTGATTCATTCGGCATTCGAGGATGCTTCCATACAGGCGTGGTTGACTGCGGGCTACCGTTTGGAACAAATCGGGAACTTAGACGTTTGCAATCGAAAGCAGCCTCGGCAGGCGTCGCGCAATGCTCCCGGCAGGGAAGAGAAGCTGTTTTTTCGGCGCCACTGAAAGTCCGGCTGCTTTTAGCAGTTCTGTCGGCCCCGCTGCTCATCCCCATGGCTCGGCTTTTCGGTTGGATTTCGTACGGCGTGCGTTCAGCACGCGCCAATATTCTGCTCGACTTGTGGTGTGTGCTGTTTGTGGCCGGCGTGTGGTTTGGAGTCTACGACTGGTCGAAAACGAAAGACCGGCCGGCCGAGGTGCGGCGGAAACCGCCTCTGGTTCAGATACCCCTCCTGCAACAGGTGATCGGCTTCATTGTCGGATCGGCCAGTCAGTTGGCACTTGGCAATGGCGTGCAGTGGATTTTGGACCATTTGATCCCATGGCTTGTGCAAGAGGTATTCGGTGTTTTTGTGCTTTCGTTTGGCGTTGGCGCTCTCATTGGCTGCTCGATTTTCGACGGCGGCCGGATGTTCCGGGATTAGCGCCGCCGGTCATCCCAAGCACATATTGAAGCCAGCCGGTTTGCGGTGGCGGGATCGAAACTGGTCCGGCATCCAATACGGTTTCCGCAGCTTTCTGCGCGTCCCCCGGGACCGCCTCGGCGCCAACATAGTTCGCGATGTCCTTGCCTGCTGCGCGGGCAAAAGGCGGGATTAAAGATCCAACACCGGCGCCCCAGGGAAAGGACGCCTCCGCGTTGTTAAGGCGCGAATTAAAACCGTCCTCACCTTCACCGAAGCCATGCAGCGCGCTCAATACTCCACCGGAGGCCGCACCTGTGGCAATGGTGAGGAGGCATTGGCGGCAAGGGCGGTCTGCGGCTCGCCAGCGCCTGAGTTCGTGGCGCCAGCAGATGCGAGCTGCGTCAGCGCGTTGTGATGCGCCTGGGCGACGGCGAGTGCATCCTGTTCGCTTGCGCCGTCTGGAGCGGTCACGTCATAGGCCGAGCCATCCGGCGATGTCACACGGAAGACTGGCATCAGCGCACCTTCTGGACGGCCCATCCGGAAACCTGTCCCGGCATGGGTTGCGCGCCCGGAATTGCGTTCGGCTGTAGCTGTTGCTGCGGCTGCAACATCGGGGCGGGGTCAGGTTGCAATGGTGCAGCGGCAGGCGGCGCGCCGTTCGGCAGCGGCACCCCCGGCACATTCATGGGCCGCGACGCACCGGAAAGGCGGGCCAAAGCGGCGAGCAGATTCAGGTAATTTGCCGGATCGACCGCGTTCTGGGCTCGCCTTTGGCGCGCTGCGGCGAGCGCCGCGACATTTCCGGCTGCACCAGGATCGTGCTGCAGATATGCGCCGGCATCCTTCAGCCCCGCCGACATCACGGCAAGTGCATTGGCCCATTTCTGTGCCGGATCGGCCGCGGCCGGCGAAAGCAAATCCGCCGGTGCAGTTTGGGAATCGAGAAGTCCCATTGTTATTCTCCTTTGTTGTTACAGCAGCGGGATGAGCGCCGCGGCGGCCGATCCGAGCGAGCCGAGACCACCGAGCAGTCCACCCGCCGCCTGACCTGCCGATGCCGGATTGGCGGTGCCTGCGCCCAAACCGCCGGACAGCGCCGAATTCAACAATTGCTGCATGCTGACCGGATAATTGAACTGACTGAGATATTGCTGATACGCGGCATTCAGCGCGTTCTGCGCCGTCTGCTGCTGCCCGGTGCCCCATGTATTCAGCGCATTCACGCCGTTCAGGTAATTCGCGCTCTGTGCGCCGCTGAGCGTGCCGAGCAAACCTGCGCCCTGCAGATTCAAACCCTGCGCTGCGTTCATTGCGCTTTGATTCGACTGCGCCGCAGAGAGTGCCGCGTTCAGATTGGCCAGCGCGATCTGGTCCGCCGCGCCCTGGTTTGCGAGGTTGACCGCCTGCCGGTTGCCCGCGTTGAATTCGCCGCCGGCGTTCAGCGCAGCCATATTGGCGAGGTTGATCTGCTGCCGGTTGGCGGCATTGAATTGCGCGTTCTGGTTCGCCGCAGTCATATTGGCCTCAGCCGCCGCATTCTGCGCCGCCTGGTTGGTGAGGTTGTCGGTGTTAAACAGCCCGGCATTGAACTGGCCCATATTGTTCAGCGCGCCGGCATTGAACTCGGCCGCGCTGTTTGCCGCCGCGGCATTGGCCGCATTGGCCGCCTGCTGATTGCCGGCATTGAACTCCGCCATGCTGTTCAGCGCACTGGCATTGGCGAGACCCGCCTGCTGCCGGTTTGCCGCGTTTTGCCCCGCCGCCGACAGCGCCGCGTTCAGGTTCTGCTGCCCGGCCTGCAATCCCATCTGCTGGTTTTGTTGCAGCAAACCGGCCGCGGTGTTGAAACCCTGGCTGTTCAGATTGGCCAGCGTGTTTGCCGCCTGCTGGGCGTAGTACTGATTCGTCAGTGCGTCGGCCACCGCATTGCGGTCGCCGCCAAAGGCGTTCTCGGCACTGGCATTCTGATTGGTGTTGTTCAGCGCGACCTGATACTGCTGGTTGAGCAGATTCATCGTGCTGTTCACCACATCCTGCGTGTAGGGGCTCATGTAAGATGATAATTGCGCGAGGCCATTCGGCGTCCGCAGGAATGGCAGCGAATTCAGGTCGATGCCGGCTGCTTTCGCGGTTGCCGCAGGTCCGGCGGACGCCCTGTTGAACGAGACCGGCGTCGCCTGCGCCGCGGCACCGGCGGACGCCGGATTGATCAGCGAGGCCGTCATGCTGCCATACGGCGCGACCGGTGCCTGCGCCTGAGACACGCCGGATACCAACCCCGGCTGCGCTGCTGCCGCATTGGCCGATGGCGGGCCGATCAGCGGCGCGCGATATTGCGTTCCCGCATTTGCCGCATCCACGCCGGCATTCAGCGCGTTCTGTCCCAGAAACGGCGCCGCTTGCAACAGCGACCCCGCCTGATCCTGAGACGGGGTCAGGCCGGCGGTGAGCTGACCGGTATAGGGCTGGTACGGACGATTGGCGATGTTTTGCGCATTTTGATAATTCGACTGCAGCATCTGCATGATCCGCGGATCAACGGTGCTGGTCGAACCTCCACCCTTGCACATGGACTCAACCTCCGATTCAAATTGTTGCTAAAGCCAGCCTGGAAGATGAATTCGCCACGGCCGCGGCGGCCTTGTGCCGCGTGCCGGCTATCTCAATGTTCCGTATGGGAACATTCCGTAAACATACGGCTGTGGATAACTCGGCCGGCGATCAAGCTCGGGCGCGCTCGGTCACAAGCGGCCGGAAAAGCGGGGTTTGCATTTATTCGGCAAAGAACGTATCATGAACGCCCGCGGAAAGGAAGACAGCCAATGAATACGCACGTCATTGCAACCGTGCTCGCCGTAGCAAGTCTCGGTGCGTCGCCAGTGCAGCATTGGTACACAGAGGATACCAAATACCGGATTTGCACGACGCTGGAGCAGGCCTATGATTTTTTGGGGAGCCCGCGGACTCCGGCGGAGTTCCTCGCTGCTTTCGCCAAGGAAGGCAGCCACTTCGATATCCTCAGAAACGATGCCGAAGGAATCATATTGCAACAGCGCGATACGAAGGTGCCGATTCCGATCTTCAGGAAGCAAGTGGATTGCGATTCCGCGCTTAACCGGGCCCTGCAAAATCACGGCGAAAAATACGGCTCGCCCTTCATTCCATGGGTGCCGTATAGCCGCTGAGGAATCGCGCCTTCGTCAGGGATTTGGAACTGCAGAAGGGCGGGCATGGTCGTACTCGATCCAGTGCTCCTGAAATAGTTTCGTCAGGTAGTCCCGAGCCTTCTGGCTGTAGCGGTCATTGGCCCAAATCCGCCGTAGTCCAGCGCAGCCTGGACGATATTTCCATTGCGTGCGCGCAAGCGGCGCTGCCAAACAAAATCGTGCATGTTCAACTCATCATTAAAGTTGAAATCAGAATTCCGATTTCAGATTTCTGATTTCCGGCTTCGGCGATTTCACCTACGGTCCGTAGGTGAAATCGCCGGTATTGATGTTGAATGTGGTGGCCAGGTTCGGGCGCAAATCACGCCGGATTCCATCCGCGCCAGCCGCTATCCGCCCGGTTTGCAAATTCAGATGCTTTCGGCGGGCTGTCAGAGAGGTTCACAAGTTAGTTGCACTGCGGCTTCCGGCGCACTACCTGACTCTTCCTCTGCCAATACTGCCTGTCCCGTGCTTCGATCGATCGCAATCGACCAGAATGCGACGACCACTTTCTTCAGCTTCGGCACAAACTCCGACATCGAGCTGGTGGCGACAATTCCGTATCGGTTGTTTTGAAGGATTCGATAAACGTCCTGTGTCTGGTCCAGGACCAGAGTGTCGCCTTTGAGGGTGTACCCCACATTCCCGCACGCGAAATGCTCCGCGTCTTGCGGCAGCTTATCCTTGTTCGCCGGCTGCGCCATGGCAACGGCGCTCAAGATGACAGAAGCCGATATCAGCGCAAATTCTGCTATTCTCATGTCACCATCTCCGGCTTGTAGCAGCAACAGTATAAGCAGCGGCGGTATGGCGAGCTTGCAGGCCCGAGAACTTCATGGGCGCGAGCCTTCTTAGTACGGAGCGGGCCAGTATAGTGCCGTTCCTTGCGCTTGTCCCTCGAAGTGCTGGATCGCCCGGCCCATCGAATCGAGTTGTTGCGGGCTCAGGCGGTTCATTGGTGTTTCAATCGGTAGCCCAAGTGCATGAGAAACAAACGCCTGATACGCGGCTGTATTATTGTCGTTCGGGGGTGCCCATGTCCGAATCGCCTGTCCGATTGTCATAGCCTGATACTGTGGCGATTTCAGGTCATTGATGACAGCCCGAAAGCCCGCTGCCTCGTCGGGAAATATTGCGAATCCATTCGGCGTCTGCGGATCAGTCCCGACCGCTCCGCTGGCCCTGGATGCCGGTCCATAGACCATGTTTCCCGGATTGTTGTTCCGCCAATTTGGGTCCCCGCCCGTTCGCGTCTGATATGTGCCGTCGCCATACTGGAAAAGAACAGTGTTACCGGACGGCCACGCCCCGAGAACGGGCGCGCTGCCCGGCCCGCCGGATGCAGCCGGTGGCGCCGGTCCCGCAGCTGCTGTTTGGGCGTGAAATGCCTGTGCGCGCGCAAGCACTTCCTGTTCGTCTGCATCGTCCGGCGCAGTCACCTCGTAGATCGCGCCATCCGGTGAAGTCACCCGATAAACAGCCATAGCCCGCTCCGCTGGCAGAATCCGAAGTCAGAATTCGGAAACCAGAATTCCGATTTCAGATTTCTGATTTCCGGCTTCTGCGATTTCACCTACGGCCCGTAGGTGAAATCGCCGGTATTGATGTTGAACGTGGTGGTGGAATTCGGACGGAAGGTGACGCCGGCATCCATCCTGAGCCACGGGCGGTCCGACGGCAGCGGATCGGACGCCAGGATATCTTCCAGCGCGGTGGTGAACAGGTTGCCCCACACAGCCATCCGCGCGTCATCCATCAGATAGGGTGCCGCGGCGGTCAGCGCGCCATAGAGATAGGCTTCCGGATGTTGCTGCAAAATCCAGTTGATGCCGCCCTGCGCGGTGACGAGCGGCGTGAACTGCTGCCAATACCACAGGTCGCCGGCATAGCTGATATCGGGAACCGGCAGGAACTGAAACTGATTGCCCAGGATGCTGTACACACCGGGCGTGTCGTTGCTCGCCGTTGGTCCGCGCTTCTGCTTGAGATAAGCGAGGTTCATCGGGCTGACATAATCGAGCTGCACCTGGGGCGCATTGGGCGGATTGCGCGGCGCATCGATGGTGAACGATACCACGCCGAGAAAATCCTGGGGCAGGCTGACGAACTCGCCCGCTGCCGCAATGGTGAAATTGCTGTTGTTGCACACCATGGCGCGCGGCAGCATTTTGCCTTCGCTAAGCGCCTTCCGGAACCGCTTCAGCATCTGGCTCTCCGCAATACAGATGAAATCGGGAATCGTCTCCGCGAGATCGCCGCGATTCAGCCAATTGCCGATAGCGGTCTGCAGATCGGTGTAATTATCAAGCGCCATCGTGTTACTCCAGAAGCGAGGAGCGAGGAGTTAGAAGCGGGAAAAGAGTAACCAGAAGGGCGGCTTACTGCCGGAATGACCCAATTGCTCGCGCGACAATACTCGCAGACCTGGTCAAACGATGATGCGGCGGTCGCCAATATCGATTTCGTACGATTCGTATCCGGGGGTCCGGTCATAGCAGGTGAATATCGCTCCCCCGGAAAATTGAATCTTCAGCGTACCGTCCTTCGCAGAGGATGCGTTGCTGACGGTCTGCTCCAAAAGCTTCGTAAGTTCGGGATGGAATTCCGGAACTTCTATAATCTCCGGTTCCGAGCCCGAATCCAGCTGGAGCGAATACTCACCTTCCAACCGGACACTGATATCTTGATCAAAGCGAAGAATCATTTGATTCACAAAAAAGCTGACAACTTCGAGGGTCCTGCCAACAAAAATTCGACCATCGAAATCGGCGGGCAGTCCGTACATGGCTTATGCCTCATCGTCCGAAAAAATGATGCGGCGCATTTCCGGTGTAAACTGCGCGTCTCCCTGTTGGATCATTGGCCGGAATTGCCTCGTTGTTGCGGAATTTCGCCAACCGCGGGCACCGCAGCAATACTGTTGAACTGGATGATTTTGGACAACTGCGGATTTGCGTTGACCGCCGCGCGGATTCGCGCCGCTGTCTTCGGCGCCATGGTTTTCAGGTAATTCGGATTCGTCAAATAGGCACGAATGGCCTCCGTCATTTGTTCGCGCGGCACTTCATCGCCTTTGTAGCCAAAATTCTGTGGCGTGACGGGTTTACCCCAGTTGGCTGGCTGCGAGGGATCAGTGCGTAACCGGTTCGGATTATTCAGCGTGTTGTAATTCGACCGTAGTTCGGCGGACAGTCCAGAGGTGTCGATTTGGCCCGCCAATTGATCCACGACGTGTGAGAGCTCGTGCCCTAATACTTTTGCGGCCTGATCCGGTGTCAGCGTGTTCGCCAGATAAACGCGGGTCGGAAGTCCACTTACTTTCTGGACTGCAACAGCACCAGACAACCCTTCCATTTGCCCTGGCGCAATTGTCTCAGGGTATTCGCCCGTTCCCGCCTTTGCGAAGGCGTCATATTGCTCCACCGGGAGCGGTTGATCGTCTCCTCCCACCACTTTTCGACCGACCACCCACTGGGCTCCGAGCGGCCGTCCTCCGATGTCTCTGGCGAGGTTTCCTTGCTCATCGGCAGGTGCTCCAGACGGATAATCAGCAATGAAAGGCCGCTGCGGCAATTCCGGAGGATTATAGATGAAAGGTGTCGGGTTGCCTCATTTTTCGCGAGTTGCGGCGCTTTTGTGAGCGTATTGCCCTCGCCTAAAAGACCCGGAACAGCGGCCTGCAATCCGGCCAATCCGATTCCCGCAGCTCCACGCGCGACATCCCCCAAATCGCTGCGAAAGAGGCCTCCCGCCAATGTCCGTCCTGCGTCATAGGCCGCAAGCGGAGCATCCAGGGGCGTAAGACCGATCAACGCCATCGCCTGATCCGCGGCAGAAGCCCCGCGCAAGCCTCCGCCGAAAAACTGGGTGAACTGATTGTGCAGCCATTCGCGAGAGGTGGGCTGATAGGATCGAAGCTCGGCTTTCGGCGGTGCAAGTAATCCCGACGCCGGAACTGTCGCCAGCAGTCCTGTCGTGATCGGCGCATCGCTGCCAAACTTTGCACCCCGATTTTCCGGATCGAGCACTCCTGGCATCAGTCAAAATCCTTAATCATGACACTGAGCGTGGCCTGATAGCCGAGTGGCGCCAAAACGCGGCCCCAGCCCTTGCGCCCGGTCTGCGCCACGCGCGTGCAGCCAAGCGTCTTCGCCCATGCGACAATCGCCGGCTCCATGCTCTCCAGCAGCTCATTGAGGTCGCCGCCGACGAGAAAGAAGTTCAGCGCGCGCAGCCGCGGAAAATCGACAATCTCGGTGACAACGGCGCAAGCCGCGCCCGGCCAGAATTGCAATCGTCCGTCCGCAATCTGCGATTCAACATCTGCGATCGTGTGCGTGCCGTAACAATATGGCAGCGCCGCTTCGATCCATGGCCGGCAGCGCTCCCATTGCGTTCGGCCATTCTCACCCTCCCCCGCCGACAGATTTTTAACCATGGTCGGGTCCCTGACGCAGGGGGCAAAATGAATGGAACTTTAGACGCTTAACCGGCGCCCCGTAGTCGTACGAGGCGGCAATTTAACCAGCTGGAAACCACGACCCGGAGATACATGGGCCAGCGGAATTCCTGCATCCCTTCGAGATTGCAAACGATGCGGTGCCGCGACGAGTTGGGCCACGGCGGTAGTCCCCCTACCCCGTGGCCCATATAGACAGATGGAAAATGGGCAGCGAACCAAGGTAACCGGCACATGAGTATTCCCGTCTACACCTACCGGCTTTGGACACATGATCGGGGCGCCTATGTGATCCACGAGCGCAGGGCCACACGCCAGTACATTGAAAGGGCCGGCGGCGAGATTCACGAGAAATCCGAGAGATTGGTCGACGAAATCCGCCTGACGCCCGAAGGCGAAGAAATCGCCGATCGAAGATCGCATTAAAGATATCAAGTCTCGAGAAGCGCATCACAACGGCCTGGGCGGTCTCACGCGAGCCGGTTTTGGCGCTCGGCCGCCAGCGCTTCGACCTCAGCCATTTTTTCATAATGCTCAGCAGAATTGCGCAGTAGCTGCCGGTGGTACTCACTTGGTAAATGGTCGGCCAGCCTGCGCAGCTCTGCCGCGCGCTCAGCATATGCGGCGGCTCTCGCCTGATGATCGGTCACGCCGCGTCCTCCATTGGGACTGGATGACCCTACACCGACTATGTGCCGGAATTATCACGGGTCTGACTGTGACGGTTCGGCTACGTCCAGAATGCCGGTCATGGCAGCACATATGCCGTCGCGCTGAGCGCGCCCGTATCGGACACCGTGACCTGCCATAGCGATCCATTCGCCGCCGTCAGCACCAGCGCGCCATTGCCGACGAGAATATTCCCGCCCTTCTTCATATTGCGCGCATCTTCGCGCTCGATCGCCGAACGCGCCTGCGTCTCATTGGCCGCATCATATTGCGGCGACGCTTTTGGCAAATTCACCGCCGTCCTCCCGCCACGACATCCAGACGCGGGCTGCCCACGCGCCAGCCGGTGCTGTTCACACCGTCATAGCGCAGCCGCAATTGCCGCCCGGAAAACCGCACATCCGTCGATTGCGATACGCTGTAAGGCCCATACGAGGTTTCCGGCCCATCGGGATAGAACCTGGTTTTGAACGTTACGCTGACATCGCCCATGGTTTTGTCATCGGGCAGCAATTGCCGCGCATACATGGTGAGATCGCCATTGCCCGCGACCGGCGGCGCACCATTCATCAACGGCATCGCGCCGAACTCGAATGGCCCGCTTTCGAGATACGGATTGCCCGCGCCGGGCCAGGTGAAGCCGGTCTCATGCTCATAGACATAGCCGTCGGCGCCGACCAGCAGCGGAGTGGTCATCGGCCCGCGGTCGATCCCGGACAGCCGCGCGAGCTGGCCCACCGTCCAATGTTTTTCGCGGTAGTTCCAGGTGACGTAACTGTCGATTTCGGTCGAATCCGCGGACGGATAAAACCAGGTGACTTCCGAAAATGCCGAATTGACGAAACATGACACTTTCGACGCTTGCGCGCGATTGAGATTGCCGAACAGGTAATCCGACACCTCGCAGCCGAGTTTTTCGATCACGCCGCCATAGGTGTAGAAGGCGCCGTCGGACATCCACACCACGAAATCGCCGGGCGCAGCGGCACAACCGGCCGAGATCGCGCCGCAGCCATCGCCGATCTTGTGAAATCCGTACACGTAGATATCGGCGGTATAGGTCGCGAGATGGGCGTCGATGTCGGTCAGCAGCAGCACCGTCCCGCGCCAGCGTTTTCCGAGC
>DASUHP010000010.1:0-2356 GCA_036273455.1 Micropepsaceae bacterium | reverse complement strand
TCTGCCTGCCGAAGCACAACCGGTTGGCCGATATGGCAGGGCCGGGCCGCAATCGCGCGCTGGCGCGGCGAGGCCGCATCGGTGACTATATCGGACACGTCCTTATTCAGGAGCCGGTAGACCCGTAAGCAGTCATCTCGCGTCAATGGCGATCCATGCCGGTGAATCGTGAAAGGAAAAATCGTCTCGCGTGGGAATTCATTGTCGAGTCCGGAGACCGGCTCGCTTGTCTTCGGCAACGGACGAAGACAGGGTGAACGCGAAATGCGTGATCGCACAAAATCGGCAAACTCGTCCAACATCGCGCGTCGCGGCGCCACCGGCACGGCAAAATAGGCGCGAATTTCCTCCAGCGCCGCCTCCCATCTGAGCCACTGTCCGGGATTGTGGCGATCGGGCAGTTGCTTGCGCATATTTTGGAAGTGGATCGGCCAGTCGCTTTGATTCGAGTAGTCGCAGAGTCCAGGCGCAATCTCCACGTCGGCGAGCAATTGTGACACGCGCGCCGGCATAAGCAGCGCGCCCGAGAACGGAGGCCCAGTGAAGAATTTGGACCCGGTGATCGCGACCAGATAGCCGCTGTTCAAATAACTGCCGAGACGCGGGCGGGCGAGCCTCATCTGGCAGGCATCCATCAGCACGAGAACCGATTCCGGCCAGCGGGCGGTGACTTCCTCCAGGCAGTCCAGACCTGGACTGCGGAATCCACATTTCGAATGATCCATGGCGTGAAGAAGAACACGGCCGCCCCCGGCGATCACCGACGCGATGGTTTGCATGATTTCCTGATCCACGGCGCCGCGTTCGCGCAACACACCATGTTCGTCGCGAAGGCAAACCGGAATGCAGCCAGGCAAATCCTCAAAGCCGGAAACGTGGTGTCCTTTTATGACGGCTGCGCCCTGCGCGGTCACGTCGGCAAAATGGCGGCCCTCGGAAACAAACGCGGTTCCGCTGCCGGTTTCGTCGGCAGCGGCGACAATGCTGGTGCATCGCCCGCCAAGAATTGATTTGGCGACACACAATGCGAGAAGCTGCGTGTCCGTTCCGGATGGAGAAAACACCACATCGGTGCCGCCATCCAAATGGAGTTGTGCTTTCACCAGGCGCCGCATTTGTTCCAGGCGTTGATCCAACGCATGGGGGACGCCAACCAACTTCGCGGCGCGCAGGAGATCGAGTCGTGCACGCCGCGCCCGCGCAAAGGCGCGGTTCGAAATTGAGGTCGCGGTTGAGGAAGCAAAGGTAAAAGCCTCGGGCCTTGGGAAAGGGCGGCAGCCGTAACCATTCAGCAGCGTCGTTGGATCGAGCTTGAGCCGGTGATCGCCGCCGCTGGTCAGCAACTGAGGCAGGCCCGAAGACAAGACATCGTCATCCTCCCGGCGGTGCAGCGCATCGAGGTCGGCGTCCAAAGATTCGGCAATGCCTGTGCGCATGTTTTCGAGCATCCGGCAAGAACGCTCGAAACATGCAAGGCTTTCGGTTAACGGAGTTTTAGCACGCGTGGCGCTATGCCCGATTTCAGCCCATCTGTACACAGACCTGCCGCAATTGACGCCCTTTTCTGTCACGCATCTGCCCACCGCACGGCGCTCAATTCGGGGTCAGACAAAAAATGTGAGGCAGCCGCTATGATGAATGATTGGCGAGATCGACGTTGCAGTTACGAAGACGAGAATACTTTCTCGGTGAAGATGGTTGCCGCGGCGGTCGTGGCGGTTGGTTTTCTCGGTGTCGGGACCTTTGCATATGAAACTGGTGGGGCGCACCCGCAAACGATGCAGGCGGTGGCCTCGAGTCCGTTCGCACCCCTCGCCGCAACTACAGCAAGCGCGTCAGCCGCGCCGAATTCGCCGTCCGATTTGACATCGCCGGAAGCCCCGGCGACGGCTGCGGAGCCGCTGAAAAGCGCCGAAGCGGGTACAGCGCCTGTGACCGCACCTGCATTACAGTCCGTAGAGAAACCTGTGCAAAGTGCTGAGGCGAGCAGTCCGCCGGTGACCCCAGCTGCGAAAGCGCCGGCCAAAGAAAAGCTGGTGAAGGTATCGCGCGCCCAGCGCAACCCACGCGCCGCACCTGAAGCAGAACCAGTGCAGTTCTCTGTCGCTGCGCCACAAGCGCAGCCTGCGGAGGTTGCGCCGTTGGTCGCCACACCGGCGCCCGTCGAACCGGCGGCAACCGAACCGGCGCCAGTCGTACCGGCGGAACCCGCGCCGGCGGAAACTGCACCGGCGGTGGCCGAACATGTTGATGCGCCGCCGCAGGAATCCCCGATGCCGGCAGCGGCAGATGCACCGCAAGCCGGCGCGGACGCAGCACCGCAATAAGTTTTTAGCTCAAGGAACTCGTAAGCTGC
>DASUHP010000009.1:0-14809 GCA_036273455.1 Micropepsaceae bacterium | reverse complement strand
TTCAGATTGAGGGTTCGCGGGGTTTGGGCGGGGTGCTGCGGTCGAGCACCATGAACCTGGTATCCGGATCGCATTTGTTATCCGGGCACGACATGCCCCAGGCATAAGTGTCGTAATCGAAGAAATACATCCGGATGGTGTTGCCCTGAACCGTTGTCAGGTCGACCCGATAGCCGTCGGGTTTGACTTCGCTGTCGTCAAAACCCTCGTGGAAAGTCTTGTAGGCGTCTGCAAACTCGGTGCCCTTCACCCGTGCGACATCGACTTTGGTGAAATAGATCTTGTTACCAAGCTTTTCCGGATTGTTGTCCATCGCCTGGGCGGGGATGAAAACCGGATCGAGATCGGGCGCCAGCCACATCCAGCCCTTGCGGCTGGCAAGCATGTGGCCAAAGGGCGTGCACACGATCTGGGCCCATCTGCTCAAGGGCGCCGGAAGCGTCATAACGGCATCCGAAGGAGAGCCGGCGCAGTCATGCGTCGCGGCGGCCTCGGAAGCGGCGGGTGCGGCGTCGGAAACGGCGGCCGTGGCACTGACGTGGTATCCCGCCAGCATTGTCAGTGCACTGAAAGACAACAGGGCCAGCCGCTTGACCATCGGCGCAATCCTTTCCGGTTTGTTGCGCGCGGGTCAGGGATTTTCCCGGCCCGCGCGATGTTCTCTGAAATGTGAAACGTACCGGGACGAGGATGGGTTCACGGGAATGTGCGGGTTGGGTGTGATGTGACCGCGTTACCGCCCTGTCATTTTTGTGGGTCGGAAGGCCCCCTCCACCGCGCAAGCGCGGTCCTGCGGGCGGGAAATCGCCCTTGGCGATTTCTGGTCCGCCCTTACCCCCGTAAACGGGGGAAGAAACCAGCACGGGACGTCGTTAGGGGGACGAGGTACAGTTATTCGACGTTTTGGACTTGTTCGCGGAGCTGGTCGATCACGGCCTTCAACGCGAGCCCGGTATGGGTGAGCTGAATATCCGAGGATTTCGAGCACAGCGTGTTCGCCTCGCGGTTGAATTCCTGGGCCAGAAAATCGAGCTTTCGGCCGGCCGGCTCAGTGCCTGAAATCAGGGTCCGGGCCTCAACTGTATGGGCGGAAAGCCGGTCGAGTTCTTCCCGTAAATCGGCACGGGCCGCGATCATGGCGACTTCCTGGGCCAGCCGCTCTTCGGACAGATTGGTACCCGGCGCCAGTAATTCCTTGAGCTGGGCCATAATCCGGTCGCGGATCATGGCCGGCTGCCGCGCGCTCAGTTCTCGCGCTTCAGCCGTCAATCGCTCGATCTCCGCGACGCGGTTGAGCAGGACCGCTTCCAGCTTGGCCCCTTCAGCAGCACGCGCCGAATGCAGCCTGTCCAGGGCGTCGGCGAGACTTTCAAGCAGAGCCGCATCCCTCGCGAGGCGTGCTTCATCGTTCAATGCGAGATTCTCTTCCTGAATGATGATGCCACGCAACGAAAGAAGACCATCGACCCGGGCGGCGGCGAGCCCGGTTTCTTCCTGAATACGCCTGGCCAGCCGGACCGCATCCGCCAAAGCCGCGGGATCGATGCGAAAGCCGCGCGCGGTTTCCTCCGATGCGACCGTCAGCACGACCTGCAGCGAGCCACGTTTGAAACGCTCCGCTGCAAGCGTGCGTGCGCCGGCTTCGAGCCCCTCAAATCCCGGTGGAATGCGAAAGCGCGCGTCGAGCCCGCGCCCGTTGACGCTTTTGGCCTCCCAGCGCCATCGCAAATTCTGGTGCATGCCGCGCGCCTCGGCAAAACCGGTCATGCTGTTGAGGGTCAAAACCTACCCCTTACCCGGCGCACCATAACGCGCGTGCAAAAGCGCACACGCTGGGGCGTTGGCCTCTCCCACCCGCCTTCGTGTCGCGCCATAGCGCCACTTCGGCGCGGCGGCGGCGAGGGGAGAGGTGAATTAGCGGACGAGTTTGTCATCCACATGGGCGGATTTGGCCTGCTCCAGCACGCGCCAGCGCGCGACATTTTTATCCTGCTCTGCTTTGGTGCGGGCGAACACATGCCCGCCACTGCCGTCGGCGACGAAATAGAGGTCGGGCGAATCGTCCGGCGCCAGAACCGCGGCGATGGAGCTGCGACCCGGGTTGCAGATCGGCGTCGGCGGCAATCCATCGATCTGGTAGGTGCTGAAAGGATTCGGCGCCTGCAATTCGCTCACCCGGATATCATGGCCGAGCGCGACACCTCCGGTCAGCCCATAAATGATTGTCGGATCGGCTTCGAGCTTCATGCCGGCCTTCAGACGGTTAATATAAACGGCAGCGACATGGGGCCGTTCGGACGGGACCGCGGTTTCCTTTTCCACGATGGATGCGAGTTTTATCGCGTCATCGGGCGAATGGAATGGCAGGCCGGGTTTACGCATCGGCCACAGCTTTTCGATCAATTCGACCTGCGCTTTGTGCATACGCTTCAGGATTTGTGCGCGCGGCGTGCCGAGTTCGAACAGATAGGTTTCAGGAAGCAGACTGCCTTCCGGCGCAGCCGGCGATTTGCCGGCCAATGCCGTGTCGGCATCGATCAGACCCACGGCCATACTGGACGTCAGCCCCTCAGCAATGGTCAGCCGGTGTTCGATCACCTTGTGCGTCACCAACATGTCCACAATGACCGCCTCGCTGGCATGCGGCGGAATACCGTATTCGCCGGCCTTCAGTTGGTGGGCCCTGCCGCGCAGAAAGACGCCGGCATCGAAGGCGAGACCGCTGCGCACGACGCCGTTCGCCGCGAGTTGCTGAGCGATGCCCGCGAGACTGCTGCGGGGTTTGACGACAACAACCGTTCGCACATCGGCGGGGCCGGGCTGCTGATAAAATTGTGCTTCCGCCCAAACCGCGATTCCCGCGGCAGCCGGCACAAAGCCGAACAGGAATGCGATGGCGAGCGCCGGCCGCATCGCCGCTATCCAGCCGCCGCGATCACGAGGCTTGCATTGGTGCCGCCAAAACCGAAGGAGTTAGACAGCACTGTGCTGATCGGCATTTTTTTGGCCTGGTGTGGCACCAGGTCGATGACGGTTTCGACCGAGGGGTGGTCGAGATTGATTGTCGGCGGAGCGACCTGGTCGCGGAGCGCCAGGGTGCAGAAGATCGCCTCGACCGCGCCCGCCGCACCCAACAGGTGGCCGATCGAAGACTTTGTCGAAGACATAGCAAGTTTCGCTGCGGCATTGCCAAACACGCGCTCGACGGCACGCAATTCGATCTCATCGCCGAGAGGTGTCGATGTTCCGTGGGCATTGATGTAATCGATATCGGAGGGGCTGATTCGGGCACGCTTCAACGCCATTGTCATGGCACGGTAGGCGCCGTCCCCGTCTTCGGCAGGCGCGGTGATGTGGTGCGCATCGCCCGACAGGCCATAGCCCTTCACCTCGCCATAAATCTTCGCTCCACGTGCTTTGGCATGCTCATATTCCTCGAGCATGACGACGCCCGCCCCCGCCCCCATCACGAATCCATCGCGATCCCTGTCATAAGGCCGAGACGCCTTTTCGGGCGTATCGTTGAACGCGGTGGAAAGCGCACGGCACGCGACAAAGCCCGCAATGCCCAACCGGCAGATCGCCGATTCGGTACCGCCGGCCAGCATCACGTCGGCATCATCCAGCGCGATCAGCCGCGCCGCATCGCCGATCGCATGCGCACCGGTGGAACAGGCGGTCACAACCGAATGATTGGGTCCCTTGTAGCCGAAGCGGATCGAAACATAACCCGAAGAGAGATTGATCAGCCGCCCCGGGATGAAGAATGGCGAAAGCCGGCGGGGACCTTTCTCATGGACAAGGATCGAGGCCTGCTCGATGCCGTCGAGCCCGCCAATTCCCGAACCGATCAGAACGCCGGCACGGTTTTGCTGGTCCGGAGTTTCGGCGCGGTAACCCGAATCGTCCACCGCCTGCTGCGCCGCCGTGATGGCATAGACGATAAAGTCATCGACCCGGCGCTGTTCTTTGGGGTCCACCCATTGATCGGGATTGAAGCTGCCATCCGAACCGTCACCGCGCGGTACATCGCAGGCGATGCGAGCCGGCAGATCGTCCACCTTGAAGCGGGTGATCGGGCCCGCACCGGAGCGGCCTTCCAGCAGGCGGGACCAGGTTACCTCGACGCCACAGCCCAGCGGCGTGACGAGGCCCAATCCGGTGATCACAACCCGGCGTGGCTGGCTCATCGGAATAAACGCAACGCGAAAGGCCAGTTCTTCATCCGGCGATCAGCTCTGAGCTTTCTCGATGAATTTCACGGCGTCACCGACGGTCACGATCGACTCGGCCGCGTCGTCGGGAATTTCGATCCCGAATTCTTCCTCGAAAGCCATGACCAGTTCGACGGTATCGAGACTGTCGGCCCCGAGGTCCTCAATAAAGCTTGCCCCTTCGGTGACCTTGTCGCTGTCCACGTTGAGGTGTTCGACGACGATTTTCTTCACGCGCTCCGACACGTCGCTCATCTGTTTCGGCCTCTTGTTTGTCGTTGTGGTTTCTATCCCGTGGCTTATTGATCCCGGAGCCAACCCCCGCGCCGGTCAAGCCACGGCTGTGAAAGCCGCGTTTGGTATCATAATCTTTCCGCCTGCGGCAAACCGTCAAAATCTCGTTTTGCGTTCCACCGGTGTCCCGATTCCGGGATTCGCATGATCCCTATATCGCTATCGGGGCGAATCTCAGAATCGAAAGGATTCTAGCCGCTATTAATTCCGGTGTCGTCCCTGGTTACAAGTTCGCCAGTGGCCCGACACTAGAGCATGGCCATTCCACCATTCACGTGCAGGGTCGCGCCGGTGATATAGCGCGCCTCCTCACTGGCAAGGTAAAGCACGGCACCGGCGACATCGGCGGGCTCGCCAATGCGCCCCATCGGTATGCGCGGCAAAATCTGCGCCTTTTGTTCCTGTGTCAGCACATCGGTCATGGACGTCACGATGAAGCCCGGCGCGACGCAGTTGACCGTGATGTTGCGCGCCGCGACTTCGGCCGCGAGCGCCTTGGTCATGCCGAGAAGTCCCGCCTTGGCCGCCGCATAATTCGCCTGCCCCGGGTTCCCGGTGCTGCCAACGATCGAAGTTACGGTGATGATTCGCCCCCAGCGCCGGCGCACCATTTGACGCAAAACCGCGCGGCACAGCTTGAATGGGGCCGTAAGATTGACGGCAACCACCTGGTCCCAATCTTCATCCTTCATTCGCATGAAAAGATTGTCGCGCGTGATGCCGGCGTTGTTGACGAGAATGTCGACCGGCGCGCCGGACGCGGCTTCCGCTTTGGCGATCAGACCATCGATCTCGGCCGGTAAGGCGAGATTGCAAGCAACCGGGAAAGCCCGGCCGTCACCCAGTTCGGCAGCCAGTTTTTCCAATTGCTCCGTACGCGTCCCCGACAGGATCGCGCGCGCGCCCTGCCCGTGCAGAGCCTTCGCGATGGCTGCGCCGATGCCGCCCGAGGCGCCGGTGACGAGCGCGGTTTTTCCGGAGAGGTCAAACATGGCTTCGCCTTTCAGAGCGTGGCTGCGAAACTTTCGATGTCCTTGGGCGAATCGATACTGACGGTCGCCAGTTCCGGATCGATTCGCTTGACCATGCCGGTCAGGACTTTTCCGCCGCCAGCTTCCACGGTGGCCGAAACACCGAGGGCGCGAAATGCGGCCACGGTCTCGCGCCAGCGCACACGCGATGTGATTTGTTCGACCAGCAGACGCCGGATGGTTTCAGGTTCCGATACTTCCGCCGCAGTGACGTTGCTGATGATGGGCACAGCCGGCGGGCGGATCACGACCTGCTCCAGCGCGTCGCGCATGGTGTCACCTGCGGATTTGAGCAGCGGCGAATGATTCGGCGTGCTGACGGGCAACGGAATTGCGCGCTTGGCGCCTTTCGATTTGGCGATCTCGGCAGCCTTGGCGAGGGCGGCAGTTTCGCCGGAAATCACCACCTGCCCCGGTGCATTGTCGTTGGCGACTACGATGACGCCCGCGGTCGCGGCTTCTTCCACCACTTTTGCCGCATCGTCGATGGAAATGCCGAGCAGGGCCGTCATGCCGCCACTGCCGACCGGGGCTGCCGCCTGCATGGCTTTCCCACGAATCCGCACCAACCGGGCGGTATCGGCGAGCGTAAATGCACCGGCGGCACACAAGGCGGAATATTCGCCGAGCGAATGACCGGCGGCCAGGCGGGCGTGGCGCGAAAGATCAAGTTTGGCGTCGCGCTGCAACACGCGCATGATCGCCAGGGAATAAGTCATGATTGCGGGCTGGGTGTTCTCAGTCAGCTCAAGATCCGTAGCCGGGCCCTCCCACATCAGGCGGGAAAGCCGCTGGCCCAGCGCATCATCCACTTCTTCGAAAACGTCGCGGGCTGTCGCGAAAGCGTCGGCGAAAGCCTTGCCCATTCCAACCGCCTGGCTTCCCTGACCGGGAAAGATGAATGCTCGCACTGTTTCCCTCCAGCGTGGGCGACCCGCATAAAGTGGTGCTGAGCCCGGCGCAAGCGGCGCCAGACCGTGATCCGATTGAATGTAAATCGGATCACGCTTCAGAATCTTGAAATTGTCGCGCAATCTGTCGGCGAACCGCTCACACCCCGCCGGATTGCGCTCCAGCGATCATTGCGTGCGCACCCCATATCGGGAAGCGGCCCGGCTGAATACCAGGCGCCCATCTCATCGGTGGGGCTGAGAGTGTTGGAAACATCTCTCTTGAGCCGGGCCCTCCACCTTAAGCGGCTTGCTTCTTCACTTGGACGGACCGCTTTCTCGCCTTCGCCGCCCGTTTTTTTCCCTTCGCGAGTGGCGTCTTCTGTTTGGCGATGCGGGCACGGATGGCGTAGCCTCGGTGAATCGCTTTGGCTCTGGCAGATTTGGTCTGCTGTGGCTGTACTGCCTCTGCGGATTTTCCCGCTTGTGTCGCCTGAAGCTCGGCGGTCGGCTGGAGCCCCTGCTCTCGCGCTGCGGCATGCATCGGGGTCATGGCGAGGATCATGGCCGCCACGGCCGCGCTCAAGATTGTCGATTTCATGCTTACGGTCTCCCTCATCGCCCCGCATGCCATAGCTGAAGGCGGTGATGAGAACAATACATGAACACTACCGTCGGTGGTTGGAAAGCAGGATGGTTTCGGCTATAGGCCAGCGCATCAACGGGTGCGGTCGCAAGACCCGCGGGGTTAATCCCACGGGCATGCCGGATGGTCCGGTGTCCTTGCGAACCGTCGCGCAGCGGCAGACCCACTGCCCATGTGTGCCGCACCCACAGGAAGGGAAATCTGAACATGGCTCTTTATGAGCACATGCTGATTGCGCGCCAGGACATCAGCGCGCAAGCGGTAGACGCGCTCGCCACGCATCTCAAGACGATCATCGAGAACGAAGGCGGCAAGCTCGAAAAACAGGAATATTGGGGTCTCAGGACTCTCGCCTATCGCATCAAGAAAAACCGCAAGGGCCATTACGTCCTGCTGAATCTCAATGCGCCGGCCAACGCGATTGCCGAACTGGAACGGCAGTTGAAGATCAATGAAGACGTGCTGCGGTTCATCACCACGCGTGTCGAAGCATTCGAACAGTCGAATTCGAGCCGCAAGCGCGAAGGCGAGGCGCGCGCCCGCACGCGTGAGGATGGTGCGCCCGCCGCCGAAACCGAAGGAACCGCAGCATGAGCACCCAACCCGCACTGACACGCCGGCCGTTTTTCCGCCGCCGCAAGACCTGCCCCTTCTCGGGAGAGAATGCGCCGAAGATCGACTACAAGGATGTCAAACTGCTGCAGCGCTACATTTCCGAACGCGGCAAAATCGTCCCGTCGCGAATCACGGCGGTCTGCGCGAAAAAGCAACGTGAGCTGGCCAAGGCCATCAAGCGCGCCCGTTTCATGGCGTTGCTGCCGTACGTCATCCGATAGGTGCAACCATGCAAGTAGTTCTGATGGAGCGGGTCGAAAAGCTCGGGCAGATTGGCGACGTGGTGAAGGTGAAGGACGGTTTCGCCCGCAACTATCTGTTGCCGAAGAAGAAGGCGCTGCGGGCGACCAAAGCCAATCTCGCCTATTTCGAAACGCAGCGCGCGCAGCTGGAAGCGCGCAATCTGGAGCAGCGCAAAGAAGCCGAAAAGGTGGGTGGCAAGCTCAAGGGCAAGACATTCGTCCTGTTGCGTCAGGCAGGTGACCGCGGCCAGCTATATGGATCGGTGTCGCCACGCGACGTCGCCGATGCCGTTACGGCGGGTGGATTCAGCATTGCGCGCACGCAGGTGCCAATCGACAAGGCGATCAAGATGATCGGGCTGCACGAAATCTCCGTCGTGCTGCATCCGGAAGTTCGGGTTCAGATCACGATGAATGTGGCGCGAACGGAAGATGAGGCCGAACGTCAGGCGCGCGGCGAAGACGTGCTGGTGGAGCAAACCGAAGCTGAGGAAGTCACGACCAACGCCGAAGCCGTGTTCGAGGAAGGCGCCGGACCAGCGGCAGAAGAGCAGGAATAGTTTTATTCGCGCCGCAGATGCGGCGCGGATGGGTCCCCGCCGTCGCGGGGATGACAAAAATGGAAGGCCCGGCGGGAGGCGTCCCGCCGGGCCTTTGCTTTAAGCGAATTACTGAATGGTGTTGGCGTTCGCGCGGCCGTCCTGATTGTTGCGGAAGGCGTGGCCATCGGAGAGCGTCGCGGAGATGTACTGACCGCCATGCGAGCCGTCTTTCAGCGGATGCATGTCGACGGAAATCTTGTCGCCGGGCTTGACTGAGTCGGGTTTCCAGCCCTGGGCCGAGATTTGACCGACGCTTCCCATTTCGAATGACCATTCGACCGGTTTTCCGGTTTTCTGATCCATTGCCATGATGTGCAGCCACGCATGCGGGTTCGTCCATTCGAACTCCTTCAGCGTGCCGGTCATGGTGACCGTTTTGTCATGATCGAACATCGAGAAGGAATGATGCGCGGCGGCCGGCATCGCCAGGCACACAGAGGCGACAGCAGCGGTCGCGATGACCCTGAATTTCATTGTCCCGGTTTCCCTAATGGCGGCTTCCTAGCAAGCAAGCGCGGTCTATAGCATGGTGATGCAAGCGATGCATCCGTTTCCAATTGGGCGAGACAAGCATGTCGGTTTGTGCCATTTTCGCTGAACTGCGCGAATGGGAGGCGGCACTTGCGTTGGACTGGAATTCTGCTCGCTGCGGCGAGTGTCGTCCTGGTCTCGGGGACGGCGTTTTCGGCGTGGAAAGAGCATCCCTATAGCGATCTCGGCTTTGCCGTCGAATTCCCCGGCGAACCGGCAACATCGACCAGCACCTATCACACTGTGCTGGTCGGCAATGCGCCGGTGCACATCTACAGCCGCAAAGAAGCTGACGCGAGCTATGTTGCCAGTGTGGTCGATTTGCAGGACCGTGCCGCGGACGGCGCCAGCCTGCTGATTGAAGCCGAATTCGAACTTTCGCTGCTCGGCGATGTCAGCGGAAATGAGGTGTCGCGCGTCGAACCCGGAAAGGACGCCGTGTTCGGCCATTTCATCACGGTGGATTGCCGCAGCGACAAGGCGCCCGATCAGCCCGGTCAAACCGAGGCTGCGCGCAAATGGTACAAGGCGGTGAGCGGTCTCGATTGCCCGGACAAGGCACGGCTCACCGTCAATCTGCTGTTTACCCGCGGGCGGCTCTACCTCATTCAGGGCATGAATGATCCGAACGCCGATGGCACGACGGCACTCAGTCCCGCCGCGTTGCGTTTCGCCAATTCGGTCAGCCTGTTTGCGCCGGGTGGCCAGCGGAATCGCGCGGACGGCGCCGGGGCCGACGGCGGCTAAACCACTTTTACTCTTTGGATTTACCAAAGGGGCACTAGATAAGGGGCCCATTTTTGCTGCTTCGCTTCTGCGGAAAATGCTAAGGTGTAACCATGTCGGTACATGAACAGACCGCCCGGGTTACCGTCCCGCAAATCCGCGCTCGCAAAGGCGGCATGCCGATCGTGTGCCTGACCTGTTACCACGCGCATACCGCGCGGCTTCTCGACAATCATGTCGATGTCATGCTGGTTGGCGACTCGCTCGGCATGGTGATGCATGGCATGGAGA
The DNA here is from genome assembly GCA_036273455.1 of Micropepsaceae bacterium. Classification (GTDB taxonomy): domain Bacteria; phylum Pseudomonadota; class Alphaproteobacteria; order Micropepsales; family Micropepsaceae; genus CAIYRG01. The sequence continues at coordinate 4,727 of DASUHP010000009.1, read as the reverse complement.
CCACTCTTGGCGTCTCGCTCGAGCTGATGATTCTGCATTGTCAGGCGGTGATGCGCGGCAGCCGGCGGGCGCTCGTGGTGCTCGATATGCCTTTCGGCTCCTATGAAGAAAGCCCGGAAATGGCCTTCCGCAACGGGGCGCGCGCGATGAAGGAAACCGGCTGCACTGCCCTGAAAATCGAGGGTGGCGCCCGGATGGCGGGGACGATCCGCTATCTGACCGAACGCGGAATTCCAGTTATGGCCCATATCGGACTAACGCCGCAAATGGTTCAGGTGATGGGCGGGTTCAGAACCACTGGCCGCGATGAATCGGAATGGCCGGCGCTGGAAGCCGATGCCGCCGCCGTTGCCGAAGCCGGAGCGTTTGCAGTCGTGCTCGAAGGCATGGCCGAACCGCTGGCGGCCAAGATCACCGCCAACATTCCTATTCCCACCATCGGCATCGGGGCTTCGCCGCAATGCGACGGTCAAATCCTGGTGATGGAAGATATGCTCGGGCTCAATCCGCGCCCGCCCCGTTTTGTGCGCGAATATGCCCATCTTGGTCCGGCGATCGAAACCGCGGTCGTCAAATATGCCGAGGATGTCAGGAACCGGCGTTTTCCCGGCCAGGAAAACGTCTATGCCATGCGCAAGCAGTCGAAATGAGACCGGCCGTCAGCACACTGTAGGCCGTGCTGTCTTCTGCCGCTTTTCTGCTGTACCAAGACCGGCACAGGCGGTGGGAATTTTGGCTCCGGCATTCGGGAAATCACGTCAATAAGGAATCGCGCAGTGAGCGACATCTTCCAGGAAGTTGAAGAAGACGTACGCCGCGAAAGATATGAAAAAATCTGGAAGGAGTACGGCAATTACATCATCGCGCTGGCGGTCCTGATCGTCGCCGCGGTTGCCGCCTGGCAGATTTGGCAGCGCTATGATCTTCAGCAGCGGCAGCAGGTCTCTGACCAAATGCAGAAGGCCAATCAGGTCGCGACGTCGGGCAATTACGTGTCGGCCGAGACGCAACTTGCGCCGCTGGCCAAGAACGCTCCCGCGGGCTATGCCGATCTCGCCAAATTCCGCCTCGCCGGCGTCTATCTTGCGCAAGGGAAACGTGACCAATCCGTAGGCCTGTTGCGCGAGCTCACTTCGGTTTCCGATCCGATACTTTCGAGTGCAGCACGGATGCGGCTGGCCTGGACTTTGGCCGACGCCTCGCCCAAACAGGACATTGTCACGCTGCTGCAGCCGCTGATGGCCAAGGACAATCCGTGGCGCTTCGCGGCCTCTGAAGTGATCGCCTATGTTGATCTGAAGGACGGCAACCGCAATCAGGCGATCACCGAGTATCAGCAGATCGCGCAGGACGCGGCAGCGCCGCAAATTCTGCGGCAACGCGCCGGTGGCATTTCGGAATTTCTGAAGGCAAATCCGGGAGGAACGGTGGCAGCGCCGCAGGCCTCGGGCGCTGCCGCAGAGGCACCCGTCAAACCGGCGGCTCCGGCTGTCGCGCCACCACAAGGGAAGAAACCGTGAAGTTGTCGCGTAAAGTCACCATCGCCCTGCTGCTCGCCGGGGCCACCCTGTTGTCCGGCTGCGACACGATCCGCTCGGTGCAGGACTGGTTTGACCTCGGCACCAGAAAAACCAAAATCCAGGGCGAGCGGATTTCGATCATCGCCTCCGATGCCGAGCTGACCGCCGACCCGCAACTCGCCTCGTCCAAAATGGACCTTCCGCCGCCGCGGAAAAATGCCGATTGGCCCGAGCCCGGCGGCACGCCGGACAATGTCATCGGCAATCTGATGACGGACGGACCGCTCGAGCAATTGTGGAGCGCTCCCGCCGGCAAGGGTACCGACGCTGACTCCCGCCTGACGGCGCCGCCGATCGTCGCCGATGGCATGGTCTATGTCCTGGACGCCGACACGCATGTTTTCGCCTTCGATGCAAAAACCGGCAAACCGGTCTGGGACAAGAATCTTGCGCCCGATTTGCGGGTCGGTAACTCGTCCTTTTTCGGTCTCATTGGTCCCGACAAGGTAGACCCAATCAAGGGATTTGGCGGTGGTCTGGCTTATGACGGCGGCAAACTCTTTGCCGCCACGGGTTTTGCCAACGTGATCGCACTTGATGCGCATACCGGCAAGCAATTGTGGAAGGCGGACACCACGGTGCCCGTCCACTCGGCTCCCGTTGTCGTGGACGGACGAGTTTACGTCGTCACCCAGGAAAACGAGACGCAGGCCCTGGATGCCGCCGATGGACACCAACTGTGGTCACACCACGGCACGGTCGAAAGCGCCGGTGTATTGTCGAGTGCGAGTGTCGGAGTGTCCGGCGATACAGTAGTCGTTCCGTACAGCTCCGGCGAATTGTTTGCGCTGCGCGCTGAAAACGGCACGCCGGCGTGGAACGACACGCTGACCCGCACTGGCAATGTGACATCGCTGACGATCATCAACGACATTGCCGGGCGTCCGGTGATCGACCGCAATCTGGTATTTGCGATCAGCCATTCCGGAACGCTGGCGGCGATCAATTTCCGCTCCGGCTCCCGCGCCTGGACGCGCAATATCGCGGGGATCCAGACTCCGTTGATTGCCGGTGAGTATGTCTTTGTGGTTTCGACCGATGGTCAGGTCGTTTGCCTTAACCGCGCCGATGGCCGCGTTCGCTGGACCGCATCACTGCCGGCATTCGAGGATCCGACCGGCAAGCGCGGACCTATCGTATGGGCCGGTCCATTGCTGGTATCGAATTTCCTGGTGCTGGTCTCAAATAACGGCAGGGCGGAGCTGCTGTCGCCCTATACCGGCGCAAAACTTGGCGAAACCACCATACCGGACGGCACCTTCATCCCGCCGGTGGTCGCCAACGGCATCATGTATGTGTTGACCAACGACGCGCAACTGGTTGCTCTGCGATAGGTGAGCTCAGCGGCGGATGAATCGCGATGCCGCTGACCGTGGCGATTGTCGGACGGCCCAATGTCGGAAAGTCGACATTGTTCAACCGGCTCTCCGGCGCCCGGCGGGCGATTGTCGATGACACGCCCGGAGTCACCCGCGACCGCAGCATCGCCGAAAGCGATTTTGCCGGAATTCCACTCCGCCTGATCGACACCGCGGGATTTGACAAAGGCCCTCCCGGTACCCTGACGGCGCGCATGCTCGCCCAAACCGAAGCCGCGATTTCGGAAAGCGACGTCTGTCTCTTTGTCATCGACGCGCGCGACGGAATCACAGCCGGTGATGAATTGGTCGCGGGTGCGTTGCGCAAGAGCGGCAAGCCCGTGGTGCTGATCGCCAACAAGGCGGAAAGCGCCGCCACTGAGGCCAATATCCTCGAAGCAACTTCACTCGGGTTAGGCGATGCGATTGCGATGTCCGCAGAACACGGGATCGGCCTCGGCGACCTGCATGATGCGCTTGTTCCGTTTACGGAAGGACTGCCGGAACCAGCGACGGAAAACGGCGAAGATGAAATCAAGCCGCTGCGGCTGGCAATTGTTGGCCGGCCCAATGTCGGAAAATCGAGCCTGCTGAACCGGCTGGTCGGCAGCGAGCGATCGCTCACCGGACCGGAAGCGGGCATAACGCGCGACGCGGTTTTGGCGGAACTGCAGTTTGAGGGCCGGGAGATCCTGCTGCACGACACGGCGGGCTTGCGCAAGAAATCGCACGTGGTGGAAAAGCTCGAAAAACTCTCGACCGCATCGACCTTGAATGCCATCCGCTTCGCCGATTGTGTCATTCTGGTGCTGGATGCCCTCCATGCGCTCGAGAAGCAGGACCTCGCCATCGCCGACCTGATCGCGCAGGAAGGGCGAGCGGTCATTTTTGCCGCCAACAAATGGGACCTGGTTGAAAACCGCGCTGCCGCCATGGCGGAATTGCGCGAAAAATCCGACCGGCTGTTGCCGCAGATCGCCGGCACTCCGATTGTCGGGTTATCGGCACTCACCAGCGAAAGCGTGGATCGTCTGCTGCCGGCCGTCTTCGAAGCCGACCGGATCTGGAATGAACGCGTCCCAACGGCGCTGCTCAACCGGTTTCTGGAATCCGCCCTCGCCCGGCATCCCCCGCCCGCGGTCAGGGGTCGGCGCATCCGCATCCGCTATATGCTTCAGGCCAAAGCCCGGCCGCCGACTTTCGTGCTGTTCGGCAACCAGCTCAGTGCGCTTCCGGAATCCTATCTGCGCTATCTCGTGAATGGTTTGCGCTCGGCATTCGGAATGACGGGAACGCCGATCCGGCTGAATTTGCGCGCGAGCAAAAATCCGTACGCGAAGTAAACGCAGACGAATAGCGGCGCGAAAAAAAGTCCCCGCACCCACCAGTGCCCACGCGCGCGTGCAAAATCGCACGCGCGGGCGCTGTATCCCTCTGCCTCAAGGGGAGAGGCGGTTTATCTGCGGAAATTAACCAGTTCGGCGTTGCGTGTGCATTCCGGCGACAGCAATTCGACGATCAGCGGTGCCATGTCTTCCGGCGTGGGCAGGGTTAGCGGGTCTTCGCCGGGAAACGCCTGCGCCCGCATAGTCGTGCGCGTCGGTCCGGGGTTGATCGCATTGGCGCGGACATTGGTGCCGTTGCATTCGGCGGCATAGGTGAATGTCAGCACTTCGAGCGCGGCCTTGGTGATGGCATAGCCGCCCCAATAAGCGCGATTGAAATGCGCCGCGCCCGAACTCACAAAAAGCACACGGCCGGCGTCGGATTTCCGGAGCAGCGGATCGAG
>DASUHP010000008.1:0-10458 GCA_036273455.1 Micropepsaceae bacterium | reverse complement strand
GCCATAGGCGTGTAGCAGCGAGTAACCGAGTTCGCCGCCTTCATTGATCGAGCCGGGGACGTTGGCGGCGACATGGCTGGGAACTCCATAGGGCCAGGAGAACTGCCGGAACAGCCGGTGCAAGCCATCGCGGCTGCGTTCAATGTCGGGGTAGTGTTCGGTATAGGTCCCTTCAAGATAGACGCTGGCAATGACGCCCGGCCCGCCGTGACCCGGACCGGCGACAAAGATCATGTTGAGGTCGTTGTCCTTGATGAGCCGGTTCAAGTGCAGGTAAATGAAATTCAGCCCCGGCGTTGTCCCCCAATGTCCGAGCAGCCGCGGTTTGATGTCGCCTGGCTGGAGCGGCCGCTCAAGTAACGGATTCTCCTTCAGATAAATCTGTCCGACGGAAAGGTAATTGGCCGCACGCCACCAGGCGTCCAGCTTTTCCAGCCTCTCGGAGGAAAGCGGTCCCTGCATGGAAACTCCGTTGGGCGAGGGATTTAAACTGTGGCAGCTTAACGGCTGATGCCCGAAAAGGTCGATAAGGGAGTCTGATGGAACCTGCGGGCGTTGCAAGCCGTTGCCAAGCAATGGAACTCGCCCAGGAATCAGCTTACCAAGTCCGTGTATGCGATTGCCATCCGTAGTTCGATCCGGGCAAAAACTTTGGCGGGCCCTGGGCCCCGGCACCATCACCGGTGCCGCCGATGATGACCCCAGCGGCATCGCGACCTATTCCCAGGCGGGCGCCCAGTTCGGCTATGCGCTGACCTGGACGCTGTTTCTGACGCTGCCCTTCATGGCGGCGATTCAGATCATCAGCGCCTGGATTGGATGGCGCACGAAAAAAGGACTGATCCATAACATCGCGCGTCAACTCCCGAAGCCGGTGGTGTACGCGCTGGTCGCGCTGCTGGTGGCGGCAAACACAATCAATATTGCGGCCGATCTTGCTGCCATGGGAGAATCGCTCCGGCTGCTGATCAACGGCCCGACGGTCGCCTTCGCGCTTGGGTTTGGCGTGGCGTGTCTGGTGGCGGAGATCTTCATTCCGTATCACACCTATGCGGGGTATCTGAAGTTCCTGACATTGATTCTGCTTGTCTATGTCGCGGCCGCGTTCAGTGTCAGCATTCCGTGGGGCCACGTCGCAGCGGCGACTTTCCTTCCGCACTTCAATCCGACTTCCGGCATCCTGCTGACGATCGTCGCAGTCTTCGGGACGACGATCAGCCCCTATATGTTCTTCTGGCAGGCAGCCCAGGAAGCCGAAGAATCCCGCTTGAGCCACGGCAGCAAGCACAATCTCACGGCGCGCGCATCCAAAGCGCAATTTGCGCATATATCGGCCGACACCTGGGTCGGCATGAGCTTTTCGAATGTGGTCGGATTTTTCATCATCGTAACGACCGCCGCGAGCCTGAACGCCCATGGGATTACCAAAATCGATACGGCCGCACAGGCTGCGGAAGCCCTGCGTCCGATCGCCGGAGAATTGACCTTCGCGCTGTTCGCCGCCGGGATTATCGGCACCGGTCTGCTGGCGGTGCCGGTACTTGCCGGATCGGCCGCGTATGCCGTGGCCGCGCTATTTGGATTGAGAGGCAGCCTGGAACTGCCGGCCAGCCGGGCCGTCGGCTTTTACGCCATCATCGGGTCGTCGACGCTCGCAGGCGCAGCGTTGGCCGCGACGCACATCAATCCCATCGCCATGCTGTTCTGGTCGGCGGTCATCAACGGATTCGTGGCCGTGCCGATCATGCTGGCAATGATGGTTGTGGTATCGAGCCGGCGCGGCATGCAGACATTCGGTTTCCCGCCCTGGGTCCGCGCACTCGGCTGGCTCGCATGCCTGCTGATGGCGTTCGCCGTGGCCATGTTGTTGTGGCTGAGCGTTTAGCAGCGACCGGGCGAAAACTGTCGCGAGCGATGAACAGCAACAGGAACTGATGCATGCGCTGCACCCGCTCGAGCACTGCGCGGGTGATTACCGGCACGTAACCCTGTTCACATGATTGGAACAGCTGGTTCCGTGGCCCCGTTCTCTCGGCACGACTCGAAGTTTGTCTGAAATGGAGCGCGCGCCATGTCGCATAAACACACGGCCAAGCTGTTCGCAGCGGCACTGGCATGTGCCGCCATTCCGGCTGCACTGGTGACCGATTCAAAACCGGCCACGGCGCAGGTCTCGCTGACGGTCAGCTTTGACTATTTTCACCGCACACTCTCACCCTATGGACGCTGGTTTTATCATCCGCGCTGGGGCGACGTCTGGCATCCGACTGTCGCGGATTTCCGCCCGTACTACCGCCGGGGTCATTGGGCTTACACCGATGCCGGATGGATGTGGGTGTCGGATTATCGCTGGGGGGACATCGCGTTTCACTACGGCCGCTGGGTCTATGATCCGCAATATGGCTGGCTTTGGGTTCCCGGTTATGTCTGGGCGCCGGCATGGGTGATCTGGCGCGAGGGCGACGGTGATGTCGGCTGGTGTCCGATGCCGCCCGACGAGGCCTGGCTCGCCGGCCAGGAAGTGTGGCCTACGGCATGGAACAATTCCGATCGCGCCTATGGCTATATGGATTGGTACGGGCCGAATTACGGTCCCAACTGGCTGGCCGCATCGGCCTGGGTGTTCGTTCCCCAGGCGCATTTCGCCGACCGGAATTACACTTCTTACGCAGCCGATTCCCGCCAGGCGCAACGTCTCTTCGGCACAACTCGCGATGTGACGAATTACGCCAATGTCAACGGCTATGTCGCCAATCGCAGTATCGATCCGGCGGCGATCGGACGTGCAAGCGGACGCACCTACACGGCAACGCAGGCGCGCAATGTTCTGGGCGCGCGCGCACCGATCGATCCGATCAGCACCGGCCAGCGTGTGCATACGGCCGAATTGTCGCGGCATGGCGGCGATCCGCGCGCAGCAGCCAATGCCCAGGCCGTTCCGCTGAACGCCGCGGCGGCGGCAAGAGGCGGCCGCGCCACATTCGGCAATCGTGCGGCGGCAGCTGCGCCGAATGCTCCGCCTACGGAGCGTGGCCCGGCGCAGTTCGCGGCCGGTCCACGCGGGCAGGGGGCGGCGGGCCGTGCGCCGCGCAGTCAGGAGCAGCAGACGCATTTTGCCGGGCGCGCGGAGACGGCGCCGCACGGTCCGGCAGCGGCGGTGGGTGGTCCGCACGGACGATTCGGTGGTGGTGGGCGCCAGGGGCCTGCGCCGCAAACGGTTCAGGCTGGTCCGCCTCCGGGATTTGGCGGCGGTGGTCCGCACGGACGATTCGGAGGTGGCGGTCCGCAAGGGCCCGCGCCGCAAACCGCACGGGGTGGTCCGCCTCCGGGATTTGGCGGTGGTGGTCCGCACGGACGATTCGGTGGCGGTGGACCGCAAGGGCCCGCGCCGCAAACCGCTCAGGGTGGTCCGCCTCCGGGATTCGGCGGCGGTGGTCCGCACGGACGATTCGGTGGCGGCGGTCCGCAAGGGCCCGCGCCGCAAACCGTTCAGGGTGGTCCGCCTCCGGGATTTCGCGGTGGTGGTCCGCACGGACGATTCGGAGGTGGTGGGCCGCAGGGGCCTGCGCCGCAAACTGCTCAGGGTGGTCCGCCTCCGGGATTTGGCGGCGGTGGTCCGCACGGACGATTCGGAGGTGGCGGTCCGCAAGGGCCTGCGCCGCAAACCGCTCAGGGTGGACCGCCTCCGGGAGGCGGCGGCGGGGGACCGCATGGCGGCGGTGGCGGCGGTCACGGCCACGGGCACGGGTGATTCCGGCCAGCCAATCGAAAACGACGGCCCCTCGAAGGGCCGTCGTTGCATTTGCGGGCACTAAGCAGGATGACGGCGCTATAATGCGGCGGTTGCCGGATTCACCGGCAGCTGTTCTTTGGGGGGAATCCGCGATGACAACCGAACTGATATATCTCGTCTGGTCGGTGGCGTTGACATTCATCATTATGCTGATTGCCGTCCTGGGCGCGACGGCAGAAGTCGGCCTGCCGAAACTCGCGGGCAATCGCGAAGACATGCCGCGGTTTGGCGGCTGGGCGGGGCGCGCGTCGCGCGCGCATCTGAACATGCTGGAAAGCCTGGTTCTGTTCGCAATCCTTGTGCTGGTTGCTCAGGCGGCGAATATCCATACCCCCGCTACGTTGCTTGGCGCTGCGCTGTTCTTCTGGGGCCGCGTCGCGCATGCGATCATCTATATTGCGGGCATTCCCTGGCTGCGCACACTGGCCTGGACCGTTTCGGTGGTGGGGCTGGTCATGTTGTTCATCGCCGTGATCTGAAATCCTCCCGCGCGGCGTTTCTATCGTATGTCACGGATTGCGATCACGGGCGATATTTCGATCGACGAGAGCGAGCTCGCCGAATCCTTCATTCTCTCGAGCGGGCCCGGGGGGCAGAACGTCAACAAGGTGGCGAGCGCGGTGCAGCTGCGGTTCGACGCGGCCGGTTCGCCGTCGCTGCCGGATGAGGTGAAGCAGCGGCTGCTGAAACTCGCGGGCAAGCGCGCAACGCGCGAGGGCGTGGTGATTCTCGTGGCGCGGAGTTCGCGTCGGCAGGAGCGCAATCGCGAAGATGCGCGCGAGCGGCTGATCGCACTGATCCGGCAGGCGACAGAGGTGCCGGCAGCGCGTCGTGCGACGCGTCCGACGCGCGGGTCGGTCGAGCGGCGGATCGAGAAGAAAGTAATCCGTTCACGGACAAAACGCGCGCGGGGCCGGGTCCAGATGGAGGATTGACACCCGGCGGCGCGGGCAACGAAAAGACGCCCAAACCGTTCTTTCAGCAGACAAAGATGATCACCCGGTTTTTGGGCCACGCGTGGCGGGACAGGGGAACAGTGGAAACCATAACCCATTGGCTGGCGAGCCATGGCTATCTCGCGGTGGGCACCACCATCGCGCTGGAGAGTCTCGGCCTGCCGCTGCCGGGAGAAGCGGCGATCATCGCCATTGCCGCCTACGCCGCCACGAGCCACCAACTCAACATCTGGTGGGTGTTCGCCACCTGTGCCGCGGGGGCGGCGCTGGGCAGCACGGCGGGTTACGTGATCGGACGCAAGCTTGGATATTGGGTTCTGCTGCGTCATGGCCGGCATGTCGGCGTTACCGAACGCAGGATGCGGATCGCGCAACTGCTGTTTCACCTGTTCGGCGGCGCGATCATCTTCTTTGCGCGTTTCGTCGCGGTGTTCCGTTCGCTGGCGGCATTGTTTGCCGGCGCCAATCGCATGGGCTGGCTGCGCTTCACCATATTCAATCTGGCCGGTGCGATTGCCTGGTCGGCCGTGTTCGCCTTCGGCACGTTTTATTTTGCCGACGTCGTCAAGCAGTGGTCGGAAAGGGTTGCGCTGATCGCGGGCGCCATCGCCGCGATTGCCATCATCGGCGGATTGATCTGGACCCATGGCCATGAAGGCGAGCTCGAAGAACGCGCGAAACAGAAGCTGGAATCGGAAGACAGAAAGCGCAAACCGCGAAATCGAACGGTGCGTTCCCGGGCGTAGACTCAGAAATCCGGATGCAGGGCCGTTGGGATCGGGACGGTTTTGGTCACCTGTCCTGCGATCGACACTTCCCCGATGAAAACATTGTTTTCGGCGCAGATTTCCTCATCCCAGGGCTGCTGCGAGGGCCGAAAGCGCACGCGTCCCGACCACGGGACAGTAAAGGCGACCGGATCTTCCACGGTGAACTGCACTTCCAGGCCCTTGTGGTCGGGTGACAGACGGTAGCGTTCGACCACATGGAGCTGGGCCGAATGTGGCGTACCAAAACGGTCGATCTGGGTTTTGTCATTCTGTCCGACGGTGTCGACCACCAGCGTGTCGCCATTCTCGTAGTGGCCGATCGATTCGCCATACCAGCTCGGCTGGACATGGTCCGAATGCGGTGCATCGAGATAGACCGTGCGGACCTGTTGGTCCCGCGCGTTCAGGATCACCACCCGGTCCTTCATTTGCAGAATCTGCACCGCGGCTCCGCGCCGGTTTAACAGCATCGGCACGCCGGATGGCCGGCACATGCCTTCGTCCTTGAGATGGCCGACCCCGGCGATCTCGAGATCGGTGATGGTCTTGAGCTTTTTGTAGGTGTCCGGCTTCAGAATCGGATTGTCCATTGCGGCCACCCATTGCGGCGGTCCTTCACCGTCGACATGGGGATGTTTCGGATCCACCAGCATTGGCCCGGCGCCGCTGTCGCCGGGAATCTTCTCATAGGTTTCCACGAGTTGGCCGATGCGCGACCAGCCGCCGGTGAGATTGGGGATGTTCTCATTCGCAGCCGCGGGGAAGGTGATGGCAAGCAGGGTGGCGGCGAGCAGCGGCGAAGAGTGGCGCATGGATAATGTATAGTCCCAATGCTTCGTAGCCGGGGAGATTGCGGCAGTGGGGATGATGATTCAACGGTGGTGCCGTCTGCCCGACCCCCCTTCCGTCACCCATAGCCGCCTTGCGGCGACGGGTGACACCTTCCCCCGCAAGGGGGGAAGGGGAGTTTTTTTGGCGGTTTTTATCGCGGGTGTTGTTGCCGGGTGTGGGCGGGAGCAGACGGCGAATGCGCCGCCGCAGCAGCAATCGCAACCGGCACTGTTGCCGGGTCAGGCGGCGCCGATCCGGAAAGTCGATCTTGCGATACCGGCGACATTCGACGAAGCCGGGACATTCAGCGACGGGCTGGCGCCGGTCCGGATGGGCGCGAAATTCGGATATATCGACACCAAAGGTAACAGCGCGATTGCGCCGCAATTCGATTTTGCCGGCCGGTTCTCACAAGGCCTCGCCGCAGCAGGGATTGGAAATCGCGAAGGTTATATCGACAAGCGCGGCGAATTCGTGCTGTCGCCGCAATTCGAGATTGCCGACCTTGCAGCCTTCTCGGAAGGGCTCGCGGCGGTGCGCATCGGTCAGTATATCGCCGGCAAATGGGGCTATATCGACAATAAGGGCAATGTGCTGATCCAGCCGCAATTCGACGCCGCGGGGCCGTTTTCGGACGGTCTCGCCGTGGCGGCGATCGGCGGCAAATGGGGTTATATCGACCGCGGCGGCAATGTCGTCATCCCGCTGCAATATTCCTCGGCCGGATCATTTTCCGACGGGCTGGCGCCGGTTAAGAGCGGCGATCTCGTCACCGGCAAGACCGGCTATATCGACAAAACCGGCAAAATGGTGATCGCGGCGCAATTCGACGGCGCGTTTTCATTCGCCGGTCGACTGGCGGCCGTGCAGGCCGGAACCAAATACGGCTTTATCGACACGACCGGGAAACCCGTAATTCCGGCCCAATTCGATTTTGCCGACAGTTTTTCCGGTCCGCTGGCGGCGTTCCGTATGGGCGGCGAGAGCGACGGCAAATGGGGTTACGTCGACCGCCAGGGCAAGATCGTTGTCGATCCGCAATTCGATTTCGCCGACCAGTTTTCGAAGAGTGACGGCCTTGCCGCGGTGCGCATCGGGGATCAGAAGGACGGCAAGTGGGGCTACGTGGCGGTGCCGAAATAGTGCCCCTCTCTCGCCGGCCGCATCCCACGCGCGGAAATTGCCTCCGGCAATTTCTCGTTCGCGCGTGGGGCCCTGAAGCGGCGCTCAGCGAAAAAAATTCCACGGCCGCGCAGTGGCGAGGAAATGAGCGAGCCACGCCTTGATTGGTTTGTTGGCATCGGCGCGGGCGATCTGCGCCGGATTTTGGACGAGGCCGTTCGCGACAGGGCAAAGATGATCGCGGCATGGGGAAAACTTCATGGCTGAGGACTGGCCGGTGGCGATTGCAAACGCCGCAGAACGTGGCAGGGAGTCGCTTCGATCCGAACCGCGCGCCCGCAAGGCCCGTTATGACCGCCGCTCCGGACGGATCGTTGTCGAACTCACGAATGGTTGCAGTTTTGCATTTCCGGCGCGCCGGGCGCAGGGCCTGGAGCGCGCCAGCGATAACGCATTGTCGAAGGTCGAGATTCTCGGCGCTGGCTTGGGCCTGCACTGGGAAGCACCCGATGTCGATCTCAGCGTTCCCGGGCTGCTCGCGGGAATGCTCGGGACCAAAAAATTCATGGATCGCCAGCGCGCGGCGCGTGCCGGGGCAACGACGTCGCGCGCGAAGGCTGCAGCAGCACGCCGGAACGGAGCGAAAGGTGGCCGTCCGCGCAAATCGGCAAGAACACCCAAGGGGTGATTGGCTGGGTTGAGTCGGGCTACCCGCGCGAAAGTGTCTTCGCGCGGCAGACGCGGCGGGCGCGACCGGCCATTACGGACTGAATGTGCAACGTTTGAGTGAATGCCCTCCCTCTGCGGAAAGACCGGCGCCGAATCACTCGCGCGGCAGACGCCGCGCGGACGGGTTCCCTTCCTCGCACCGCTGCGCAGTGCTCGCCGGGGATGACAATTTTATTTTGATGGTGGCGTGTATTGTTCGACGGTTTGGTCGATGGCGCCGAAGATGGAGCGGCCTTGCGCGTCCAGCATTTCGATCCGTACACGGTCGCCGAATTTGAGGAACGGCGTTTTGGGCCCGCCGTGTTCAATGGTTTCGATGGCGCGGCGCTCGGCGATGCAGGATGAGCCCACCGACCGGTCGTCATTGGCAACCGTGCCGGAGCCGATAATCGTACCGGCGATCAGTGGCCGGGTCATGGCGGCATGGGCGATCAGGCGTGGAAAATCGAACACCATGCCTTCGCGCGCATTCGGCCGCCCGAATAACTCGCCGTTCAAATGCGTCAGCAGTGGCAAATCGATGGCGCCGCCATTCCATGCCGCGCCAAGCTCGTCGAGTGTCACGGCCACCGGCGAAAACGAGGTCCAGGTTTTGCCCTGGAAGAAACCGAATCCCCTGGCGAGTTCGGCGGGGATCAGATTGCGCAGCGACACGTCATTGACCAGCATCATGAGACGTATCTGTGCGCCGGCATTGTCCGCTGCTATCCCCATTGGCACGTCGCCGGTGATGGCGGCGATTTCCGATTCGAAATCCACGCCCCAGGACTCGTCGGCAACCGGAATGGGATCGCAGGGACCGAGGAAATTCGCCGAACCGCCCTGATAGATCAGCGGATCGGTCCAGAATGACGGCGGCAGGCTGGCACCACGGGCGCGCCGCACCAGCTCGACATGCACGACATAGGCGCTTCCATCGGCCCATTGAAATGCACGCGGCAAGGGCGCGGCGCAGGCGGCCGGATCGAACGGGAAGGAATAGCTCAAATGGTCATCTTCAAGCGCGCGCGCGCAAGATTTGAGTTCGGGTTCGGCTTCGCTCCAGGAATCGAGTGCCGATTGCAGCGTTGCCCAACCCGCCACCGGTGCGGCGCGGGTGAGATCGCGCGATACGACGATCAGTCGTCCGTCGCGGCCAGTTTTAAGCGAAGCGAGTTTCAACTTTTCCAGCTGTCGCTATAACCGGCCCATTCCGCCGGATGGGCGCCGGGCAGGATGTTCAGCGGATCGCGCGCATCGATCATCACCGCGACTTCATCGGTGGCCGGTTTTTTCGGCTGCAGCATGGATTGCAGCGCCTTGGGATGGGGGCCATGGGTGAAACCGCAGGGATGAAAGGTCAGCATGCCGGGTTTGATGTTGTCGCGGCTGAAGAAATCTCCGGCGTGATAGAAGATGACTTCGTCGAAGTCATCATTGTTGTGGAAGAACGGCACCTTGATCGCGCCGGGATCGCTTTCGAACGGGCGCGGCACGAAAGTGGCGACGACAAAACGGTCGGCGACGAAACAGCTATGCGCCGATGGCGGCAGATGAACGCGGTGACTCATCAGTGGGCGGATGTCCCTGACGTTGAGGCGGAACGGCGTGAGATCGCCCTGCCAGCCGACCGCATCCAGCGGATTGAACGGATAGGTGACGGTTGAGATTTCATTCTGGCGTTTGATCTCGACTTTCCATTCGCCGGCCTGCTGCTGTTGCGCGAGGAACGCATCGTCCAGCGCGGGAATGTCCAGCACGCCGGGATCGAAGATGGCGTGTGCGCCGGCGATACCGCGGTCGGGAAGCTGATAGGAGCTGCCCGTCGCCTCCAGAGTCAGGATTTTTATCGGCTCGGCGGGTTCGAGGCGCCACATGGTACCGCGCGGGATCACGACATAATCGCCGGCCACGACCGCGAGATGGCCGTAGTCGCAAAACAGTTCGCCACGGCCCTGATGGAGGAACAGGAGCTGGTCGCCATCCGCATTGCGCGCAAGAGCCGGCATTTTTTTTGCGAGCGTCCAATAGCTCAAAGACAGCGCGTGATTGCCGAGGACCGGCGGCGCCGCAAAAGGCGACAGACCTTCGCCCGGCTGAACGAGGCGGTTCAGATCGAATGCCCGAGGCCGCAACGGGCCGTTCCACGAGCTCCAGGCGGTCGGCGGATGACGATGATACATATGTGTCGCCGGGCCGTAGAAACCTTCCTTCCCGAGTTCGCGCTCATAAGTACCGGCCGGCAGATCGGCGTGCGCCTGACGCGACGCCTGCCCCG
>DASUHP010000007.1:0-26394 GCA_036273455.1 Micropepsaceae bacterium | reverse complement strand
CCATGAAAGCCGACATCGCTGCTTCCGTGCAGGAGGCGATCAGCGAAATTCTGAGCGACCGTGTGCGTCATGCCATGCGGCGGTTTCGCGAAGTTTTTGGTGGAGACAGGGTTTTTTCGTTCGTCGCCGCCGGAGGCGTGGCGGCCAACCGCGCGATCCGCGAGCGGCTTGCGCGTGTCGCGGAAAGCGAGAGTTTTTCGCTGTCGCTTCCGCCGCCGGAATTATGCACCGACAACGCAGCCATGGTCGCCTGGGCCGGGCTTGAGCGACTCGCGGCCGGTCTGACCGATGATCTCGATGCGCCGCCGCGCGACCGCTGGCCGCTGGAGACACTCAACGCGTGAATACCTCCGTCAAGATTGCCACCTGGAATATCAATTCCGTTCGCCTGCGAATCGAGCTGGTGAAGAAGTTTCTCGCGGCCTATTCGCCCGACCTGCTGTGCCTGCAGGAAACCAAAGTGATGGATGAACTCTTCCCGCGCGAGGAATTCCGCGCCCTGGGTTATGTCCATCATGCGATCAACGGGCAGAAGGGTTATCACGGAGTTGCCATTCTCTCCCGGCTGCCGCTGCGAAAGACGGATGCGCTGAGATTTTGTCACAACGCCGACAGCCGGCATGTCAGTGTGCTGCTGGAGAATGGGCTGGAACTACACAATTTCTATGTACCGGCCGGCGGCGACATTCCCGACCCGGACGAAAATCCGAAATTTGCCCATAAACTCGCATTCCTGCGCGAGATGGACGGATGTTTCGGCAGGCTGGGCAAATCGCGCGACGAGCCGATGGTTCTCGTCGGCGATTTGAATGTGGCGCCGCTGGAAAACGACGTCTGGAGTCACAAACAGATGCTGGGCGTTGTCAGCCACACGCCGGTTGAAACCGGCCTGCTGACGGCTGCGCGCGAAACCTTCGAATGGATCGATGTGACGCGCTCATTCGTGCCGGAAGGCGAGAAAATCTATTCGTGGTGGAGTTATCGCGCGCGCGAATGGGACGTTGCCGACCGGGGCCGGCGGCTGGATCACGTGTGGGTCAGCCGCGGCTTGCGCGGTTGTGCGACCGGGCACGGAATCCTGAAAGAGGCGCGTGGCTGGATGCGCCCATCCGATCATGTCCCGGTCATGGTCACCGTTTCGCTGTAGGGGCGGCGAGCTTCTGGACCTGGCTGTTGGCGAGCGCGAGTTTGGCGATGGACGCATCCCCACCCCGTTCTATATCGCCGATAAAATTCAGTATGCTGCCGATATCCTCCCGGCGCATGTTGCGCCACTGATCCACCGCGGCAGCGACATCGCCTTTCGCGGCAGCGAGCGCTTCGCAGGCCATCGAGCGCTGGGACGAATAAAGGTCATCCTGCATTCTTCGCACAGCCAGCCGGTCCCAGTGATCCACGCCCGCAATCCTCGTGGCGAGCGCACGAAGCCGGTCGAGTCCGGCGGCGGCGCCGGCGGCAAAATAGACCACTGCCGCGCTTTCGACGGGAATGTGCTGCGCCCCGGAAAGCATGATGATCTCCGGTACGGCGCGCAGCAGCGGTAGAATCGCCGCGTCTTCAGCGACATCCAACGGCACGCCGGCGTTGCGCAGCTCGGCAATGCGCGGCTCAATTGTGTTCTTCTCGATCGGGGAGATCAGGCTCGAGAAGCGTCCCTTCAGGGCGGTGAATCCCGCGCCGTAGGATTCCACAACCGGCGCAATCGGCGCGTCCGGCATTTGGACGATGAACCACATGCCGAGCAGCCGCAGCACTTCGGCAATCTCGGCGACGATCTGGTTTTGCAATCGCGCCGGCACTTTGAGATCGAGGGCGCAAACGCGGTTCTTCAGAATGGAGAGTCCGAAAACTCCGTCAGCCAAAACAAATCCGCGGGCCGCAGCCCATAATGGTGCGTGCGACAGCTCGTGCATGCGATGGGCAAATAGCGGCCCCGCCAGATTCACCGTCCGGTTTGCGATCTGTGTCGATATGATCGCCCGGGCCAAAACATGACGTTTGAGTTCGCCGGCGAAGGTTTCGGCGGCGAGCGGCGGGAAATAGGATGCCAGCCAGGCATCGAAATAGGGATCGGCGGGAAGTGTGCTCTCGGATACCTGATGAAACAAATTGGTCTTGGCGTAAGCGAGCAGAATCGCGAGTTGCGGCCGGGTCAACCCGTGCCCATCGCGCGCAAGCGCCCGGAGCTCGTCATCGGGCGGCAAATTCTCCACAGTTCGGTCGAGCGCGTCCCGCCGTTCCAACTCGCGCATGAAACGGCCGGCGGCGTCGAGATCGCGCGGCGCGCGCAGTTCCGCAACCGATAATGCCAGTGTCTGATCATAGTTGTCGGTCAGAACCTGGCCGGCAACGTCATCGGTTATTCGGGTCAGGATATCGAGCCGTTCGGGGCGCGAGATTTCGCCCCGCCGTAACGGACCGCTCATGAGAATCTTGATGTTCACTTCGTGGTCCGATGTGTCCACGCCGGCGGAATTGTCGATGGCGTCGGTATTGATGCGCCCGCCCTGATGCTGTGGGCCGCCCTCGCGCGCATATTCGATGCGGCCATATTGCGTCACGCCGAGGTTGGCGCCTTCGCCGATCACCAGCGCCTGGATGTCGCGGCCGTTGACGCGGATCGCATCATTGGCGCGATCGGCCGCGTCGGCATTGCCCTGACGCGTCGATTTGATGAAGGTGCCGATGCCGCCGAAATAAAGAAGATCGACCGGCGCAGTTAAAAGCGCCCGCATCACGTCCTCGGGCGTCGCATTTTCAGCCGTGATTCCAGTGAAGGCGCGGAATTGCTGCGAGAGCGGAATTGTTTTTGCCGTGCGTGCAAAAACGCCGCCACCACCGGAAATGAGCTTTCGGTCGTAATCCGCCCAGGTCGAGCGCGGCATATCGAACAGCCGCTTGCGCTCCGTCCATGCGATGGCCACGTTAGGTGAGGGATCGAAGAATATGTGCCGGTGGTCAAATGCGGCGATCAGCCGGGTTTGCTTCGACTGTAGCATGCCGTTGCCGAACACATCGCCCGACATGTCTCCGACGCCAATGCAGGTGAACGGCTGGTTCTGGATGTCGCGTCCGAGTTCGCGGAAATGGCGTTTGATGCCCTCCCACGCGCCGCGGGCGGTGATGCCGATTTTTTTGTGGTCGAAGCCTTCGCTGCCGCCCGATGCGAAAGCGTCGCCGAGCCAGAAACCGCGCGACACCGCAATCTCATTGGCAATATCGGAAAATGTCGCCGTGCCTTTATCGGCCGCAACGACGAAATAGGGATCGTTACCATCATGGCGAAGGATTCCGGCAGGCGGGACGATCTTGCCGTCCGGGCTGATATTGTCGGTCAAATCCAGCAGCGCGCCAATAAATAGCCGATAGGCGCTGATCCCGGCATTTTGCACCACGTCGCGGGCGGCGCCCGGCGGGATGCGCTTGGGATAAAACCCGCCTTTGGCGCCGACCGGAACGATCACAGCATTCTTCACCTGCTGGGCTTTGCTCAAGCCCAGTATTTCAAAGCGGAAGTCTTCCGCGCGATCCGACCAGCGGATGCCGCCACGCGCGATTTTGCCGAACCGCAGATGGACTCCTTCCACTTCCGGCGCGTAGACGAAGATCTCATACAGCGGTTTGGGCGTGGGCAGGATCGCAACCCGCCGGCTTTCGAGCTTGAACGCCAGATATGCGGGAGAATTCCCCGCATCGTTCCGTTGAAAGAAATTGCTGCGCAACATCGCATCGATCACCGACTGCATCGCGCGGATGATGCGATCTTCGTCGGCCGAAGGCACATTGCGCAGGGCGTCTTCGATACCGGCGCGAATCCGCTTCGCCTGGGCTGTCCGGCTGTCAGGATCCTGGAACAGTTCCGGATCATGTTCCGTGTGGAAAAGACTGGTCAGCATCACGGCGATGGCGGGATTATTCACCAGCGCGGTTTCCATATAGCTCTGGCTGAATGTGATCCCGGCCTGGCGAAGATATTTGGCGATGCTGCGGAGAATGACGACATCGCGCCACGTCAATTCCGCCGCCAGCACCAGTCTGTTGAAGCCATCCGATTCGGCGCTGCCCGACCAGACCGCGTGAAATGCATCTTCCAGCCGCGGATAAAGCTGCTCCGCGACCGCGGAACCGGTCTGCATGACAAAGTCCTGGAGCGAAACTTGCGCCGCGCCGTTGCCGGTGTCAGGACTGAGCGCAAATGCGGCTTCCGCAATGACCTTCAGGCCGAGATTTTCGAACACCGGCAGACATTCCGACAGCGGAACAAATCCACCGCGGATGAAGAGCTTCAGCCGCAACGTTCCGGGCGAATCACCATCGGACGTATACACCTGCGCCGTTACGCCGGCGGCGGATGTTTGGCCATTCACCAATTCTTCAAAATGGGCGATGTCAGCGACGGCCTCGCGCGGATCAAAACGGTCGCGGTAGCTTGCCGGAAATGCCGGTGTATAGCGGCGCAGTATGGCGCCGCTATTGTCGCCATACCTGGCCACTGCGGCGTCGGCAAATGTGTCGTCCCAGGTCCTGACGGCGCTGCGGATTTCCTCCTCAACCTGCGCAGGATCGACATCGGGGCGCGGGCCCGGATTGCGGATAATGATGTAGTGGACACGCGCGAGTGCTTCATCATCGAGCGTCGGTGTCGCCGAATATGGCCGCCCGTCGAGCGCGCGCAGCAGGATTTGCTGAACGCTTTCCCGCACCGAGCCGCTGTAGCGGTCGCGTGGGATGAAAACCAGTGCGGAAACATAACGGTCGAACCGGTCGAAGCGGAGGAAGAGCCGCACCTTCGGCCTCTCGCCGAGATTCAGAATTCCGAGCGCGGTGGCCAGCAACTCATCTTCGGACGACTGAAGCAACTCGTCGCGGGGATAGGTATTCAGGATGTGCTGCAGCGCTTTGCCATCATGGCTCGACGGAATCAGGCCCGATCCGGCCATGACGCGTTCGGTCTTGAGCCGCAGCAATGGAATTTCGCCCGGCAATTTGCGGTAGGCGACGGATGTGAACAAGCCGACGAAGCGGCGCTCGCCGGCAAGATCGCCATTCGGCGTGAATTTCTTGATGCCGATATAATCCATCGGTACACGGCGATGGACCAGCGAGCGAATGCCGGATTTTGCGATGATGAGCGGGGCAGGGCGGGCAAGAAACTCCCGCGCCACCGGACCGAGATCAGAACGCTCATTGCCGCTGCGTAAGACCCGCCGGGTTGGATCCGTCAGGACGCCAAGCCCGCTTTCCGCTACGGGATCGAGACGCACCTCGCCGTCGCGCGAAAAGATGTAATCGCGGCATCCGAGAAAAGTGAAATTGTTGTCGGCGAGCCAGTCGAGAAAACCGACACTCTCGTCGCGTTCGTCGGTGGGCACACGCGGCGGATGTTCGAGCAAGTCCGTGCGGCTTTCCTGCAATCGCGACAGCATGGCTTTCCAGTCACGGACCGCGGCGCGGACATCGGCAAAGGCCTGAACCAACCCGCCACTCAGATGCCGACAGGCGGCCTCGTCCAGCACGCCACCGAGTGCGATGACGATGACGCTTCGCTGTGTACCTCTGATTTCCGGGTGCGGGACAACCGGATGGAAGGCGGCGACAATGCGATGGCGCTGGGCGCGGATTTCGGCTGTGCAGGAATCATAGAGAAACGGAATATCGTCATTGATCGCGACGAGCACCGACTCGCCGCGCTTCAGTTCAGGCTCTTGCGCTGTACTGAATAGCTCGATCAGACTTTCGCCCGGCTTTCGCTGTTTGACGCGGGCAAATACTGCGCGCAGCAGGGCGGCAAATTCCGCAGGTCCGTAATGCCGCAGATCTTCCGGCGAGGCGAAGCGGGTGAATGCGGCAAAAAAACCCGCAAGCTCTGGATCCGAACTGCCGAGCAGATGTGCGGTTGCCGACACCAACGCCGCGGCGGCTGCGGCTTCGGCCTGAATGCTATCTGTGGTGGCCGGCCGGTCGGAGACTGCCGGTTGGATGCGTGCCATATCCTGTGTCCCTTGCCGCATCACACCATTTCATACAAGTTCGACCTAAAGATGAACTGTTAAAGCTGGTTATGAAAAAGCGCGTTCACCGCCCGGTGATTTTCGACCTTGAATTCACCGCCTGGGAGGGTTCCCTGCTATCGGGTTGGACGCGCCCCGGCGAGTTCAGGGAAGTGGTCCAGATCGGCGCCGTCAAGCTCGATCCGGCCAGTCTCAAGCCGGTGGATGAGTTCGAAATGCTCATTCTCCCGCGGCTGAATCCGGTTCTGTCGGAATTTTTCACCACACTGACCGGGACCAGCAACGAAGAGGTGGCGCGCCGCGGGGTAGATTTCATCACCGGCTACCGCGCCTTTCTCGACTTTGCCGCCGGCGCGCCATTATGGGCGCATGGGCGGGATGATCTTGTGCTGGCCGGCAATCTTCGCCTGTGTGGCTGGGACCGGCATTTTGCGGTTACGAATTACACAAATACAATCTTGTGGTTTCTCGAGCAGGGGGTCGACCTGCGCGGCAAACATGCCTGTGACGTCGCAGCCGCCGCGGGCGCCGCGTTCTCGGGCCGCGAGCACAATGCGCTTGATGACGCGCGTGGAATCGCGGCGGGCATTCGCGCGCTGGTCGATAACGGTGCGCCCAACCCGTTTACCGGCTAAAGTCCGGCGTGCACCGCGTGGGAAATGGCGAGCGACGATGGCCGGCCTGCCTCGCCCAGTTTCGGCGCCACCATCACGGTCAGCACGCCGCCGCGGAGCAGCGCAAAGACATGATCGCCTTCGATGATGTGCACGACGTGCACGTGGTCGGCAATCGCGGTTCTGGCTGGGCCGTTCGCCACCTGTTCCAACGCATAGGTTGTATTGCGCATCGCGTCACAGACCAACTCCCGCACGACCGTGGAGTCGGCCAGAACATTCCAGTCGGCGGCAAATCCGATGATCAGGTCTCCACCCTCGTTCAGATCATGGGCCAATCCGGCAGCGAAGCGTTTGACGTCCCTGGCTGGCACCGGCGCAGGATCGACATTGTGAACGACGTCATTGTATTCGGCAGGCACACCGTTTCTGTCCTGGGGCGTGTATAGAGTCACACCGCCCCAGCCGGCGACGCGCAGGGCCGGATCGCCATTGTCGTATTTCAGCACCCGGGCACCCAGCGGCGCAACCTCGCTGGAAAGATAGAAAACCTCATCGTTGCCGGCAAAGCGCAGCCGCACCTGATCGCCATGATGGTCGATCATGAATTCAGTCTTGTCGCCGGCAGTATAGGTACCGTCGCGCGGGATTTGCGGCGCAATCAGCGACGGCGATGGTATTTGTGCCCTTGCCGCAGGGATCGCCGACGCCATGAAGGCAACTGCCACGCCGGCAAAAAAACGCGCTTTCATGAAAGCTCCGGGGGCGAAACTGCGGGACGCACCCCCCGACATAGCCCCCGGATATTGGCAATAATGTGGAAAATGGCACGGAATCCCGGTTTCAGGTGAGATGCGTCGGCGCCACGGTTTCATCCCGTCCCGACCTGTTCTATACACCCGCCAAATTCCAGCATCACAGGGGACCGGGAGTGCCAAGTCTTAATTCATTCAAATCGCGCCGCACGCTGACGGTTGGAAATCGAAGCTACACCTATTTCAGCCTGAAACAGGCGGAAAAGAACGGATTGCCGGGCATCTCCCGGCTGCCCAAATCGCTCAAGATCCTGCTCGAGAACCTGTTGCGGCACGAAGACGGGCGGACGGTCAGTGCGGATGACATGCGCGCGATCGCCGGGTGGCTGACAAACCGCAGCTCCGATCGTGAAATCGCTTACCGCCCGGCTCGCGTCCTTATGCAGGACTTCACCGGTGTGCCCGCCGTGGTGGACCTCGCGGCCATGCGCGACGCCATGGCGGAACTCAAGGGCGACCCGCAAAAGATCAACCCGCTCGCGCCCGTCGATCTGATCATCGACCATTCCGTGCAGGTCGATTACTTCGCGCGCGGCGACGCGTTCAAAAAAAACGTCGCCAGGGAATACGAACGCAATGGCGAGCGCTACGCATTTCTGCGCTGGGGGCAGCAGGGATTTGAGCGCTTCCGCGTCGTCCCGCCGGGCACCGGAATCTGCCACCAGGTGAATCTCGAATATCTCGCCCAGACGGTGTGGACGGAGAAGCAGGGGCGGGGAAAAGACGCCGTCGAGCTTGCCTATCCAGATACGCTGGTCGGCACCGATTCCCATACCACGATGATCAATGGGCTGTCTGTTCTTGGCTGGGGGGTCGGCGGAATTGAAGCCGAGGCCGCAATGCTGGGCCAGCCGATTTCAATGGTGATTCCCGAAGTGATCGGGCTGCGGTTTTCGGGAAAATTGCGCCCCGGGTGCACTGCGACCGATCTGGTGCTGACCGTGACGCAGATGCTTCGCAAACGCGGCGTCGTCGGAAAATTCGTCGAGTTCTTCGGCGAGGGACTGGCCGAGATGCCGCTCGAAGACCGAGCCACGATCGGCAATATGGCGCCCGAATATGGCGCAACCTGCGGCTTCTTCCCGATTGATGCGGAGACGCTGCGCTATCTCAAGGCCACCGGGCGCAAAGCGGCGCGCATTGAACTGGTCGAGAAATACGCAAAGACTCAGGGCCTGTTTCACGATGCGAAGCAGGAAGAGCCGTTATTCACCGATGTGCTCCATCTCGACCTTGACACGGTCGAGCCGTCCCTTGCCGGGCCAAAGCGGCCGCAGGATCGCGTCGCGCTGTCGAATGTCGGTGAAGAATTTGGCAATTCGCTCTCCAGCGTCTTCAAAGTCGACGATGCCAGGGCGCGCACGAAAGTCGAGGGCATGGATGCGAGCATCGGACATGGCGATGTCGTCATCGCGGCGATCACGTCCTGCACCAATACGTCCAATCCCTATGTCATGCTGGGCGCCGGTCTGCTGGCGCGCAATGCCGTCGAACGCGGCCTGAGCGTGAAGCCATGGGTAAAGACATCGCTCGCGCCGGGAAGCCAGGTGGTAACCGATTATCTGGCGCGGTCCGGGCTCGACAAGCCCTTGAAGAAGCTGGGCTTCGACCTCGTGGGATATGGTTGCACCACCTGTATCGGCAATTCGGGACCGCTGCCCGACGCCGTCGCCAAAGCGGTGACGGATGGCGATCTGGTTGCAGCCGCCGTGCTGTCGGGCAACCGCAATTTCGAAGGCCGCGTGCATCCGCAGGTGCGCGCGAATTATCTCGCCTCGCCGATGCTGGTCGTCGCCTTCGCCCTCGCCGGCACGATTGCCGGTGATCTCAGCGAGCAGCCGCTCGGTTTCGACAGAAAGAAACAGCCCGTGTTTCTGCGCGACATCTGGCCGTCGCAGAAAGAAATCGCCGATGTCGTGCGCAAATCGGTAACTCCCGCAATGTTCCGTACACGTTATGCCGATGTCTTCACCGGCGACAGCTTCTGGAAGAAGATCAAGGTCAAGCCCGGACAGACCTATAACTGGCAGGGGGACTCGACCTATGTGAAGAACCCGCCCTATTTCGACGCAATGCCGCAAAAGCCCGGCGCGGTCGAGGATATCAGGGACGCCCGGATTCTCGGGATTTTCGGCGATTCCATCACCACCGACCACATCAGCCCGGCCGGCTCGATCAAGAAAGATTCGCCGGCAGGCAAGTATCTGATCGCGCATGGGGTCGACCCTGCCGACTTCAACTCCTACGGTGCGCGCCGCGGCAATCACGAGGTGATGATGCGCGGCACATTCGCAAATATCCGTATCCGGAACGAAATGCTGGGCGGCAAGGAAGGCGGCAATACGCTGCATTACGGGAATGGAAGCGGCGCCGGCGAAGAAATGCCGATTTACGATGCGGCCATGAAATACATGGATGCCGGTACGCCGACCGTGGTCATCGCAGGCAAGGAATATGGCGCCGGTTCATCCCGCGACTGGGCGGCAAAGGGGCCGCGCCTGCTCGGCGTGCGCGCGGTGATCGCCGAAAGTTATGAGCGCATTCACCGCTCGAACCTGATCGGCATGGGCATATTGCCGCTCGAATTCGACAATGGAAAAACCCGCAAGGACTATCAATTCACCGGCGTGGAACGCATTGACATTCCGGTGCGTGAGGCGGCGGCAGGCACGCGGAAAAAGGTGATGGCGCAAATCACCTATTCCGGCGGCCGCAAAGAGAAGATACCGCTCCTCTCGCGCATCGATACCGTGGATGAAGTGGCCTATTTCAGCAATGGCGGCATTCTGCCTTACGTCTTGCGCAATCTGCTCGCCGCCTGAAACAGGCCGGCCGCCATACAATTGAATTGTCGGCCGGCTGCGGACCGCCATATTATTCGCGTGGGGGGCGGTGTTCATGGGATGATTGCGATGCGCCATCTGCGCCCGGTCACGGCTTCGCTGATTGCCGGGTTATTGCTGTCGCCGGTCGTGCGCGCACAGCCGGAACAGCCCGACCGTGTCCGCGCATGTTTTTTCAGCCGGGATTTCCAGCAGTGGCGCGCGCCAGATGCGAGTACGATCATGATTCGCGTTGGGGTTAACCGGTTTTACCGGCTGGATCTTTCGGCCCCATGTCCGACGCTGCAATTTCCCAGCACATATCTGGTCAACGTATTTCGCGGGTCGGATGCCGTCTGTGGTCCACTCGATTGGGACATCCGTGTCGCGCAATATCCGGCCGGCGTCACCGAACAATGCATTGTCAAATCCATGACGCAGTTGACGCCGGAGCAGGTTGCTGCGATCCCGCCCCGCCTCCGCCCTTAGACTGGTGGGCGGCCGGGTGTGTTGAATGAAGCGTTCTCTCTTTACCGGAAAGGTTCTGTCGCCGAAGCTGCCGCTGCGTGCCGTCAGATCATCGCTTCCGATTCGGGAAATGCCGATGCCCTGCACCTGCTCGGCATCATCGAAGCGCAAACCGGCAATGCTCCGGGGGCGTTAAACCTGATCGATCGCGCCATATTCATCGACGCGGAAAATTTCCGTTTCCATTTCAATCGCAGCCTCGTGCTGCAGCAGCTTGGCCGGCTCGATGAGGCACTTGTCAGCTGTGACACTGCGCTGCGTTTGAAGCCGGATTATGCCCGGGCGGTAAATAGCCGCGGCGTGATACTGCAGGGACTCAAGCGGATTGATGAAGCGCTGGACAGTTACGACCGCGCCGCAGCCATGCAACCAGATTTTGCCGAAGCATTTGTAAATCGCGGTATTTTACTGCAGGAGCGTGATCTCCTGACGGAAGCATTGGCAAGTTATGACCGGGCGATCGCAATAAATCCCCGCTATGCGGAGGCGTACAACAATCGCGGACTCGTTCTCCAGCGCCTGAACCGCTTTGGCGATGCGCTCAATAGCTTTGATCGTGCGATTGGTCTGAAGCCCGGCTATGCGGAAGCATTGAACAACCGCGGCTTCATCCTTCACAGGCTCGGACGCTTCGAGGACGCAATCGCGAGTTACCAATCCGCGCTGGCGCTTGCACCGGATTTCCTCGATGCGCTCAACAATATCGGGGTGAGTTTTCACAGGGTCAATCGCTTCGAGGAGGCACTGGCAAGCTACGACCGTGCACTGACCATCAAGCCGGACTGTTCCGAAGCCCTGTGCAACCGTGGACAGGTGCTTCTGGTCCAGGGTGAAATCAGCGCAGCAATCGCTTGTCTCAAAAGCGCGGCGGAGATCACGCACAATCCGGCCGTCCACTCTGCCTTCATCTTTGGGCTGAATTTCGACCCATCAGCGTCAGCATCGTCGAAGCAGGCGGAGCGGAGAAACTGGGCGTCGCGCTACGCGCAAGGATTGGTGCCATCGATCGTCTCTCATAACAATGATGGCGATCCGGATCGTCCGATCCGTTTGGGATATGTGTCGAGCTATTTTCGCAGATCTGCGTCTGCGCAAAGCTTTGGTGGCGTCATCGCGAATCACGGCCAAGGCTTTCACGTCACCTGCTATTCGGACACGACGATCATGGACGATGTCACGGAGACAATCCGTCATCGGGCGGACCAATGGCGCGACACGGCGGGACTTCCCGATCAGCAGCTCGCGGACCTGATCCGGCGCGATCGCATCGATATCCTGATCGACCTTGTCGGGCATATGGCGGGCAATCGCCTGCTCGTATTCGCGCGCAAACCTGCGCCCATCCAGGTGACCGCCTGGGGAGAGCCTACCGGCACCGGACTCGCGGTCATGGATTATCTGCTGGCGGACCGAACGCTGGTTCCCGAATGTGAAGCGCCGCTGCTCGCCGAACGAATCGTTCACCTGCCAAATTTCCTGGGGTTTTGGCCGCCCGGTTCCATTCCTCCGCCTGCGCCTTTGCCCGCCCTCCGGAACGGCCATGTTACCTTTGGCTGTTTCAACCGGCTGGAAAAGCTTTCACCGGCAGTGCTTACGGCATGGACGGCGATATTGAGGGACATGCCGACGGCACGTCTCACGCTCAAAGACAAAGCGTTGGAGAATGCACAGCAGTGCGATCGGCTTCGCCGCGTCTTCGCCGACAACGGAGTGTCGCCGGACTGGCTGACTCTTCTTCCTGAGTCGGACAGTGACACTCATTTCGCGACATACAATGAGATCGACATTGCGCTCGATCCGTTTCCGCATAGCGGCGGGATGACAACACTTGATGCTTTGTGGATGGGTGTTCCGGTTTTGACGTGTCCCGGTGAAACGATCTCGTCACGGCTGGCGGCCGCGAGCCTGGCGAATTTGGGCCTGCACGAATTCATTTGTCCTGACAGGGAAAGTTACATCGCGGCAGCGCTCGCCATGGCAAACCATCTCGAGCGGCTTTCAGATCTGCGTTCTACGCTGCGTGGCTTGATGGCCACATCTGACTTCGGCGATCCAGAAAAATACAGCCGTGCAGTCGAGAACGCCTACCGCCATATGTGGCGGAAATGCTGCACTGCGCCCGCGGTGTGAGTCGCAATCAGTGTCATCTGCGTGCGCCCACTAAACTTCGATACATTTCCTGATTGAGGCGCTTATTTCAGCGCTTCAGTTTTGGGCCCGCTGCTTTCGCCGTCAGGTTCAATGCTGTTGACGGTGGCGGATTTTGAAGCGCAGACTGCGCCGTCTGGGGAAGCTGCGGCTCGCGCTGCGGCGGGGGACTTGAGGGGGACATTATGTTCATGTCGCGACATGCGTCACTGTATCTTGGTGCGTCAGCCCTGGCGCTTCTCAGCGGTCAGGCATTCGGCCAGGCAGCTCCGGTGCCACCGCCCCCGGAAGGGGTCCCCGAACAGGTGGTCGTGACGGGCTCTCTGCTCGCCAATTCCAATTTCGCGGCGCCAACGCCGGTTACGCAGGTCAGTCAGGTCGAGGTCCAAACCCGCGCGCTGACCGGCATCGGCACGGTCATTGAGGAATTGCCCTTTGCACAAACCGGCCAGGGGCTCACGCGAAATACCAATGGCATCGTTGCGGCGGCGCAGAGCCTGCCGAACCTGCGTGGCCTTGGTTCCAACGACACTCTCGTCCTGATCAACGGTATGCGCCCGACGCCAATCAATCCGACAAACAATTTCGATACGGATATGATTCGCAGAGTCTGCTGGACCGGTTCGAAGTCGTGACAACCGGCGCATCTGCTACCTACGGGTCGGATGCTGTCGCCGGGGTGGTCAATTTCATTCTCAAGGACCATCTCGAAGGGTTTGTCGGAAATGCTCAGTACGGCACTTCGCAATATGGCGACGAGAACCAGATATTCGGCAGCGCTGGCTGGGGTACGACGCTGCTAAATGGCCGTGGTCATTTCATCATCGGCGGCGAATTCGCAAATGAATACAACACCGTCAATATGTATGCCCGCCCCTGGGGCCGCAAAGAGCCGCCGGTTACGCAGGCGGTGACCCTGACACCGGCGCAGGCCAAAGCATTGGGACAGCCGACAAATATCTTTGGCAACAATACGGAAGTGGCAAATGGCACCGAAGGCGGTCTGATCACCGCCTGTCAGGGCGCGGGAGGTGCTGCGGTTGCGAATTGTCCGCTGATCGATACCACTTTTAGCGCCGCGGGAACCCCATCGGCATTCCAGCGTGGCGCAATTTCCGGCAGCACCTTCATGTTCGGTACCGGAAATTACGGCGTCAGCAGCATGAATCGGCAGCTTGCTCCACCATATAAAAGGTGGGCCGGGCTGACGCGCTTTGAATATGACCTCACGCCGGATATCACCGCCTACGCAATGCTCAATTACGGAGAGCTGGAAAGCGACGACCCGTCGGGAGGATCGCCTTTTCCGATCAACCTGAAAATTTCCTCCGGCAATCCGTTCATTCCGGCTTCCGTGCAGGCCGCGATGACTGCGAACAACATCTCTTCCGTTACCCTGGCGAAGGAAAATATCGACGGCATCGGTCTCGGCAACACGGCCGAGAACAAAAACATCCTCGTGCAATCCTTCTTCGGCGTGAAAGGCACTTTGTTCGGTGACTGGGACTGGAATGCCCAGGGCAGCGCCGGGCGCGCCACCGTCTGGCAGGCATTTCTGAACGTTCCGGTGATCCAGAATTTCAATACCGCAGCGAACGCGGTTAAGGATGCGAGCGGAAACATCGTTTGCGGTCCGGCGAGCGCTGCCCCCTTTACCAATTCCGGTGCAACGGCCGCACAATTGGCAGCTGCGCCATCGCCCGGCTGCGTGCCTTACAATCCGTTCGGCGTGCCGTCGGCGGGGTCCGTCCAGTACATCACGACAATACCGACCGGACCGGATGGCTCCGAAGCCAATATGCGCCAATACATGGGCCAGATTGACCTCAGCGGGCCAGTGTTCAATCTGCCGGCTGGAGCGGTCGCTCTCGCGCTCGGCGGCAACTACCGCTACAACAGTTACGATCAGCGCGGGACGCAGGCAGCGGTCCAAAACCTCTATCAGACCCGCAATCCGCCCTCATTCTTCATCAATCAGAGCGTCTGGGAAGCGTACTCAGAGGTGGGCGTGCCGATCCTGCGGGACCTCCCCTTCGTGCGGGCATTGGATCTGAATGCCGCCGGCCGCTACACGAATTACAGTATTACCGGTGGGGTCTATACCTGGAAATACGGCGGCACCTGGGATGTAACCGACTGGCTGCGCCTGCGTGCCACGCGCTCACAGGATATCCGCGCGCCCAATTTCACCGAACTGGCTATTACGCCTACCTCTTCGGCAACAAATCTGTCGAATCCGCTGAACAACCAGTCGCTCCGCGTCAGCAATATCCAGACTACCGGCAACCCCGACCTGAGGCCGGAGGTCGCGCAAAACGAAACCTTCGGCTTTGTGTTCCAGCCGGGTGACTCATTCCTGCCCGGCTTCCGCGCCTCGGTCGATTACTATCGCATCCGGATTGCAGGACAGATCACGGCCGTCCCCGCCCAGGATGTCGTCAACCGCTGCCTTGTTCAGCAGTTGGTGGATTTTTGCAGCCAGCTCACCTGGGCTCCTACTCTGAGCCCGCAGGTCGATCCGAACGCACCATGGCTGGCCTTTGCCAACGGCCAAAATGCAAAGAACTTTGGCATTCAGTCTATTCACCTGTTTTCGGTGAATCTGAATGCCGAACTTCAGGACGGCGTGGACGTCAATATCAGCGAGCGTCTTCCGCTGGATGCTGTCGGGGCGCTCGGGACTCTGCAGCTATCCGCGCTCGGCTCCTACATTAATCAGCAGACATTGCTGCAGTCACAGAGCAATGGAACGACTGCGCGCGTCAATCTCGCTGACAGCTGGACTGCGCCCAGATGGTCAGCAAACTTCAACATAACCTATTTGCTGGATCGTTTCACCGGTAACCTGCAAGTCCGCTACTACTCACCGCTGAAATATGTTGCGGGTAATACCTTCCTCATTGGTCCGGATGATCCCCAATATACAGCTGCTATCGCTGCCGGCAGCACCCAAACGACGAACCGCGAGACCTGGCCCGCTGCAGTCACGTTGAACCTGTCGCTGGCCTATGACGTCATCCAGGAACCGAGCGGGCAGGATCTGCAGGTTTACTTCAACATCGATAATTTGCTCGATACCCCACCGCCTTTGGTTTGGCCATTCCTCAGCACTTACGATGTGATGGGTCGCTTCTTCAAAATCGGCGTCCGTTACACGCTGCCTTAGGAACGAGCAGGCGGGCGTCTTCGGCGGCCGCCTCGCGACACTTCCGACAACAGACTGTGCTAGTGAGCGGTCGGGGCGCGGATTGATCTGCGCACGCTCAATTCGCCGGTTTGGGAGGACGAATATGGCATTCACGGGAATTCTCAAGGCATGCAAATTGGCCATTGCGGCGAGCATCGTCGTGCCCGGTGTCGCTATGGCGCAAACGCATCCGGAATTCATTGCGCTCGGGCGCGTCAGCGCGGCGCTCTACAAACCGGACAGCGGTCCTGCACCGCATATTGCATTCCTGGTTTCGCACCGTACCGGGAATAACCTCAACAATCCCGCGTGCAAACAGCTCGCGGCACGCGGATTCCTCGCGCTGTGCTGGAACACGCGTTTCGTCAACAATGAAGCGTCGGTGCATTGGGAAGATATTGCCTTCGACGTGAAAACCACTGTCGATTATGTCCGCTCAATCCCCGGCATCACCAGGGTCATTCTCCTTGGTCACAGCGGCGGGTCTCCGCTGATGAGCTATTACGAAGCGGTTGCGGAAGCCGGTCCGAACTGGTGCAAGGGCCCCGACAAGCTGGTGCAATGCACCGGCAATATGGATTTCAAGCCGGCCGACGGCGTTGTCTTTCCCGACGCGCATCCCGGCAACGGCGTTCAGTCGCTGCGCGGATTGAATCCATCCGTGAGCGTCGTGGACGGCGTATACAAGGTCGATCCGTCGCTCGATCCGTTCAGCCCCGCGAACGGATTCAATCCGGAAGGCGCGTCGGATTATTCGAAGGATTTTCAGAACCGTTATTTCGCCGCGCAGTCGAAAGTGATGAATGATCTGATCGCGAAGGCGCAGGCGAAGATGACGCTCATCCGCGAGGGCAAGTCCACCTGGCCGGACGATGATATTTTCATCATCCCGGGCGGCGGCTGGTCGGGAGCCGGGCCGGGCAGTGCCGATCTCAATTCCATGGATCCGAACATCGCAGAACTGATGAGCACTGCGCGTCCGGAAAAGCTGCTGAAGAACGACGGCACGACCGTGACACAGGTCGTTCATAGCGTGTCGGTGCCAGAACCGGAAAACGCCAAGGACAACCGCAGTTTCGACCGCGGCACCAAAGTGTTCACACTGAAGTCGTTCCTGAGCGCCAACGCGGTGAAATCCACCAACGCCCTGAACGGCATCGACTGGTGCTCGAGCAACAACTCCACCATGTGCGCCGTGCAATCGATCAAGATACCGACGCTGATCGCCGCCATGGGCGCATATCATTTCATCCGCGATCAGGAGCTGATGTACGACCTCTCGGCGGCGAAGGATAAGGATTACATCGTCATAGAGGGCGCCGTGCATGGCTACACTCCGTGCAAAGCCTGCGAGAAAACGCCCGGCCAATACTCCAATTCGGAAAAGAATCTGTTCGATTATATCCAGAAATGGGCCAACGCGCGGTTCTGAGCGGGAGCTATCGGAGAAGACAAATGACAGTTTGGAATTCCATCCGCAGGCCGCTTCTGGCTCTCGCCTGCGCGGTCGCTGCCGTCGCGTCGATTGCGTCGGTGCGCGGTGCGGACAATGCACCATCGCTGTCGGGCGTCTGGTGGGCGACTTCGTACAATCCGTCGATGAAAGCCTATCTGGTCGGCGGCGGCGACATTCCGCTCAATGATGCCGGCAAAAAGAAGTATGCCGAAAACCAGGCCGGGCTGAAGGACGGCAGCATTGTCGACCGCGCTCGCAAATACTGCACCCCGGACGGGCTGCCGCGGTCGCTGGCGACGCCATACCCGTTCCAGATAATTGATGCGCCGCCGGGCCAGATGACCTGGCTTTATGAGCAAAACAAGATGATCCGTGGCATCGCCATGGACAAGCCACTCGATCCTCTCGCCAAACTGCAGATATTGCCGTTCTGGAATGGCCATTCGGCCGGCCGCTGGGAGGACGATACGCTGGTGATCCAGAGCGGCGGATTCAACGAGTCGACGTTTGCCGATGCCACCGGACTCCCCCATAGCGACGAACTTCAGACCACCGAGCGTGTGCGCAAGATCAATGGCGGCAAGCAGCTCGAGGACGTGATCACCATCCACGATCCGGTCTATTACACACGCGATTGGCAGGCCCGCTTTGTCTATGACAACCACACCGGCATGCGGCTGATGGAATATATCTGCGGCGAGACCCATCGCGACATTTCGGGAATCAAGGGCATCAACGAGGCTCGCGCGGCCAATGCCGCTCGCGCGCGCGGCAGATAGGTAAAGTGAGCATGAGCGGAATTCGCAGTGCGGCAATATTGGCAGGATTGGGAACAGTGTGCATCGCCGGAATGGCGCTCGCGGCCGATCAGCCGGCGCCCCATTTCGCATCCGGTATTCCCGATTTTTCCTCCGGCAATATGGGATGGGCGTCGGATGGCGTCGAATTCCTGCCCATGCCGGGCGCGAAATTCAAACCGGTGAGCAATGATCCGGCGCACCCTTATTGCGGCAACCGTATTCGTCCCGAATGCGGCAATCAGTTCAGCGAACCGGTCGCCGATACGTCCAATCCGATCCTGCAGCCCTGGGCCGCGGCGCAGATGAAACAGACGAACACAGCAATCCTCGCCGGCAAACCATCCTTCGAGGCAATGTCACGCTGCTGGCCGGGCGGGGTGCCCGGCATGATGTTGTTCACCGCGGAGCCGGCCTATTTCCTGCAGACGCCCCAGGAAGTGACAATCGTCTACACGCGCGGTCAGAATATCCGGCATGTCTATATGAACGTCCCGCACAGCAAGAATCCGCCGCTGACCTGGCTCGGCGAATCGGTCGGACATTATGAAGGCGACGAGCTGGCCATCGACACCATCGGTCTCAACGATAAAACCTTTATCGACTGGTATCACACACCGCACAGCACGAAGCTGCATGTGATCGAGCGCTACCGGCTGATCGATGGCGGCAAGAAGATGCAGGGGACGGTTACGGTCGACGATCCCGGCGCGTTCACCACCACATGGTCGGCGTTGCATTATTTCAACCGCAACAATCTGCCGATCTCGAACGCGGAATATGTCTGTGCCGAGAACAACGACGCCGGCACAAACTATTTCCACGAAGATTACGCCCCAATCCCGGAATCCAACGCGCCGGATTTCTGACCATGATCGACCATGTCGAAATCGCAGTATCTGACTACAACCGCGCGAGAAGATTCTACGAGCAAGCACTCGCGCCACTCGGCTACGGATTTGTCATGGAATACGCGGGACAAAACGGGCGCTCTGCGGGATTTGGCCGCGAACACATGCCTTTTTTCTGGTTCGGGGACAGTAACCGGCCAAACTCTCCGGTCCATGTTGCGTTCACGGCAAAAAACCGCGCAGAGGTGAATGCCTTCCACCGTGCTGCAATGGCGGCGGGTGGAACGGACAACGGCCCTCCGGGACTGCGCCCGCAGTATCATCCCAATTACTACGGGGCGTTTGTACTCGATCCGGACGGTCACAATATCGAAGCGGTTTGTCACGTGGCGGAATGAGCTGGCCCACGGAGGCGAAGCGACAGCAGCACCAGCACTCCGGCCGCCAGCCACACCGCTCCCGCTATTTTCGCATTCCCTTCCGCGTTCCACAGCACATAGGCGATAATTGCAAACCCGATCGCCGGCGCAATCCAGTGGCGTAGCCAATTCCGGCTTCTGCTTCGCCAGCCGAACCAGGCCATGACCGATGCATGCAGCGCCAGAAACCCGAGCAACGCGCCGAAACTCACCATCGAGGTCAGGAGTTCGAGATTGCCGCCCGTTCCCAGCCCGATCATAAGTGTTACTGCGCCGACCAGCAGGATCGCGCGCTCGGGCACGCGGCGATCGCCGACATGGGCGAGCATCCGCGGCAGTCTGCCGTCACGGGCCATGCCGTAGATGAGCCGCGCGGTGGCCGCCTGCGCGCTGAGCGCGCCGCCGATATTGCAGAACAGCGTTGCGGGAACGGCGATCAGGAATTTCAGCCAATAGCCGCCGATCACGGCAGCAATGTCGTAAAACGCCTCGTTTGCCGCCGCGCCCGGGGCAAATCCGGCCTGTCCCGGTACGAACAGCGATACGAGCCAGGTCTGAAGCACAAACAGCGCCGCAGCGATGCACAGCGACAGCATCGTCGCGCGCGCGATCGCCCGCGAGCCGCTGCGCGACTCCTCCGATAAAGTCGAGATCGCGTCGAAGCCGAGGAAACTCAGAACCGCAAGAGACAATGCGCTGAAGATCAGGCCCGGCGTGAAATGCGCGCCATCGAAAAAGGGCCGGATCGAGAATTCTGCACCGCCGGTGTGATGCACCACGCCAAACACGGCAGAGCCAATGAACGTGATCACGACCGCCATTGCGATGACAAACAAAACTGAATTCGCGCGGGCGGTCGTCTCGATCCCGAAATAATTCACAATCGTCGCGAACAGGATCTGCGCCGTGATCCAGATCCATTGGGGAATTACCGGCAATGCGGAGTGAAGGGCGATCGCGCCGGCGACATAGAAGAGAGCCGGCATCAGCAAATAATCGAGCAATATCGCCCAGCCGGCAAAGAAACCTGCCAATGGCCCGAGGCTGCGCGCGGCATAGGCGTAAACCGAACCCGCGAAGGGAAATGCCTGGCTCATCGACATATAGGACCAGGCGGTGAACAGCATCGCGACCAGC
Source organism: Micropepsaceae bacterium (assembly GCA_036273455.1). Taxonomy (GTDB): domain Bacteria; phylum Pseudomonadota; class Alphaproteobacteria; order Micropepsales; family Micropepsaceae; genus CAIYRG01. Next base: position 5,609 of record DASUHP010000007.1, on the reverse strand, counting down.
CCCACAATGTAAACCAGCGGAACCATGCCGTGGCTCGCGTTGAAGACGAAGCCGAACACGGCAACGGGCGCAATCGGATTGATGAAGACGAGGCCATACACCGTCAGGTCGAACAGGCTGAGCGAACGTTTCAGCTCCTGCCGGTAGCCGAATGTCTCGAGTGCTGGAGTTTCGCCGCTCAGCTGCAATGGCCCGTTACGCTCCCCACGCAATATGCCCGAATTTCAGTCATTCCGGCGTTTTGCCGGGAAACCGGCGAACACAGGCAAGCCGCTTGTTGCGCCATCGACGCAAGCATAAGATGTACTGCCAAAAATTGGGGGTTCGTATGAATCTCGCCTCCTCGATTCTCCCTGCCGCGGCGTCACTGCTCATTGCAGCGGGTGTTTGTCTGGCGCCGGTGGAAACCCACGCCGCGTCTTCCAGCGGCCAGGCCGCACTGGACTACGATTTCTTCAAGACAAAGGTAGAGGCGGTTTTTTTGACCAAGCGGGCCGGTCATAGCCGCTGCGTCGCCTGTCATACCGAAAACAACGCTCCGTTCCATCTGGTGCGGCTCTCGCCGGGCGCCACGAGCTGGAATGAAGAGCAGTCGCGTCAGAATTTTCAGCTCATCCAGCGGGTCGCTATTCCCGGCAGCATGGACAGCCCGCTGGTCCATCACCCGCTTGCGCAGGAAGCCGGCGGTGATCCCCACCACGGTGGCGGACAGCAATTCGGCTCACAACAGGATCCGGCGTGGTTGACCCTGAAGGCCTTTGTCCTCGGAGAAAAGCTGAAATAGCGGCCGTCGAGTTTCCCGAGTCTATCGTTGCAGCAGATCGCATATCACCGAAAAGAAGGATGACCAGGATGAGCAAACATCAATTGCGTGGTGCATATGCGGTTCTGGCCGCAACTCTTCTGTGCAGTTTGCCGCTTTCCGCGTCCGCGGCACAGCTCCGGATTATCCAGACGAATTTCGCCGGTGACACCATTCATGTGATCGATCCGGCCACGAACAAAGTCGTCGCCCAGATCGGTGGGGTCGAAGCGGCCCACGGAATTGTCACGTCGCCGGATGGCGCCCGGATTTATTTGAGCGAAGAAGTCGACGATACGCTGAATGTCATCGACGGGAAGACGCTGAAGTTTACCAAAAAGATCAAACTGAGCGGAAATCCGAATCTGATCGACATCACCCCCGATGGAAAAACTATCTATGTCGCGATCGCATTGTCCTATAGCGATCTGTCGGACTTCCCGCGGATTAAACCCGCGGCAAGCGGCGGCGTGGATGTCATCGATACCGCGTCTCTGCAACTGGTGAAGACCATCCCGATCAAGAGCGGCGTTCACGATCTCAATGTCACGCCCGACGGCAAATACGTGATTGTCGGCAATGCCAGAGGCGGCAAGGCGAATGTCATGACCGTGGTCGACACGCAAAGCAACGAAATCGCGTGGACGATGCCCATGACGCCGTCGCCTTCACCGATGGCGGTGTCCAAGAATCCGGACGGCAGCACGAAATCGATATTTGCCCAGAACGGCAGCGATAACGGATTCCAGGTCGTCGATTTTGCCACCCGCAAGATCACCAACACGATCAAGCTGCCCAATATCACCGACCAGGCGCAGAACCCCTATGGCCCGCCCGCGGCGTCGCATGGGATTGCGGTCACACCCGACCAGAAGACATTGTTGGTCAACAGCAGGTTCAACAGCGCGCTCTATTCCTATTCGCTGCCGGACCTGAAATTTCTCGGCGTTGCAACTCTGGGCGGCAAAGGCGCAGGCTGGCTGACCATCACGCCGGACGGCAAGACGGCCTATGTCGCCAACGAACACACCAACGACGTCTCCGTCGTCGACATCAAGTCGATGAAGGAAGTGACGCGCATTCCGGTCGGCTTTGCGCCCGCCCGCAACATCGTCTGGATGGCTCCCTGACAAACGAGAACGAGGAGCGAGAAGCGAGAGCACCGTCTGGGCCGCGGCGCAGTCCGTGCTCTCGCTTCTCGTTCCTCGCTCTTTGTTCTAGGCGGCCAGCTTGTCTGCCAGATCTTCCATGCTGCGGGCTGCGAAATCGACCGGCACGCGCGGGCCATTTTCGCTGACGCCGGGAATTTCCTGCGGCCGCGCGACATGGGCGGTGTGCAGGCCGTTTGATGCCGCCGAGCGCAGGTCATCGCTGTGCGCCGCCACCATCATGACCTGATCCGGCCTCAGGTTCAGCGCTTCCGCCGTCGCGAGGTAAACGCGTGGTTTAGGTTTGAAATCGCGCGCGATCTCCGAACCGAGGATTGCGTCCCAGGGAAATGCATTGCGCCGTCCGATGTCCGCCATCAGCGCGATATTTCCGTTGGAACAGGGCGCGAGAATGTATTTCCGGTGCAGCCGTGCAAAGCCGCGCGGCACATCGGGCCAGCCATCCAGCCGGTGCCAGGCGAGCGTCAGCTCATCGGCGGTTTTGTCGTCGACTTTCTGCAGTCCGAATTTCGGCCTGATCTGATCCAGCATGCGCCGGTGCAAAATATCCAGTTTCACGAATGGCTGGCGTCCGGAACGCACTTCCTCCATGGTCGGCTGATACAGCGCGCGCCAACCGTCGGCGAATGCAATCCAGTCAAGATTATAGCCAAGCGGTTTCAGGATTCGCTCCGCCTCACGCGCGACGCCGTTGCGCCAGTCGACGCAGGTGCCGAATACGTCAAACACCAGCGCTTTGACGCTGTCCGCAATGGCGGGCTGCGCTCGTGCAGTTGTCGCCGACGCGATCAGGCCGCTCGCTGCCATCAGTGCTGTTCGCCGTGTCGCATCCATCGGCCCCTCCGCCGCCCGCAAAACTGGATCGCACTATAGCATGGTCAGGCAGCGGAGGTGTGGATGCTGTGGCCCTTCTTCATCGCAGCGATGGCGATCTTTGCGCAGGCGGTCGCATCCGAAAGGGCGTCGTGATGGTTCAGCGGAATGCGCAATTTGCGGCACACATCGGGCAATTTGGTCGGGTAAATCCCCCAGGCATCGCGCGCTATGCGCACCGTGCAGAGAAACGGAATCGGCGGGATGCTACGACCCGCATTCCGGCAGCATTGCATCAGCACTCTGCGGTCGAACGGCGCATTATGCGCCAACAGATAATCCGCACCCGTAATCAGCGGCTCCATTTCCGCCCACACGCCGGCAAATTCCGGCTGATGCGCAACCTGCGGCCAGTCGATGCCGTGGATATAGGTGAAAACGAATTCGGCAGTCGGCGGCCGGATCAGCCGGTGCCTTGTGTCGCGGATGGCGCGGTTTTCGATAACCGCAACCGCAACCGCACAGGCGCTGCCGGGATCGTGGTTGGCGGTTTCGAAGTCGATGGCGACAAGCTTCACGATGGGCCCCCGGCCGAATCGAAGCACCGTCAATAGAGCGAAACGCCGCCAGAGCGTAAAGCTGCCGCTTTGCCCATCCACAACCAGTTTGCACGCACCCCCGCTCTGCGCGAAGATGGGCGGTCGCGTTATGCGCGCAATGGGAGGAAACGGATGAAGTACAATCTGGCGCTTACGACTGTCCTTATCGGCATATGTGGCGCGGCCAGTTTTGTCGCCGCGGCGGAAATGGGTGGGAAGAACGGAATGCCGTGGCGCGGCGCCGGGCCCCAACCGTGTTTTGGCGCCGATGACGGCGTTATCGGTTGCCCGCAACCCGCGCGCCAATATGTCATCCGCGCCGTGCGTCTGTTCGACAGCAATACCGGCACGATGCGCGCCAATCAGTCGGTATTGGTGAATGGCGACAAGATCGTCGATGTCGGCCCCACAGCTTCGATCCGCGTTCCGGCGGGCGCGCAGGTGATCGACCTCGGCAATGCTACACTGCTCCCGGGGCTGATCGACGCCCATACGCACATGTTCGACACCCCCAAACCCGGCATGTCGCGCGAAGCCTCCACCCTGATCGCGATCCAGCACCTGCAGGCCGATTTGCGGGCGGGATTCACCGCCGTCCGCGATATGAGCACGCACGGGAATGGCTATGGCGATGTCGACATTCGCGATGCCATCAATCGCGGCGAGATCGACGGTCCCCGCGCCCGGGTTTCCACCCGCGGTATCGTCTGGGGTCCGCCGGGTGATACCAGGCCGGCCAATCCGCTGGCGAGCGCGGTCGTGCACAATGTTGAGGAAGCGCGCGCCGCGGTGCGCGACCAGATCGCCCACGGCGCCGACTGGATCAAGCTGTTCCCGACTGCCGCGTATTCCTTTACGCCGGACGGCAAGGCGCAATATGAGCTGACCTATCCCATGCCGGTGCTGCAGGCGCTGATCGATGAGACCCATCGTCTCGGCCACAAGACCGGCTGCCATGTCTATGGCGGCGAGGGCGAGCGGAACGCGATTATCGCCGGCTGTGACACCATCGAGCACGCGTTCGATCTCGATCCGGAGCAGGCCAAAATGATCGTCGCGAAAGGTCTGGCCTATGATCCGACCTTCGTGCGCTATCTCGAACCCTACATGAACGACAACGACGACAAGGCGACCGGCGGCAAATACCGCATGACCAGGATCTTCACCAAAGCGGTGCAGATGGCGAACACGATTCCCGGCCTGAAGATCATGGTCGGCAGCGGCGCCGACGGCGCGACCTATGTCCATGGCACGCAGGCGCTGGATTTCGAGGCGCTGGTCAAGCAGGGCGGGTTGACACCGGCGCGGGCAATCCAGGGCGGCACTATCATCAATGCCGAAGTGCTCGGCTGGAAGGACCAGATCGGGTCGCTTGACAAGGGTAAATTTGCCGATGTCGTCGCAGTCAGCGGCGATCCTCTCGCCGATATCACCGAATTGCAGCGCGTCAAATTCGTCATGAAGGGCGGCAAGATCATCCGCGACGACTTCCCCGGCGCAATCGGAACCCAGACGGCGCAACGCTAAAAAGCGGCGCGCGCCGCACACAGAGACGCCGGTTTTCCTCCCCCGTTTACGGGTGGAGGGCGGCGCGCATCGCCAGAGGCGATTCGCAGCCCGACAGGGGACAGCGAAGCGGTGGAGGGGGACGTCCACCAAATCGGGCACGCCCCTCCGCTTGACTCTCTTTCCGGCCCGGCCATAGAACGCCCGCTCGCATATGGCAGCGTAGCTCAGTGGTAGAGCAGGGGAATCATAATCCCTTGGTCGCTGGTTCAAATCCGGCCGGTGCTACCAGCTTGAAAGGCCCGGCCATGGCAAAGGCGCTTTCATTCTCCGAAGTGACGATCGAGCATGTGCGCGCGGCGGCCGCCGCAATCGCGGGCGCGGTGGAACGCACGCCCACGCATCGTTCGTTGACATTGTCCAAGCTTGCGGGCTGCGAGATCCATCTGAAATTCGAAAATCTGCAATTCACTGCCTCCTTCAAGGAACGCGGCGCGCTGAACAAGCTGCTGTCGCTGACGCCGGAGGAGCGCAAACGCGGCGTGGCGGCGATGAGTGCGGGCAATCATGCGCAAGGTGTCGCTTATCATGCGGGGCGATTGGGCATTCCCGTCACCATCGTGATGCCGGAAGGCACGCCCTTCAACAAGGTGAAGCACACAAAGGATTTCGGCGCGCGTGTGGTGATCGATGGCGCGACGCTGACACAGGCTTTTACGC
>DASUHP010000006.1:0-2216 GCA_036273455.1 Micropepsaceae bacterium | reverse complement strand
ACCGGCGTGCGCCTCACGCGCGTGCGCGCCATCAACTCGGCCGCCCCGGCGGATCGCTTTCGGCTCGATCGCGGTCTTTGGGTGTCGCTGAAATCCTGGGGGGCGGTGAAACGCGTGGCGTGAATGGCCGAAATTCGCACCAAGCGGCTGCTGTTGCGTCCTTTGCGAGACGGCGACGCCGAGCGCATTTTCGTGGCGTTCAACAACTGGGAAGTCGTGAAGCGGCTGGCAGCCCCGCCCTGGCCCTATACGATCGAAGATACCCGCACGTTCGTTGCAAGACGAATGACGTTTCGGTCGGAGCCGACCGAGGCGCTGTATGTGATCGAACGCGCGAACGCCGTGATCGGAGGCATTGACTGCACGCCGCGATGGCAGCAGCAGCCGGGCGCCGCACCGGTTTTGGGCTATTGGCTTGCCGAGCCCTTTTGGGGAAACGGCTATATGACCGAAGCAGCGCGGGCTTTCGTCGAAGAACTGTTCGCGGCGGGCGTGGCAGACCGGATCCGCTCGGGAGCGTTTGTCGACAATCTTGCTTCGCTTCGCGTCCAGGAAAAGCTCGGCTTCGTTCGCGTTGGCGAATCGTTGCTGTATTGCAATCCGCGTCGCGCGGAATTTCCTCATATCGATACGGTGCTGACCCGCGAGAGATTTCTGGCAGGCGCTCCATAACACGGGCCCTATCGACCTGCCGCCTGCGCGGATTGAAAGAATGGCGCGAGCTTGGCCACCAAAGCCGACCCGAAAAATCCTTGCGGATTCGACGGCGTGGCCTGATCCATCAGCTCCCAGCCTTCGATCAAGATGCGGGCGTGCTTAAACGCACTCTGAAAGTCGGCGCCCGGCAGCAGGGCTTGCCGGAAAAATGCATCGCCGAAATACGTCCAGTCCCTTTCCGGCGCGCAACCGAACGAGGTGTGGGTGGCATCCGCGGCAGTCAGGACAATGGTATTGGCGTTCTGCAGCGGCGGCACAAAAATTCCAGAAAAGCACGCCGAGACGATCACAACCCGGTTCTTGATGCCTTCACGCTTGAAAGCTGCCGCAACATCCTGCGGTGTAAGATCGATCGTCCGGTTCGGCAATTGCAGCGCGACGCCTTGGCGATTGCCGTGGGACGTCATGAAGAGAACAAGCACGTCGTTCTCCTTGTCCATCATCTTGCCGACGTCATGCACGGCATCCCGGAAATTTCGAAGCGTTGCCAGCGGCACATACGCGACCGTAGCCGGATGATTGATCAGACGAATCATCCGATCCTTGATCGGCAGGACTCTGCCGATTGCCGTCAGCCCGCCGTCAACCTCCTTGGCAAAAACGTCGAGCGTGGCCCAACCCGCAATACCGATGGCATAGATGTTGGTCTCGCCTTTGCGGTGCGGCACGAGAACGGCGGCCTCGGCTTGCAGCAGCGCCGGCTGCCGCTGCTCGAGGCGGGCAAGCTCGCTCTTGCGCGCCGCCTGAGCGCTTGTCGCACCCGGACGGTCCTGCGCTTGGGCCGCGATCATCCCGGCGAGGCAGAGCATCACAACGGGTAATGCAATTCTCAGCAACGACCGCACCCTTAACTCATTCAAATTTCATGTTTCGCCGACCAGTTTCATCACTATATCAGGCGATACGCTGCGCTCAGCACCGCATTTTGCGGTTGTGCGCTTGGGTGATCGGCCCTACGGAAGAACGATGAAATTTCTCGACGAAGCCAAGGTTTATATCCGCTCGGGCGACGGTGGAAACGGCTGCGTGTCGTTCCGCCGCGAGAAATTCATTGAATATGGCGGCCCGAACGGCGGCGATGGCGGCAAGGGTGGCGACGTGGTCGTGCTTGCCGTCGAGGGACTTAATACGCTGATCGACTATCGCTACCAGCAGCACTTCTACGCCAAGAACGGGCAAGCTGGCATGGGCAAGGATCGTCATGGCGCCGACGGAGCGGACGCCTTGCTCAAAGTGCCGGTCGGCACGCAAATCTATGAGGAAGACGGTGCGACGCTGATCGCCGATTTCACCGAACCCTCTCAGCAAATAGTGCTGCTGCGCGGCGGCAATGGCGGCTTCGGCAACGCGCATTTCAAGTCCTCGACCAATCGGGCGCCGCGGCGCGCCAATCCGGGTCAGCCGGGCACGGAACAAACCATCCGGCTGCGCCTCAAGCTGATCGCGGACGCCGGCATCGTCGGCTTTCCGAATGCCGGCAAATCGACCTTCCTCGCCGC
>DASUHP010000005.1:0-8046 GCA_036273455.1 Micropepsaceae bacterium | reverse complement strand
ATGAATTTGCCATCCGGAGTGAGTATCTGCACGCCGGTTTGCGTCGAGACATAAACCCGCCCCGCAGCATCCACCGTCATACCGTCGGCGTTCACGCCCTGGCCCTGGAGCTTGTCGGATTCGTGGCGATTGTTGCTGCCGGTGCCATCGGGGCGAAGCTGGATGACGACAATGTCGTCGTGGTTCGAGACATAGAGTGTCTTCTCATCGGGCGAGAGGGCGATGCCATTGGCGCGCATTCCATCGCCAAAGCTGAACATCTTGCCGTCGGGCGCGAGGTAATACACGCCGGGCCATGGCGTTCTGCGGCTCTCGGTGACGTACAGCCCGCCGCGCTTTTCCACCACGAGATCGGCCGCGCCCTTGAACGCCGCGCCATAATAATTGTCGGTCAGCACTTTGTGTTCCGGCGTCAGGAGCGCCACGGATGGATGGTCGCGCAGGACGGCGACGATCCGGCCCTGATAGTCGATGCCAAGCGATCCCGCGGCATCGGTATTCTCGACCACGACAGAGGTTTTGCCGTCGGCAGATATTTTCCGTACACGGTTGACTTCGCGCTGAGCGAAAATCACTCCGCCATCGGGAGTGCCGACGATACCGTCTGCGTCGTCTCCCGACCAAACTGCTTTCCACTGCGACCCCTCCGCGACGATTCCCGGAATGGCGGAGACATTGACCGGATGCTCGCCCCGCGGCGCCTGGGCAAAAGCAGGCGCACCGATGAGGAGCGCAGCAGTTACGGCGAGTACCCGGTTGAACATCGGCGAAGCTCCTGAATGACTCTCGCAGAATAGCGGGATCACAGCAGTGAAACGAGGCAATAACCCGCATTCGCCCCGTTGCCCTTGCCCGGCAATGGGGGCATGGTTGGGCCTGAACCATGCGCCGCCTGGGAGGGAGCCATGAAAAATCTCGCATTTGCAGTCGCATTGACGATCTCAGCAACCGCCGCCGCACTGCCGCAGACTTCGCTCGCGCAGGGCCGCGCTCTGCCGACATTCGAAGTTGACAAGAACTGGCCCAAGCTACCGGCCGGTATGAAGATTGGCGATGTGTCCAGCATCGCGATCGACGCGCAGGGCGATGCATGGCTATTGAGCCGGCCGCGGACGCTGAAAGGCGACGACAAGGCGCACGCAGCCCCGCCGATCACGATTTTTGATCCGAACGGCAATTACATCCGCGGCTGGGGTGGCGACGGGCAAGGTTACCAATGGCCCGAGCGCGAGCATGGCATCACCATAGATTACAAAGGCAATGTCTGGCTGGGCGGCAATTCCTGTCCGACCAATGGCCTGCCGGGTTTGCGCCCCGTCGCGGACGACCAGCTCCTGAAATTCACCCAGGACGGCAAATTCGTGCTGCAAATCGGGCACAGCAACCAAAGCAAAGGCAACGCCGACACTGCGAACCTGCATCGCCCGGCCGACGTGCAGATCGATCCGCAGACCGATGAACTGTTCGTCGCCGATGGCTACGGCAATCACCGGGTCGCGGTGTTCGACGCCAACAATGGCAAGTTCAAGCGGATGTGGGGCGCATTCGGCAACAAGCCGGTGGATGCGGACTCCTGCGCGATCATCAGCTACAAGGAATTCAAGGAACCCGGCCCGCAGCAATTCAGCGTCGTGCATGCCATCCGCGTGTCGAAGGACGGCATGGTCTATGTCGCCGACCGCGAAAACCGCCGGGTTCAGGAATTCGACCGCAACGGCAAATTCATCAAGCAGCTGATGCGGACGGATGCCATTTTCGCGCGCGATCTCGCTTTTTCGCCCGACAAGCAATTCCTCTATGTCGGCTACGACAAGGGACTTGCGATTGTGGATCCGAAGACCATGGAATATCTCGGCCAGATTCAGCCGCCGGGAATCCTCGGGGCCGGCCACCACATCCAGACCGACCAGAAGGGCAACATCTATATCGCGCAGACGGGCGCCGGCATGCAGCGGCTGCTGTTTAAGGGAATGAAATAAGGGCAGTTTGCGCGATACTGACCCTCACCCGGCGCGCCCGCGCTTGCAAAATGGCAAGCACGGGCGCGCCGCCCTCTCCCTCAAGGAGGAAAGTGGGTGGTCGGGTCAGTCAGCCGGGCCCTTCAGTTCGACGGTGTTGCCATCTGGGTCGGTCACGTAGATCGACGGGCCGTAGCCTTTGGCGCCGTATCGCCGGCCCGATTCACCGATAGCAATTCCATGCGCCTGAAGGTGGGCGCGGATCGCCACTTCGTCGAAGGGTTCAATGTCGAGCGCGAAGTGATCAACATTGCGGCCCTCTTTTCCTGGCGCAGCACCGCCGGCGCGCCCGAGTTTTCGGGTGAGCGGTACAAGATCGATCAGCGATGAACCGGCGCGAAGCTGCGTCAGCCCGATGTCGTCCTGCAGTTTCTCCACCGTGCAGCCGAGTGCATCGACATAGAAAGCGAGACTGCGCGTGATGTCTGTGATGCGAAGCACCACATGGTCGATTGCGAGGAGTTTGAACGGCGGCATCGGCATCATTCCACCGGGACGAACAATTCGTCGGGCGTCACGAGCCGCGGCGCCAGTCCCTGTTCGTGCACATAACGGCACAGCGCCTGCAAAGTAGGACGATTGGGTTCGAGCCCATAGGGCCAGTAATCCTGGCCCAGAACTCGCCGGCTTTCTTCGACATGGTCAATGAGCCAGGGAAGCGTCGAGACCAGCGCATCCGTATCGTAGAGGGTATCGATCGCCATTTCGCGCGCTTCGACAAAGGCGCGGTAGAGACTCGCGACGATCCAGGGATGCACCTCAAAAACTGCTTTGCGCATAGCCACGATATGCATAATCGGGAAAATGCCGGTGCGGCGAAAATAATCCTGCTCTTGCGCTTTGAAGTCGGAAAACAGCCGAGCGATGCCGGGCCAGCCGGAGAGAAACAGCCGCGGTATGTAAATCGAGATCAGCGCATCGAGTTCACCGGACTCGAACATGCCTTCGAGTGTTTTATCGCTGCCGGCAAACTCCAGTGATATATCCGCCGGCAGGTTGAGCGGGATGAGAGGCTTTTCGGCCGGTTTTGTCAGCCCACCCACTATCCACTGCATGTCGCGCGGCGCCACGCCATAGTCGTCCTGCAGCATGCCCTTCATCATCATCACCGCGGTCGCGCCATATTGCGTAGTGCCAACGCGCTTTCCCTTCAGATCCTGCGGCCCGCGAATGCCGGCGCCCTTGCGTACATAGATGCAGGAATGGCGGAAAATGCGCGATATCGGCACCGGAATGGCAACAAAGGGGCTATTGCCGCGCGCGATCAGCGCGGCATGCGAGCCGAGCGAAAGTTCGGCGACATCGAATGCCTGATCATCGAGCATGCGCGGAAACAACTGCCGCGGCTTGAGCACGGAAACTGCAAGCTCAATGCCTTCCGGCTTCACCCGGCCATCGATCAACGGCCGCGTGCGGTCATAATCATTGCATGCCAGCGTCAGTTTGATTTTCATCGGCCCGGCTTCATGATTTTATCCGTGAGTTCGTCTGCTTAATCCCGAGGGTGCACGATGCCCGGTTATTCGGAAAAAGCACAGCCGTACCTGGATGCAATCGCTGATGGTGCCTGAATTCCAACATCCAGCTGTTCGGAATCGGACAACCCGAAGGTTATCTGCTCCGCGCGGCCTGCTTCGCCAAAACATACCACGACCCAGCGTCGATTAATCCCCATCATCACTGGATGACAGCTATCTTCTGTGGCCCCGGCTCGCTTTCCGATTCCAGGATTTCGCATTTTCAGCGAGTGATCACGCATGCGGAAGCTTCGCGTATGATTCCCAAATCATCCGGCGCTATAACATCATGCGCGCACTGGACCAACGTAACGGAGCATTCCAGAATGCAAGGGCGGGCGGTTCGCGCGCTTACTGCTGTGCGTGATAAGCTTACAATGGGATGCTGTGCACTCGAGACCCGGGATGCGGATTGAAATTGCAGAAAAACGTGATGCGCTGGCCGCGCTTTGCCGCCGCTATGGCGTAACGCGACTGGAGGTATTTGGCTCTGCCTCACGCGGCACCGATTACGGCATCGAACGCAGCGATATGGATTTTCTGGTTACATTCAATAACGAAACCCGGAACGATCTCGCGACGTTTGTTGATTTGAAAGAAGCGCTTGAAGCGTTGCTTGGTCGTCCGGTCGATCTTGTCGAGCGCGAAGCAATCGAGTCCAGCCGGAATTTCCTCCGCCGCCGAATCATCCTGAAAGAGGCGCAGTCGGTCTATGGCTGAATTGCCGCGAAAAGACGCAGCGCTTCTCCTTGATATGCTGCTCGCGGCGCGCGACGCGCGGAATTTTGTTGCAGAACTTACCGAAGCCGCCTTTCTCAGGAGCCGGCTGCACCAGAACGCGGTAATTCGTTCGCTGGAAGTCATAGGGGAAGCAGCGGGTAAGGTGTCGGCCGAAACGCGGGCTGCGCATCCCGAAGTTCCCTGGCGCGAGATCACGGGAATGCGCCACCGTCTGATTCATGGCTATGCCGAAGTGCGTGTCGATCTGGTCTGGGTCGTCATACACGATCGCATCACGCCGCTGATCGCCGCGCTGGAGCCTCTTGTTCCAGCTGATGGGGCTGATTGAACCGGGAAGAGAACGCGAACATGATTGCGGTTATATTTGAAGTGCGAATCGCCGAAGGGCGCCAGCAGGAATATCTCGACATCGCGGCGGGTTTGCGCGCGGAACTGGAAGCGGTCGATGGCTTTCTTTCGGTCGAGCGCTTCGCCAGCCTGAACGATCCCAACCGGCTGCTGTCCCTGTCGTTCTGGCGCGACGAAGATGCCGTTCGGCGCTGGCGAACCTTGTCGCGCCATCGTGCGGCGCAGCGGGCCGGACGCGAGGGTATTTTCCGCGATTATCGCCTGCGGGTTGCGGCGGTGCTGCGCGATTATGGAATGCGTGATCGCGAGCAGGCGCCGCGCGACTCGGAAAATATGCTGGCATGACGCCGCTGGTCGCGATCATTGCTCCGGGCGCGATGGGAAGCGCCGTGGCGGGGCGCCTCCACGAGCATGGCGTGCGGGTGCTGACATCGCTTAGTGGACGAAGTCCTGAAAGCGCGAGCCGCGCGAGGGCCGCGGGAATGACCGATGTTCCGCCATCGGAATTGGCGCAGGCGGATATTCTGCTGTCGATCGTGCCGCCCGGATGTGCACACGCGCTGGCCAAAGAACTGGCCGCGGAGTTTGCCAGCGCTGCGCACAAACCGCTCTACGTCGATTGCAATGCGATCAATCCGCAAACGGCAGCACGGGTCGCAGATATCATCCGGGCGGGCGGGATGGATTACGTCGATGCGGGCATTATCGGTGGGCCGCCCCGGCGCGGCTATAATGGCCCAGTTTTCTATCTCTCAGGCGAGTATGCAAAGCAAATGCTCGCGCTGGGTGATCTCGGTCTCGACTGCCGCGTGCTGACCGGCGGTCCCTTTGCCGCTTCCGCCCTGAAGATGTCTTATGCCGGGATCACAAAAGGCCTGACGGCGCTCGCGTCCATGATGATCGCGGCCGCAGCAAATGCCGGTGCGGCAGGCGAATTGCGCACCGAGCTTGCACATAGTCAGCCCGGGCTGCTTGCCTGGTTTGAACGGCAGATTCCCTCCATGTTCCCGAAGGCATACCGCTGGGTCGCGGAAATGGAAGAAATCGCCGGTTTCGTGAAGCCTCAGCCGGATGCGGAAAAGCTGTTTCACGCCGTCGCTGGCTTTTACCGCCAAATTGCCGATGAATCTGGCGCGCCGGACGTGAAGATTCTTTCCGGTTTCTTCGCAGCCGCCGACCGGCCTCAGTAGTCCCGGACGCCCACCCGGTGGCGATAGACCATGTTCCAGCCCTTCCAGGCCGTGAAGCAGATGATCACCACAACAACGGCGGAGACCAGCGTCAGGGCGGAATTCAATCCTCCTGTCGCACCCGTCTGATAGCGGACATAGAAGTTCCAGCCGGAGATCGCGACCGCAGCCAGGTTGCCGCCCATGTGCCACCACACCGCTTCCAGGCGGCGGATGCGCCGGCAGCCGAAGAAATCCGCGCATCCTGCGATGGCGGCGAGACCGGCGAACACCAATCCGGCGCCAAGCAGCCATTCGCTCGCCAATATCCAGCCGGTACCACCCTTTGTGGCGTAGCCAATGTCACAGCCAAAGGTCGCAATGAAGAATGCGATCGGAAATGGGACCAGCATCGGGTGGATGGGATGGCCCTCAATGCTGGCAATGCTGCGCGGGTTGGGATCTACGGTTCTTTCCAGGGTTTCCTGGCTGGTGCGAACGTCCATGTGTTTCTGTCCAATATCTCGTGATTAGGAACGTCGTTCGGGCAGTGCTGTTCCGCGCTGGAACTGCGTTGCGCGAGGGGTATAATCGCGCCGCATGGCGGGGGACTATCCGATGAGAAAACTGGCACTCGCGGCATCTGGTGCGCTTCTGCTGGGTTTCCCGGCGATTGCAGCCCCGGCCAGCGAAAGCTATCGCACGCGGCTTTCCGTGGTTCCGATCGATGTCGCCATGCAGGCCAATGTCGCGGGGCAGGGGTCGGTTACGGCCACGCTGCAAGGCAATCGCCTGACGGTCAGCGGCAGTGCCGAAGGGCTGCGTTCGCCGGCAACGGTTGCCGAAATCCACCGCGGTCCGCCGGGGATTCCCGGCCCGGTCATTCTCAATCTCGCGGTGACCAAGTCCGCCGCGCCCGAAATCAGCGGCACAGTCGATCTGACGTCATCCATGGTGCAGGACCTGAAGAACGGGCAACTTTATGTTCAGGTGAATTCCGAGCGCGCGCCGGATGGAAATCTGCGCGGCTGGTTGATGCCGACACAATGAGCGCTTTGCGATTCTTCCGAACCGTAAAGCGCTCTATTTTTAATGTCGCATTTTCGACGCCGAACCGGCAACCACTTCGGCGGAAAATGCTTGGCTTGGCCATTTCTGGCCACTCTGGGAGGAGCAGATGCAGCGATTGAAGACGGCCCTATTGGGTTTGGGCGTGACGGCGGCAATCACCGGCCTGCCATTCGCCATGGCGCAGACGCAGAACAACAATGCGGTGTACACGGCCGAACAGGCGACCATCGGCCAGACCACGTTCCAGACCGTCTGCGCCAAATGTCATCAGGCGGATTTGCGCGGCGGTTTTGAAGCGCCCCCGCTGATCGGCGTGCCATTCATGACTGCGTGGCGCGGCCGCAGCACCAATGAGCTGTACAACAAAATCGCGACCTCGATGCCCGCGGATAATCCGCGATCTTTGTCCGACCAGGCCGTGGAATCGCTGGTGGCATTCATCCTGCGCTCCAATGGAGCACCGGCGGGGGCGACGCCTCTAACGGTCGCAACCGCGGTACCGATTGGACAGGTGGCGACCGGCGCTGCCGCGCCACCCGCGCAAGTCCAGACCGCAGCCGCCGCTCCTGCCGCGCCGCCACGCGCGCCGGCGCGCCTGACGCTGCAAGGCAATATCCAGAACTACACGCCGGTGACGACGCAGATGCTGCTCAATCCGAGTCCGGATGATTGGCTGATGGCGCGCGGCGGCTACCGCGGCTGGAGTCACAGCCGGCTCAACCAGATCAACCGGCAGAATGCGAACCAGCTCGAACTGGCCTGGGTGTGGGCGATGAATGACGGCACGGGCGCCAATGAACCGACGCCGCTGGTCCATAACGGCATCATGTATCTCGTCAATGTCGACAACATCGTGCAGGCGCTGGACGCCAAGACCGGCGAATTGCTGTGGGAAAACCGCATTCGGCCCCAGGGCGCGCGTGCCGGCGGCACCGGCGCGATGCGCAATCTCGCGATCTATCAGGACAAGGTCTATGTCGCGAGCACGGACGCGCATCTGATGGCGCTGGATGCCCGCACCGGCAAGACCGTGTGGGATACGGTGCTCGGCAACAGCGCCAAAGGCTTCGGCAATTCGTCCGGGCCATTGATCATCAAGGGCGTCGTGGTGCAGGGGCTTGGCGGCTGCGAACGTTACAAGGCCGATCCGAAAGACCAGGGCTGCTATATCAGCGGTATCGA
>DASUHP010000004.1:0-64867 GCA_036273455.1 Micropepsaceae bacterium | reverse complement strand
ATCGCGCTGCCCTGGACGCCGGTGACGCCGCCGAAAGACGGCAATGTGAAAGAGAGCGGCGGCGCGGTCGTCGCAATCGACTTTTCGCCCGATCAGCAGCAGCGCTACATTTATGTCATCAACCAGAACAACGCGACCGTGGATATCGTCGAGCGAGAAAGCGGCAAGAAAGTCGGAAGCTTTGGCCGCGCCGGCAGCTTCCCCGGCGAATTCCAGCAGGCGCATGGAATCGCGGTCGATTCAAAGGGCAATATCTACGTGGACGAAAACCGCGGCCGCCGCGTCCACAAGTTCAGGCCGGTGACATAGAGCTATTGGGCTGACCAGATCATCCGATCAGGCGGTCGTAATCGCTGTGCGAGCCAATCCAGAACCACGTGACCGTGTCGCCGTCCAGGCGGCCGAGGGCGCGCCAGTGAATACCAATCCGGACGGAGTAGATCGACTGGGATGCGTGAATGCGCTTGAAGTTCAGCCCCGGATAATGGGGATCATTTCGCCACCTTGCGAATTCTCTCGCTGCCAGCCGCTGGATTTTCTGCGGTAGCGAGTCGTGGCAGGTCCAGAATTCTGGCGTTGTGCGAGACTTCACCGCCGGCGGCGGTCCGACGGATCAAAGGGTGTAGTTTTTCCCTCTGCGATTCGGTCGCCAGCACGACGTGCAAGGTCGGCCAGCCGGTCTTGCGAGCGGGCGAAACGCTCTTCCCACCCTTTTTCCGCGTCGATTTCATCCATGATGACGCAGGCGATCGCCTCCTGCTCGTCGTCCGGCAGCTTTTCGATTTCGGCCAGGGCCCGTTCCAGCATCTTGTTCATTGGGATATTCTAGCGCAGTTCCAGGGTGGATGAAATGCGCAATCGATCAATGCTCACCGGCCTCCTGTTGTCGTTCGTGTGCGGAGCGGTTTACCCAGCTTTCGCCGACGATGGTGCCCGGATGCTAACGCTGGATCACTATGTCCATGTGAAATCCACCGCGCCGGCAATCATGGGCCAGGACGCCGAAATCTATGTCCGCGAAAAGGTGCTTGCGAGTACGGTCGCGCGTGGTGCGCCTGCCAATCGCATCGCATTGTTCGTGCATGGCGCAGGAACCCCGGCCGAAGTGGCGTTCGATGTGCCGTATAAAGATTATAGCTGGATGGCCTATCTCGCGCGGGCCGGTTTCGATGTGTTTTCGATGGACATGACGGGCTATGGGCGGTCGACGCGGCCGGCGGTGATGAATGATCCCTGCAATTTCGGCAAAGAACACGAGGCGCAATTTGTCGGAACTGCGCTGAAGGCAGTCTGTGCGCCGTCTTATGACAAACCGATCACCACCATGAGTTCGGACTGGAACGATCTCGGCGCGGTGGTCGATTACATCCGTGCGCAGCGCCACGTGGACAAGATCGCGCTGCTCGGCTGGTCGCAGGGCGGTCCGCGCACGGCGGGTTACACGGTGCGCAATCCTGACAAAGTCTCGCGTCTCGCGGTCCTTGCACCGGCGTATAGTCGCGACATGCCCGGCGATGCACCCGCCACGCTGCCGACCACGGCCGCGCCGATGAACGCGCAGTCCGAATCCGACTTTACCGCCAATTGGGACCGGCAGGTCAGCTGTCCCGATCAATATGAGCAGGGCGCGAGCCGCGCCGTGTGGTCGGGCATGATTGCATCCGATCCGGTTGGTGCCACGTGGGGCACCGGTGTGCGACGTGCGCCGTCGGTGCCGACCTGGGGATTCAACAAACCGGTTGCCGCGAAAATCACCGTTCCGTATCTGATGATTTCCGGACAATACGACAAGCAGGTTCCGACGCAGCGCGTGCGCGATCTGTTTGCCGATCTCGGATCAAGCGACAAAATCTTCATTGACCTTGCCTGTTCCTCGCACAATGCGATGTGGGAGAAGAACCATATGCTGCTGTTCCAGGCGTCACTGGAATGGCTGACAAACGGCACGGTCCAGGGGAAGCAAAACGCGGAATTAAAACTCGGCTACTGATTCACGAAGGAGGGCACGCCATGAGAATGCCGCCTGCCGTTCTGCTCACCGCGTTGATGATGACCAGTGCTGCCGCGCAGGATTCGCAGACCGCCCGTCCCGGCGACTGGCCCGCTTACAGCTATGACCAGAAGGGGCAGCGCTTTTCGCCGCTCGCACAGATCAACACAACCAACGTATCGCGGCTGCGGCGGGTGTGGACTTACGGCGCCGCGAACGGCTCAGCCGATCCCAATCCCGCGAACCGTCTCGCGAGCACCACGGAAGCCGTGCCAATTGTGGTGAATGGCGTGCTCTATAGCCCGACGGTACAGCACTCCATTGTCGCGCTTGAACCAGAAACCGGCGAGGAATTGTGGAAATTCGACCTCGGACGCGCCAGCGGCACCTTGCGCGGGGTCACCTGGTGGGCCGGCGATGCCAACAATCCGGCGCGGATTTTTGCCGGCACATCGGAAGGCGCGCTGATCGCGCTGGATGCAAAAACCGGAAGACTGGTACCCGCTTTCGGAAATGGCGGCCAGGTCGATCTTCGCCCCGGTGTCGCCGATAAATTTCCCGACGCGCCCTATCACATCAGCACGCCCGGGGTGATCTACAGGAATCTCATCATTACCGGCGCGCAGGGGAAAGAAGACGATCCCGACGGCCCCGCAATGGATGTGCGTGCCTGGGATATCCGTACCGGCAAACTGGCCTGGACCTTCCACACCATTCCGCATCCCGGTGAACCGGGTTACGACACCTGGCCCAAAGACAATTGGATCACCGCGGGATCGCCCGCAGCATGGGGTGCCGCGACCGTGGATGAGGCGCGCGGTCTGGTGTTCATTCCTATCGGCCAACCTGCGGCGCAATATTATGGCGGTGCCCGGCATGGGCAGAATCTCTACTCGTCGTCGATCGTTGCGCTTGATGCCAATACGGGCAGGCTGCGCTGGCATTTCCAGCTAACCCATCACGACGTCTGGGATTATGACGCCGAAGCCGCGCCATCGCTGATGGATGTGGTGAAGGACGGGAAGACAATTCCGGTCGTGGTGGCGATTTCCAAGCCGGGGCTGATGTTCTTTCTCAACCGCGAAACCGGCGAATCACTTTATCCTGTTGGAGAACGGCCGGTGCCGCAAAGCGACACGCCGGGCGAACAAACTTCGGCGACACAGCCGTTCCCGTCGAAACCGGCACCGCTCGCCCGGCAGGGCATGACTGCGGACGAAATCTTCACCGGGGAGCCGGAACACGAAGCTTTCTGCCGCGATCTCGTGGCGAAGATCGGCGGCATTCACAGTTATGGTCCGTATACCCCCTATAGCAGCAACGAATTCCGCGTCATCTTCCCGGGCCAGCAGGGTGGACCCAATTACGGCGGTGTCGCGGTCGATCCCACGCTCGGCTACGTATTCGTGAATGCGCGCAATGTCGCCGGTATGGGACGTCTGGATAAGTCACCGGATGGCGACCAGGTGGCGTATCGCCGTTTCAGTCCGCTTGGCGCTGGTTCATTTAATGCGCGCTTCTGGGATCCCAAAAATCAATTGCCATGCCAGCAACCGCCCTGGGCGGAGTTGATGGCGGTCAACGCCAGTACCGGCGACATCGCCTGGCGCGTGCCGCTTGGCACCAGCGATGAAATGGAGGCGAACGGAATCCACAACACCGGGTCATTCGGTCAGGGCGGACCGATGGCGACGGCCGGCGGGCTCGTGTTCATTGCCGGAACGATCGACAAACGCTTCCGCGCCTTTGATGCGAAAACCGGCAAGGTGCTGTGGGAGACGAAGCTCGACACTGAAGGCCACACCAATCCCATGACCTTCATGGGCCGCGATGGCAAACAGTATGTGGTGATCGTCAGCACCGGCCTGAACGCCTTCGCTTTGGGCGGGTAGTCCCAGGACCAAAAATTTCAGCACAACCGTCACACCGTAACAATTCAGCGATTTCATAGGCTTATTCAAAAACAAACCGTAACGGTAAAAGTCACATTGGCTTCCATTCCGAAAACTGCTCGGGGGCGCCAACGGTGCGCGCCATTGGCGTATTCGGTGGTGATGGCGGGTTTGTGCGCGACGTCATATGGCAGTTGCTTCGTAAGCTTCTGCAATAGGCTTATACCTATACGTCAGCCGACGCAAGCGACTTTTACGAGCCGGAGCGGAAACGGTTCAGGTCTCGCGCCTGTCCGTTCAGCGCGTCGCGAACACGAGTTGCGGTGAGCGGCACTTTGCGCAGTCGCACGCCAGTTGCGTCGAACACCGCATTCCCGATTGCGGCCGGAACCGGCGCCGAAGCGGCCTCTCCTGCTCCCAGAGGTTTGTCGTGCACCGAACCGATCAGCTCGACCTCCAATGCCGGTACCTCGGGGAAGGTCAATATCGGGTAGCTCCGCCAATCCGTGCTGGTGACGCCATTCTCGTCGAACAGAACTTCCTCGTGCAGCGTGCGGCTGATCGCCTGAATAATGTTGCCCTCGACCTGTGCCCGCACGGCGTCAGGATTGATCATCAGCCCGCCTTCATAGACGCAGACCGCCCGCGTGACGCGGATAGTCCCGGTGTTGCGATTGACAGCCACTTCGATGCCAAGACCGAGCCGGTTGTCCGTATGCTTGTAATGCACATATGCAACGCCACGGCCGATGGATTCCGCACCGCGTGATGCCGCAGGATTGGGCGATGGGCGCGCCTGCCAGTTCATACGCTCGGCGATACGTTTGAGAATCTCAATCCCGGTCTGGTCCTTCAGATGCGCGAGACGAAATTCCAGCGGATCGCGCTTTGCGGCCGCAGCAAGTTCGTCGATGAAACATTCCACCGCGTAGGTATTCCCCGGCTTGCCCGGTGCGCGCAAATTTGACGGGCGCAGCGGTGTGGTTTTCAGCCAATGCACGGTCGCCGTCATATTTGGCAGTTCGTAGGAGGGATAGGCGTTTCCCTGCACCTGAGCCACGGATTGGCCGACCGGCTGCGGGATGCCCGCGGCCAGGAATGCCAGCAACGGACGGCTGCGCAGATTGGGCGTGTTCTCGGGCAGCCACGCGTCGGTTTCCCAGGCTGCGATATTGCCGTTGGCGTCGAGCGCGGCTTTGAGGTCGAGCAACTGCGGCGGGCCTTTGGGATCAAAGCCGTGTTCGTCTTCGCGCATCCATTGCACGCGCACCGGCTGTTGCAGCGCACGTGAAATCAATGCGGCGTCGGCTGCGGCATCATCGCTGCCATTGCTGCCATAGGACCCTGCGCCGTCCATATAGATGACACGCACGAGCTGCGCGGGAATTCCGAGATCGCGCGCAAGATTGCGACGCAGACCGTGTGTGCCCTGTGACGAACACCAGACCGTTAAACCATTCGCCCTGTAATCGGCGACGGCGCAGGACGGGCCCATGGACGCGTGCGACTGCGCCGGCCACTCATAGCTCGCCACGAATTTTCGTGCTGAGTTGCCAAGTGCCGCCGCAGTGTCGCCGGTCCTGATCAGCCGTTCGTCGCGCGCGACTTCACTGGTGCGGATGGCGGCATGCACGCGGTCTGAGCCCAGCAGTCCACCGCCGCCGGTCCATTGCAGTTTGAGTGCGCGAGCGGCGCGGATCGCATTCCACTCATGGTCTGCGGCAACCGCCACGAAATCCCTGATGCGAACAATGCGGGCGCCGGGAATGCCGGCGATCGAACTTTCATCAACACTGGTCAGCGCAGCGCCAACCGCATGAGGCCGAATAACGCGCGCATGCAGCATGCCCGGAACGCGGAAATCCTGCATGTAAGTGTGGCGGCCCGTCATCTTCGCGGGCAGGTCCGGCCGCAGCACCGGCTGTCCGACATATTGGTACTTGTCGGGATTTTTCAGTGGCGCTTTTGCATCCAGCTTCACATCGAAATGACTGTCGCCGATCAATTCTCCGAAGCCGATGCTACGTCCGTCAGCGCTGCGCACTATGCCGTTGCTGATCGTGAGATCGCCGGAACCAATGGAAAGCCGGCTGGCCGCAAAGGCAATCAGTGCCTGACGCGCCGTTGCTGCGGCTTGCCGGATCTGCATGCCGCCATTGACAATGCCGGTCGAACCGCCGGTGCCGCCCTGGTCGGGGCACAGCGCGGTGTCGCCTTCGATCATGGCGATGCGATCAACCGGTAGGTCCAGTTCTTCGGCCACGATCTGGCGGTAGGCAGCGCGGGTGCCTGTCCCAATGTCCACCTTGCCGCTGTAGAGCGTCACGCCGCCGTCGCGTGTGATGACAAGAAACGAGTCAACCTGGTCCGCAGCGAGGCTCTTTCCGGGGGCTACGGTTTGCGCCAGCGCTGCCGATGGGAGGAGTGCGAAACTAACAAAAAGCCCGCCGCTGGTTTTGAGGAATTCACGGCGCGCAATCATCATTTCACCCATGGTTCGGCCCTCCTGCGTCTGCTGCTCGCATGACTGCGCGAAGCACCCGGACATGGCTGCCGCATCGGCATAAATTACCCGCCAACGCGGTTCGCACCTGCGCCTCCGTGGGTTTGGGTGTTTTCGCCAGCAGCGCTACGGACGACATGATCATGCCGTTGGTGCAGTAACCGCATTGCGCCGCCTGCTCGGCGACAAAGGCGGCCTGGATGGGATGCAGGTTTTCCGGCGAGCCCAATCCTTCGAGCGTTGTGATGTCGCGATTTTGCGCTGCGCGGATCGTGACCTGGCACGAGCGCACGGCCTGCCCGTCCATCAGCACTGTGCAGGCGCCGCACTGGCCAAGTCCACAGCCGAATTTGGGACCATGCAGACCAACATCGTCGCGCAACGCATAGAGCAACGGCATGTTCGGATCATCGGCATCAATCGCATGCGCAGCGCCATTGACGCGCAGATTCACAGTGGCCATTCGCGCCTCCCGGTTGATGCCATTTTATCCCTCGCGCCCACTGACGAACAGAGCGCGATATGCGATGCTGCCGCCCGTCAGACCCGGGAGGAACTCATGAGAACATTAGCCATTGTTGCAGGGCTCACCATCGCGCTCGCAGTACCGGTGATTGCTGCCGAAGCCGCGCGCTTTCCTCCGATGCCGGTGGATCAATATTCCGCGCAACAGAAGCAATTTGCCGACCTGATGAAGCAACCGCCGCGCAACGGCAATGTCGTCAATGCGCCGTTCAAAGTCTATTTCCGCAGCCCCGAATTCGGACTTCATGCGATTGGAATGTCCGACTACTTGCGCTGGGGAACGCAATTCGACCAGAAGCAGACCGAATTCATCATCCTGCTCTCCGCGCGCCAATCCGACAGCGGCTATATCTGGCACGCCCATTATGCGCTGGCGATGAAGGCGGGACTGGACCCGGCAATCCCAGTGGCGATCGCCGCCGGGAAGCGCCCTTCCGGCATGAGCGAAGATCAAAATCTGCTCTATGACCTGATCACCGAAACCTATCGCGACCATGTCGTATCCGACGAGAGTTATGATGCCGCGGTGAAGCGCTTCGGCGAAAAGGGCGTGACCGACGCGATTGGCCTCGCCGGCTATTACGGGATCACCGCGATGGCGCTCGCCGTCGCAAAGGCGACGTATCCGGCCGGTCCTGAACCGAAGCTCGAAAACATCGCGGTGGTGTTCCCGAAATAATCAACCACGCAGGATCAGTTCGGCGGCTTTTTCGGCGATCATCATGGTGGGCGCCGCGGTGTTGCCCGATGTGATCCGCGGCATCACGGACGCGTCGGCAATCCGCAGGCCAGATACACCGCGGACGCGCAAATCCACGCCCGTGACTGCCATGGGATCGCTGTCGGCGCCCATACGTGCCGTGCCGACCGGATGAAATATCGTGGTGCCGATATCGCCGGCTGCGTGTTGAAGCTCGGCGTCTGATGTCACATGCGCGCCCGGGAGGTATTCTTCGGGCTTAAATCGCGCCAGTGCCGGCGCCGCGACGATGCGCCGGGTCAGGCGAATCGCATCGGCGGCAACACGCCGGTCCTCTGGTGTGGAGAGGTAATTCGTCTCAATTCGCGGTGGATCGCGAGCATCTGGACTGCGGGCATGAATCGACCCGCGGCTGGTCGGACGCAGATTGCACACACTCGCGGTGAAAGCCGGAAATGCGTGCATCGGGTCGCCGAATTTGTCGAGAGACAAAGGCTGGACGTGGAATTGCAGATTCGGCGTTTCATATTCCGGCGCCGAGCGGGCAAAGGCGCCGAGTTGCGACGGCGCCATTGCCAGCGGCCCGCGCCGCAAAGCCGCATATTCCAGCAGCATGCCCGCGCGCTTCACATAGGAACGATAATCGACGTTCATCGTGCGGACGCCCGCGACTTTGTAGATCAGCCGCAGTTGCATATGGTCCTGGAGATTCTCACCGACAGCCGCAAGGTGCTGCACGACGGGAATCCCGAGTGAGCGAAGATGTTCAGAGTTGCCGATGCCCGAGCGTTCAAGGATGACGGGAGTGGCGACCGATCCAGCGCAGAGAATCACTTCCTTTACTGCTTTGAGTACGCTCGCCGAACCTCCGCGGATCAGGCGTATGCCCGCCGCTCGCCGATTTTCGAAAACGACATGATCGACCAGCGCGTCCGTGATGACGTGGAGATTTCTCCGCTTCGCCGCCGGTCTTAGAAATGCACGCGCTGCCGACAGCCGCCGGCCATTGATCTGATTGACATGGAAATATCCGCAACCGGAATTGTCGCCGTGGTTGAAATCATCGGTCGGCGGAATAGAACATTCGCTTGCGGCGCGGGCGAAAGCCTCAAGAATCTCCCAGCGCATGCGCGGAGTGTCGACATGCCATTCCCCGCCGGCGCCATGCACATCCGACTCGCCGGCAAAGTGATCCTGCATTTTACGGAAATGGGGCAGCACATCGCTCCACCCCCATCCCGAAAGCCCCAATTGCCGCCAATGGTCGTAATCGGCCTGCTGACCGCGCATATAGATCATCGCATTGATTGCCGACGAACCGCCCAGGACTTTGCCGCGCGGATAAGCGAGGCTGCGCCCGTTCAATCCGGAATCCGGTTCGGTTCGGAACATCCAGTCGGCCCGCGGATTGCCGATCGCGAACAGATAGCCGGCAGGAATGTGAAACCAGATCCAGCGGTCGCGTCCACCGGCCTCGATCAGCGCGACGCGGTTTCGCGGATCGGCCGAGAGCCGGTTGGCGAGAACACAGCCTGCCGATCCAGCACCGGCAATAACGTAGTCAAATTCGCCAGACGCGTTCATTGCCAAAGGATAATGCCGCAAAACCAGCGCCGGGGAAGACCGTGCAACACCTGCCGGTGATTGACTGAACCGGGTCTTTGGCCAAGAATCGCCCATCCGCCGCCACGCCCGGCGAAAGCCATTTGCCGCATCCCGGCAACTGAGGAGGAAACAGATGAACAGGATCAAGATGTCGCTGCTTTTGAGCGCGGCTGCGTTTGTGATTGCCGGCACATCCGGCGTTCTCGCCGCCCCCGCTGCGCTGGAGGGCAAAGTCAGTTCGGCCAAAGAAAGCGTGATGGAAGGCGTTCTCGTCACGGCGAAGAAGGACGGATCGGCGATGTCGGTGACGGTGGTCAGCGATGACAAGGGCCACTACGCATTTCCGGCGGGCCGGCTCGAACCAGGCCACTACAGCATCAAGATTCGCGCCCTCGGTTACATTCTGGATGGGCCGCGCGAAGTTGACGTCACGGCCAATGGGGCAACCGCCGATATCCGGCTGAATGCGACGGGCAACATCGCGCCGCAACTGACCAATGCCGATTGGTTGCGCAGCGCCCCGGGTACCGATCTCCAGAAGCGCGACGCCGTGGCCTGCGCCACCTGCCACACGCTGTCGCGGCCTTTCACATCCGCCTACACCAGGGACCAGTTCGAACACGACGTTTTCCCGCGCATGGCACAAATGTCGAGCCAGGCCTTCCCGGTGCTGGTGCAAAAACGCATCGTGGCGCGCGACCAGGCACGGACATTCGGCGGACTTGATCGGCTCGCCACATTCCTTTCTTCTGTGAACCTGTCGAGCACGCCGGAATTCAAATATCAGCTGAAAGGTTCGCCGCGTCCGAAAGGCGCCGACACCCATGTCATCATCACGTCCTATGACCTGCCGCGCAGGACCATGCAACCGCATGATGCGGTCATGGGCAATGATGGTTATGTCTGGGTGTCGGATTTCGGCGAGAACGAGCTGTCGCGGCTCGATCCGAAGACCGGGAAGGTAACCGAATACAAATATCCGCAAACCCGGCCGGGCGGATATGCCAACGGCAATCTCGACGTCGAGTTCGACAAGGACGGATATGTCTGGCTCGGGATGATGGACCAGACCGGCGCGGCGCGGTTTGACCGCAAGACCGGCACGTTCAAATTCTACACGTTGCCGAAGGAACTGCAGGACGACGAAAGCCAGCAGGCGATGGTCGCGCCGGTCAACTGGAAGGTTGACGGCAAAGTGTGGATCAACAGCGCCGAACAGCCGATTGTCACCCGTTTCGACGTCGCGACCGGCAAATTCGAGCCTTGGAGATTCCCGTTCCAAGACCAACCGAAGGGTCAGACGCACTCCGCATACGGAATTTATACGGATTCCCACAATAACGCCTATCTGCTCGACTTCCCCAGCCAATACATCTGGAAAGTCGACGCAAAAACCGGCGCCGTCACGTCCTACAAGACGCCGTCAGATTACTCGCGGCCACGTCGCGGGCGCATGGATAACCAGGACCGCTTGTGGTTCGCCGAGTGGCGCGCCGACAAGGTCGCGATGTTCGACACCAAATCCGGAGAATTCATGGAATTCCCCGTGCCGGGACAATATTCGGCGCCGTATGACGCACAGATCGACAAGACCGGCATCGTCTGGACCGACAATATGATGGACGATCATGTCACGCGCATCGATCCGAAGAGCGGGCGGACGGTGCAATATCTGATGCCGATCGAAACCAATGCCCGGCGCATCGCCGTTGACAATTACGGCGCCAAGCCAAGCCTGTGGATCGGCGCCAATCATCAGGCCATCGTGATGCATGTCGAGCCGCTGGAATAGCGATCTGGGTTAAATAAAACGGCCCTCCTTCCTGCGAAGGAGGGCCGTTTTATTTTGGGATATTCGGGCCCGGTTACGAGACGGGTTTTCCCGGATTGGGTGCGAGAGTGCAGTCGGTCTCGACCGGGACATTGGTGGCGCCACGCAGGATGCGGCGATCACGCGACACCAGACGATAGCCGGGCTTACTGCACGTCACCTGCACGCGCTTCGGATCAACGCTCTTCGAAAAGCCCGGAATTTTGTAATGCCCCATATTGTCGGCCTGCACGACGAAACTTGAACCCGAAGCCGTGGTGGCGGTGACCGTCGCATTGGAGATCAGCTTGCCGCTCGAATCCCGGACAAATCCGAAATAGGGCACGCCTTCATCGGCATTGCTCTGCCAGGTCGCGCTGAGTTCTTCAAAGAAGTCGCCGCCATTGGCAAATGCTGGCGCCGCGGCCAGCACCCCCGCCGCGGCAATCGCCGCTGAGATCGGCAGTGCACCAAGTTTCCGTCCGGTCATGACCTGTCTCCGGCGCTGACGGGCCGGAATATAGGACCGAAAGCTCAGCTAAACCAGATCGGCTTCCAGCCCGTGACGAACCAGGACAGTTCCCAGTTCAGCAGGAATATGAAGGCGCAGACCGGAACAACCCAGATCAAAGTTGGTGAAATTTTCCGAAGGGCGCGTTCCGGAAGCAGCATGGCAATCGCCGCGAAGACCAGACCGACCAGGACCGAGGATGCGATCCAGCCGTACCACCACATTGGCGGCCCACTGTTGTCATTGCCGGGGACCAGCAGCCAGCGCCACTGGTTGATCGCCGGAAAATAGGTGAATAGCGGCCAATTGACGGTCGATGTGGCGCCGGTGAAGGAATAACCCGGCGCATAGAACAAAGCGAACCCGATGGCGAATGCGGGGAATGCCCGAGCAGCGATCTTGTTCATCAGGTGAATCCTCTGACGTTATTCAGAATGTGACCGGCAATGAAATTATACCAGATGGTTACAAACAGAATTGCGGTCAGCGCGCTCCGGGTCACCGGAAATTCCGGCGCCTTCTTCCAGAAATACCAATATGACGGCAGCAGCGCGAGGCAGATCGCGGCGAAGTTCTCCTTCACCTCGAACAGCCCGATGGCATAAGTCAGTTGCAGATCCTGCAGTGGCGGACGCACGAACACACGATAGGTCGGGTAAAGAAATGAACCCATCACGAATACGGCGACGTACAGAGTGAGGATTGCGTTGACGTAACCCTGCGAGTTGGCAACGCGCATACGCGCGACAAAATTCGCCTGGCCAGGCCGGCGTGGCCAAAACACCCCCAGTGCCTGATGGGTGATCGCCCCGACCAGAAACATGGCAAAGATGCCGTGGACGATAAGCAATGCGGTAATCATTTAGCCCCCTGTCAGAGCACGTCTCTCACGTGCCTATCTTGCTGAGGTGATTTCCCGGGTTTCCTCCAGATGACAGCCGCATATGTGCAACCGTTATCCTTCGTGCCGATCTTGCACGAAGCGATTCGCAGATTGCAACGCAATTCTCGGGTGAAGAGAACGAAAAGGTTGTGTGCCTGTACAGTCTTAGCTGATCGGACCGGTCTGCTGCATTTTGCAGTCAACCTCGACCGGTGCCTTCGGCATGGTGCGCATGATTCGGCGATCCAAAGTCATCGTGCGGAAGCCGGCCTTTGCGCACTCGACCAGTACCTTTTTCGGATCGACGTCTTTGCCAAGACCCGGGATTTTGAAATGGCCGAGGTTGTCGGAAATAATCGTCACCGCCTCACCGTCGACGCCGCCGACCACGGTCGCAGTGACGATCGCACGCGGAATCGCCTTGCCCCTTGAATCGCGAACCCAACCAAAGAAGGGCACGCCCGTATCGGCATTGGCGCCCCAGCTTTCCGACAGTTCATTGAAGAAATCGCCGCCATTGGCGAAAGCGGGTAGTGAGATAAACGCGCTGGCGACCAATCCCAGTGCCGCGACGCTGCTCATGCCGATCCATGATTTCATCTTCATATCCGCCTCTTCTGGTTCAAAACAGTCCCGCGCCCCCGGATGCGCAAGACAGGAACGAACGCCATTATACAGCGACAGCCCGTGCCTGGCCAAGGCAAAAAACCGGCAAAACCCTGGCGATCAGGCGGCAATGATTTCCTGTGCCACCCGTTCGCCGGACCACAGGGCGCCTTCCATCCAGCCATTCCATGGCGACAAATGTTCGCCCGCAAAATGGACGCGGCCCTCAGCTTTGCCAATTACCTTTGCCCAGGCCGACATTTCTCCCGGCTTAAACACGGAAAACGCCCCGCCGGCGAAGGGATCTTCACCCCATATCTGCACAAAACTTTTGCCGGTTTGACCGGTCATCTCCGGAAAGGCCTGCGCGGCCAGCTGCACTCCGAATGCCGTCTTTTCCCTGGCCGCAAATTTAGTCAACTGCGCTTCGATCCGGTCATCTCCGGTGGTGAGGGAAATCAGTCCGGTTTTTCCCCGCTGGCCGAAGCTCATGTCCCAGATGTCTGCCGGCCCGTCGGTCCGTGCGCTGCCATTCAGCCCCTGTGCGGTCCAGAATCTGGTTTCGGTTTGCAGCAAAAACCTGGAAGCGTCGAAATAAGTAAGCTGGTCAATGACCTTCATTTTTTCCGGAGAGAAGGCCGGATCAAGCGCAACTTTGCGCAGCATGGAAAATGGTATGGCCATGATCGCGCGATCGACGGCGATGACATCGGTGTGGCCGCCGCTCGAGCAATGGGCGCGGATTTCGCGGCCTGCCGTTTCCAGCTTTGTCAGCCGGCAATTGTAGCGGATCGGGACACCCGCCGACGCAGCGATGCCCCGCGGCAGGCGATCCATCCCGCCCTCGATTTTAAAATATTGCCGGGAATCGCGATGCAGCATGATTTGCTGGAGCATGAAGAGCGCGGAGAATTCGCTCGAATCGCCACCCAGCATCATCAGGCGTATGGCGGCAGGACTCGCGCCCTGGGAGGCCAGCCATGCCGGCCAGGTCAGCCGGTCATAGGCTCGCCACCTGGGATCGGTAAGATCGACATCGCCCGCGCCAAGTTCCTCCGGCACCCCGGCCACGTATTTCCGCAACAGTTCGGGCACCGGGAGATCGCGCTCATCCGGGTGCAATCCGGCGACGAGTTTTGCCCCTGCCGCAGCATCTGAACGCGCGCGTTTGCCGCCGACAGCGAGCGTGGATGAACCCATGGCCGGAGCAAACGGCACCAGTGAAAGCCGCAAATCATTCAGCCAGTGCAGGACATATTCATGCGTTTCGGCGACTCGCGCCGCGCCAAGCTCGCCATAGATGCCATTATCGAAATAGCCGCGCAGCGTCCGAACGCGCCCGCCCGGCTGGTCCCGTGCCTCGATAAGAGTCACGCGCCTGCCGGCTTCGCGCAGCCGACGTGCCGCGACGAGACCCGCAAGTCCTGCGCCGACGACGAGAACTGTTTCGCGCCGAGCGGGCGCGGCCCGCGCGGCGGCCGCACCGGCCGGCAACCCGGCTACGGCCGCCGCGGTTCGCATGAGAAATTCGCGTCG
Source organism: Micropepsaceae bacterium (assembly GCA_036273455.1). Classification (GTDB taxonomy): domain Bacteria; phylum Pseudomonadota; class Alphaproteobacteria; order Micropepsales; family Micropepsaceae; genus CAIYRG01. The sequence continues at coordinate 50,306 of DASUHP010000004.1, read as the reverse complement.
CGACTCGCCGCTTCTGTTGCGCCTGGATTCAGACACGTTCCCGGTCCGGCAGATTCAATAGTTTGACGGACTGTTCTATCATGCTCCGGTCGCCGAAACCGAATGATCCATGCGCCGCCAGCTGTGTGCACTTCTTGCCTTTGCCTTGCTGCTGTTCGCGGGACATGCCTCCGCCGGCGAAAGGCTCGATTCGATCCGCCAAAAAGGCTTTCTCACTTGCGGTATCGGAGCCGACGTACCGGGCTTTTCACAGCGCAGACCCGACGGTCAATGGACCGGGTTCGATGTCGCTATCTGCAACGCGATCGGAGCAGCGATTTTCGGAGTGCCCGGGAAGGTCGTGTTCCGCCCGATCGACACCGTCGAAACCTTCATGCGGCAAAGCGACGTCGATGTTGTGCTGCGCGGCCTGACCTGGACGTCGGGACGCGAAACCCAGGGAAATCTGCGCTTCGGCCCAATTGTGCTTTACGACGGTCAATCTTTTCTGGTGCCGAAGAAGCTCAAAATCGACGCGCCTGAACAACTGGCCGGCCGGCGGATCTGCGTTTCGACCGACGCCGAATTCCTCGGCGGGCTTCGGAATTTTTTTCGCGAGCACAATCTAACCCTGAACGCCGTGATCAAGGACCATCGTGCCGAATCCGAAGCCGCCCTGTTCGCCGGCCAATGTGATGCCATGACGGCAGATGCATCCGAACTGGCCGAAGCACTGATCGGCCGGGCGACGCATCCCGAAGACTATGTGATCCTTTCACAGCAGATCTCGAAAGAACCGCTCGCGCCACTGCTGCGCAAGGGCGATGACGAATTCTTCGATGCCGTCCGTTGGGCGATATTCGCGCTCATCAATGCCGAAGAGCTCGGAATCAGTGGAGATAATCTCGACAGTCAGCGCACGCGGCAGGACCCGGACGGAAGGGCATTCTTCACCGCGCCGATGAACGCAAATCGGGCGCTTGCGAAAGACTGGGCCGCGGCCGCTGTGCGTGCTTCAGGGAATTATGGGGAAATCTTCGCCCGTAACCTTGGCAGCCTCAGCCGGGCGAAGCTCGACCGTGGCCTGAACATCCCGTGGTCCATGGGTGGTCTTTTCTACGCGCCACCGATTCGCTGAGATTTGTGATGCAACCAGTGTCGACTGGCGGCGTTTTGGTTCGAACGCGCGAGGGACAGTAATGGCCAAGTATCGCATGTACATCGTTGATCGGTCTGGCAAGTTCCGCTGGCCATATGACCTGTTTGTGAACGGCGACGACGATGCCCTTTCGATGGCGCGCGCAGCCCATTATGCCTGCAGCGACATGCCAGTGGCCGTCGAGGTCTGGCATGGAGCGCGCCGGATTCCGGGAACTTCGCACATCAGATTGGCATCGCGGGACCAGTGGGAACGCGCCTGCTCGGCGCAGCCCGAAGCACTGTTGCGGCTGACTGAAGCCTTGCGCAACAGTGGCACATCGGTCGCCCGGAGCCGCAGGCTCTCCGAACAAATGGACGATTTACGTTCGCGCCAAAACGCCGCCTGATCCCGGCGGATTCCGTCAATTAGCGAACCCGCCCGGCCAAGCCGCGGCGGGTTTTGTCTGTCCAGCGAATCCTTGTCGCTGGCCGGAGCGGGTGCTACGAATTCTGCCCTGATTTTCGGCGGCCTCTCCAGGAGAGGCATTTCAAGAAAAGGGCGGGAACGTGGCCAAAACACCAGACATCAAACGGCGTCAATTTCTTGCCGGAGCGGCGGCGGCAGGGCCAATCATGGGGCTTGCCTCGACAACCAAGGTCGTCGCTGCCGAAACGCCGGCGCGTGCGGTCCCGGCAAAGCCACAAACCGCCGGCGACTACAGCCCGCCGCAGGAGCAGAGGCTCGTCAATAGCGGGCGAGTGGGCGGCGATTTCATGGTCGACTGCCTGAAATCCCTCAACATCGATTATGTCGCTTCGACTCCGGGCTCGACATTCCGTGGCTTGCAGGAATCCATCATCAATTACGGGATGAACTCAAAGCCCGAGTTCATCACGACGATCCACGAAGAAGCATCGGTCGCGATGGCGCATGGCTATGCCAAGATTGCCGGCAAGCCGATGGCGACCATGGTGCACGGAGTGGTCGGCCTGCAGCATTCCTCAATGGCGATCTACAACTGTTTCTGCGATCAGGCGCCCGCGATTGTGATGGCCGGTAATGTCGGCAATGGCACACAGCGGCGTCCCGGCGTGGAATGGGCGCACAGCGCGCATGATCAGGGCATCATCGTCCGCGATTACGTAAAGTGGGACGACCAGGCGAACAATCTTCAGGATTTCGCCGAAGGTCTTGTCCGCGCCTATGATCTCGCCACCACTGCGCCGACGGGCCCGGTGATGGTCGTTATCGACGCCGATCAGCAGGAAGAAGAGATCGAACCCGGCCGCAAGCTGTTTATTCCCAAGCTGCGGCAGCGCACGCAGCCGATGGCCGATCCGGGCGCACTGGCCGAAGTGGCAAAACTGCTGGTCGCTGCCGAAAATCCCGTGATCGTTTCCGGCCGCTACACCCGTACGGAAGACGGTCCGAAGCATCTCGTCCAGCTGGCCGAAGTTCTGCAGGCGCCCGTCGTGGATGAGCGCAACCGTATGAACATGCCATCCCGCCATCCGCTGAATCACACCGAGCGCGGCGCCGCAATGATCCGCCAGGCCGACGTGGTTCTGGCACTCGAACCGATGGATCTCTACGGCACGCTGAACAATGTCGATGATCTGATCGGGCGTCCGGCCAAGCCGAAGATCCGGCCGGGCACGAAGGTCATCGTCATCGGCACGACCGACCTGAATATCAAACCGAATATGGGCGAATATGAACGCTATCAGGCGGCCGATGTCGGCATTGCCGGCGACGCGGAAAACTCGCTGCCATGGCTGATTCAGGCGATCGAAAAAGAGATGACTCCGGCCCGCAAGAGCGTCGCGATGGCGCGCGGGGAGAAACTCAAAGCCGCCGGTGCAAAATTCCTGCAGGCTGCGGATCAACAGGCCGCGCTGGGCTGGGATGCCAGTCCGGTTTCAACCGCACGCATCTCCGCCGAGGTCTGGAATCAGATCAAGAACGAAGACTGGAGCATGGCCTCCGAAGTCAATTTCCTCTCCAACTGGCCGTATCGCCTCTGGAGCATGGAAAAGCACTACCACTCCATGGGCGGATCGACCGGCGGTGGCGTCGGCTACAATGCCCCGGCCGCACTTGGCGCTGCGCTTGCCAATAAGGAACATGGCCGCATCACCGTTGCCTTGAACGGCGATGGCGATCTCATGATGTCACCGGGTGTGCTGTGGACCGCCGCACATCACCGGATTCCGATCCTCTATATCGTGCACAACAACCGCGCCTGGCATCAGGAATACATGCATGTCCAGCGCATGGCCGAACGTAATCAGCGTGGCATCGACCGCGCCTGGATCGGCACCACGATCAAGGATCCGAACATCGATTTCGCGTCGCTTGCGAAATCCATGGGCGTCTATTCCCAGGGTCCGATCGATCATCCGGCCGACGTCGGACCGGCAATCCAGCGCGCAATCGCGGTGGTGAAGCGCGGCGAACCGGCGCTGATCGATATCGTCTCGCAGCCGAGATAAAATCGATCGCGCCGGCGAACCGGCCGCGCGCGACCTGACGTTCTCCTCCCCCGCGAGCGCAAAGCGCGAGATGTGGGGGAGGACTGAAGGAGGGGGGCCTTCTTTCGGGGAATTTCAGCCACGTCGGGGTGACGTGCGTGGTTTATGGTTTGGGAGGTTCAGTGATTACTCGCGTTTCGGGTTATACCGCCGCTGCGTTATTGGCTTCGGCCATCGCATCACCTGCAGTTTTTGCGCAGGATACTCCGCGTGGAAATGCGGCCAACGGCAAGAAGCTGTTCGAGACCATCGGCTGCTTCGAATGTCACGGCTATGCCGGGCAGGGCGGCGGCGCCGGGCCAAAACTGATCGATCCGCCGGCCTATCCGGCTTTCATTGTCCAGCTTCGCACGCCCCGCAATGTCATGCCGCCATTCACCGCGAAGGTCCTGACCGATCAGCAGGCAGCCGACATTTACGCGTATATCTCGACCTTTCCGAAGCCGCCCGATCCGAAAACAATTCCACTGCTTCAGAACTGACAGCTTAAAACGCCGGATGGTCTTCGTGCGGCAGCGGCGCCACGTCGTAGCCGAAGAAATAGTTATTTTCGGGCTCGCAGATGTCTTCGATCAGGGGACCGGGATGGACCCGTACCCAGGTCTGTTTGGCATTCCACGGCATGTTGAACGCGCCGGGGTCTTCGACATGCACCAGCACCTGTAGCGTCTTGCCGCCATTGATCATCTTGAAGCGCTCGATGACGTGCAGCTGCGTCGTGTGCGGGGTGCGGTAATTGTCGACAAAGGTCCGGTCCGAAAGCCCGATCGTATCGACGACCAGTTCGTCGCCTTCGTAATGCCCGACGGATTCTCCGTACCAGGACGGTTTCGGGTTTTTCGTGTGCTCCGTATTCATGTAGATATGGCGGGTTGATGCGTACAATTCGTTGACCATCACCACTTCGTTCGGCGTCTGGATGAAATGCAGCGGCTGACCGCGATTGTAGATGTCCATGCCGGGAACACCGCCGGGCCAGCACCGCTCACGCGCGATAAACGGAACTTTCCCCGCCATTACCTCGTCGTTGGTTTTTTTCATCTGCGCGATGACCCAGGGCTGCAGGATCGGATTGGTCAGGTCGGCAATGCGGTAGGTCGATTGCCTTCCGTTGCCGTTGGGAACGTAAGGATGTTCAGGATCGGCGAGCACCGGCCCGGGGCCGCTGTCCGGAGGCAGAAAATCATCGGCGGCAGGACGGTCGATGCTCCACCCCGTGCCGCCATCGGGATTGAAATCCGGAAATTCGGCTTGCCGTGCGGCGGAAAGGCCGGGAGTTGCAGCCGTGGCGCACAGCAGGGCGGCAATCCAGCGGAATTTCGTCATGTCTCATTTCCAACCAGGTCCTCGGCACAACCTAGCCGATTTTACGCCCGAGAGGCACGAGGATTTGCGCTGCCGTCGGCTTGGCATCGCCTCTCGCGAATGGCAAATTCCGGGCGGCGCGCCGCGAGCGAAGTCCGCTTTTGGCATGCCCGGTGAAGGGTGACCACTCTTCATCTGTCTTCAGGGAGGAATACATGTCGAAGCGCATCAAGCGTCGTCAGTTTCTGGCGGGAGTCGCCGCCGCAGGACCCGCCATCAGCGTGATTTCCAGCACCGGCACAGCCGCGGCACAAACTGCACCGGCATCGAGTGTTCCACCGGTCCCGAACGACGAGCGATCCCTGAACGACATGCCGCCCCTTACCCAGGGAAAAAGCGGTTCGGACTTCATGGTCGACGTCATCAAGACGCTCGACCTCGATTATTGCGCCTCGGTGCCGGGCTCGACCTTCCGCGGGCTGCACGAATCCATGATCAATTATGGCGGCAACCGCAAACCGGAATTCATCACCACCCTGCATGAAGACTCGGCCGCCGCGATGTGCCACGGTTATGCGAAAGTCGCCCGCAAGCCGATGGCGTGCATGGTCCATGGAACCGTCGGCCTGCAACACGCCTCGATGGCGATTTACAACGCATTCGCGGACCGCGTTCCCATGGTCGTGCTGTCCGGCAATATCGGCAATTCTGCCACGCGACAGATGAATGTCGAGTGGAACCACGCGGCGCAGGATCAGGCGATCACCGTCCGCGACTTCACCAAATGGGATGACCAGCCGCAGTCGCTGCAGGGTTTCGCCGATTCCATGGTCCGCGCCTATGATCTCGCCACGACCGTGCCGATGGCCCCGGTGCTGATCACCGCCGATGGCGATCTTCAGGAAGACACCATTCCGCCGGGCGAGGAAAAGAAGCTGTACATCCCGAAACTGAGAACGCGCGGCCATCCGACGGGCGATCCGGCGCTGGTGCAGGATGCGGCAAAGATGCTGGTGGCGGCGGAAAATCCGGTGATTTTCGTCAATCGCTATGCGCGGACCGACAATGGTCCGGCGCTGCTGGTTGAACTCGCTGAACTGCTTCAGGCGCCGGTCGTGGACAGTCACGGCCGCATGAACATCGCCAATCGGCATCCGCTGAATCATTCGCCCCGGCGCGAACCGACGCTCGCCAATGCGGATGTGATCCTGGCGCTCGAGCCAGTCGACCTCTTTGGACTGACGAATTACGTCGCCGACCTGATCGGCCGCCCCGATTTGCGGCCGCGGCGCAATCCCAATCTCAAGATCATCCATATCGGTTCGGAAATGCTGCTGACGAAAGCCAATTTCCAGGATTCGCAGCGCTATGCGCAGGTTGATCTGTCGATCGCCGGCGATGCGGAATCGACGATGCCGTCACTGATCGAAGCGGTGAAAACCCAAATCACCGCGGCGCACAAATCGCGCTTTGCCGCGCGCGGGCAGAAGCTGCGCGACATGTCGGCGAAATTCCTCGACGCGGCACGTCAGGACGTTGCTTACCAATGGGACGCTCGCCCGATCAGCACCGGACGGATGGTCATGGAGCTGTGGGACAACATCAGAAACGAAGACTGGATGATGCCGACCGAATCGCAATTCATCAGCGATTGGCCGTTCCGCCTCTGGGATATGAACAAGCCCTATCACACCATGGGCGGATCGGGTGCGCAGGGTATCGGCTACAACACTCCGGCGGCATTGGGTGCGGCGCTGGCCAATAAGCAGCATGGACGCGTCACTGTGGCCATGGTCGGGGACGGTGACTTCAATATGGCGCCGGGCGTGTTGTGGACCGCAACCCATCACCAAATTCCCATTCTCTATCTGGTGCACAACAACCGGGCCTATCATCAGGAAGTCATGATGATCGTCCGAATGGCAGACCGGCGCATGCGCTCGAATAATCCGAACCTCTATGTCGGGACCAAAATCGACAACCCGAACATCGACTATGCGAAAATCGCCCAGGGCTACGGGATGTATGCCGAAGGGCCGGTTTCCGATCCCAAGGATCTGGCGGCGGCCATCCGTCGCGGTGTGGAACGGGTGAAGCGTGGCGAGCCCGCTTTGATCGATGTGGTATCGGACGGCCGGTGAGGGTAGCGGTGGGTAAATTCATGGTTTTGGCCGGATTGCTGCTGGCCACCAGTTCGGTGCAGGCACAGGAATACGCTCCACCCAAAGGGGATGCGCATAACGGCTCGATCCTGTTTCAGAGGTTCGGCTGTTACTCCTGCCACGGAACATGGGGCCAGGGCACCGGGCGGGATGGACCACGGCTCAATCCGCCGCCTGCATTTCCTGTGGTGCTGCAGCAATTGCGCACTCCTCGCCGCGAGATGCCGCCCTATGTGGCGAGTGTTATCCCCGATCAGGGCGTGGCCGATATTTACGCCTATCTTTCCAGCCTGCCGAAACCGCCCGATCCGAAGACGATCAAGGAGCTTCAGTAGGCGGGATCAGCGGCCGCCGGCGGCAGGTGGGGTTCCGGTTGCGGCGGTATTGCCCTGTGCAGCAGCAGGTGTGGCGGCGGGCGGCGCGCCCTTACCGGCAGGTTCCGCGCCGCCTGCTGCGGTTTTCGGCTGATTGGCAGCGGGTTCGGGCGGCGGGAATGGCGCCGGTGAATCGGCCTGCATGCGGAGCCAGGCAATCACATCCAGCCGGTCCTGCGGTTTTGGCAGGCCACCAAAAGTCATTTTGGTGCCGGGAATGAACACTTGCGGCTGCTTGATGAACTCGAAAAGATCAGCATAAGTCCAATTGCCGCCTTTGGCTTTCATCGCCGCCGAGTAGTCAAAACCTGGATGGGTCGCGCGTGGACGGCCGATAACGCCGTACAGATTGGGACCGATTTTGTTGGGGCCACCCTTGGTGAAGTCGTGGCAGGCCATGCATTGCTGGGCGATCATTTCGCCATGCATGGCATTTGCCATCGGGATGACCATGGCAAAATCCGGGATCGGCTCCGCCGCAGGCGCCTGGGGTGTCGTTTCCGACGCGGTGGCGGCGACCACTCCGGGTACGATATAGCCGGGCTTCGCCGGTGGCGGCGAGAAATAGATTGCCTGGCTGATGAGTGAGACCGCAACGATGAACAGAAGACAGCCGAGCACGCTGCCGATGACTTTGTTCCATTCAAACGAATCCATTAGCGTGCTCCGGAAGTGGCGGCTTATATGCTTTTGCGGCGATGTTGCGCTGGCGCGCGGACATTACCTTCGAGCCGCAATGCGTCATTGCGGCTAAGCGTCGCATAAGGCACAGAGTTCCGCGCATGAACGCAATTATTGTGATTCCCGCCCGCATGGCATCCACGCGTTTGCCGGATAAGCCGCTCGCGGATATCGCAGGAACGCCAATGATCGTCCGTGTCTGGCAACAGGCGATCAGGGCAAAGGCCGGACCGGTGCTGGTGGCTGCGGCAGAACCGCAAATTGCCGAAACGATCCGTCGGGCCGGCGGTGACGCGGTGCTGACGGAGCCGAAACTGGCATCCGGATCCGACCGCGTTCATCAGGCGCTCGAGAAACACGATCCGGATCGGCGCTTTGATGTGGTGATTAATCTGCAGGGCGATCTTCCGGATATTGATCCGCGCGCAATCAAAGCGGTAGCAGCGGCACTGAATGACAGCGGCGCCGATATCGCGACTCTTGCGGCCCCGATCAGCGATGCGCGCGATTTCGACAATCCCGCGGTGGTCAAGGGCGTCGTCGCATGGGACGCGTCACAGACACATGGGCGCGCGCTGTACTTCACCCGGGCGCGCGCGCCTGCGGGCGATGGCCCGCTCTTCCACCATGTGGGTATTTACGCCTTCAGGCGTCGTGCACTTGCACGGTTCATAGCTCTTCCCGTGTCGCCACTGGAGCGGCGCGAAAAGCTCGAACAGTTGCGCGCGCTTGAGGCCGGAATGCACATCGAAGTCGCGCGCATTGACGATATTCCCCTGTCCGTCGACACTCCTGAAGATCTCCAAAGGGCCAGAAAACTTCTTTCCACGAAGCAGAAATGAACGACATCGCACTGATCCAAAAAGCGCGCCGGGTGGTGTTTCAGGGCGAACCTGGTTCCTATTCGCACCTCGCCTCGCGCGAGGCCTTGCCGCATTGCGAAGCCGTGGCTGCGCCAACATTTGAAGACGCATTTACAGCGCTGCGCAGCGGCGCGGTCGATCTCGGCATGATCCCGATCGAAAACTCGCTGCACGGGCGCATTGCCGATATTCACTATCTGCTGCCGGAAGCGCCCCTATACATCCTGGCTGAGCATTTCCATCGCGTGCGCCATCAGTTGATGGCGATTCCCGGGGCCACCCTGTCGTCGATCACGACCGTGGTCAGCCAGGAGCCCGCGTTGGGACAGTGCCGCAACATCGTGCGCGAACTGGGTTTGAAGCGGCAACTCTGGGCGGACACCGCAGGCGCGGCGCGGCACGTGGCTGAGGTCAAGGACCGTACGCTGGCGGCAGTCGCTTCACGGCTGGCGGCGGAAATTCATGGCCTCAACATCCTGCGCAGCGATGTTGAGGATGCCACGCACAATGTGACTCGCTTTCTCATCATGTCGCGCGAACCGGAATATGCGAAGGCAGGCAGCGGGCCGGTGGTGACGACCATGCTGTTCCGGGTACGGAATGTACCGGCCGCGCTGTACAAGGCGATGGGCGGATTTGCCACCAACGGCGTCAATCTGACCAAGCTGGAATCTTACCAGCTTGAGGGCTCGTTCAATGCAACGCAGTTTTTCGCCGATATGGAAGGCCATCCGGACGAACGCCCGATGAAGCTGGCGCTGGAGGAGCTGAAATTCTTCACGTCATCGCTGAAGATTCTCGGCGCCTATCCCGCTCACCCCTTCCGTCTGACGCTGAAGAGCTGAGGCCCGCTTAGGCTATTTTCAGCAGGAACCAACTCCGTTGACATTTGTTTACACCCAAGCCAATATAGCTGGCGCCTAGTGGCTAGGCCGAAGCACCCGCATAAGGAGATCGATGCTTCGGTCGCGTATGCCGAATCGCTGGGGTGGCGCTTTGTCAAGGGCAAGGGCCACGGATGGGGACGGCTACTTTGCCCGAAGAGTGATCGGGACGGTTGTCAAATCTCCATCTGGTCGACTCCGAAAAATCCGGAAGCCCACGCAAAGGATATTCGGCGCGGTGTAAAGCGGTGCACGCATGCGCACCCGGGGAATGGAGATGAGGACGCAGGAATTCACGATCATCGCAACGGGCCTGGACCCAAGCGATGAAGACTTTGAAAACCGCCTCTTCGAAGCGGGCTGCGGAGACGCGACTGTTTCCTACCAAAAGGGAGTTGTCATCCTTGAGTTTTCGCGAAAGGCACAGACATTCGCCAGCGCTTTGATTTCAGCTTGTTCTGACGTGAAAAAGTCTGGCGCAAGAGTGGACCGGATCGAACCTGATCACTTGGTAAACCTTTCCGACATTGCGGCCCGCTCGGGACTGACACGGTCGGCCGTCTCGCATTATTGCCGGGGCGAACGTGCGGCTGGCTTCCCGGCCCCCGTAGCACGTGTCACATCCGAGAGCCCGCTGTGGGATTGGGTTGACGTAGCCCGCTGGATGCACGAGCGGAATCAGTTATCGCAGGAAGCGGTATTGCAAGCGCGCATGGTCCGCGAAGCAAACTTAGTGGCCGAGATCCGGACCTTACCACGCGATCAATTTGTGAAAGTGCTCAAAGAACGAATGGAAAAATTAGAAACGGCGTAGTGCAACTGCCCGTTCGTGTCCGTGACGTGGCCCCGTTTCGGCGGCGCTATCGCTTTTTGAACCCCAGTGTTGGCGTGGAGCTAACGTGGTGGCTCAGCGAAGTTACTGGTGTGTGCGCGTGCCGCCATAGTTTCGTCCCGTAACAGGCCGAAAGTCCGACTGCGAGGCCGATCAAAATCCCAATGACCCAACTGTGCAGCAGGATTCCGGCGACAAAACCGACGGCGAGGCCCAATGCGATGCACCGAATCATGCGAAGCTCCTGAGAGGCGCAGGATAATACGAGAGGTCCGGGACGTGTGGGCTTTGTCAGCCGAAACGTCAGCGCGGCCGCCGAGGCACGATCCCAGTTTCTTCAGTCTCCTCGTCGCGATTCGCATCACATGGACCGCGTTGCCGATCACATCGGCGGGTCTTTTCTATCCTTGGGGCCTTCAGGCATGGGGATTAATATGACACCTCAATGCGGCTGATAGGAGGTCCTATGCGCAAACACTATGCTATCCTCGCAGGCCCAACTTTTGCCCTGACCGTTGCCGGCGGCGGTATCGCACTCGCCCAGTATAATCCGTCCGCGCCTTCGCGGCTCATTGGCCGGCCTGATCCTGAACTTAAGGCCGCCAAGCAATCCCTGGATGACGCACTGGCTCATTTGCAGAAGGCCCGTAACGCCGACAGCGACGCGCTTGCCCGAGTGCGGGGCTGCATCGAGGTGGCTGAGAGCCATATCGATCCTGGCTTCGATAGTTTTGGCGCGGCAGGCGTGCCACTTCCACCCCCAAATACTCCCAAGCCGAGCTGCACGTAGGCGCGGCTGATCTGAAACTGTAACAGTGCCCGGTCGAGGCTACTGTCCGAATTTGAGATGATCCGCTACGCTCTTTGGGCGTCGCGTCACTTCGCGAGCTATCACGGTGCGCCACGCTTATTGGAATGCGCTAATCCAGACCACGATATTGTGGATGACTATAGCGTTCTGCTGGGCCGGATTCCTGTGGCTGGTTAACGGACCATGGCTAATTGTGGGAGCCGCAATACTCGCCGCCCTGCCTGTTCCGCTTCTGATCATCACCGTCCAGTTCGGCCTTACCCGAATTAGCGACGGCGTGGCCCGTGCCATCGGCCGTGAAACCCTGCCACTAGATTGAATCCGGCCACTGACTAAATCAATTTCGGCCACTAAACCTTAAAGCCGGCCAGTGCCCGCCGAGAGGTGACAGGGCGAAACGGGCCGGTTAGCTTAAGGATTGGCGTAGTGTGATTCGTTTTAGTTGAGGTCGTCCGCGTGTTTCCGGGCCGCATGGCGCTTGCACCCCCTTCGGCATTCGAGCGCCTGGCAAGGCTGCTCGAAGGCGTGAATCCCACTTCGTTTCCGATTGGAAATGCGCCCGTGGCGCTCACGGTTGGCGAACCGCAGGATGAGCCGCCGGAATTCATCACTGAAATCGTCAATGACAATGCGCGCGCATTCGGCCGCTATCCGCCGGTTGTGGGGACGCCGGAATTCCGCAACAGCGCTGCGGGTTGGGCATGCCGCCGTTTCAATCTGCCGCCAGCCGCAATAAAGCCCGACACCCAGGTTCTCCCGCTGAATGGGTCCCGTGAGGGACTGTTTCTCGCGCTGCCCGCCATCATGCCGGAGAGCAAACATGGCGGCCGTCCGGTCGTGCTCGTACCGAACCCGTTCTACGTCACCTATCCGTCGGCGAGCTTCGCGTCCGGCGCGGAAGCATTCTATGTCGATGCGCGCGCGGAGACCGGATTCCTGCCGGATTTCACCAGCATCCCTGAAAACATTCTGCAGCGGACGGTGGCGGCGTTTTTCTGCTCGCCGTCCAATCCGGAAGGCGCCTGCGCGTCGCGCGAGACCTGGCTGCAGCTTTTTACGCTGGCCGACCGCTACGATTTCACCGTACTCGCCGACGAGTGTTACTGCGAAATCTGGCACGCCTCGTCGCCGGTGGGCGCACTCGACGCGCGGTATCATTCCACCCAAAGTCTCGAACGTCTGCTGTCCTTCCATTCGCTGTCCAAGCGCTCCAGCGTTCCAGGCTTGCGTTCCGGTTTCGTCACCGGGTCGCCTTCGCTGATCGCGGCGCTGACGCGATTTCGCAATACCTGCGCCCCGCAGGTGCCGATTCCTGTGCTGAAGGCATCCGCGGCGGCATGGGACGATGAAGCCCATGTCGAGAAAAACCGGGAGAGGTATCGCGAGCGTTTCGCCATCGCGCGGCGGATTCTCGGCAATCACCGCGGCTTCCGGCTGCCGGACGGCGGATTCTATATCTGGCTCGATGTCGGCGATGGGCCGGCATTTGCCAAAGCACTGTGGCGCGAAACCGGCGTGCGCGTTCTTCCGGGCGCATTCATGAGCGTCGAACGCAGTCCAGGTGATCCCACCAGCAATCCCGGTTTCCGCTATGTCAGATTGGCATTGGTGCATGATGCGGCCACAATGACGGCCGCTCTCGAACGAATCGCCGATTTCCTGCAGGGGGTATGGCAACAATGAGCGCACAACGTGTCGGCATTTATCAGCCGCGTTCCCGCCGCGCGCGGATTGCAGAAGCGGTCGGGGCGGTGCGGATGAGGCTTTACGCGCTGCTTGAGCCGGCGCTTTGGCGTGGCCTGGGTTGCGCGCTGTTGCTCGCGGGTGCGGCACTCCTGCTGGCAATTGCCGGTTATGATGCGACCGACCCCAGTTTCGATGTGGCCACCGGCAAGGCACCCGCCAATTGGCTGGGTCAAGGCGGTGCGTATACGGCCGATCTGCTGCTTAGATTCTGGGGCCTGTCATCGCTCGCATTGGCTGCCGCACTGTCCGCAGCTGGATGGGAGATGATCGCGCGCGGCGAACGTCCGCGTTTGCTCAACTGGCGAATGGCAGCACTGGTTGTCGGGCTGCTGCTGTGTTCTGCGGGTCTCGCAGCCCTGCCGGGATTTGGTGCATTTCCCGCCGGCGGAGGCGGCGTCATTGGCGGACTGCTCTGGCCGCTGATTGCACTCGCAGGTCACGCCAGTTCGGCGACATGGGGGGTGCCGGTGGCGAGCGGCCTTACCGTTTTTGCCGGGTTCCTGCTGGTCTTGTGGGCGGCGGGATGGGCAATGCGGACCGTGCTGCTGGTCGGGGCCGGTTTCGCGGTTCTCGGGCGTGGAGCGATTCAGCTCTGGCGCCGCCAACCGGGCGCGAGAGTCGCGCGGGCACCGATGCCGGAAACCGATGACGACGAGGACGAGGAAGAGGAAGAACTCGCGGGTTTTGATGAGGATGAAGAGCCAGAGCCCGCGCGCGGGCGGTATCGGGGCAGTGAGACCCTGGTTCGCCGCAGCGACGATCGGCAACGCAGAACGAAGATGAAGGCGGAGCTGCAGCCGGCGCTCAATCTCGGCGAAGGCGAATACCAGTTGCCGCCGCTTGGACTCCTCGCCGAGCCGCCGGCGGATCCCATAGGCCCGGTGGTCACCGATGATGCACTGAAGGAAAATGCGAAACTGCTCGAAGCCGTGCTGTCGGATTTCGGCGTGCGCGGGCGAATTTCCGAAGTGCGCCCCGGCCCGGTGGTGACGTTGTATGAATTCGAACCGGCCGCAGGCGTGAAGACATCGCGGGTTATTTCGTTGTCCGACGATATAGCGCGCTCGATGAGCGCATTGGCGGCACGCGTCGCGGTCATACCGGGCCGCAACGTGATTGGAATCGAACTGCCCAACCAGCGGCGCGAGAAGGTTTTCCTGCGCGAGCTGCTGGCGGCGCCGGAATATGAGAAATCGCGTGCACCGCTGTCGCTTGCGCTTGGCAAGACCATCGGTGGCGAGCCGGTTATGGCCGATCTCGCCAAAATGCCGCATCTGTTGATCGCCGGCACCACCGGATCGGGCAAATCGGTGGCGCTGAACACCATGATCCTGTCGCTGCTCTACCGGATGGCGCCGCGGGACTGCCGCATGATCATGATCGATCCCAAGATGCTGGAACTGTCGGTATATGAAGGCATTCCGCATCTGCTCGCGCCGGTCGTGATCGATCCGAAGAAGGCCGTGGTGGCGCTGAAGTGGGCGGTCCGCGAGATGGAAAGCCGTTACGGAAAAATGGCCAAGATCGGCGTGCGCGGCGTCGAAGCGTTCAATGAGCGGGTGACCCGCGCAGCGGAAAAGGGCGAAGTGCTCAAGCGCACGGTCCAGACCGGGTTCGACCAGGAAACCGGCAAGCCGGTCTATGAAGATGAAGTGCTTGAACTTGAACCAATGCCTTTCATTGTGGTGGTCGTGGATGAAATGGCCGACCTGATGATGGTGTCGGGCAAGGAGATCGAGGGCGCGGTGCAGCGGCTGGCGCAGATGGCGCGCGCAGCCGGCATTCACCTGATCGCGGCCACGCAACGGCCGTCGGTCGACGTGATCACCGGCACGATCAAGGCGAATTTCCCGACCCGTATCAGCTTCCAGGTGACGTCGAAAATCGACTCACGCACCATTCTCGGCGAGCAGGGCGCCGAGCAATTGCTCGGCCAGGGCGACATGCTCTACATGATGGCCGGCGGCCGTATACGGCGTGTACACGGACCATTCTGCTCGGATACCGAGGTCGAAGACGTTGTCCGCTTCCTCAAGGAGCAAGGCCGGCCGGAATATCTGGATGCTGTGACGGAAGAGCCGGATGACGACGGCGAGGATGGGTTCGGCCTTGGTGAAGGCAGCGAAGGTGGCGACGATCTGTTCGACAACGCGGTGCAGATCGTGGCGCGCGAACGCAAGGTCTCGACATCCTATATCCAGCGGCGGCTGCAGATCGGGTACAATCGAGCCGCGCGGC
Organism: Micropepsaceae bacterium; assembly: GCA_036273455.1. Lineage (GTDB taxonomy): Bacteria > Pseudomonadota > Alphaproteobacteria > Micropepsales > Micropepsaceae > CAIYRG01. Next base: position 34,759 of record DASUHP010000004.1, on the reverse strand, counting down.
TGATCGAGCGGATGGAAGATGAGGGAATGATCGGCAAGCCCAACCATCAGGGCAAACGCGAAATCCTGCTCCCCGACCACGGGTAACGGAATGTCGTCTTACGTCGAACGCTCGTTGGGGAACGGCGAACGCGTTGTTGCCAAAGCCCATTTCCATTGGCTGTACACGCTGAAGGCACTGCTGGCGCTGATCATTCCGTTTGTCGTACTGATCGTCATTCTGCTGTTCGGACGGGCATTTGCCGGTGGCTGGCTGATTATTGTCGGCATGCTCCTGATGCTGGCGGGCATCATCATCTTCTTCCGCCGCATGATACGGCGTTGGACGACGGAGATTGCGGTCACTTCGCACCGCTTTGTCGAGAAATATGGGCTCGTGTCCCTCAGAACCAATGAAATTGCACTCGCCAATATAGAAGGGGTGAGGATCTATCAGGGCTTCTGGGGCCGCATCTGGGGCTACGGCACCCTGCGGATCGAGGGTACAGGCATCGACAAGGTAGATATTCCGCCCATTGCCGATCCGATCGGGTTCCGGCGCGCCATCGAGACCGCCAAAAGCATCAAATAGCATCTGTGCGGGGCAGGGCCGCTGGCGTATTCTTCCGCCATAACCGGAGGAGGAATCGACATGCTCCCGCGCCATCTCAGCGTCCGCTCCCAGGCTCTACTGACCGCGTTTGGTATCGCTGTTGCCGCTGCGCCCGCAGCGCTTGCCGCAGATGCCACGACGCTGCTGCGCGGACATATTGTATCTTCCGACGGCGCTCCGCTGGCGGGAATTCCGGTCAAGGCACATCTCGACAACACAAACATCACGGTCGCGGTCTACACCGACAAAAACGGCGATTATGATTTCCCCTCCTGGTCCGACGTGAAGCCCGGCGCGTGGTCGGTCGGCGTCGAACTCCCGGACTTCGACCATGTCAGCAAACGTGGCGTCGCCATCACGAATGGCAAGACCGAGCGGGTGAATTTCACGCTGAAATCCAAACCGCTCGCTTACAACGACGCTACGGCCTCCGAGATCATTGCCGGCCTTCCCGGCACCGATCAGCAGAAGGTCCTGTTCTCGCAATGCAGCAACTGCCACACGCTGCAATGGGCGCTGCAGATTCCGCGCAGCAAGGACCAGTGGGTGAAGGTCATCCGGATGATGGCGGGCCGCGCCGCGGATGAAGATACACCGGGCACTTATGCATTCGGCCAGAAGCAATTCATCGAGCCCCTCGCGGAATATCTCGCTTCCATCCGTGGTCCCGGCTCATCGGACAAAATCCCATTTAAGCAGCGCCCGCGGCCGACCAGTCCCGAATCCACCAACACCGTGGTCACGGAATATGACCTCCCGCGCGGCGGTCAGCGCGACGTTTTCATGCTGCGCGGCGATCCGGCCTATGTCTGGCCGCACGACGTCATCATGAATGAGCGCTACGCCTATTACACCGATCATTTCTCGTACACGATCGGCCAGCTCGACCGGCAAACCGGCGAAGTGAAGGAAATGAGTTTCCAGGCGCCGGCCGGCGCGGGGCGCGATCCTAATGGTGGCGACGGCCGGCCTGGAAATCCCGGGGGCGGCACGCACGAATTGCAATTCGACCGCCAGGGCAATGTTATCATCGGCATGCGCAAGGGAACCGTCCGCTACAATCCGAAAAGCGGCCAGTTCAACGGCTGGGCGACAGGGAACGATCAGTTCGGTCTCGATCCACAGGGGAATGTCTGGACGCTGCCGGTGAACGGCCAACTCGTGAAGCTCGACACTTCTAGCGACGCGCTCAAGCGCACGATTTACCCAATCCCGAAAAACGCTGGCATCTATGACATCGATACCGATTCCAAAGGCCGCACCGATCTCTATATCTGGCGCGAAGGCAAGATCGGCATCTTCGATCCCGCCACGCTGGAATATAAGAATTATGCCGTACCGACGGCGATGTCGGGGCCGCGGCGGGGACAAATCGATGGGCAGAACCGGTTATGGGCGGCGGAGTTCTTTGGCGGCCAGGTGGTCATGTTCGATCCCGACGAGCAGATCCTGAAGGAATATCCGCTCATCCCGGGGGTAAAGCCCTATACCGCGCCCTATGCCGAACCTTATTCAGCCAGCGTCGATGACAAGAACCACATTGTCTGGACCAACGACTTCTCCAGCAGCCGCATCTACAAGATCGACACGATCACCGGAAAATCCGTCGAGTACATGACGCCGGATAATTACGAAATTCGCGACTTCAAGGTCGAAGTCGGCGCGCCACGTCCGACAGTGTGGATCCCGGCCTATCGTCCGCCATCCAAGCTGGTGAAGGTTCAGGTCAGGTAGCGCCTTCAGGCGGTGGATCGCACTGCGCCGCTCGCCTGGCGGGCGGCGCAGCTTGTCGCTTTGCCGCACGTCTCGAACCGAAAAAGGATTCCAACCGCTACACCGCTATGGTGCAGTAGCGACGTGCGGACTTGCCTTGGCCGTGCTACCGTTCGCCCATGCCCGAACTCGTTACGGTCATAGTCTGGTTGGCCATCATCGCAGCCGGTGCTTTTGCTGGCATTGTGACGGATAGCCCGTGGGGCGGCATCATTGTTGCCGGGCTCGGAATTGGGCTTTGCGTTCTTCTGATCGCTCGCCATCAGCCGCGTTAATGGTTCGCTCATGGCCGGGATTAGATGGTGCATTCCGGCAAATCAGCTATTGGCCATTTGCTGTGTCTGTTTGCTGATACCGGAAAGCGCACCGCCGGAAGGCCCGGATCGGGGCGCGTGACCCCGGATAGCGCCTTTGGCGCTTCCGGGGCTTCGCTCGGCTTTCTGCCGAGCTCGATTCCGCGGCGGAGTGACGCAGGCGTGGCGCTATACTCCTGCCATTTCGTTCACGTGACGTTTCGTTGACAGGACAGGAACCCGCCGCGTAATTATTGCACTGCACAATGGGTTCCGGTGGAGCTCCAACACGGCCCGCTCGCCTGAACCAAAGGCAATTCTCGCACGATGAAAGTTCTCGTCCCGGTCAAGCGGGTGATCGACTTCAACGTTGCCGTTCGGGTGAAGGCAGACCGGACCGGTGTCGATCTGACCAATGTCAAAATGTCGATCAATCCCTTCGATGAGATCGCCGTCGAAGAGGCGGTGCGGCAAAAGGAAAAAGGCAAAGTCAGCGAAATCGTCGCGGTGAGCATAGGTCCGGCAGGGGCACAGGAAACCCTGCGAACCGCGCTCGCAATGGGAGCTGACCGCGCCATTCTCGTAAAGCATGACGGTGAAATCGAGCCGCTGGCTGTCGCGAAAATCCTGAAGGCGATCTGCGCCGAGGAGCAGCTGGGCCTCGTCATCCTCGGCAAACAGGCGATCGACGACGACTGCAATCAGACCGGCCAGATGCTGGCCGCGCTGCTGGGCTGGCCGCAAGGCACATTCGCCGCGAAGCTGGAAATCGGAACCGACAAAGTGTCGGTGACGCGCGAAGTGGATGGCGGCCTTCAGACGGTTGAGCTCAATCTGCCGGCAGTGATCACCACGGATTTGCGGCTGAACGAGCCGCGTTATGCTTCGCTGCCCAATATCATGAAGGCGCGAAAAAAACCGATTCTCGAAAAGACTGTCGCGGATTACGGCGTCGACCCGGCGCCGCGGCTGAAGGTGCTGGAAGTCACCGCGCCGGAAAAGCGGCGATCCGGCATGCGCGTCGGATCGGCGGCCGAACTCGTCGGCAAGCTGCGCGAAATAGGCATTATCTGATGGCAACGCTGGTGCTCGCCGAACATGGCAACGCCACGCTCGACGAGGCAACGGCGAAGACTGTCACTGCTGCGGCCGCTGTCTCGACTCCGGTGCATGTGCTGATCGCCGGCCACAATTGCCGCAATGCAGCAGAGCAGGCGCAAAAACTTGCCGGCGTGGAAAAAGTCCTGGTCGCAGATGATGCCCGTTATGCCGGCTTCCTCGCCGAGCCGGTTGCCGCGCTCGCGCTCGCGCTGGCTCCCAAATACGATGCCATTGCCGCGCCGGCGACTGCGAATGGCAAGAACGTGCTGCCGCGCGTCGCAGCGCAACTCGATGTACCGCAGATTTCCGACATCATCGCCGTCGATAATCCGGATGTTTTCCGCCGGCCGATCTATGCCGGAAATGCAATCCAGAAAGTCGAAGCCAAAGGCTTCAAAAAAATCATCACCGTTCGCACAGCGGCTTTTCCTGCCGCGCCCGCGACCGGCAGCGCGAGTCTGGAGAGTATCGCGGCGGCGGATGATCCGGGCGTCGCACGAATGACTTCCGAGAACATGACCCGGTCCGAGCGCCCGGAACTGACGGCGGCGAAGATTGTGATCTCGGGCGGACGCGGTCTGCAATCGAAGGACAATTTCATCCTTATTGAACGGATCGCCGATAAACTGGGCGCCGCAATAGGTGCCTCGCGCGCAGCCGTCGATGCCGGTTTTATTCCGAATGACCACCAGGTCGGGCAGACCGGGAAAATCGTGGCGCCGCAGCTGTATATCGCGGTGGGAATTTCCGGCGCAATCCAGCATCTGGCCGGAATGAAGGATTCCAGGGTGATTGTCGCCATCAACAAGGACGAGAATGCGCCGATTTTCGGCATCGCCGATTTCGGTCTGGTCGCCGATCTTTTTCAGGCACTGCCGGAATTCGAAAAGGCGTTGGACCAATGAAATGGGAAAGATTGGATAGCAGGCAGACGATGAGCATAGAAAAAATCGGCGTGGTCGGCGCCGGACAGATGGGTAACGGCATCGCGCATGTCTGCGCCCTGGCCGGTTATGACGTAGTCATGGAAGATGTCAGCGCCGAAGCGCTGAGCCGCGCGAAAGCAACCATCGAACGCAATCTTCAGCGGCAGGCGGCGCGCGGCCTGATCGCGCAGACCGACGTCGGAAAGGCACTGAACCGCATCCGTACCGCCAATGATCTCGAGGCGATGCGCGATCGTGATCTTGTGATTGAAGCGGCCACCGAAGACGAACAGGTCAAGCGCAATGTCTATCGCGATCTGTGTCCGCGGCTCGGGCAAACCACCATGCTCGCGACGAATACGTCCTCCATTTCCATTACGCGGCTCGCAGCCGCCACCGACAGGCCGGAAAAATTCATCGGCCTGCATTTCATGAATCCCGCTCCGGTGATGCAGCTGGTCGAAGTGATCAAGGGCATTGCGACCGACGAAGATACATTCCAGGCCGCTGTTGGTCTGGTCGGTCGCGTCGGCAAGACGGCGGCACAGTCTGAAGATTTTCCGGCATTCATCGTGAACCGCATTCTTCTGCCGATGATCAATGAGGCGGTTTACACGCTGTATGAAGGGGTCGGCAGCGTTGAGGCGATCGACACGGCCATGCGGCTGGGCGCCAACCATCCCATGGGTCCGCTGCAGCTTGCCGATTTCATTGGTCTGGATACGGCGCTTGCCGTGATGCAGGTGTTGTATGAGGGACTCGCGGATTCCAAATACCGGCCTTGCCCGCTGTTGGTGAAATATGTCGAAGCGGGCTGGCTGGGCCGGAAATCAGGCCGCGGATTTTACGACTATCGCGGCGAAAAGCCGGTACCTACGCGCTGAGTAGTCGTCAGCCAAAATAAGGCTTACCCATTCCCGGGCGCGCCAACACGCGCTTGCAAATCGCAAGCGGCTCAGCGGAGGTGGAGGACGGCGGTGGTTTCGCCCGGCTGCAACGTGATCCCCGCGGCATCAAAATTCGCCGGTGTCGCTCCATTTGAGATCGCCACGGGTTCACCGGGGCTGGCCCGGCCATCGCGATTTACGTCCTGCACCGCCTTCAGGGCGTATGTGCCCGGCGGAAGGCGGTCAAAGACCACCGTCGCCGATCCATGGGCATTGGCCACTGTTTGCACGAACAGAGGCACATCCTGGGCGAGCGTGAATGTCGCCTCATCGTAAACACCAATAATGAGGTTGCCGCCCGCAGGAGTGATTCCATCGACAGTGACGTGCAGACTGACAGCGAGCGGCGTCTGCGCCGCCCGCCCGTTAGTCATCACGGCCATTACAACCGCCGCAATTGCGACGGTGGACCAGATCTTCACTTCAGCCGCGGTTCGAGATTGCGGCAGGCATCGATCAGACCGCGGACGGACGCGACCGACTTGTCGAACATTTCGCGTTCGGTGGGATCGAGTTTCAGCTCGACGATGCGCTCCACGCCTTTGGCCCCGATCACCGCCGGCACACCGACATACATATCCTTGAGACCGTATATGCCGTCGACATGGGCGGCGCAGGGCAGCACGCGCTTTTTATCGCGAAGATAGGATTCGGCCATGGCAATCGCGGATGACGCCGGCGCATAAAATGCCGAGCCGGTTTTCAAGAGGCCGACGATTTCGGCCCCACCATCGCGCGTGCGCTGTGTCAGCGCATCGAGGCGGGACTGCGAAATCCAGCCCATTTTGACGAGTTCGGGCAAGGGAATGCCGGCCACAGTGGAGAAGCGCGGCATCGGCACCATCGTGTCGCCGTGCCCGCCAAGCACGAAAGCGGAAACATCTTCGACCGAGACGTTCAGTTCTTCAGAGAGAAAATGACGGAAGCGGGCCGAATCCAGCACCCCCGCCATGCCGACGACCTTGTTGTGGGGCAGTCCGCAGAATTGGCGAAGCGCCCAGACCATCGCATCCAGCGGATTGGTGATGCAGATGACGAAGGCGTTGGGCGCATGTTTGCGAATGCCTTCGCCGACCTGGCTCATCACTCCGAGATTTTTGCTCAGAAGATCGTCGCGGCTCATGCCCGGACGGCGCGCAAATCCCGCGGTGACGATGACGACATCGGAACCTTCGATATCGGCATAACTATTGCTGCCCTGGAATTTCGCATCAAAACCTTCCACCGGCCCGGATTGCGCGATGTCGAGGGACTTTCCCTGGGGCAGACCCTCCACCACGTCGAAAAGCACAATGTCGCCGAGTTCCTTGAGGCCGATGAGGTGAGCGAGGGTGCCGCCGATCTGGCCGCCGCCGATCAACGCGATTTTGTTGCGGGACATGCAAACTCCTGTAGCCGGGGAAATTTCATTCGTGATAGCCGCGCGACGCCCCCCCCCGCAAGCCAGCGGTATGCGGCGCCATGCGGGGAGGGCGGGTTTCAGCCCTGGCCGGATTTCTGCCCATCCGGAGGGAACTGGCATATCCCCGCCTGCGTCAGCACATCCTTCAGTTCGCCCGGCATGAACGGCTTCTGCAGCACCAGCGCGTCGCGGTATTTTTCCGGAACGCCTGCCCGACCGTAACCGGTGGCAAACACGAATGGAATTCCATGCTGTTTCAGCGATTCAGCGACCGGCAGAACGTCCTTGCCGTGCAGTTGGACATCGAGGATGGCGCCGTCGAAAGTGTCCCCTTCGATCCGTTCCAGCGCCTCGTCCACGGTGCCTGCAACACCGACAACATCCACCCCGAGGAACCCGAGCGCGTCTTCGAGCGCCATTCCGACCAGCGCTTCATCTTCTACAATCAGGACGCGTTGCGCGGATGTCATCAATCCTCCCGCAGAGTGAGGGTGCTCCCAAATTGCCCTGCCCGTTTGCCGCGGCAAACTTCTGGGCAATTCCTGCAAACGTCTAAGCGGCCCCTTCGTTCCCGGCCACCGAAGCCTCGAGTCCAAGCCGTTTCAGCAGCAGGCGGTCCCGGGCTTCGGGCGGATTGGGGGTGGTCAGAAGTTGCGGACCATAAAAGATGGAATTGGCCCCGGCGAGGAATGCCAGCGCCTGTGCCTCATCGCTCATTTCCTCGCGGCCGGCCGACAAGCGGATCACTGATCTCGGCATTGCGATTCGGGCCGCGGCAATGGTCCGAACGAAATCCAGCGGATCCACGGGTACAGAATTGGCGAGAGGTGTTCCCTCGACCCGCACGAGCGCATTGATTGGGACCGATTCGGGATGTTCGGGCAGGCTGGCGAGCGTGGCGATCAGCCCGGCGCGATCCAGTTCGGATTCTCCCATTCCGATGATTCCGCCGCAACACACTCGCACCCCGGCAGCCCGCACATGCGCAAGCGTCTCCAGACGGTCCCGGTAAGTCCGTGTAGAGATGATATCGCCATAGAATTCCGGGGAAGTGTCGAGATTGTGGTTGTAGAAATCGAGCCCGGCCTGCTTCAGGCGCTCGGCCTGCGGTCTCGTCAGCATGCCAAGGGTCGCACATGTCTCGAGCCCGAGAGCGCGCACCCCTTCCACCATCTTGCACACGGCATCAAGGTCGCGGTCTTTCGGCTCGCGCCATGCTGCGCCCATGCAGAAACGAGATGCCCCCGATGCTTTCGCCTTTTGCGCGGCGGCGAGCACCGCGGAAACACCCATCAGTTTGGTCGGCTTCACGCCAGCGTCGTAATGCGCGCTCTGCGGACAATAGGCGCAGTCCTCCGGACAACCGCCGGTTTTGATCGACAGGAGCGTTGAAATCTGTACCTGCCGTGAATCGAAATTCTGCCGGTGAACCGATTGCGCGCGGAACATCAGCTCGGGAAACGGCAGCGCCAACAGCGCCGCCACTTCATCCGCCGTCCAGTCGTGGCGAATTGGGTTCTCCATTGTCCCGCTGTATCGCGAGGCAGGCCACAATGGCAAGCGGCGTTTAGCCGAAGCGCCCGGTAATATAGTTTTCGGTTTGCTTGTTGGACGGCGTGGTGAACAGCTTTTCCGTCACGTCGAATTCGACCAGTTCGCCAAGGAACATGAAGGCCGAGTAATCGGATACGCGCGACGCCTGCTGCATGTTGTGGGTGACGATCGCGATGGTGTACTGATCGGACAGTTCCGCGATCAGCTCTTCGATTTTCGCGGTCGAAATCGGATCGAGCGCCGAGCAGGGTTCATCGAACAGAATCAGTTCCGGTTCGATTGCGACCGAGCGCGCGATGCAGAGCCGCTGTTGCTGCCCCCCCGACAGCGAAGTTCCGCTGGCGTGCAGTTTATCTTTGACTTCGTCCCACAATGCCGCGCGTCTCAGCGCATGTTCCACGCGGTCGTCGAGCACCGATTTGGGATGGTTGTCATAGAGCTGTAGACCGAAAGCGATATTGTCGAATATCGTCATCGGAAAAGGCGTCGGCTTCTGGAACACCATGCCCACCCTGGCGCGCAGCAGCGTGACGTCGAGACCGGCGTCGAGAATATTCTCGCCGTCCAGGAGGACTTCACCTTCCGCATACTGATCGGGATACATCTCATAGATGCGGTTCAACACGCGGAGCAAGGTGGATTTGCCGCAACCCGAAGGCCCGATAAACGCAGTGACTTTGTTGCCGTAGAGCGGCAGCGTGATGTTGTTCAGCGCTTTGAACTTGCCGTAGTAAAAAGAGAGGTTGTTGATCGCGACTTTGACGCTCCCGGTTCCCACAGACATCGCTACAGCTCCGAGCGCGACTCAACCGTGCGCGCCGTGATCGACAGGATCAGCACGGTCAACGTGATCAGCACAGCACCCGCCCAGGCCATGCGGTGCCAATCCGCATAAGGGCTCATCGCCATCTGGAAAATCGCAACCGGCAGGCTCGCCATTGGTCCATTGGGATCGAGGCTGAAGAACTGATTGTTCAATGCGGTGAACAGCAGCGGCGCGGTTTCGCCGGAAATTCGCGCGACTGCCAGCAGCAAGCCGGTGATGATGCCGGCACGCGCCGCACGCCAGGTGATCTGACGGATGATGATCGAATGTCCGGCACCGAGCGCCGCGGCGGCTTCGCGCAGCGTATTGGGAATCAGCAGCAGCATGTTCTCGGTTGTGCGGACGACCACCGGTATCACGATCGCCGCGAGAGCGACTCCGCCGGCCCAGGCCGAAAAATGGCCCATGGTCAGAACCATCACGTCATAGATAAACAGTCCAAGGACGATTGATGGCACCGACAGCAGAATATCATTGAGGAACCGCACAACAAAGCCGAGCTTGCCGTGGCGGCCATATTCGCCGAGCCAGGTGCCGGCCATCAGGCCGATCGGCGTTCCGATCACGACCGCAAAGAATACCATCATCAAGCTGCCGATGATGGCATTGAGCAATCCACCGACGGCCCCCGGGGGCGGTGTGGATTGGGTGAATACCGGAATGTCGAGACCTGAAAATCCTTCATAGAGAAGGGCGCCCAGGATCATCGCAAGCCAGCCCAGGCCGAACAAAGTCGCGGCAACGGACAGACCCATGAGAATATTGCTGCGCCGGCGGCGGCGAACATAACGGCGGCGGTTCATGATCGCCCCCCTGCCCGTTTTTCCAGCCGATGGAGCATGTATTGTGCAGAGCCGAGCACGATCACGGTGACGAAGAACAGGATTAACCCCAACAGGACGAGCGAAGGCGCATAAAGCGCTCCGACCGCTTCCGTGAATTCATTTGCGATCGCCGCGGAGATCGTCGTGCCCGGCGCGAAAAGCGAGGCGGAAATCCGGTGCGCGTTGCCGATCACAAAGGTGACGGCCATGGTTTCGCCAAGCGCCCGGCCGAGCGCCAACATGATGCCGCCGACAACCCCCCCCCGGGCATAAGGCAAAACGACATTGTATTCGACCTCCCAGGTTGTCGCGCCAAGTCCGTACGCCGCCTCTTTCAGAACTGCGGGTACGGTCAGAAATACGTCACGACTGATGGCGGTAATGAACGGCAAAATCATGATCGCGAGAATCAGGCCGGCGGTAAAAATCCCGATGCCATAGGGTGGCCCCGCAAACAGGTCCGACAGAACGGGCACGTAGGAGAACGCATCGATCACCGGCGGCATCACATAAGTCTGCAGGAATGGAGCAAGGATGAATAACCCCCAGATGCCGTAAATGATGCTGGGAATGCCGGCGAGCAATTCCACTGCAATTCCGATCGGACGGCGCAGCGGCCGTGGGCAGATCTCGGTGAGAAAGATCGCCGTTCCAATACCGACCGGGACTGCGATCAGCATCGCAATAAGCGAAGTCACGAGAGTGCCGTAGATCGGAGCCACCGCCCCGAATCTCTGGGTGACCGGATTCCAGATTTCCGTCCACAGGAATGAAAATCCGAACGCGGTGATGGCGGGCCAGGCGCCATAGATCAGCGCCACCATGATGCCGGCGAACATCACCAACACGGCGATTGCACTCGTCAGGCTGACAGAACGAAACAGGCGGTCGGTTCCGAGCTTGCCCGGCATATAGCGGGTGGCCGGTTTTGAAGTGGCGCACTCTTTCAATGCAAGATCGACCACGGAGCAACAACATTCCTGCAAATAAGGGGCGGGACAGCCGCTATTCGTTTCGGCTCTCCCGCCCCCAACTTCGACTGACAGCACTTCGCCGATGGGTTTATCGGCCGGCGATGCCTGCCGGGACGATTACGGGTTCACTCCCCTGATATCCTTCCAGCTCGACTCGATGCGGGTCACGACCGCCTGGGGCAAGGCAATATAATCCAGCTCTTCGGCCATTTTCCCCCCATTCGAAAATGCCCACTTGAAAAATTTCAGCGCCTCATTGACCGCCGCCGGGTTAGGCGGGTTTTTCGGCACCAGAATGAACGTCGGATTCTCGATCGGCCAGGTATTGGCGCCCGGCTGATCGGTCAGGATCATGTAGAAATGGTCGGCATGCGCCCAGTCGGCACTGGCGGCGGCGGCCTGAAACGAAGACATGGTCGGGCTGACGATCTTGCCGTCGTGATTCACCAGACGTGTCCAGGGAAGGTGGTTTTGCGCCGCATAGGCATATTCGACATAGCCGATGGAGCCCGCGGTCTGCGCGACATTTCCGGCCACGCCTTCATTGCCCTTCGCGCCAATTCCCACCGGCCAGTCCACCGACACGGCGGCGCCGACCTTGTCGGCCCATTCCTTGCTGACCTTCGACAGATAATTGGCGAAAATGAATGTCGTGCCGGAACCGTCGGAGCGGTGCACGACCGCGATGGCGGTATTCGGCAGCCTCGCGCCCGGATTCAGTTTGGCGATGGCGGGATCATTCCACTTGGTGATTCGCCCGAGATAAATATTTGCCAGTGCCGGGCCGTCCAGAACCAGCGTATTCGATGCAATGCCGGGAAGATTGTAAACCAGCACTTCCGCGCCCACGACGGTGGGAAACATCGTGAGGCCGTTCTTCTCAAGATCGGCCGCGGTCATCGGCATGTCCGACGCACCAAACGTCACTGTTTTCGCCTCGATCTGGCTGATCCCGCCGCCCGATCCGATGGATTGATAATTCAGGCCGGTGCCGGTTTGCGTCTTATATGCAGCCGCCCATTTGGAATAGATCGGGAACGGGAAAGTCGCGCCGGCGCCGGATATATCGGCGGCCAAAGCGCCAACGGCCAAGACAACAACGGCGCCGATGGCGACCGCTCCGACAATGATTTTGTTGACATATTTCATGGCGTTGAACCTCGCTCGACGGCTGCTGGGAATGCGAAGCCGAACACGGCTTCACTCCGACGCACTTGGGCCTGAAGTGCGCAACGCATGTCACCGTTCTACGAAGCTTTTATGACAGCGGGGTATCCAGGCGGAGGCGCGTTGCCGCGCCTCCTGCCGTAACCAAATTATGGCCGCGCGATATGCCAGACCATGCCCTGGCCCTTGCCATCGCCGTCGGTTTCGCCCGGCTTGGTGTCGAGGTGCCAGAAATAAAGCGGCTTACCCTTGAAGGCCCACTGCTTGCTGCCATCATTACGGGTGATCACCATGAACTCACCCATATTCCTGGCGTCCGCTGCAGCCTTCAGCGGCGGCCAGTTGACGGCGCACATGCCGTTGCAGGCCGATTTATCCGCCGCCTTGTCGTTGTCGAAGATGTACAGGGTCATGCCGTGATCGTCAGTCAGCATTCCCTTGCTGACCTTGATCTCACTGGGCCTTTCGGCAGCCAGCGCAAATCCACAAGCCGCGGTGATTGTCGCCGCGGCAACAAAGGTCGTCAGGCGCATCGTTAGCTCCACTGAATGTTTGCAACACGGAAACGCCGGCTCGCGTGCCGGCGGTGTAGCGTGGCCAAACTAGCACAATTGAGGCTGTAGAACCATTGCCGAGCCGGTGTTACCAATCGCCGTGCAGCGGTGTAGGAGGGGCATCATGTTGAAGTCGCGCAGCCTGGCAGTTTGTTTGGGGATCATCGCAGGCACGGTTTTGGGCATCAGCGGCAATGCGGCAGCCGCACCATTTATGCTGACCTCGCCGTCATTCAAAGACGGCGGCATGCTGACCCGCAAGAACGCCGCCGATGATCCCATGCGCATGTGCGGTGGCGAGAACGTCTCCCCGGCCCTGGCCTGGTCGAATGTGCCGGCCAAAACCAGGAGCTTCGTCATCTTCCTGCAGGATCCGGATGGCCTATTGGGTCAAGGGGTATCGCATTGGGTGGGCTACGGCATTCCCGCCAATGTCACGTCGCTCGCGGAAGGGGAACTCACGCGCGGCTCGGATCACTTTACCGGTGGAAAGGGCACGCGCGACAATTCCCTTTATATCGGCCCATGCCCGCCGTCCGGTGAAGCGGCACATCATTATGTTTTCACCATCGTCGCGACCGATCTGGAGCCGCGAGCGATGAAGCCGGGAATGAGTCGCGACGAAGTCTATGCCGCGATCAAGGGACATGCGCTCGGCGCCACCAGCATCGTTGGGAAATACGCGCGCTAGCACCATAGGAGCGACAAGCGAGGAACCAGAAGCGAGAGCACCGACTGCGCCGCGGCCCGGACGGCGCTCTCGCTCCTCTTTTTCGCTGCCATTTGTTTAGCCGGCCGGTTCGACTTCGCGGCCACGCTGCTCCAGCACGAACTCCGGCGGCGAACCGACATCGCGCGCTGCACTCGGCAGGGTGACGCAGAAAGTAGTTCCAACGCCGACTTTGCTCGTCACCGAAATTGAGCCGCCATGGGCATGACAGATCGACTTGACGATCGCCAGCCCCAATCCGGCGCCGACTTCCCCGCGATTGGTAGAGACGCGATAAAACCGGTCGAATACGTAATCGAGATTTTCGGGTGCAATGCCGATTCCGCAATCCGACACGGTCAGCCGTGCGAGGCCGGGCCCGGCGCTGACATCAACCACGACATGGCCCCCGGCGACATTATATTTGATCCCATTGTCGAGCAGATTGACGATCACCTGCTTAAGCCGGTCACGGTCGCCCGAAACCGTAATCTTGCCCCCGGTCGGGCCTTTCAGCGTGACGCCTTTTTCGGCCGCCAGCAAATGCATCTGATCGATGGTCTCGGCGGCGAGTGCATGCAGGTCGAGGCTGGCATGACCACGCTGGCCGGACGGATGATCCATGCGCGACAGCATGAGCAGACTATCGACGATCTTGCTCAGGCGTCCGGCTTCATCCAGCACATTGCTGAGCGCGCTTTCGACATCCGGTGCGATTCCGCCGCGCGCCATGGCGAATTCCAACTCGCCCTGAATGATCGCGAGCGGCGTGCGCAATTCATGGGCGGCATCGGATGAAAACCGATTGGCATGCTGATAGGCGCTGTCGAGCCGGTCGAGCATGCGGTTGAGTGCAAGACCAAGAGCTTCGACACGGTCTCCCGTACCAAGCAATGGCAGGCGGTTGCGTGGATTCCTGAAGCTGATTGCCTCCGCCGCCTGAATCATCACTTCCACCGGTGACAATGCGCGGCGAATCAAGACATAGCTCGCGGCGGCCGCTGCGAGCAGCAGCAGCGGAAGCCCGATCACCAGCGACGTGACGAGACTGTCTTCCAGATCTTTGGCAAAGAGGTCCGATTGGCCGGTCTCGATGGTGACGGCGAGGCCGGCGGGCGTGGTGAACCGTTGCGAATAGAGGAACACCGCACCGTCATTGGAATAGCGTGGTCCCGATGACGCATCGAGAAACGGCAGATTGGCCGGATCGAAGCTGCCGTCGGCCGGATTGCCGGAACGATAAGCGGTTCGCCCGTCAACATTCACGAGAAAGAACCGGTTTTGTTCGGCAGGGCTGAATCGCTCGATCAATGCCCGGACTTCGGCGGGTCTGCCGATCGAACCACGGATGATTTCCCAGATGAGCGGAGCACGGGCCGAGATGGCGGAACGGGTGCTGACCTCGGTATAGCGTTCGAAGCTGTATACGGTGAACAGCGAAAAGCTAAGGCCCAGCACGAGCAGAAGGCCACAATAAAGCGCTACGAGCCGCAGGGTGATGGAGCGCCAGTTCATGATTTGGTGTGCGGATCCAGCGAATAACCCAGTCCTCGCACGGTGCGTATCAACTTGGTATCGAACCCCTCGTCAATCTTGTGCCGCAGGTGACCGATATAGACATCGACGATGTTGGTCAGCCCTTCAAACGACTGATCCCAAATCCGCTCGACAATCATCGACCGCGACAGCGTACGGCCGGCATGGAGAAATAGATATTCGAGCAGCGAGTATTCTTTCGGGCTGAGCTCAATCCGCTTGCCGCCGCGCCGGACTTGGCGCGTCAGCCTGTTCAGCTCAAGATTATCGACCTTCAGGACGTTTTCCTGGATCATGGGCCCCCGGCGCAGCAGCGCCTGAACCCGAATCGTGAGCTCGGCCAGCGCAAACGGCTTGGTCAGGTAATCGTCGGCACCGGCTTCGAAGTTCTCGATCTTGCTTTCGATGTCACCGCGGGCGGTCAGCACCAGAACCGGCATTTTTCTTTGCTGCTGCCGGATTTGCCGCAGCAAACTCGTCCCCGATCCGTCCGGCAATTGCAGGTCAAGGATGATGAGATCGTAGTGGGAAAGCTTGATCTGTTCGAGCCCTTCCTGTGCCGTGGCGACACCATCGACGGAAAAACCCTCCGCCTTCAGGCTTCGCGCCAGAATTCCCAACAGCCTTTCTTCGTCTTCAATGGCCAATATGCGCATGCCACAGCACCCTGGCGGGACGACAACTCATAATCCGTCTGCTTCAGGACAGGGAGAAAATTCCGCACCCGCCGATTGGCGTGGCGCTCCGTCACCTCACATGACAGAGGCCGTTTTGCCCGCGATCAAAGCCGGCCCTGCATATTCGCATGATATCTTGGCCCATGCTTTGCGGCTTCTACCAAGACCGTGAGGTAAGCGGATTTTAATATTGGCTATACATCCGATTTAGCAAGGCTCGCTAAGTTGCGGGCCGAAAGACGGCTGGGTCTCCGGCGCCCGTCAGGCGATGGATGCCTTCACAATGGTCGTAGATTCCACGCCACCTGCACCATCCGCGGTGGCGGCGAATTGCACTGGGCAATAGTTCTTTCGTGGCCGTACCGCTTCCTCAGGCGGTTCAGGGTCGAGGCCGATAAGGGGAGGATGCCGCAATGGCGGCGATCGTACGGCTAGCGCTGAAATACCAGGTCACGCCTATCGTGCTGGCGATCTTCATCATGCTGTTCGGCATACTGGCTGTGCTGCGGACGCCTGCGGACATTTTCCCGGATATCAGAATCCCGGTCATCGCCGTGGTCTGGACCTATCGCGGGCTGTCGCCCGACGACATGGCGGGCCGCGTCATCTATTACTATGAACGCCAGCTTCCGACCTATGTGAACGATATCGAACATATCGAAAGCCAATCGCTGTTCGGGATCGGTATCGTCAAAATCTTCTTTCGTCCGGATGCGGACATTCGCACAGCGACGGCGGAAGTGACGTCGCTGTCGCAGACGGTGCTGAAATATCTCCCGCCCGGCATTACGCCGCCGCTGATCCTCAACTACAACGCCTCCACGGTTCCTGTGCTGCAGCTGGCGCTCTCCGGCGCCGGCCTTTCGGAGCAGCAGATTTACGACATCGGGAATAATTTCCTCCGCCCCGGAATGGCGACCGTGCAGGGAGTGGCCATTCCGTCGCCCTATGGCGGAAAAGAGCGGCAGATCCAGATCGATCTGGACCCGCAGGCACTGCAGGCGCGGCACCTTTCGGCACAGGATGTCGAGAATGCGATTGCGGCACAGAACCAGATCCTTCCGGCCGGAACGGCCAAGATCGGGTCCTTCGAATACAATATCAAGCTGAACGACACTCCGGCCACGGTTGAAGAGCTCAATGACCTGCCGGTTGCCTACCAGAACGGCACGACGATCTATATTCGCGACATCGGCCATGTTCGGGACGGTTTTCCGCCGCAACGCAATGTGGTGCGTGTGGACGGCCGCCGTTCCGCCCTGATGAGCATCTTGAAGAGCGGCAGCGTTTCCACGCTCGCGATTGTCAACGACGTCAAGAGTCTGTTGCCGAAATTCCGTGAGACGCTGCCGCCCAATCTCCGCATCGAACCCTTCGCCGACCAGTCGGTATTCGTCAGGGCAGCGGTAAACGATGTCGTCCGCGAAGGCATTGCGGCCGCGGCACTGACCAGCCTGATGATTCTCCTGTTCCTGGGCAGCTGGCGTTCAACCCTGATCATTGCCACGTCGATTCCGCTGGCGATTCTCGCCTCGATCGCGGGGCTGTCGGCGCTCGGCCAGACGTTGAATCTGATGACGCTCGGCGGGTTGGCCCTTGCGGTGGGTATCCTCGTCGACGATGCGACTGTCACGATCGAGAACATCAACTGGCACCTGGAGCAGGGCAAGCCGATTCAACAGGCGATTTTCGATGGCGCACAACAGATCGTCGCACCGGCTTTCGTATCGCTGATCTCGATCTGCATCGTCTTTGTACCGATGTTCTTTTTCCCGGGGATTTCGGGGTTCCTGTTCGCGCCCATGGCGGAAGCGGTTGTATTTGCCCTGATCGCCTCCTTCGTACTGTCGAGAACGCTGGTTCCGGTTATGGCGAATTTCCTGCTGAAGGCGCATGGAACGCAGCAGAGCGTGCAAGTGATGCGCGATCATGACGCCGAAGCGGACATGCGCCGGACATGGAATCCTCTTGTGCTGATCCAGCATGGGTTTGCGCGCCGCTTCGATCGCGTGCGTGTCGGCTACAGCCATATGCTCGATCTGGCGCTTAACAACCGGCGTGGCTTTCTGATCGGCTTTGTTGTGCTGGTCGCCGGCTCCTTCGCGTTGTTTCCGTATCTGGGCCAGGATTTCTTCCCGGCGGTGGACGCCGGTCAGATGAATATCCATGTGCGGGCGCCGGTCGGCACCCGGATCGAGGATACGGCGGCGCTGTTCGACCGCATCGAGGCGAAAATCCGGAATGTGATCCCGCCAAAAGAAGTCGCAACGATCGTCGACAATATCGGCTTGCCGGTGAGCGGCCAGAATCGTGCCTATTCGAACGACGGCGGCGTTGGTCCCGAAGACGGCGATATTCTGGTCAGCCTCGAAGCCGGCCATGTTCCGACGGCGGAGTATGTAAAGAAGCTTCGCACGGTATTGCCGCAAACATTTCCGGGCAGCCAGTTTTCCTTCCTGCCTGCGGACATCGTGAGCCAGATCCTGAATTTTGGCGCGCCCGCACCCATCGATGTGATCATTGCCGGCCCGGACAAGGCGGGCAATGAACGGTATGCACAGGAATTGATGCGGGGCGTAAGCAAAGTTGCCGGCGCCACGGATGTCCGCCTCGAACAATCGTCGCACTATCCGGAATTCGCGATTGACATTGACCGCTCGAGGGCCGCGACGGTGGGCGTGACGGAACGCGATGTCACCAACAGCCTCGTGGTGAACCTTGCGAGCAGTTTTCAGCTGGCACCGGCGCAATGGCTGGATCCCAGAAACGGCGCGTCCTACCCAATCGTCGCGCAGACACCGCAATACCGGCTCGATTCACTTTCGAAGCTGCAGAATATTCCGGTAACGGGCAGTACCGGCGGCAAAACCATGGAGGTTCTCGGTGCGCTGGGGACCGTGCGCCGCGAAAACAGCGATGCGGTGGTGTCTCATTATGCGATTCAGCCGGCGGTCGATATTTACGGCACGACGCAGGGTCGCGATCTCGGGGCAGTTGCGGCCGACATTCAGCAACTGATCGATCAGACGGCGAAAGACCGGCCGCGGGGCTCCACCGTGACTCTGCGCGGTCAGACAGAAACGATGCGGACTTCCTTCTCCGGCATCTCCTTCGGTCTCGTAGAAGCGATTGTCCTGATTTACCTGCTCATCGTGATCAATTTTCAGTCCTGGATCGATCCGTTCGTGATCGTCGGAGCGCTGCCGGCGGCGCTTGCGGGGATCATGTGGATGCTCTTCGGCACGCAGACAACGTTGAGCGTGCCGGCGCTGACCGGCGCGATCATGTGCATGGGGGTGGCAACGGCGAACAGCGTACTGGTGATCAGCTTCGCGCGCGAGCGCCTTGCCGCGACGGGTGACGCGGTGCGCGCCGCACTCGAGGCCGGCGTCACGCGCTTTCGCCCGGTGCTAATGACGGCGCTGGCGATGATTATCGGCATGTCGCCGATGGCGCTCGGACTGGGTCAGGGCGGCGAGCAGAATGCGCCCCTCGGCCGCGCCGTGATCGGAGGGCTGATGGTGGCGACAGCGGCGACTTTGTTCTTTGTTCCGGTGGCATTCAGCCTTGCCCACCGCCGTGATAAAACCGCTTCGGCGTCGGATACGAGTCTGCACGCTGAGGACGCGGAACACGGCCTCGTGGCGGCAGAGTGAAATGCGACTTCATTCAGGAGAGGCCTTATGACAGCGCCGAAGGATCCCGCGGATCCGAAGCGGAAAACGATCAGGAGATTGCGGATCGGCGCGGTGGCCACCGCGATCATTGCCACGGCAGTCGTGGCAAACGGGATCGCGATTCGCAAGCAGGCAAGCGCCGAACAGACCAGTTTTGCCGCGACGCAATCGATCCCGACGGTCACCGTGGTACGGCCGCAAAGCGGTTCGGCCGCCAATGTACTGACGCTTCCTGGCAATCTTCAGGCCTGGTATTCGGCGCCGATCTACGCGCGTGTGCCGGGCTACCTGACGAAATGGTACGAAGATATCGGCGCGCATGTGCACAAGGGCGACCCGCTGGCCGATATTGATACGCCCGAACTGGATCAGCAGATCGCCCAGGCGAAAGCGGACCTTGCCAATACCCAGGCCGCGCGCCAGCTTTCACAGACCACCAACGACCGCTGGCAAAATCTGCTGAAGATTGGGGCGGTCGCGAAACAGGATGCGGACAACAAGACCGGCGATCTCGCGGTAAAAACGGCAGCGGAGGTTTCCTCAAAGGCGAATCTCGATCGCCTGGTTGCGACCAAGACTTTCGCTCATATCACGGCGCCATTTGACGGAGTCGTGACGCAGCGCACGACGGATGTCGGTGCGCTCATCAACCAGGGTGGGACCACTGGCGCCTCACTCCTTTTCACGGTCGCCGATTTGCATAAAATCCGGGTCTACGTTCACGTACCACAGAATGATTCCGCCCTCATCCGCGGCGATCTCACCGCCGAACTTACGCTGCCGGAATATCCGGGACAAAAATTCCCGGCGCATCTCGTTTCGACGTCCAATGCTATTGACGGCCAAACCAATACGCTGCTGGTCGAACTCGATGCCGACAACGCGTCGGGGAAATTGAAGCCCGGAGAATATGCGCAGGTGAGTTTTGAATTGCCGGTGCCGGAGAGCACCGTGACAGTTCCCGCGAGCGCCCTGCTGTTTCGTGGCGATGGTCTCAGGGTTGCAACGATAAATCCGCAAAATCAGGTTGTGCTGAAGGCGGTGACCGTCGCGGAAGATCTCGGCACGTCGGTACGTCTGAACTCGGGAGTGAGCCCGACGGACCGCGTGATCGACAATCCGCCGGATTCCATCGGCAATGGTGACGTGGTGCGAGTCGCCACGACTGATCCGGCTGTGCCGCCCCCCAACGAACTGCCAAAGCACACTTTGCAGTATTAGGCGGCATCCAGGGCTGCGCGGCTGGGTGCCCTTCTAGAAATGAGATGCGGCGCGAGCCGCCACGCCTGGTGGAGGCACGTTCTGAACAGTTGCTACCACTTCGATGTCTTGTGAAACACCGCTGACGAGTTCGACCATTCCGTCCTCGACCATTCCTGTGCGCACCGGCAGCCGCACAATCCGGTTCTGCTGCATAGCATAAACGAATTTGCCCGATGCGTCGGTCCCAATCGCCGCGGCTGGCAAAGTCAGCGCGTCGCGGTGGGTTTGCGTCTCCAGCGCGACTTGCGCATACATGCCGGGGTAAAGGCGCCCGTCGGGATTTGGCAGATCGATTTCCGTTCGCATATTGCGGGTTTGCGGGTCCAGCCGGCCCTCAAATCGCGTCACCTTCCCTGTAATCGGCTCTTCCCACCCATAGGGCTTGATAGCGGCTCGCAATCCTACGCGGAGGTTGGAAACATCCGCCTCCGGAACATTGCAGAAGATGCGTATGACATCCACGCGCTGGATGGTGTACAGCGGCGTGGTGCGGCCGGTGCTGGCGGACTGGACAAAGTCGCCGCGATTCACCAGCCGTCGCGCGATCACGCCGTCGAATGGCGCAGTGATCCGGGTATAGGCGAGCGTGGTTCGAATCTGATCGGCATTGGCTATGGCGAGGTCGACATCGGCGGCGGCAACCGAGGCTGCCGCCTTTGCCTCGTCATAAACCTGCTGCGAGGTGGCATTGATCCGCAGCAAGCCCTCCTGGCGCTTCAGCGTAATTTGCGCCAGCGTCAGATTGGCCCGCTTCGAAGCGATAGTTGCTTCGGCCTGCGCGAGTTCTTTCTCGGTCTCAGGAAGCGCGATGAGGGCGAGGAGCTGTCCGGCCCGAACACGGTCGCCGATATCAACGCGGACTTCCGACAGATAGCCGGAGACCTTTGGATACAGGTCGGCCGTTTCAAATGCCTCCATCGTGGCATTGGTGTTGAAGCTGTGGCTGATGTCGGCACGGATTGGGTGGATCGTGTGCACCACTGGAGCGGCAGCGGCTTGCGCCGGAGCGGCCGAAAGTTTTTCCGTTTGCGGACGCAGTACAACGGCAGCGCCGCCGGCAAGCACCAAAAGCGCGGTGATCGAAGTCCGTTTGGTCAATCGTTTCATGATGTCACGGCAAATTTGCTGGCGGGATCGTCGGGATCGAGTGATGGCGACTGGCGGCCCGCGCTTCCGCGGATCAGCGCAAAGGCGCCGGGCAGCACGATAAGCGTCGCAGCCGTAGCGGCCGCGAGTCCGCCGATCACCGCCTGCCCCAGTGGCGCGGTTTGTCCGCCTGTCGCACCGAGACCGACGGCCATGGGAAGCATGCCGGCGATCATTGCAAGGGTTGTCATGAGAATGGGGCGAAGCCTGCTCTCCGCGCCTTGGCGTGCGGCATCGCTGGCGGATTTGCCGGCGATCCGGCTGCGTTCGGCGAAGGTCACCAACAGTATCGCGTTCGCCACTGCAACGCCGACGGCCATGATGACGCCCATAAAGGATTCAACGTTGAGCGTGCTGCCCCAAAGCCAGAGAGCAAGCATGGCGCCGGCAACGGCCCCGGGCGTCGTCAGAATCGTAACGAGTGCCAATTGCACCGATTGGAAATTGGCCGCGAGCAGCAGGAAAATCACCAGCGTTGCGAGCAGCAGCCCGGTTTGCAGGGCGCTCACCAAAGCGCTCAAGGGTTGGACTTGGCCGCGAACCGCAATGTTCACGCGCGGAGGCGGTTTTCCAAGTTCTGCAACAGCCGCTTCCACCTGTTTCGCCGCGCTTCCGAGATCGGTGTTCTCGATATTCGCGGTCACCGTGACCATACGGTCCATATTATAACGGTCGTATTCGCCCACCATCGTGCCCGATTGAACCGTGGCGACATTGCGCAACAAAGTCGACTTCCCGTTGTCCGCTGTTATGGGAATTCCTTTGACGTCCTCAATAGACGCCATCTCCTGCTGCGGAATCTCGACCTGAACCTGATAAGCAATGCCGGTATTGGGCGCAGCCCAATAGAGCGGTTGGGTAAATCGGCTCGACGATGTGGCGGGCGATAGAGCGCGAGCCAGGTCATTGGCCGTGATGCCGAGGACTCCGGCGCGCTCGCGGTCCAGTGCCACGTTCACCGCCGGGTAATCGAGCGGCTGCCCGAGCTGCACATCGCGTAACATTGGCAGAGTGATCAGCCTTTGCCGCACGCGCTCGGCGAATGCCCGGTCATTTTCGAGATTTGGACCGCTGACTGCCACTTCGATGGGAGTCGAGGCCCCGAAGCTCATCACCCGGCTGACAATATCGGCTGGTTCGAAGGAGACCTGCAACTCCCTTAGATCGCGTGCAATTCGCTGACGCAGGCGCTCTTTCAGTGCCGTCACATCGCCGGCGCCATCCTTCAATTCGACCTGGAGCACGCTCTCCTGCGGCCCGCTGTTCCACAGATAGATGAAATTGATGGGGTAGGCGGAGCCGTGAACACCGATCAGCGCAAGCGACGCGCCGATATTGCCCTTGCCTGCTTCTTCCCCGATCAGCTTCAGGACATCCTGCGTGTATCCCGCGGTTCGCTCGAGCAGCGTGCCGGTTGGCGCCCGAATGCGCAATTGCAGCTGGCCTGCCTCGGCGCGCGGGAAAATATCGGTCCCGATCCGCGGCAGAAGGACAAAAATCGCAAGGGCCGCTGCAGCAAGATAGCAGCCGCAAATCAGCCAGCGTCCGCGCAGGAGAAGGGTCAGTGCTGCCGCATAAGCCAACTGCACGCTGCGGAAATACGGCTGATCCACCGCCGCGCCGCCAGATTCGCCGTGAATCCAGACGGCGAGGATCGGCACCAATGTGTTGGCGAGCAACCACGATGCGGCCATGGAAAAGCCGACCGCGAGCGAAAGCGGCAGGAAAAGCGCGCGCGCTGCGCCCTCCATGCCGAAGGACGGAAGGAATACGGCCACGACACAAAGCATGGCAATCAACAGCGGCAGCGCGACTTCGCGACCCGAATCGGCAACGGCCCGCGCAATGGGTTTCCCCTTCGCGACATGCGTGTGGATGTTTTCAATGGTGACGGTGGACATGTCCACCAGAATGCCGACCGCGAGCGCGAGGCCGCCAAGTGTCACCAGATTGATCGTTTGACCGGCGAGCCAAAGCGCCAGCACCGCCGCCAGAAGCGCGATCGGAATATTAACCACGACAATCAGTGCACTGCGCCAGTCGCGCAAAAACAG
This sequence comes from Micropepsaceae bacterium, assembly GCA_036273455.1. Classification (GTDB taxonomy): domain Bacteria; phylum Pseudomonadota; class Alphaproteobacteria; order Micropepsales; family Micropepsaceae; genus CAIYRG01. The sequence goes on along the minus strand of DASUHP010000004.1, from coordinate 10,765 downwards.
CAGCACCATGATGCCGGCGAGCACCGCGCCGAGCAGGCTTTCCAGGGTCAGAGCGCTGATCGCACCGGTGACGAAAGGCGACTGGTCGAAGACATAGCTGATCTGCACGTCATCCGGGAGCGCCGCCTGAAATTTCGCCATGTTCGCTTTGACCAGATTGACGACAGAAAGCGTGGATGCATCGGCGCGTTTGGTGACCGGGATATAAACCGTCGGACGCCCATTCACGAGAGCGATGCTGGTGGGAATGTCCGATGCGTCCGATACCGTGGCAACGTCGCGGACAAACACCCCGGGAAACACGCCCGGCTTGATTGCGACATTTTGCAGATCCTTCACGTCGCGGACGATCGAGTTGACCGGGACGATCGGATAAAGGCCGCCCATTTCGATATTGCCGGACGGACTTATCGTCTCTGCATTACTGATTGCGGCAACTACGTCCTGGGCCGATATGTCATAGGCCTGCAGCCGTTCGGGATTGAGACTTACGACGATGCTGCGCGGGCCGCTGCCGAAGGGCGGCGGCGCGGAAACGCCAGGCAAGGTCGCAAAAAGCGGCCGGATGGTGTTCAGCGCAAGGTCCTGAATCTGGCCGACAGTGCGTGTCGTGCTGGAAAAGGCGAGATAACCCACCGGCACGCTGCCGGCATCGAAGCGCGTGACGAACGGAGGCACGGCGCCAGGCGGCATGAACGCACGCGCGCGATTCACGTAGGAAACGGTTTCGGACATCGCCTGCGACATGTCCGTACCGGGATAAAATTGCAGTTTGATGATCGCCGCGCCCTGAATCGATTTCGATTCGACGTGCTCGATCCCGGTGATGTAGAGGAAATGGTATTCATAGTAATAGGTGAGGAAGCCTTCCATCTGGGAAGGGTCCATGCCGCCATAGGGCTGAGCGACGTAAATCGTTGGCACGCCGAGCGGAGGAAATACATCCCGCGACATCTGGCTGATCGCGATGCCCGCGCCGATAACCACGGCGACGATGGCCACGACGACGGACAACGGCCGGCGGAGCGCGAATTGTAGCAGGCCCATAGGGAGTCGATCCGCCCGAAATCCGTTATCCCGAGCCCACGATAATGAGAGTCATCGGGAAACGCTATCGAAAATCTATACTCGAACGCAGGCGAGCGGCTATTCGGCGGCTTGCGCCAGTTTCGGGAGCTGGTGCCGTTTGCCGACTTCGCTGAACAGCTCATCGAGACGCGTCCGCACGACAGCCAGAGCTTTCCGGCCCTTCGGCGTCGCGCGATAAAAGCGGCGATAGGTCTTGCCCGAACGCTTCTCGTAGGACTTGAGATAACCCTTTTTTTCCATGCCATGGAGCATGGGATAAAGCGTACCCGCGCTCATTTTATAACCGTGATGCGCCAGCTCATCGATCATCCATTGGCCGTAAATATCGCCTTCCGCCGCATGGTGCAGGATGTGCATGCGTATAAAACCGGAGAAAAGATCCTGATATTCCATGATTTGGGGAAGATACCAAATTCGGACCCGGCGTAAAACGCTTCCTTTTTTGCGTCCGAAAACCGGGCAGGAGCGTGATGCGCCATTTGCATCGGCGAAGAAAAAGGCGGCCCATTAGCTCGGGTCGAACCTTAAGTTTGACCACAGATGCGCTTTACGGGTATCCGCGCTTTTTGGCGGCAAAATTCCGTATCCGGACCATTACCCCATTAGTAGTTGAACAGCAGGTTGATAAAGATTGCATTGGTGCTGGTCGGTACGATGTTTGGTATGCCGGACGGATTCGCGGTCGCCAAAGACGGACTGAACGCGGATATCTCTGCGGGCGTCATGGTAAATTGGTGTTGGAAATAGGTCAGATTTTGATCGTCGAGCGCCAGTTGGAAGTGGCTGTTGACGGAGTAACTGACCCCGGCGACGATGCGATAGAAATCAAGCGGATCGGTACCGGCGAAATTGGTGTTTGGCTTGAAGTAGTGGAACATGCCGAACAGCGCGAACGGAGTATCGCCAAGAGCCAGGTGCCCGAAAGCGGCATAACCTTCCTGGTGGCTACCTCTTGATGGGAGAATCGCCTTGGTGACGGCAGTGAAATTGGCGTAGGTATCCGGCTGGGTAACAGTGGCCCCGGAAATCGCATCGGCGGGTCCGGCGCCCGCGAACAGGTTACCGACGGAGAACGCGTTCCAGCCGAGGTCATACTCGACTCCGACCAGGAGTCCTCTTGAGGGCGTCTGGTAGTGGGCAAGAAAGGCGGCACGGTTAATGTGCGTGCTGGGCGAATCCGGGCTTGCGGTGGAATAGCCGGCATCGTCGAAAGCCGTCAGTCCAAAGCCGGTGCGGTCTGCCGTCGTTCCCAGCGGATACCAGGTGATGCGCCCCATAAGCTGTTTTTTGTCATTCGTCTCGATGGCATGGAAGCTGGCGGTATTGAAAACACCGAAGTTGTAATCGAGGTATTCGATTCCGTTAAAACTGACCGGGCCGTGCACCGTAACGCCGGTATATGTTGAACTCAGGCTCAGATAGTTCCACGGCACGAGATTGACGTATCTGTAGCCGTAAAGACCTTCCTCCCAGTCGACCAAAGGATTCACTGTCTGGCCCGCCGTGACCTTGCCGCCCTTGAGGGTGTCACTCCAGTTGAACAGCGTGTTGAAGTCGAGATAGGCGTATTTCAGACGGAACCCGAGATTGCCGTTGGAAGATGACGCGATCGCCGAGTTTTTTCCGTTGCTGGTTGCGTTTGACACATCCACCTGGCGGTAGATGTTGGGCGTGAGTCGCAGCGTGACTTCTTCCAACGGGGTAAAAAGAAAGTTGATGTACGTTCGTGTGATGTCGAACGAGTTAAAGCCGTTGTTGCCCGGACCGTCCTGATTGAGTTGCGTCAGGAACTGGGGACCGAAGCCTGTGTGCGAGTAATAGGCAAAATCGCCGAAGAATGTCGCCCCGATCTGAACGCGCCCGGCCGCGCTTTCCAGATTCGCGATCCGCCGTGCGATATCCTCCTGCTCCTGCTGAGGTGCAGCGGCCGGCGCGACCAGCTGCACATTCTGAACATAGGCGGTGAGGAACGTGGCGGCGGTATCTGTCGATTTCTTTTTCGCCTCGACTTCCGCAGTGGCGCGCGCCACAGCTTCCCTGGCCGCAGCCCCTTTTGCGGCTGCCTCTGCGATCGCTGAATCCCTCGCGGCGGTTTCTTTGGCCGCGCCGTCCCTCGCGGTTGCTTCACTGGCTTTCAGCGCATCGAGCTGTTGCTGCAGGCTGTGAAGCTGATCCTGAACGCTACGAAGACTTTCCAGCTGGTCTTGCAGCGTCTTGATCTTGTTTTCCAGGTCGCCCGATGTGGCAGCAGTCGAAGCCTGGCCGAACGCCGGACTCATCGCGAGCATCGACGCCGCGGTCGCAAGCAAAATTCCCTTAACTTTCATCACTACCCCCGTTGGACGGCCACCAGACGAGAGCGTGAGCGGCCGTAAGGTCGCGGTACTGACGCGGGATGAATCTTCTTTGAAGGTTCCGTGAAAGATTTGCGACAGAGAGGGCCGGCGAGGGCGGGAAGCCGTCCGGACGCGCCGCTATGTGTCCGCAGCGGCGGGGATAAATCGCGTTTTGCTCCGGCTCACGGGCGCGATGTCGCAGCTATGGATGACTCAGCTGCCGGCCAGACCCCAGATCGGCGACCGGTGCAGAACCGGTGAGAAAAAGCGGCAGCCGCGCGTTGTCCTGTATAGTTCTGGTCGAATCAAAGGCTTCAACTTGACAGCCACCAGTTTGGATACTCGCAGGCAGGTCAGCGGCTGGCGGCTTTATTTCCGCCCGCGCGCCGCCACCATGTTGATGCTTGGCTTCGCGTCGGGTCTGCCGTTCCTGCTGACCGGCAATACCCTGGCCTATTGGCTGCGCGATTCGGGCGTATCGCTGACGGCAATCGGTTTTCTATCCTGGGTCGGGCTGGCCTATGCGCTGAAGCCCCTGTGGGCGCCGATTATCGACCGTGTCGATGCTCCGCTGTTCGGCGGTCTTGGACGGCGGCGCGGCTGGATTCTCGCCGCGCAGACAGTCGTCTGCGCCGGTCTGCTGGCCATGTCCTATGTCGGACCGGGGGGCGGATTGGCGGTGCTCGGCGCATGCGCGCTCGTGGTCGCCTTCGCATCCTCGACCCAGGACATTGTAATCGACGCCTGGCGTATCGAAATCGCTGAAACCAGCAACGAACTCGGCCTGCTGTCATCTGCTTATCAACTCGGCTATCGCGCGGCACTGCTGCTGACCGACGCACTGATCCTGATTTCCGCCAACCATCTGGGCTGGCAGATTTCCTACACGATAATGGGCGTGCTGATGGTGGTCGGCTTCATCGCCACTTTGCGAGCTACAGAGCCCAGGCGCGCCGATGCCGTCATGGACAACAAAGAATCCGGCTTGCCGCTGTGGAGTGCGCGCGGGCTTGCCGATGCAGTCGTCGGTCCCTTTGTCGTGTTCTTTCGCACGCATCGCTGGCTCGGTGTGCTGATGCTGCTTGTGATCACGCTGTATGAGGTTCCGAATTTCGTTTCCGGCCCGATGACCAATACGTTTTATCACGACCTTGGCATCTCCAAGGACGCAGTGGGAGAGATACGCGGGTCGTTCGGACTTGCCTTCTCGTTGCTCGGAATCACGGCCGCAGGTTTCTGCGGTACGCGTTTCGGAACCCTCTGGACTTTGGTTGCCGGCGTCGTGGCTGAGGGAATAGCGATCGCCGCCTATGTTCCGCTCACCTGGTCCGGCGGTGACCTCACCACTTTTGCCGTTATCATGGCGATCAACAGTTTTGGCCTTGCCTTCGTCGGTGTGGCGCTGGTGATCTACATGTCGAGCCTGACCAATCTGGGCTACACGGCAACGCAATACGCGCTGCTGTCATCGACTTACACTTATGCGGGAAAAGTCCTGAAGGGTTTTTCGGGGGAAACGGTCGATCAGCTCTCCCATGGCCGGACACTGATGGAGGCTTATGCCCTGTTCTTCGGCGGCACAGCAGCCATCGCCATTCCTGCACTGGTGCTTTGCGTGGTCCTGGTTCGCATCCAGTCGCGGCGAGAGGCCAGCATGGTCCCCGGCAGCCGCCGCATCGCATAGGGAGCCTTCCGGCGAAAAAATTTGGGTGCATCCCGGCTGCGTGTTAGACTACCAGCACCGGGGGTTGGGAATCAGTTCCGGAACGTCGATTTGCTGGCCGCATCACCTGCGGCAGCTTTACCTGTTTTTCGTTTCCCGTCTGGAGTCGTCATGGGACCCGCGAGGCGCGCCAAACTCCGCTTTCGCATCGCCGCCCGGCGTTGGGGTTTACCGGTGCGCCGACCGCGATTTGGCCACCGTGCTGGATACGACTCAGCGCCTGCGCCGCAAGCCTCATGGCCGGTACTGGCTGAACATGGCCCGCTGCAGGTGCGCATGGCGAGCTCGACATTCGAAGTCAAAGCCGCGCAGCGCCTGCGCTATCAAGTGTTCTACGATGAGATGACGGCGATTCCGACGCGCCGTATGCGCCTGCAAAAGCGCGATTTCGATAAATATGACCGGTTCTGCGACCATATGCTGGTGGTGGATCGCAACGTGCTGGGCGCGTTCGGCGAACCCGCGGTGGTCGGGACCTACCGGCTGTTGCGCGGCGAAGTCGCAGCGCGCCATGGCGGTTACTACACCGCGTCGGAATATGACCTTGCTACTTTACTCGCCAATGCCGAACGCGGCATGCGCTGCCTCGAACTCGGGCGCTCCTGCGTCCTCAAGAGCTATCGCGCCAAACCCATTACCATGCAGCTCCTGTGGAAAGGGATCATGGTGTACGTGGAACGGTACCGCATCGATGTAATGTTCGGCTGCGGCTCCTTACCGGGAACCGATCCCGATGCGCTCAAACTGCCGCTTTCCTACCTTCATCATTTCCACCGCGCGCCGGAATCAAAGAAGTTCAGTGCACGGCCCGAACTGTATGTTCCAATGAATCGGATGCCGAAGGATGCCATCGATCCCAAAGCGGCCATGCGCAAGCTGCCGCCGCTGATCAAAGGCTATATCCGCGCTGGTGCAGTGATCGGGGACGGTGCGGTGATCGACCGCCAGTTTGGCACCACCGATGTGCTGATTTATTTCCCGGTGTCGCAGATCGGCACGCGTTATCGCACCAAACTCACCAACGGCGTGGACTAACCAGACCTGGCCCTTGGATGCGCTGATTCGTAGATGGCCATCACGCGACGTTCTTCCACTTCGGTGTATTTCTGGGTGGTGGAGAGCGACGCATGGCCGAGCAGTTCCTGAACCGCGCGGAGATCGCCACCATTCTGCAACAGATGCGTGGCGAAGGAATGCCGCAGCGCATGTGGTGTGGCGGTCGGCGACAAGCCCAGACGCGAACGCAAATCCTGCATGATGCGCTGGGCTTCGCGCGGGGTCATGGCCGCAGCTTTGATCGAGAGGAATAGCGGCCCGTTTTTTCCAGGATCAAAAGGACAGACTCGAACATAGGCAGCCGTGGCGTCGCGAACCGCATCGATCACCGGAACGACCCGCTCTTTGCGGCCCTTGCCGATCACCGTGATCCGATCTGCCAATGGAACATCGCTGCGTCTGAGGCTCAGGGCTTCGGAGATGCGCAGGCCAGTCCCGTAAAGCAGTGTAATCAATGCGGTGTTGCGGGCCGCGATCCATTTGCGGCGGTTGTCACCGGCCTCCGTCATGACGCGCAGAGCGTCGCGCTCGCTAAGAGGGCGCGGCAGCGTGTGCGGCATCTTCGGGCTGCGCACTGCCTGCACCGCCGCGCTGCTCGCAATTCCGGACCGCTCGAGATGGCGGAAAAAGGACCGCAGCGCCGCCACCGCGCGCTGCACGCCGCGCGGGCCCAGCCCGTCGGCACGCAGCAGCGTGAGAAATGCACGAATGTCCGCGGGGCGAAGCGAATTCAGTGCGCCGGCTGTGACCGGACCACCTATATGCCCGCTGAGAAATTCGACAAATCGCGACGCATCGTCGCCATAGGTACGCAGCGTATGCGGGCTCAGTCGCCGCTGATGACGCAGCACCGCAAGCCACTCCTGCAAAAGCTGCGCGGCGTCAGGCTCCGTCACTTCCGAATCACTCCGAAATCAGCGGCAGAATTCACAACCAATGGAACCACCGCAAGGGCACTTGACCCTTACCCGGCGAAGCACACACTAGCCTTCATTCAACCGGGGATCGCGTGCAGCCGTCACTTTCCGCATCAATGACCGGGCAGCAGGCGAGCGTGCTGCTGCCGCTTCCGCTGGGTCATTCCTATGATTACGCGCTGCCAAAAGGCGTCATCGGCAGGCGCGGCATGCTGGTGCGCGCACCGCTCGGATCGCGGCGATTGGTCGGCGCGATTTGGGGTCCGGCCGAAGGCGGAATTGCGGGCGACAAGATTCGCGCCTGCGAACCTCTGGGGCAGGCTCGGCTGCCGGAAAGCCTGTGCAATTTTGTGGATTGGGTGGCGCAATATACGCTCGCCCCTCCCGGGGCCGTGTTGGCCCAGGCCCTTCGGGTGCATGAGTTATTTGATGACGCGCCCAACCGGCAGGGCTTTGCCGCCGGCATAGTCGCGCAGAAAATCACTCCCGTGCGTCAGCGCGTGCACCACGTGACGCGGGATGGACAAGTCCGAACTGCGCAGGACATTGCGAAACAGGCCAATGTCAGCACGGCGGTTATCTCAGCCATGGCGAAATCCGGCGAGTTGCGCCGGGCCGTGCTCCCGGACGAACCCTGTCCCGAACCGGATCACAGCTTTGACGCGGTGAAGCTGACATTCGACCAGCTTCGTGCCGCCGAGCATTTGCGCGATGCAGTCCGGAAGCGCGAATTTTCCGTCACACTTCTGGACGGCGTCACCGGTTCGGGAAAGACCGAGGCCTATTTCGAGGCGGTCGCCGAGGCGCTCGCCGAGGGCCACCAGGCACTGATTCTGCTGCCCGAAATTGCGCTCACAGTGCAGTTCCTCGACCGGTTTGCCGCACGATTCGGCTGCCGGCCGGTGGAATGGCATTCCGGACTGTCGCCTGGCGAGCGCAAACGCGCCTATCGGCAGGTCATGCGCGGCGAAGCACGCGTGGTGGTGGGCGCGCGTTCGGCGCTGTTCCTGCCGTTCCAGGCGCTGGGGCTGATTGTGGTCGATGAGGAACATGACCAGGCCTACAAACAGGAAGACGGGGTCATCTATCATGCGCGCGACATGGCAGTGGTTCGCGCGCGATTTGAGAATTGCCCAATCGTGCTTGCATCCGCGACTCCGTCACTGGAGAGTTTCGTCAACGCGCGCCGCGGGCGGTATGAATGGCTGAAGCTGGCGCACCGCCACGGCGGGGCTGAAATGCCGGAAGTGCGCCTGATCGATCTGCGCCAGGAGCAGGGCGAGATTGGGCAATATTTATCGGCGCCACTGCGCGAGGCACTGGGTCAGACACTCGGCGCAGGAGAGCAAGCGCTGGTGTTTCTCAACCGTCGTGGGTATGCGCCTCTGACGCTCTGCCTTGCCTGCGGTCACAAGGAAACCTGCCGTAACTGCTCGGCCTGGCTGGTGGAACACCGCACCCGCGGCAAGCTCGTGTGTCACCATTGCGGACATGAGACCGCGATTCCCAAAGCCTGCCTGGCCTGCGGTGCGCAGGACTCGCTGATTGCCTGCGGCCCCGGCGTCGAACGCGTCGAGGAAGAATTGCGCGCCACCTTTCCCGACGCGCGCATCGCGATTGCCTCCAGCGACACATTGCAGGATCCGGCCGAAGCCCGGAAATTCATCCACGCCTTCTCTGCGGGCAAAGTGGATATCTTGATCGGCACACAGATTGTTGCAAAAGGCCACCACTTTCCCAATCTCACGCTTGCAGGTGTTGTGGATGCAGATCTCGGCAGCGGCGCGGGCGATCCCCGCGCCGGTGAACGGACATTCCAGCTTTTGCATCAGGTCTCGGGCCGTTCGGGCCGCGGCGGCAAAAAGGGCCTGGTGCTGATTCAGACGCGCAATCCCGATGATCCGGTGATGCGCGCGTTGGCAGCCGGCAGCCGCGATTCCTTCCTCGAAGAGGAGATTGCCGCCCGCGAGCGCAGCATGATGCCTCCCTTCGGCCGCCTCGTGTCCCTGATTCTCGCGGGGGCCAACGGCGAATTGGTGCGCGCAACCGGGCGCAAACTCGCAGCTGCTGCACCCAAAGCACATGGGCTTGCGGTATGGGGCCCGGCGCCCGCCTTTTATCAAATGTTGCGCGGCCGGACGCGCGAGCGCCTGCTGTTGCACGCCGAAAAATCCATCGACGTGCAGAGTTATTTGCGCACCTGGTTGAAGGAAGTTGAAATTCCCCGCGCCGTGCGGCTCGCGGTCGATGTCGATCCTGTCAGCTTTTACTGATCCACGGGGCGGCGCACCCCACCGCAATTGAAAATGTTCTCGATTTGTTCTACACAGAACGTGTGGACTGGCGCGTTCAGACGGCGACAGACGGCACGAGAATCGGCTTAACGTCAGGGCAAAAGTCGGATCACGTCATGATGGGTAGAGTAGAGATTGGAATCGAGCGGCTGGTTCCTGGAAGCGTCGGCGAAATTACCGACCATCAGACGGATTTGCCGCGCATCGCGAAGGATCCGAAAGCTACTGCCGACATTGAAGCAGCACTCTCGCAACTAAATACGTCGCACAGATTATACTGTGGAGATTCCCGAGCGCTCGACTTCCTTCCGTCGAATTCGATCCATCTCATTCTGACGTCGCCCCCTTACTGGACGCTAAAGAAATACCGAGATGCACCCGGTCAGCTCGGCCATGTTGAAGGATACGACCAATTCCTCCACGACCTGGATGAAGTTTGGGGCCACTGTCTCCGATGCCTGGTGCCGGGCGGACGGTTGGTTTGTGTGGTGGGCGACGTCTGCCGGTCTCGCAGAGAGAACAACGGCGAGCACATGGTTGTGCCCCTTCATTCGAGTATTCAGGAGCATTGCCGGAGCTTAGGGTTCGCCAATTTGGCTCCCATCATTTGGCATAAAATAGCTAACGCTGCCTATGAATCGGACCGAAACGGCGGCGGGTTTTTAGGCAAGCCCTACGAGCCAAACTCGGTCATTAAAAATGACATCGAGTATATTCTCATGCTCCGCAAACCGGGTGGTTATCGAAGCCCCTCTCTTTCTACGCGGATCATGTCCGTGATTCCGGCTGATAAGCACAAAACCTGGTTTCAACAAATTTGGACCGGCGTAACGGGAGCTTCGACCAAGGATCACCCCGCGCCCTTTCCGGTAGAACTCGCAGAACGGCTCGTGCGGATGTTCAGTTTCGTGGGCGATACGGTGCTGGACCCCTTTCTCGGTACTGGAACAACCAGCCTTGTGGCACTGAAAACAGGTCGGAATAGCATTGGCGTAGAAATTGATCCTCAGTACTTGGCTTATGCTGAAAAACGCATCGAACGTGAAACAAGCGGTCTGTTCCGACGCGCGACGATCACCAGGCAATGATCGACGTTGAAAACCTTCTTTCAGAAGGGGTTCGCCACTTTTGGCGCACAAGATCGGCGCAACGAGATCGGCAAGGTAGCAAGTCTGGTACGAAAGACGCGGGCGAGAGGGGCGCCGTTACCGGAGGAAAGCACGCCGACGGTTTTGTACGCCTGATTGCTGCAGTCGTTCAGGAGGCTGAGCTTCCGAACTGGGAGGTCCGCGTTCATACAACTGTTAAGAAGTCTCGAACTCTCCCGGGCTATTTCAGGCCATGCAAGGA
>DASUHP010000003.1:0-39174 GCA_036273455.1 Micropepsaceae bacterium | reverse complement strand
AAGCCGGTCATGACCCTGATCCTCGGCAACGATGACGTCGAAGCAGTCCTCACGATGCCGGACTGCATCGCGGTCATGGAGGACACCTATCGTGAGCTGGCGAAAGGCGCAGCCCTGTCGCGCACACGTTCGGATTCATTCTGCCGCACTGCGCGTTCCGACGCGCTCTACAGCCTCAAATCCATGGACGGTGTAGCCCCAAAACTTGGCGTCGGAGCTGTCAGGATCAATTCAGACATCATCACCTGGCCGGTTGAGAACGGACAAGAGCGGCGGGTGAAAGTGCCGGCGGCGCCGCAAGGACGTTATGTCGGGCTGGTGCTGCTGTTCTCGACGGAAAATGGCGAACCGCTGGCGATCTTTCCCGATGGCGTTGCGCAACGCATGCGCGTCGGAGCCGCCAATGGACTGGGAATAAAATATCTGGCGCGTGAAAATGCGCGCGTCGTGGGGTTACTTGGGTCCGGCTGGCAGGCGGGCGCGCAAGTCATGGCCGTCTGCGCCGTCCGCAATATTGATGTCGTACGCTGTTTCAGTCCGAACGCCCCGAACCGCGAAGCGTTTGCGCGGGAATGGAGCAGTAAGCTCGATGTCGAGGTCATCGCGGTCGACTCACCGGAAGCCGCTTTTGCCGGCGCCGATATCGCCATGTGTGCCACCAACAGCATTGATAATGTGTTCTTCCATCGCTGGCTGAAACCTGGCCTTCATGTCAGCGCCGTCAAGCGGCCCGAGCTCGAAGTCGCGGTTATGAAGGCGTGCGACATGCTGGTGATCCATAATAATGTCGGAAGCCCGACCCATCTGTTCACGAAGGGTGTTGCCATCCCTGAGAAAGCCGAGAACAAGGGGTGGATGCTGGCGGCGGAGATCGGTTTCGACACGCTGCCGACCCTGCCGCAACTGATCACCGGCGAAGTTAAGGGCCGCACGAGTGATGACCAGATGACCTGCTTCCTCAACAATCTTGGTCTTGGTCTGCAATTTGCAGCGGTGGGTTCTGTCGTGTACCGCAACGCCAAAGAACGCGGTCTGGGCCGCGAATTTCCGACCGACTGGTTCACCCAGACCGTGCACCCGTAATCCTGATTGGACCACGCGATCTCACCGCATTTTTTCGTGCGCGATGCGCTCACAGTCGCGCGCGATCTGATCGGCGTTACTCTGCTGGTGCACAATACCGGCGGTGTCATTGTTGAAGCCGAGGCTTATGATCATACGGATCCGGCATCGCATTGCTTTGCCGGACGGCGCACGCCGCGGAATGCGTCAATGTTCGGACCGTCGGGGCACGCATATGTCTATCGTTCTTACGGCATTCATTGGTGTCTTAACTTCGTATGTGGATGCGAACCTACCGGCAATGCGGTGCTGATTCGCGCGCTTCAGCCGGTTTCGGGAATTGAAATCATGCAGCAGCGCCGCGGACCCGTGCCCGAACGCAAATTATGCGCCGGTCCGGGAAATCTGACGCAGGCGCTGGGGATTACCGGTGAACTGGATGGAAAGCCGCTGACCGCGCCTCCGTTCAAATTGCTCACCCGGCCAGCGCATGTCAAAGTCGTCAGCGGCCCGCGCATCGGGATTACCCGGGCAGTCGATCTGCCGTGGCGTTTCGGGCTTGCCAATTCCCGCTTCCTGAGCCGGCCGTTCTGAAACGGAACGGTCACCGACGCCGCGCGTTGTCCGCGCCATGGGTTCGTTGCCGAAACTCGGAGTACCGCTCGATACCTTCCCCATGGAAGCAAAGGTCGCCGAAACTCTGCCTGTTGGTGAGGGCTGGCAATATGAGCCGAAATGGGACGGCTTTCGATGCCTTGCCTTCCGCGACGGGCCGGCGGTCGAACTGCGCGGTAAATCCGGGAAAAGCCTGACGCGCTATTTCCCCGATGTCGTGCAGCTTCTTATTGCCCTGCCGACACGGCGTTTCGTACTTGATGGAGAACTCGCCATTCCGCTGGGCAACGCGCTCTCATTTGATGCACTTCAACTGCGTCTGCATCCCGCCGAAAGCCGCATCCGCAAACTCGCAAAAGAAACGCCGGCGATTTTCATCTGCTTTGACATGCTGCTTGGCCCCGACAATCGCAGCCTGATAGAAGCGTCCCTGCACAGGCGCCGATATGCGCTGGAAAAACTGTTCGCGGGCTGGGCGGATGCGAAGGGAATGTTTCTCTCACCATGCACCCATTCACACGCCACTGCGCGCAAATGGCTGAGCCGCGCGGGAACGGCGCTCGATGGCGTCGTCGCAAAACGCAGCGACGAATCCTATCAATCCGGCGAACGCGCGATGTTGAAAATCAAGCGCTTACGAACAGCCGATTGTGTCGTCGGCGGATTTCGCTTCGCCGAAAAGAGTCGCGAAGTCGGATCGCTGCTGCTCGGGCTTTATGATGCCGAGGGCAGACTGGATCACGTCGGATTTACGTCTGGTTTTGCCAACATCGACCGCGCAAAACTGACCGCCAAACTCTTGCGGCTGCGTAAGCCCCCCGGCTTTACGGGGCGCGCGCCCGGTGGACCGTCGCGATGGAGCACGGAACGCTCCGGTGAATGGGAACCTTTGACTCCAAAGCTGGTGGCGGAAGTGCGCTACGACCATGTCAGCGGCGACCGGTTCCGTCATGGAACCAAATTCCTGCGCTGGCGGCCCGACAAGAATCCGCACGACTGCACGATGGATCAATTGCGCGCAGAGAAGCGGCCGGCGGCACTGATCCGCGATATTGTCAAATCATGAGCGAGAACATCCACGGCGTCGCACTTACGCATCCGGAAAAGGTGCTGTATCCGGAACAGGGGATCACCAAGCGTGCTCTGGCGGAATATTACGAAGCAATTGCCGAATCGATTTTGCCGTTTGTTCGATTGCGCCCGATCAGTCTTGTCCGATGTCCGGCCGGTCAGGCGCACAAGTGTTTTTTTCAGCGTCATGCCGGTTCCGGCATCCCGCCGCAAATCAAGGAGATCGAAATCCCCGGTTTTGAGGAATCCGGCGCGTATCTCTATTTCACCACAGCCGCCGGTCTGATTGCGCTGGTGCAGATGGGCGTCCTTGAAATCCATCCCTGGGGCTGCCGCACCGATAAACCCCAACGTCCGGACCGTGTCACATTCGATCTCGACCCCGGCGAGGGTCTCGATTTCAAAGATGTCATTGCCGGCGCGAAGGAGGTCCGAAAGTTTCTCACCGGAGTCGGGCTGAAGTCATTCGTGAAAACCACGGGCGGAAAAGGTCTGCATGTGCAACTGCCGATCGCGCGGCGCTATTCCTGGCCTCAAGTAAAATCCTTCGCCAAACGCGCGGCGGAACTGATTGCGGCTGCCGCTCCCGACCGCTACCTGACGCGAATACCGATCGCCGAAAGGAAGGGGCGGATCTTCATCGACTATTTGCGCAATGACCCGACATCCACCTCCGTTGCGGCGTATTCAACGCGCGCACGTCCGGGTGCACCGGTGTCGACGCCGCTGGATTGGGACGAACTCACTGCGGAACTCGATCCCGCCAAATTCAATGTCCTGACCGTGCCGAAACGTTTGCACCGCATTCGTCGCGATCCGTGGTCCGGCATGGAAAAATTGAACCAGTTGTTGCCGCAGTTCCCGACGTAACATTGCGGAACGAACTGGGGGCTCTGCTGCGTTCCCAACCTCACAAAACTGGACCCTGAGTCGCAAACATTTGCGACCCGGAAAAAGAGGTTCAAACATCCATGCTGATTCAGACCTGTCCCGCACGCGATAAGGTGCGTATCGCGATCGCGGGTGGCGGCGAGCAGCTCGGTTGGGCTGCGCCGATTTATGTCGCCGAGACCGACGAGTGCGCCAAAGCCGAGGCCAAAGCCGGGATTGAATCCCTGTTCAACGAATATCTCGCCAATCCCTGGGAGATGCTTTTGCCGCCTGGATACACATCGCTTTCATCGATGAAGAACACGATGAAGCTGCGCAAGTCACTGGGATCACGGGCGCGCAACCAGACCATAGACGATCTGATGGCAAGCGGTACTGTCGTGGTTGGAAGCCCAAAGACCGTACGCGAAAAAATCGAAACGATGCGCGAGAAAACCGGGCTTGAAATCATCGTCGCCATGCTTCAGTTCGGAGTGCTGAGTGACGAACTGACCCGGCGCAATATGGAACTATTCGCCTCTGAAGTGATGCCCCGCCTGCGTCGTCAATAGCGGGCCTGGACTTCGCGGGCGATCACCGCCGGGATATCGGCTTCGCTGTCGGCATAATGATCTACTGCACGCACATCGCGGTAAGTCGCCGGATCTATGCCGCGCAATGTTCCTCCCGCTGCGACACTTCTGGTCGCGTCCATCAACAGGCGGCGTACCGCGGTAATGGCGCGGTCGGTCGATCCAAGATGCTCTTCGGAGCGATCGGCAATCGGTCCCATGCCTTCCTGTATCGCCACGTCCTGCGTGTTGATTCCGGTGATCCCGGTAAAACTGCGCGTTCTCTGCAGCTCGCGATCGATCATGTAATTATTGGCGAGGTTCTTCTTCAGACGGAAATCCGGCAGCATGTCGTCCGGACCACGGCCATAATCGGCTTCGGCCGCGCGCCAAAACTGCTGATCCAGCTCAATTGCCGGATCGGCCGAATAGGAAAAGTTGAATACCGTCGTCGTCACGTCGTCATTTGGAATCCAGAAGTGACCGCTGATAAGCGGCACACGCGGCGGTGCGGTTTCGCCCCGCACCGGGACGGTGCGCGCGCGCAATTGTGTTGCGGGCATGATGTACTGATAGACGCGCACCCAATGCCGGCTGCCGGCGGCGCGCATGCCGCTGTACTGGAAACCATACTCCTTGAGATGGACATTCAGCTTCGGCGTCGTGCGCTCATAGTCGTCCAGAAAACCGAGATCGCCGATGGTGATATTATGCAGGATTGTGGCATGCGAAGAATCAAGCCCCCCCTCGAGTGCCTGCAGGTAATTGCAGTCCTGTACCGTTCTGGACACGGCGCGATGCGTCGGCGGCGCGCGCAGCAATTCGAAATCCGGACGCGACGGCGGCTGATCCGGCGGACCCATATAGGTCCACAACATTCCGCCACTCTCGAAGCACGGATATGACTTGATCCGGATTCGGCTCTTGTAGCTGCTGTCCTTTGGCTCCGTCGGCATGTCGAGACATTCGCCGCCGGGCGCGAACTTCCACCCATGATAGACACAGCGCAGTCCGCCTCGTTCATTTCGGCCGAAAAACATCGGGCCGCGCCGATGCGGACAGAAGGCGTCGACGATTCCGGCTTCGCCGCCGGTATTGCGGAAGGCGATCAGGTTTTCGCCAAGCAATTTCACACGAACGGGCGAACCGTCGCTGACAACCTCCGTCGATAGCAATGCAGGCAACCAATAGCGCCGGAACACTTCGCCCATCGGCGTACCGCGTCCGATCCGCGTCAGTCTTTCATTATCCTCATGTGACAGCATTATTTACTCTTCCAACAGAACATTTTGCCCGCTGTGTGCAGATTGCAGCATGGCGAAACAGACTTCCATGGTATTGCGTCCCCAATGACCGTCATGAAGCGGCGCAACGCCGCAGATGACCGCATCATAGAACTCGTCGATCACCTCCGCCCGCGGAAAGACGGGCCGCGGCAGTGCGTCGAAGCTGCGCGCATCATCGGCAAAAATCGCGACACCGTTCGGCATCGGGCGCAAATCCGCGCGGTCGCATGATGCAATCAGGATGCCAAAATGCTGATGCCAACGCTCGGGGTTGGGTGGCCGCGGAGCCGCATCATTCCCGCCGTAATTGCGCGCATTCTTCAGCGCCGGTTCGTCCCCACCTGTTTCGCAGATCTTCAGCAATCTCCGGGCCGCGCCGTAGTCCGCGGCGTTCCTCGGCAGACCGCTTTCCGCAATCCAGTCCATCCATTCATCCGTGTCGAAATGGGCATAGCCATTATATGTCAGCGAGGCGAAGGCGCCGCTCTCAAATGTCAGGAGAGAGGAATAAGCGCCTTCGGTGGGACGGGTGCGGTCCCATGCGCCTGTGATGGCGCGCACCGACATCACCCGGCTTCCGGCAATCAGGCGCGCAACATCGACCTGGTGCGGCGCCTGATTGAAAATCACGCCGCCGCCGCTTTCGGTCCGCAATTCCTCGGATCGCCGGGGACGGTAGAGAAAATCGGTGAAGTTGACCGCGGTGATCATGCGCAAAGCGCCGAATGCTCCGGAGGCGATCAGCTCGCGCGTTCGCCGGATCGGCAGATCGAAGCTGTGACTGTGTCCGACGACCAGCTGAACCCCGGCTGTGGCAGTCTCTGAAATCATCAGCCGGCATTCGCGGTCCGACAGCGCCATGGGCTTTTCCACCAGGACATGCTTGCCGTGGCGCGCCGCCGTGAGCACATGCTCGGAATGAACCTCATGCGGCGTTGCGACATACACCGCCTCGACCTGCGGATTCTCACATAGCTCCTCCACGGTCGCATAAGACGGAGTGGAATACTCGACAGAGAACCGGGCACGGGCTTCGGGACGCGGATCGGCGCCCGCCACAACCGCCACCTTTGGATTGGCAAGTGCCGGCGCCATCAGGACAAAAGCGCGGCCCAGGCCGGCGACACCAAGACGGAGCGGCCGGAGCGGCGTTAGCGCAGCAGATTGCGGCGGTGCCGGTGAAATTTGCGTTTTCCTTCAAAGCGGCTTTCGCGAAGTTTCAGCCGCGCGCCACCGGGTTGGAATGGCCACGAGCGATCGATATCCGTCCTCGCGTCGCGAATCAGGCACATTCGTTAATATTTTCAGCTGCTGAGCGTTAAGCCAGCGTTTTCCATTCACCAAGTTTGTCATCCCGCCGGCATCATTCCCCGGCGACGCCGTATACAATCGAAGCTAGAAAGCAGGGGGTAAATCTATCCCGCTGTACTTTCCACGCGATTACAAAATGAGTAAAGTGGCCGCAGTAGCTTTATCATTGCGTCTTCGTTGAGGGGGATGCGTGCGCTCGACTCTGAGAGATGCGCTTGACTTCGTGGAGCGGCTGCAGAGCTTCGGGGAAATGCACGCCGCGTGGAATGCATTTCTCGAGTACTCATCGCAATTTGGGTTCACCAATGGTGCGCTTGCTGACATGCCCGGCCCCGGTGAGCGGCTGCAGGACACGGTCCTTTGTCTTTCATGGCCAGGTGAATGGAGCGCGAGATATCTCGAACGAAACTATATCCGGAATGATCCCGCCCGGCTGCATCTAAGCCGCAGCGTTGAGCCATACACATGGCGGGAGATGGTATCCTGCGACCACTATAGCCCGGAGCAAAAGAATATCGTCCACGAAGCTTCAGAATTTCGATTGAACTCGGGCATTATATTTCCGATGCCGGGGCTACGCTCGGGGCCCGCACTGGTGACGATCGCGGGCGAAAACGCTGATGTCAGTGATGATGACCGCATGCGGCTGCACCTTGCAGCGATCTATACGCATGCGGTGGTGCGGAAATTGTCGGGAAAACGCAGCGACGGGGTTAGGCCAACATTCTCACGTCGTGAACGCGAGTGCCTGCAATGGTACGCCGCGGGCAAGTCCGAATGGGAAATCGGCGAAATACTCTCGATAAGTGAAAAAACGGCCAACACTTATCTCGAGCGCGCGAAGCAGAAATTCGGGGTTGCGACCCGAAAACAAGCGATTGTCGCGGCACTCCAAAACGGTGTGATTCAGTACTGAACGGGCGCCTGATGTAGGTGCCTCACTGACATGCAATTGCATCACATTCGTCCCATCCTCTTGATTGTTCCGATAAAGAGGAATGGGAATGATTTACGTGGTCGACCGGCATAACCGGGCGGGCTTCACTGCGCAGCTTGAGCAGATGTTTCGCCTGCGGCATGAGATTTATGTCCAGCGCCGTGGCTGGAAGGCTCTCGAAAAAGCTGACGGGCGGGACATCGATCAGTTCGACACCGACGACACCGTCTACCTGCTGTCAATCGACGACACCGGTTCTGTCTGCGGCGGACTGCGCCTGAATCCGACCACCGGTCCCCACCTCATCCGCGATGTATTCCCTCAAACCGTTACCGGCGAAATTCCCACCGGCCAAAATATCTATGAGTTCACGCGCTGGTTCGTCGTCAAAGAGCGTGTTTGCCCGGAAGAGAACCGTCGCGTTGCCGGTGAACTTTTGGTTGCGATGCTCGAATACGGAATGAGCATAAACCTCACTCACATGAGCTTGTGCTGCGATGCCTTCTTCTGGAAAACCATGAAGGAGACGCATTGGGACGTGCGCCGCCTGGGACCGATCGTCCGCTATCCCGAAGGCAAGTGCATTTCGGTGCTGTTTGATGTCTCCGAACGCATGATTTCAAACACGCGTGCGGTCCGCGGCGTAACGGGGCCGGTGTGGTGCTATGCGGTTTCGGCTCCTGCCGCCGACATCCATTACCAAATGGCTGCGTGAGGGAACATGGCGAAGACGGACGAACTGCGGGCCGAAGTTCACCGAATACGCGAGATTCTGGAGACGATCCACGATCCCTATGACCGCTACCAATTGACCCTGCTGTTTGAAACGGCAGCGCGCAGTTTTATCACCCCGGGGCCGGCCACACCGCAGAAAACCGCAAAAGGAAAAAAACAATGCAAAGCGCTGACTCATTCCCTGTTGAACTGACGGACGCGCAGCGCCGGCGTTTTTCCGAATACGGGTTTGTTCGTCTGAACGGCGTCCTGACCGCCGACGATGTCGCGATGCTCCGCCAGGCGATGGCGCGCGCCCAGACCAGTTTTGATCTCAGTCCCAACAGTTACAATGTCACCGTCGCTGCTGACAGCGTATGGAATCAGCAAGCCGTTGATGATCAAGGCTCGGTTCAGCACGATCTCGCGGCACTTGCGGCGGCCATTCGCGCATCCGATCTGCCGCGCCTTGCGGATCCCCCGGCCGCCGGCGCCAAACGGGGAAATTTTCTGCTCGATACTGGCGTGTGGCGCCGGGTCCCGGAATTGGCCAGATTCGCGCTCGGCGAGAAACTCGCCGGAATGTCCGCGCAACTGCTCGATGCGCCCTGCGTCCGCTTCTATGACGATCAGATGTTCATCAAAGAGCCGGGCGCAGTGGATCGCGCCGCGTTCCACCAGGACGTGCCCTATTTTCACCTCGATGGCGACAGCGGCTGCGTCTTCTGGATTCCGCTGAACAGCGTTAAGGCAGGCGGCGGCCGGGTGGGCTACATCCCCGGTTCGCACCGCTGGCACAAGATGTTCAAGGCAAATGTGTTCATCAGCGAATTGCCGTTCCCGGGCGCGGAAGGCGAAGACATGCCGAAAATCGAAGCCAACCCCGAAGCCTATGGCGTGGACTATCTCGAGGCCGAGCCAGGCGATGTGCTTGTGCATCATTTCCTGACGGTGCACGGGTCGGAGGGCAACCGCAGCAACACGCTTCGCGCGGCATTTTCGCTTCGCTACTGCGATGCGGAGATGAGATACCGCCACCGGCCCGGCGCGCCGGCGCAACCTCTGCACAAAACTAATATGAATGACGGAGACGCGCTCGATGATGACATTCATCCGATCGTCTGGCCGAAAGCCAGGCGCTCGGGAAGCGCGGTGAAGAGCCTTGAAATAGCCGCCTAGGCAAAAACTGAATTGCCGGAATTCCCCGGCAATGGATGGTCATGAATATCTCGGCAAACGGGAATCCAAGCCATCCTTGCCAGGGCGGGACGGTCGGGTAGTCCCCCTACCCGACCGTTCCTACGTTCAAGCTACACTATACACGCATTCGGCCGAAAGAATTTTGTCGCTGCTCAAATTGGGTTTGTGAGCATGGCTGCAAGGCCATTTGCCTCTTCGATTTGTTCAAGATTCAGCACTGTGTCACAAATTTCGGCGACGCGCCGAGGCAGAAGATTGGCGCAAAGTTTGGTCAATTTTTCGGTAATGATTTCCGGAGAAGGGAAGTTCTTTTCCGAGCCTCGGGGAGCCTCGACAGTCTCACTGAGTGCCGTGCCGTCACGCAAATGCACCGACAGGCGGACCATGTGGCGAAATTTCGCGCCACCGGCGGTGATTTCCGGATCTTCAGCCACATGCACTTTTTGCGCGAGCGCGATCCGCTCCGGGCTGTGAATCGCCTCGGGCGAGAATTGCTCGACAAAGACATCACCTTCCAGAAGCAGCGTGGCGATGCAGAACGGCAGATTGAGCTGCGCTGCGGTCATGCCTTCCGGCCGGTAGGGCCAACCGGCATGTTCCAGGGTCGCGCGCGAACAGCGAACAACAATCCGTTCGACATCCGCCGCAGAAAATGGATGGCGCTCCTCGATTTTGCGCAACGCGTCGAGCGAGGTGTGATTGGTGCTGACACAGGAATAAAGCTTTACCGAGATGCGCATGGTTTCGAATTTTTGGCCGAGTCCGGCGACCAGCTCTTCACGGTCGAACCGGCCGGCCGAAGCCGAAAAAGTCGTGCAAAATCCGCCATAGGAATTTTCAAAAACATCGGTGATGCCGGTGAACCCGCGCTCCGCCAGAAGCGCGGCGTAAAGACCGCTCTGTGCGGCCCGTCCGGCATGCATGCGTTTGACCATGGATCCGAACTGGGCGGCCATGAGTCCGCTCGCCTGCGTGCCTGCAATCCCGAGCGCATGAATGATTTTCGCGGCCGGCAGCTGCAGCGCCGCCGATGCGGAAGCCGCGGCGGAAAATACCCCGACTGTCGCCCCGGAATGCCAGCCCTGCACGAGATGTTGCGGACCCATGCACATGCCGACACGTGGTCCGATTTCATATCCGGCCACCGCAGCCCGCAGGAAATCCCGCCCGGTCATGCCGCGCAGTTCTGCGACGGCCAGCAAGGGCGGCAGCGCGACGGCGCCGACATGCAGCACACCCTGGCGATGTACGTCATCGAGTTCAAAACTCTGCACCAGAGTGCCGTTGGCAAGCGCAGCATGCGGTGCGGACAAACGCAGACCGGTGCCCCAGACGCCGCATGCCGGAGTGGAGTCGACCGCCGCGAGCGTCTCGCAAAGGATTCGGCTCCATTCGAGCCTGGCGCCGAACAGCGCGCATCCAAGCGAGTCCAGGATCAGTAGTTTGATACGCGCGATGACTTCGGGCGGAATGGCCTCGAATGTCAGGCCGGCCACGAATTCGGCCATTCGGGCGGTGTAGGGATTGTCTGCTTTCGCGTGCGGAACAGCGCTCATATGGACACTATAGGGCGAGGTGGCGCCCGTCTGAATCGACAATTCCAGTCTTACGGAGCTAAGTCAGCAGATGAGCATGACCGAGCCGATGCTCGTCCCAAAACCCACATCACTGCCCCTGCTTCAGGTCAGCGGCCTCCGCAAGATTGTGCCGGGCGGCCGGATACTTTTTTCAGGTCTTCAACTTTCAGTTGCAGCCGGTGAGTTCCTCGCCATCATGGGGGAATCGGGTGCCGGCAAATCCACTCTCCTCAACCTGATCGCCGGACTCGATACTCCGGATGCAGGAAGCATCGCGATTGCCGGAGAAGCACTGGAGCAGCTCGGCGACGATGCTCGCACGAGGCTGCGGCGGCGGGCCATTGGCTTTGTTTTTCAGGCGTTTCACGTGCTGCCGCATTTGACCCTGGCGCAGAATGTGGCTCTGCCGCTGGTTCTGCTGGAAATAGGGGGTAAACCTGCGCTCGAGCGCGCGTCTGCGATGCTTGCGGCCGTCGGTCTCGGGGGACGCGAGAAAGACTACCCGCAACAACTGTCCGGCGGGGAATTACAGCGCGTGGCGATTGCGCGTGCGCTGGTCCACCACCCGTCGCTGATCCTCGCGGACGAGCCCACGGGAAATCTGGATCCCGAAACGGCAGCGAGGATTCTTGAGCTGTTTTCGTCGGAGGTCAGGCGCTCGGGTGTTTCGGTGGTGCTGGTGACCCATTCGCGGCTTGCAGCCTCCGTGGCGAGCCGGGTCTATGCCCTGTCCCGCGCGGGGCTGATCCCGGCATGACGACTGTTGCGCTGGGCTGGATTGGTTGGAGCGAAGTCCGGGCCTATCCCGGCCGCGTGCTTCTCGCTGCGCTGGCAATCGCCATCGGCGTCGGGCTCGGATTCGCCGTGCATCTGGTCAATGCATCGGCACTGAATGAGTTCGACCGGGCGGTTCAGGCGGTCAATGGGGACGCCGACCTCCAGGTGCATTCGGTGACGCCGCACGGGTTTGACGAGAGTCTTTACCCGAAGCTGGCCCGCAGCGCAGGCATTGCGGGCGCCAGCCCGGTGATCGAACTGGCCGCACATTCCGGCGCTGTGGCGTTGACCGTTCTGGGAATTGATGTGTTCCGCGCGATACCGGTGACGCCGCTTCTGGTCGGCCGTGCGGCCGATACGGCGAGTGGTTCGGGCCAGGGTGGATTTGCCAGCAGCGCAGATACTTCACCGGATTCGGTTTTTCTCTCACCGTCGGCACTTTCGGCTTTGCACCAGCATATCGGCGGTGAAATTGCCATCAATGCCGCCGGAAAGAACGCGTCATTCCGGATCGCCGGCACGCTGCCGAATATTTCCACCGGCCAAAATCTTGCCGTGTTGGACATCGGCACGGCGCAATGGCGGCTCGGCACGCCAGGATTCATCCAGCGCGTCGATCTCAGATTCGCCGACGGAGTCGATTCCGCGCGCGTGCGCAGCGGCGTGCAATCGCTGCTCTCTTCCGATGCGCAACTGGTAACACGCCAGAGCGAACAGGCGCGGACCGGAAGTCTATCGCGCGCTTACCGGATGAATCTCGACATGCTGGCGCTGATGGCGTTGCTAACGGGACTGTTTCTCGCCTATTCGGCCCAGGCTTTGGCGGTGGCGCGGCGTCACGCGCAATTTGCGCTGCTCCGGGTGCTTGGGATGCGGCGCAATGCGGTGCTGGCACAGGTTCTCGCCGAGGGTGCTGCTATCGGCATTCTCGGGAGTATTGCCGGCTTGTTGCTGGGCTGGGGACTTGCGGCACTTGCATTGCGCTTTCTCGGGGGAGATCTCGGCGGCGGCTATTTCAGCGGCACAAGTCCGGAGCTGGTGTTTGCGCCCGGTGCTGCATTGTTCTTCTTCTTTCTTGGCATTGTTGCTGCACTGGCGGGAAGTTTTCTTCCCGCACGAGCTGCAGCCCGCGCCGCGCCTGCGATTGCCATCAAACAGGTGGGCGATCCGGCCGATCCGCGCAAATCGCCGGGCGCGGCGGTCGCGCTGTGTCTCCTGGCGATCGGTGCGGGTGCCGCTTTCCTTCCGCCCATCAGTGGACTGCCGCTATTCGGTTACATATCGATCGCGTTGCTGCTCGCCGGCGGTGTGGCCGCCATGCCATTGCTGGCGCGCATGCTCCTGTCGCCCTTGCGCCGCTTTGCCTTTCCGGCGCCGGCCGATCTGGCCCTGAAACATCTCTGGGGTGCGCCGGGACAGGCCGCGATTGCTCTGTGCGGCATGGTCGCAAGCACGAGCCTGATGATTGCCATGGCCGTGATGATCTGGAGCTTCCGCAACTCCGTCGACGCGTGGCTGGTGCAAATCCTGCCATCGGATATTTACATGCGCGTCGACAGCGACACCGGCGATGCGCTGACACCCGACGTGCAACAGCGCCTCGCCGGAATTCCGGGAATCGCTGCGATCCACTTTCGCAAGAATATGCCGCTGCGGCTGACGGCGGACAGGCCCGCTATCGATCTGATGGCGACTGCGCTCAATCATCACGATCCCAGGGGGATTGTGCCGCTGGTCGGGCACAGCCTTGCGGTCCCGGCCGGCGCCATTCCGGTGTGGGTATCGGAGCCAGCACGGCTGATGTACGGATATGCCCCCGGGGACTGGATAAACCTGCCGCTCAAAAACCGCGGCGTGAAGCCGTTTTTTGTTGCCGGTGAATGGCGCGATTATGGACGGCAGCAGGGCGCGATTGCCATGGATCTGGCCGACTATACCGCGCTCACCGGTGACAATTTGTGCACAGATGCGGCCATCGATCTGCGTCCGGGTACGGATGAAGGCCGGGTAATGCGCGACATCCATGCCGCTCTGCCACAGACGATCGCGGGCGGCACGATGATCATGGATTCTCGCGCTATCCGGACAATGTCCCTAAGGATTTTCGACCGCAGTTTTGCAGTGACCTATGTATTGGAGGCGATTGCAATCCTGGTCGGCCTTGCCGGAATTGCAGCGACATTTTCGAGCCAGACGCTGGCGCGCAGCAAGGAATTCGGAATGTTGCGCCATGTCGGCGTATTGCGGCGCCAGATCATCATGATGCTGGCGGCCGAGGGCGCACTGCTTGGTATCATTGGTACCGTTGCCGGAATCGCGCTCGGACTGGCGATCAGCCAGGTGCTGATCAATGTGATCAATCCGCAGTCGTTTCACTGGACCATGGATGTGCGCCTGCCGGTGACTTTGTTCGTTGTTGTCACCGTTGCGTTGATCGCCGCCTCGGCGGGAACGGCGCTGATCGCCGGGCGCAAGGCGGCATCCCGGGACACAATCATGGCCGTGCGCGAGGATTGGTGATGCGGATATTTGGACTCATCGCCGGACTTGTGATCGCGGCTCTCACAAGCGTTGCAGCTGCTTCAGACCATGTATCGTTTCCCGAAGTCCGGCCCGGCGTTCCATTCAGCTTCCCGGCGGATCATGGCGCACATCCGGCATTCCGCAATGAGTGGTGGTACATCACCGGATGGCTAAAGCGTTCCGATGGATCGCCAATGGGATTCCAGGTGACTTTCTTCCGGTTCCGGCCCGGCATTGCGGAAGACAATCCCAGCGCGTTTGCAGCCAAACAAATCCTGTACGCGCATGCTGCACTGTCCGACCCGAAACTCGGCAGGCTGCTGCATCAGGAGCGGATTTACCGCGCCGGTTTCGGTCTCGCGCAAGCCGCGACCGGCGATGCCGATGTCGTAATCGGCGACTGGTCGTTGAAACGTTCTACTAACGGACGATTCCATACACTGGCGGGCGGCAAGGACTTCACCCTCGATCTGACGTTCACGCCGACGGAAGCAGTGCTGCCGGAAGGCGAGAACGGCTACAGCCGCAAAGGGCCCAAGCAGGGCGATGCCAGCCATTACTACAGCGTTCCGCATCTCGCGGTGACCGGGCAGGCCGCTCGCGACGGCCACAGCGAAACCGTCACCGGCTCGGCATGGCTCGACCGCGAATGGTCGTCGAACTATCTCGATCCGGACGCCGTGGGCTGGGACTGGACCGGACTCAATCTGGATGATGGTGGCGCGCTGATGGCATTCCGGATTCGCGACCGCGCCGGTGGCACAATGTGGGCGGGCGGAACATTGCGCGAAGCGAACGGCGCCATACACGTTCTTTCCCCGGGCGACCTGCGGTTTACGCCGCTGCGCAAGTGGCGCTCACCGCAAAGCGGTACGACCTATCCGGTGGAGATGAATCTTGGCGTGCATTTGCCCGATGGCGAGCGGCAATGGCATCTGACGCCGTTGTTCGACAATCAGGAATATGATGCTCACCCGACCGGCGGTCCGGTCTATTGGGAAGGCGCGGTGCGGTCAAAGGGCGCGACCGGTTATCTCGAACTCACCGGCTATTTCCAGCCGCTCAGGATGTAGCTGGCCACCAGCAACGCGATTTCATTTCTGGTCTCCCGATAGAGGTTGGCAGATTGGTTTTGGTGCTGCGAGATCAGTGACACGCGGCAATGTGAACGGCTTTCCGACCGGCGAATAGCCGCCCGAGAGTGTTACGGCCTCCGTCGAAATCAGACCTGTGAAACTTTGAGTGTATCGGGTCTCGGCTGGTGCGCCGGGCAAAAGCACACTGAATGAGATATGCGAACCAGAACTGTCGATGAGGACATCAAGTCCCTCGGCCGCGACTTCAGGTCCCTCGGACCACTGGTACAGAGCATAATCTCCATCGCCAGTCCTCATTACCGTCAATCGACTTCCACCAGTGTCGTCGCTTTCCGGGTTCGTGCACGTAGTGCCAAATACAAATACGCCGTAACGGGACAGAGGCGCGGCGCGCGCAGAACTTGCTCCGGCTCCGAGCGCAATCGCCATCAGGACGGCAAATGTGGTCGTATGCTTCATCAGGCCTAATGTTAAGCCGTCGCTCAAGTTTGCGCCATGGTTGTGGCGCCGAATCACGCGTGTGATACGGTGCGATCCTGGAGGTGAGGCATGGCACAGGCGATCGAACCTGCCGATGACGCAATTTTCGCCCGCTGCGCGCGGCGGCTGCTGCCGTTCATCATGCTGCTTTATGTCGTGAATTACGTCGACCGGGTGAATGTCGGTTTCGCGGCACTCACCATGAACAATGATCTCAACCTGTCGCCTTCCGAATATGGATTCGGGGGCAGTATCTGGAGCATCGGCTACCTGCTGTTTCAGATCCCGGCCAGTCTGATCCTCGTGAAACTCGGCGCCCGGCGCTGGGTGTTTCTGATGCTGGGCGTCTGGGGCGTGGTTTCGGCCTGCAATGCCCTGATCACCGGCCCGTACAGCTATTACGGGGTGCGTTTTGCCCTCGGCGTTGCCGAGGCCGGATTTTTCCCCGGCATGCTGCTCTATATGGCCTTTTGGTTTCCCGATTCGTGGCGCGGCAGGTTTGTCGGCATCTTCATGGCTGCCATTCCACTGGCCAATATCATTGGCGGACCACTTTCGACGTCCATTCTCAGCATGAACGGAATCGCCGGTCTGCATGGCTGGCAATGGATGTTCATCCTCGAAGGCATTCCGGTCACATTGCTCGCATTCGCATCGCTGAAACTGCTTCCGGACCGGCCCGCCAACGCAACATGGCTGACGCCCGATGAAAAGACTCGCGTCAGGAGAGTCCTCGCAACTGATTCGCATGCCGAAAAGAAGGATTTCTGGCCCGGTCTATTCGACGTTCGCGTGATTGCGCTGGGCCTCGTGCTGCTTGGCAATCAATGCGCGCTTTATGGCGTGCAGTTGTGGCTGCCGCAGATCGTCCACGGAATGGGCTTTTCCAATTTCGCCACCGGCTTTGTCGTCGCGCTGTGCTTCATCGTCGGCATGGTTGCGATGATTCTTTGGGCCCGCCACAGCGATGCCCACAATGAACGAATCTGGCATGTGATCATCCCGCTGGGACTCGCAACCCTGGGCCTCATTCTGGCCGCGGCGGCACAATCGCCGCTGCTGATGCTGGTGGCCCTGACGCTCTCCATGGCCGGAACGCTGGCCTATAACGGTCCATTCTTCAGCCTGCCCGCGACATTTCTGGCCGGCACCGCCGCGGCCGGCGGAATCGGCTTCATCAATACCATCGGCAGCCTCGGGCGCTTCATCGGGCCATGGATGGTGGGCGTCCTGAAACAGGAGAGCGGCGGCTATTCGTCAGCCTTGGCGGTGTTAGCGACGCTCATGCTCGGCGCTACCCTGCTGGTATTCGTCATGGGCCGGTTGATGGCGGTCAGGAAGCTGCGCTACTCTTAGACCGGCCTCGCAGCATCTCCAGAAGCGGCCGATGCAGCGTGTCGTTGCTGGCAAGGATGTGGCCGAGATCCATCATCGAATCGCGGCCATTCATGTCGGTGACCACACCACCGGCTTCTCGAACCAGAAGAATCCCGGCCGCGACATCCCATGGCTTGAGATTGCGTTCCCAGAACGCGTCAAAGCGCCCCGCAGCGGTCCACGCGAGGTCGAGCGACGCCGAACCGAAACGGCGCATGCCCGCGGTTGAGGAGATGATCGCATCGAGTTCGGACAGAAATTCCTCGCGCCCGTCCTTGCCCATGAACGGCGCGCCTGATGCAACGAGGATATCCGAAAGCTGCTTGCGTGCGGCGACCCGAAGACGCCGGTCATTGAGATAGGCCCCGTGCCCTTTTTCCGCGACGAATATCTCGTCGACCACGGGATTGTACACCAGCGCCGATACCAGACTGCCTTCGCGTTCCAGCGCAATTGAGATCGCGAATTGCGGAATTCCGTGGAGGAAATTCGAAGTTCCGTCGATCGGGTCGATGATGAAGCGATGGGTCTTGTCACGCCCTTCAATCCTGCCGGATTCCTCCAGCAGAAATCCGTAACCCGGCCGCGCCCGAGTCAGTTCTTCGACCAGAATGCGCTCGGTGCGGGAATCCGCGGTGGTGACAAAATCGGCAGGCCCCTTTTTCGAAATCTGCAGATTCTCGAGTTCGCCGAAATCGCGGATCAGTGCGCGGCCGGCCTTCTTCGCGGCAGCGAGCATCACATTCAGCGCGGGCGATAAATATGGCATGGTGTTCGTCAACCGGGTCGACAATCAAACGCGTTGCTGTGCACTGCGTTCTTGACAGACCCTGTGATCTTACTCCGCCCGTTTCACGTAGGTTCCGTCGTCCGTCGACACGATCACCCTGGTCCCCTTTTCGATAAATGGCGGGACCTGAATGCGGATACCGTTCTCCAGCGTCGCCGATTTGTAGGATGACGCCGCAGTCTGCCCCCTGGTCACGGGATCGGCTTCGACAATTTCCAGCACAACCTGCTGCGGCAGCGAAAGCCCGATTGGTTTTCCTTCGTGCAACTGCACGATCACCTTCATGCCTTCCTGCAAAAAACGCACACGATCGCCGACGAAATCCTCCGGGATTTCGATCTGGTCATAGCTTTGCATATCCATGAATGTCAGCATGTCGCCGCTGGCGTAGAGATACTGGAAGTCGCGCCGTTCAAGCTGCACCTCCTCCACCATCTCGGCAGAGCGGAATCGTTCGTTCAGCTTGCCGCCGTTGACGACGTTCTTGAGTTCGACCTGATTATAGGCGCCTCCCTTGCCGGGCTTCACCGACTGGGTTTTGACCACGGACCAGAGCTGACCGTTCAACTCAATCACCATGCCGGGACGGACTTCGTTTCCTGCGACTTTGCTCATGCGAGTGACGCTTTCTGGGGCCGCGGCTTGTACCAAGGCGAGACGCATCGGGCAAACGTTGTAAAATACCTCAACTCTGCGCTGTCAGCCGGTTAAAGGCCTGCACTGCGGCGGCGGGGCCTTGCGGAAAATCCCACACGCCGGAAGCGACCGCGAGAAAATCAGCACCCGCCTCGATCACTGGCCAGCAGTTCTCCACGGTGATGCCGCCAATGGCGACACAGGGCACGACCATCATTTCCGCCCACCATTGGATCAGTTCGATTTCGCAGCGGGTTTTCGCTTCTTTGGTCGATGTCGGAAACATGGCGCCAAACGCCACGTAATCGGCACCCTGCTCCGCCGCATCGATCGCGAAGTGGCGCGAGGCGTGGCAGGTGACACCAACGATGCGATCCTTGCCAACGAGCGCCCGCGCATCGCCATAGGACGCGTCCTCCTGCCCGACATGAACGCCATCGGCACCGAGAGCGGCTGCGAGATCCGGCCGGTCATTGACGATGAACGCCGCGCCAGCCCGCTGCACGATCGGCATCAGAATGCGGCCGGCACGCAGCACCGCGTCATCAGCGACATTCTTCAGCCGCAGCTGGACGCTGGCGACATCGCCGGCGCCGATCGCGGCCTCAAGCTCCGGGGCGAATTTTTCCGGCTCCAGAGCGGGCGGTGTGATCAGGTACAGCCGGCAGCGGCTCACGCCGCCTTTTCCAGATCACGCTTCCACTGCCCCTGCGCCGCGAGACCGTTCATTTTCGCACGATGGGCAAAGGCGCGCTGGGCCGCTGCCACATTTTCCGGCTTGCCGGCCCAGACTGTTTGCGGCTCGTGCTGCAATGCGCGGCCGTAGGAGAACGTCACCGGCCACGGCAACGGACCCATCTGATTGATCAGATTGAGATGCACGGTGGCTTCCTCATCCGACTGGCCGCCCGACAAAAAGGCGATGCCGGAAACCGCCGGCGGCACGCAATTATTCAGCACACGGAGCGTCTTCTCCGCCACTTCCTCCGCCCCGGCGCGCTTTGCCGCTTTTTTTCCGGAAATCACCATGTTCGGCTTCAATACGATGCCTTCCAGCATCACGCGCTGATAATAGAGATCGGAAAAAACGGTTTTAAGCACCCATTCTGTGATCGCGGCGCAGCGGTCGATATCATGCCCCCCGTCCATCAGTACTTCCGGCTCGACAATCGGAACAATGTCGTGTTCCTGACAGATCGCGGCGTAACGCGCGAGCGCATGGGAATTGGTGTTGATTGCGGTGTAGCTGGGGATTCCCTCGGCGATGTCAATCACCGCTCGCCATTTTGCGAAGACCGCGCCGAGTTTCCGGTACTCGTCCAGACGTTCGCCCAACCCGTCGAGACCTTCGGTGATCACTTCATCGGGGCAACCCGGAAGCGGCTTCGTCCCCTTGTCCACCTTGATGCCGGGCAGCGAGCCCGCCTCGGTGATCAGACGCACCAGCGGTGTTCCGTCGTTGGCATTCTGACGAATGGTTTCGTCATAGAGAATGACGCCCGAGATCTGGTTCTTCATGGCAGTCGTTGTGCCAAACAGCATCTCGCGATAATCACGGCGGTTCGTTTCCGTGGATTCCACGCCGATCGCATCGAAGCGGCGCTTGATCGTGCCGGAGCTTTCGTCCGCGGCGAGAATACCCTTGCCCTTCGCCACCATTGCACGGGCGGTCTTGATCAGCTGGTCTTTGTTCATCTTGTCCTCATTCAAACGATGCGAATTCAGCGGTGATCGAGAATGGCGACGCCGGGAAGAGTCCGCCCCTCGAGCCATTCGAGAAAGGCCCCACCCGCAGTCGAAACATAGCTAAAATCGGTTTCTACACCGGCATGCGCCAGCGCTGCGACGGTGTCACCACCGCCTGCAACCGACAGCAATTTGCCTTCGCGCGTGCGTTCGGCAACCGCTCTGGCCGCAGCATTGGTTCCACGATCGAAAGGCGGCGTTTCGAACGCGCCCAGCGGCCCGTTCCACAGCAGGGTTTTCGCGCCATTGAGCGCGCGGCCGAACGCCTGGATCGTGCGTGGGCCGACATCGAGAATCATTTCGTCTTCCGCAACCTGCGACGCGCCGACAATCCGGTTTGCGCCATCTGGTTTCAGTTCATGCGCCACCACGACATCGCCAGGCAAAAGCAGCGTCATGCCGCGCGACTCTGCCGACGCAATCACACGCTTCGCCACATCGATCTGGTTGTTTTCGGTCAGCGAGCATCCGATCGAAAATCCCTGCGCGGCAAGGAAAGTATTCGCCATTGCGCCGCCGATGACCAGAATGTCCACGCGCGCCGCCAGATTTTCCAGGATCGCGATCTTCGACGAGATTTTCGCGCCCCCCACCATCGCCATCAGCGGCCGTTCGGGTTTTTCGATTGCACGTTGGAGGTGCGAAAGCTCCCCCTGCATCGAGCGGCCCGCCGCATTTGGCAGCAGACGCGCAACACCTTCGGTCGAGGCATGTGCGCGATGGGCGGCGGAGAACGCATCATTCACATAGATCTCGCCGAGTGCCGCCAGCTCTTTGGCGAAACCCGCATCGTTCTTTTCTTCTCCGGAATGAAAGCGGGTGTTTTCGAGCAGCAGTACCTCGCCATTGCACAGCTTCCGCACGGCATTCTCTGCATCCTGTCCAATGCAGTCAGATGCGAAGGCAACCGGCCGGCCGATTGCCTTCGACAGCGCCGGCGCCACCGGCTGCAAGGACAGTTCCGGGACGACTTTTCCACCGGGCCGTTCGAAATGGGACAGCACGATCACGCGCGCGCCCTTCTCCGCCAGTTCGCGCACCGTCGGCGCCTGCCTGTCAATGCGCGTGCCGTCGGTCACGACGCCGTTCTTCATCGGCACATTCAGATCGAGCCGCACCAACACGCGCTTGCCCGCCACATCCAGATCGTCGAGCGTTCGAAACGAAGCCATGGACAGGGATCAGATCAATTTGGCCATCGCGACAGCCGTGTCGGCCATACGGTTCGAAAAGCCCCACTCATTGTCGTACCACGACATCACCCGCAGGAATTTTCCGTTGATGACCCTGGTCTGATCGAGCGCAAAAGACGAAGATGCCGGGTTGTGGTTGAAGTCGGCCGAGACCAGCGGCGCTTCGACGATGTCCAGAATGCCTTTCAGCTCCTGACTCGCTGCGCGCTTCATCGCCTCATTGATTTCCTGCGCCGTGGTTTCGCGTTTGGTCACCACTTTCAGATCGACCACCGAAACATTCGGCGTCGGCACGCGGATGGCAACGCCGTCCAGTTTGCCCTTCAGTTCGGGCAACACCAGACCCACGGCCTTCGCCGCCCCGGTCGAAGTCGGGATCATCGACACTGCTGCAGCGCGGGCGCGGTAAAGATCCTTGTGGATTTGGTCGAGCGACGGCTGGTCATTGGTGTAGGAGTGCACGGTCGTCATGAATCCGTGCTCGATCCCCACGGTATCGTTCAGGACCTTGGCCATCGGCGCCAAACAGTTGGTGGTGCAGGATGCGTTGGAGACCACCACGTGGTCCCGCGTCAGCTTCTGGTGATTGACCCCGTAAACCACGGTGAGATCCACCCCGTCCGCAGGGGCCGAGATCAGGACGCGCTTGGCACCGGCGGCCAGATGCGCCGATGCCTTGTCCTTATTGGTGAAAATCCCGGTGCATTCCAGCGCGAGATCGACGCCCAATTCTTTGTGCGGCAGTTCCGCCGGGTCGCGGATCGCCGTCACTTTCATCTCCTGGCCGTCGACCGTCATGTGGTCACCTTTGACTTTCACGTCCCTGGGAAACCGGCCATGCACCGAGTCATACCGGAGCAAGTGCGCATTGGTCTCCACCGGGCCCAGATCATTGATCGCGACGACCTGCAAATCCTTGCGGCCGGTTTCAATGATCGAACGCAATACCAGGCGTCCAATCCGGCCAAATCCATTGATCGCGACGCGGACCGCCATTCTTCAAATCCTTTCTTTTTCCATAAATTTTACCGGCTCGGATTCGGCTGACGAATCGACAATCCGGTCCGTAAGGGAACGGGTTCAGCGCCATCCGATACTCCAGTTTCAGTTAGCCGAACAAGCGGCGAAGAGCCAAAAAACTGTGTTCCCGGCGAGGCTTTCGCCGGAATTCCCGGCTTGTTGCGCGGCTCCCGCCGCCGTCCGCCGTCAGGCCCATTGCGGACCGGGCTTCCGCCCACTAAATTTCTATTGGGCGGGTTCTGCTCCGCGCGTCAGGAATGAGATGCCCAGGGGCCTTAATGGTACTCACTGGGAGCTGTCCCTGACCGGGATCGTGGTCCCGGATATATGGCGCCCACCTGCGCTTGCAGGCCCGTGAGGATCCAATATCCAACGGCGATGGCGGTCCCGCCCATTTTCTACTGAAGCGTTTTTCGCCGACCCGCCTACGCTGAAAGCTTCGGCGGGCGAGCTTTGGCCATCTGGTCCGCCGAAGTCTTGACGAAGGCCGAACTGGCTGCCGGTTCGGCGCAGAAAACGCGCCAACACAAATATTAGGGCATATTTGCGATTTCAAAAAAATCGCAAATTGCCCTAAACACCGGCGAATGTCCGCTGTGCCATCCAAGGAAGCCATCCGCAAAGAAGCAGCGGACCGTCGTGCCGCATTGACGTCCCAGGTCGCCGTTCTGTCCAAAGCTATGGCGCTGCAGTTCCTGATGCAAGTGCCGGTACCGCCCAATGCCGTTGTCTCGAGTTACTGGGCGATTGGCGATGAAGCCGATCCGCAATTTCTGGAAAGCGAGTTGCGCCGGCGCGGACACCGCATCGTCATGCCGCGTGTTGCCGGGCGCAATCGGCCGCTCGATTTTCATTTGTGGGAAGCCGGCGCACAGCTCGTCCGCGGTGGTTTTGGTCTGTCGCAGCCATCGCCGGACTGGCCGAAGCTCGACCCCGACGTTCTGATTGTGCCGATGCTCGCATTTGACCGCGCCGGTTACCGGGTTGGATATGGCGCCGGCTATTATGACCGGTCCATCCGTGGCTTGCGCGCGGCAAAATCCATCACTGCCGCAGGTTTTGCATTCGAGGTCCAGGAATTTCCCGAGCTGCCGCATCTCGACCATGACGAAAGGCTTGACTGGATCGTCACCGAAAACCGCGCGCGCAGGATCAGGTAATGCGACTCTTGTTCATCGGAGACATTATCGGCCGGCCCGGGCGTGATGCAGTTGCCCGCGAACTCCCCGCTTTGCGGGAAAACCTCACCCTGGATTTTGTCGTCGCGAATGGTGAAAACGCCGCCGGCGGCTTCGGCATCACCCGCAATGTTGCCAATGAGCTGTTCGCCACCGGAATCGATGTGCTGACCAGCGGCAATCACTGGCTCGACCAGCGCGAGATCCTGTCCTTCATCGATCAGGACGATCGTATTCTCCGCCCGCACAATTATCCACGCGGCACGCCCGGCCGCGGCGCCAGTCTCTATCACACGCGCAGCGGATTCCGGGTCTTGGTGATCAATGTCATGGGCCGCGTCTATATGGATCCACTCGACGATCCCTTTGCCGCTGTAGAGGCGGAGCTGTCCGCCTGCGCCTTGCGCGATGCCGCGGATGCCATCGTTGTGGATATGCATGCGGAAGCGACATCGGAAAAAATGGCCATGGGTCAGTTTTGCGACGGGCGCGCATCCTGCGTCATCGGCACGCACAGCCATATCCCGACCGCCGATACACAAATCCTGCCGCACGGCACCGGATACCAGACAGATGCCGGCGCCTGCGCCGATTACGATTCGGTCATCGGCATGGACAAATTCGAGCCGTTGCAACGCTTCACAAAAAAAATGCCAAGCGGCCGCATGACGCCGGCCACGGGCCCCGGGACGATGTGCGCAGTGTTCATCGAAACGGACCGCACAACCGGCCTTGCTGTCAGGGCCGAACCCGTGCGTCTCGGCGGCAGGCTTATTCCAACCGCGCCGGTCGTATGAGCGCACCGCTGGTTCTCCTGCCTGGATTGCTATGCGATGCCACCGTCTGGGCGCCGCAGAAAGCCGCCCTGCACGGCGAATTGCGGGTTGCGGCATGGCTGCATTTCTATGGCCACGATTCGCTGGCGGGCATGGCGCGTGAAGTGCTGAAGGCCGCGCCACCCAGTTTTGCACTGGCTGGTCATTCCATGGGCGGCCGTGTTGCGCTCGAAATCATGCGCACTGCGCCCGAACGCGTCGAGAGACTGGCGCTGCTCGATACCACAGCGACTCCGGCAATGCCGGACGAACCGGACAAACGCCGCGAACTCATCGAACTGGCGCGAACACAGGGAATGCAGGCGCTGGCCGCACGCTGGCTCCCGATGATCGTGCATCCCTCGCGATTGAATCAGCAGGAATTCATGTCTGCGCTGACCGGTATGATCTGCCGCGCTACGCCGGAGATCTACGTTCGGCAAGTGCAGGCACTCCTGAATCGCCCGGATTATCGTCCTGTCCTCCCGCAAATCGCCTGTCCAACGCTGGTTGCTTGCGGACGCGACGATCTGTGGAGTCCGGTGGCTGTACATGAGGAGATTGCCGCAACAATCCCGGGCGCAAAGCTCGCTGTCATCGAGAATTGCGGCCACATGGCAACGGTGGAATCGCCGGGAGAAGTCAGCGCTCTGCTGCGCGACTGGCTTCAGTGAGTTAGAAATTCACGCGTGACGTGAACAACCACGCATGCTGCGACGCCGGCGTCAGCGGTTTCGGCCGGTAATCCGGTGCGACCGCAAATTGATAGCCGCCGCCCAGCGTTAATCTCAAATCGCGCGTTAACTGGAAACGGCCCGCAACAACACCGGCTGTCAGATAAAGCTGGTTCAAGCCGCCGCGCTGACCGTTCGAATACCAGGTCCAGTTCGCTTCCAGTTCCGGCCAAAGCACGGTCAGGACATGGTACTGTACGGCGAGATTTGATTGCAGTTGATCTCCAATCACTGCCGCATGTGATGCAGGAAGCACAACTGCGACCGTGCCCTGAACATCAACCGCGCCCCAGCCTTTGCCGAAGGCCAGCGTCGGTGTGTAGGTCCACGCGCGGCTGGTCAGGCGCAATACACCGGTGGGCGCCTGCACCTGCAGCCATGTGGTCACGACATAATTGCCGGCATTACCTGGACTGCTTGCCAACCGCTGCTCGATCCGCAGGAAAGGCCAATCGCCAAATCCCGCAACGCCTGATGCGCCCGGCACCGCGCTGCGAATTTCATAGGGGGGCAATCCGATCTGGATCTCGTTAGAACCGCTGACGATCAGGTCGAAGCCACGCCCGCCATCAAGCGACGTGGTGCGGGCGCCATTTCCGGCGCTCTGCCGTTCCACATCAAACCGGAATCGCTGCTCCAATAATCCCGTCGTGGTGACCAGCGGACTGCTCCATGCTGGCTGGGCAGCGCGTGCCGATTCCGCGGCATTGCCGAACAAGGCGGAAAGCGGCGCGTCGGCGTCTTCCGCAGCACATGCGTTGGATGCCGCGCTGCTGATCAGCGCCACCAGGGCCAGATGGCGGAACATCGGTCAGATTCCTTCGCCATCCATGCCGAGATGGATGCCGCATTCGCGTTTGTCAAAGCCGGCCCAGCGGCCATCGCGGTAATTTTCCCCGGGATTCAAGCGCCGCGTACAGGGCATGCAGCCGATCGATAGAAAACCGTCCTCCGCCATCGGATGCACCGGCAGGTGGTGCTGCGCGACATAATTTTGCAGCTCGGCCAGATTCCAGTCCGCCAGCGGATTGAACCGGAATCGGCCATCAAACAGCTCGATGGACTGCATGCCAGCGCGCTCTTCGGTCTGGAATTTTTTCCGGCCGGTCAGAATCGCTTCGAATCCGGCAAGCGCCTTCTTTAGCGGGACGGTCTTGCGGAAATTGCAGCACGCATCGGGATCACGATTCCAAAGATCGCCTTTGGCGTCGAATTTGTCTCGATCTGCCGGGTGGGGTCCGATGCAGCGTATGTCAGTCAGGCCAAGTGCCTCCTGCAGCCGGTCGCGATAGCGCAGCGTCTCTCCGAACAGCTTTCCGGTGTTGAGAAACAGCACCGGCGTTTCCGGATCGATTTCCGCCACCTGATGCAGCAGCACCACCGATTCGGCGGCAAAGGACGAGATCACCGCAACCCTGCCCGGAAATTCCCTGCGGATGGCAAAGTCCAGCAATTCTTTGCTGTTCGCGTTCGCAGTCTCTTCCCGCATTTGCAACAGCCGCTCGCGCGCAGCGATCGCCGCCGCGCCGGCAGGGTTTGATTTCAACAGCGCCATGTTCACGGAATCAACTGCCGTGATTTCAGATAGGCAATCACACGATCCGCCAATTCCTCCGGCGTCGAATTCGCCGTCGACAGAATCAATTCCGGACTCAGCGGCGCTTCATAGGGACTATCGATGCCGGTGAAATTCTTGAGATTTCCGCCCGCGGCAAGCGCATAGAGCCCTTTCGGATCGCGCGCCTGGCAGAGTTCCAGCGGTGTATCGACGAAAATCTCGTGGAACTGGCCGGGCTGGAACAATTCCCGCGCCATCTGCCGTTCCGCCGCAAAGGGCGAAATGAACGACACCAATGTGATCAATCCCGCATCGACGAACAGGCGCGAAACCTCAGCCACCCGGCGAATATTCTCGATGCGGTCGGTTGCGGTAAATCCGAGATCGCGATTGAGCCCGTGGCGCACATTGTCGCCGTCCAGGAGATAACTGCGGCGTCCATCGGCGAACAGGTGCTTTTCCACCAGATTGGCAATGGTCGATTTGCCGGCACCCGAAAGTCCGGTGAACCAGAGAACACACGGCGTTTGGGCATTCACTCGCGCCCGCGCATCCGCGTTCACTTCCAGCGCCTGCCAGTGAACATTGGCGGCACGGCGCAGGGCAAAAGCGATCATTCCGGCGCCGATCGTCGCATTGCTCTGGCGATCGATCATGATAAAGGCGCCGGTCTCGCGGTTCTCGTCGTAAGGATCGAACGCCACGGGAGACCGCGTCGCCAGATTGCACAGCCCGATCTCGTTCAGATGCAGCGAACGCGCCGCGACATGCTCCAGACTGTTGACATCAAGTTTGTGCTTCAGCGCGGTAACCCGCCCCGGCACTGTCTGGTTGCCGAATTTCAGCAGATATTCGCGATGCGGATACATCTCCTCCCGCGCAAACCAGATGACATGCGCGGCAAACTGATCCGCCGTCTCGCAACGCGCCTGCGGCGAGCTGAGAACATCGCCGCGCGATATGCCGATCTCATCGGCAAGGATCAAAGTCACCGCCTGTCCGGGAATCGCCTCCTTCAGATCGCCGTCCTGCGTCACGATGCGCCGGACACGCGAATGCGATCCGGATGCGGCGACGGTGATTTCCTGCCCCTCTGCGACCACACCCGAAAGGACCGTACCGGCGAAACCGCGAAAATCGGCATTGGGCCGGTTCACCCATTGCACCGCAAAGCGCAGGGGCTTGCCCGTGGCGTCCTCATCGATATCGACCGTTTCCAGATGTTCCAGAAGAACCGGACCCGAATGCCAGGCCATCTGCCCACTTCGCCGCACGACATTTTCGCCCAGCCGCGCCGAAACAGGGACCGCTGTGACGCCAGTGAAGGAGAGCTTTTCCGTGAACTGATGGAATTCAGCCGCGATTTCCGAAAAGCGCGCTTGCGAATAGCCGATGAGATCCATTTTGTTGACGGCAAGGATCACATGCCGGATGCCGAGCAGCGAAGCGATATGGGCGTGCCGGCGCGTCTGCGGAAGCACACCCTTGCGCGCATCGGCGAGAATGACGGCGACATCGGAATTCGATGCGCCGGTCGCCATGTTGCGCGTGTATTCCTCATGACCCGGGGTGTCGGCGATGATGAATTTGCGCCGCGGCGTCGCAAAATAGCGATAGGCAACATCGATGGTAATGCCCTGCTCGCGTTCGGCTTCGAGTCCGTCGAGCAGAAGCGCGAAATCGATGTCCTCGCCCGTCGTGCCATATTTGCGCGAGTCGCGCTTCAACGCGGCGAGCTGATCGTCGAACACCGCACCGGTTTCAAACACCAGGCGCCCGATCAGGGTCGACTTGCCATCATCGACGCTGCCGCAGGCCAGCACACGCAGCAACGAGGAGCGAGGAGAGAGGAGCGAGGTCTCGCTGCTCGCTTCGGGCTTCTCGCTTCTCATCAGAAATACCCTTCGCGCTTTTTCTTTTCCATCGAGGCGCTCTCGTCGTGGTCGATTGCGCGGCCCTGGCGTTCCGAACTGGCGGCCGACAAAAGCTCGTCAATGATCTCCGCCACGCTGGCAGCAGTAGATTCAATCGCACCGGTCAGCGGGTAGCAGCCAAGGGTGCGGAAGCGCACGACTCGCATTTCCGGTTTCTCGCCGGGTTCAAGCTCCATCCGGCCGTCATCGACCATGATCCACAGACCGGCGCGGCGAACCACCGGCCGCTCTTTGGCAAAATAGAGCGGCACGACCGGAATCTTCTCCTGTTGGATGTATTGCCACACATCCAGCTCGGTCCAGTTCGACAATGGAAACACGCGCATCGATTCGCCGTCCGACAAACGCGTGTTGTAGATGCTCCACAATTCCGGGCGCTGATTTTTCGGATCCCAGGCATGTCCTGCGGAGCGGAAGGAAAACACGCGTTCTTTCGCGCGGCTCTTTTCTTCGTCGCGGCGCGCGCCACCGATTGCGGCATCGAATTGATGGTGGTCCAGCGCCTGGCGCAGCGCTTCGGTTTTCATCACCTGGGTATGCAGATTCGAACCGGAGTCGAATGGGTTGATGCCGCGCGTCACTCCCTCGCGGTTGATGTGCACGAGAAGCTCGATGCCGAGCCGCTGTTCCGTCGCGTCGCGGAACGCAATCATTTCCCGGAACTTCCAGGTGGTATCGATGTGCAGTACGGGGAATGGTGGCCTGGCCGGATAAAATGCCTTCATCGCGAGATGAAGCAGCACGGACGAATCCTTGCCGATCGAATACAGCAGCACCGGATTGCGAAATTCCGCCGCGACTTCTCGCAGAATCCGGATCGCTTCGGATTCCAGGCGCTGCAAATGAGTCAAGGACTTAGTCATGCCCATCGGTATCGCATTCCGGTACGGCGGCGTCAGCGGATACAAAATACACCCATTGACTGTGATTATTTGTTCAATACAATAAGCAGTTGTTATTTTAACATTCAACATCTAATTTGCGGCGCCGGAGGCAAATAAGACGAAAACAACATATGTCATGCGTGTAATTTACGGCAGAGTGAGATGACCATCGAACCGGCTTACATGCTGTCGGGATTGGCTGTCGGAGCGATCGTCGGCCTCACCGGCGTTGGCGGCGGTTCGCTGATGACGCCGCTGCTGATTTTACTATTCGGAATTCATCCGGCGACCGCGGTTGGAACAGATCTTCTTTACGCGGCCGTCACGAAGAGTGTCGGCACGGCCGTGCACGGCGCGAGTCATACTGTTGAATGGCGGATTGTCGGACGTCTCGCTTTGGGCAGTGTCCCCGCGACGGTTCTCACATTGCTGCTGATTTCCTGGCTTCACTTCGACACCGCCACGGCGGGTGCCATGACGACCTGGATCCTGGCGCCGGCGCTGTGCGCCACGGCGGTGGTTTTGCTGTTTCGACCACTTATCGACGCACGATTTGGCCAATCGCTGGCGAATGTCGCACCCGATCGCACGCGCGGTTTCACCATTGCGATTGGTGCAGTTCTGGGTGCGCTGGTCTCGCTTTCGTCGGTTGGCGCGGGTGCGCTTGGAGCGACGGCACTGATGCTGCTTTATCCCCGGCTGCCGGTGTCGAGGATTGTCGGATCGGACATTGCGCACGCGGTGCCGCTGACGCTCATCGCCGGCATCGGTCATTGGTATTTTGGTCTAACCAACCTGACGATTCTGGGCTGGCTGCTCATGGGATCGATTCCGGGAATCATCCTCGGCAGCTATGCCGCGCCCCGGATTCCCGACCGCGTGTTGCGTTACACGCTCGCCGGAACCCTGCTCATTGCCGGCACTCGCCTCGTCCTCTGACAACGAGACGCGAGATTTTCTGCTTCGCACTCCGCTTCTCATCCGGGCAATTTGTTGGCGTCGGTACCAAGTTTAACCTCCACCTTGTGGGTGGGGAGGTCGAAATTTGCTTCGCAAATTTCGGGTCGGGGTGCGCCCGGTGAGGCGCCCCGCCCGCCTGACCAATCAGTCCGGGTGCGCTCTACCTTTTCACCGTCGCTGCAGTCTGGCCGAACAAGATCTTCTTCGCGTCCTCGCTCATGGTCGGCTGAGTATTGATGCTCTTGGCCCGCTCATAAGCCGCCTTCACCGCCGGACGTGCTGTAATCGCTTCAAACCAGCGCTTGAGATTGGGAAAATCTTCCAGCTTCTGTCCCTGTCGCTCATAGGGCACGATCCACGGATAACAGGCCATATCGGCGATCGAATAATCGCCGGCGACAAACGCACGGTCCGCCAGCCGCTTGTTCAGCACGCCATAGAGCCGGTTGGTCTCATTGACATAGCGGGTGATCGCATAAGGAAGTTTTTCCGGCGCATAGCCTGAGAAATGATGGTTTTGCCCGGCCATCGGGCCAAGTCCGCCCATTTGCCAGAACAGCCATTGCAGCACTTCGACGCGTCCGCGCAGATCACGCGGAATGAACTTGCCGGTCTTCTCCGCGAGATAAAGCAGGATTGCGCCCGATTCGAAAACACTGACCGGCGGACCGGCCTCGGCGGGTTGGTCATCGATGATCGCGGGGATCCGGTTGTTGGGTGAAATCCGCAGGAATTCCGGCTTGAACTGATCGCCCGCGCCGATATTCACCGGCACAATGCGATAGGGCAGCTTCGCTTCTTCGAGAAAAATCGAGACCTTGTGGCCATTCGGGGTGGTCCAGTAATGCAGTTCGATCATGTCGCGACCTGTGTGTGGTGGGACGCTCAATATCCGCGGATTTCCCGCTCACGCAATCGCGGGGAAGCTTGACCGGGCATACTTACACCAACCTGACGTGGCGCTGACCCGCGGCGGCAAAAGGCTGGCAGGAACTTCGTGTCTGTGCCAATCCTGTTTGCGGGGCATTTGACGGCCGGGATCACCGGCGATCATTGAGGTTGCATGCGGACCGGTGTGGTCTTTCGGCTTGTCACCTGCGGCTGCGCTGTGGTCCTGATCGCCGACTGCGCCGGGCCGCGCAATCCCCGCGTTGCGCCCAATCGGCCACCGCCGCCGATCACCGAGACCGAACAGGACATCAAGCTGATGTTGTCCTACGACGAGAACAGCGATGGGACGGTGACGCGTCAGGAACTCGAGGACGGCTTGCACCGGCAATTTGCCGCCGCCGATCTCGACCACGACGGCAGGATCGATCTCAAGGAAATGCAGGCCGAGAATGATCGCCGCTTTCGCGCCTTCGGTACCGAGGCGTCGCCGCTGATCGACTGGAATCAGGATGGCTATATCGACTTTGACGAATTCGCCAGCACGCCGCGTTCGGTATTCGAAGAAATGGACAAGAACCACGACGCCAAGCTCGACGGCAATGAGTTGCGCCTGCCCAATGCCCCCCGGCCGGCGCAGCCCCGCCCCGTCCCGCGTCAGGGCCAGGGCGGCGGCCGCTAGCGCCGCCGTTCATGCCTCGGAATGTCTCCTTCCCCCCTTGCGGGGGAAGATGGCCGCAGCGCACGCATTTGCGTGCGCGAATGGCGGCCGGAAGGGGGCGACGAGCGCGCTGACACACTGGCGGCAAATCGAGGGTTTACTGATTAAAGATCGATCAGATTTGCTCCAGTGCTTTCGGCAGATAATCGAAGCGGATAAATTCGGAATTGCCGCGGAGTTGGTCCCGTGAGTTCTTCGAAATTGATACTGACGTTTGTTGTGGCCGCCGCGCTCGCCGCAGTCGTACCGGCGGCGGCACAGACTTCTGCACCCGCCCAAGGCTCGGCGCCTGCCGCCGTCGCGGCCTCCGAAAGCTCTCTCGGACTTGCCGCCAGCGTCAACCAGACCATCATTTCCAACTACGATCTCGACCAGCGCACGGCGTTGTTTGTCGCAACTTCGGGAATCCATCCGTCCAAAGAC
Organism: Micropepsaceae bacterium; assembly: GCA_036273455.1. GTDB lineage: Bacteria > Pseudomonadota > Alphaproteobacteria > Micropepsales > Micropepsaceae > CAIYRG01. The sequence continues at coordinate 6,225 of DASUHP010000003.1, read as the reverse complement.
GAGCTGCCGCAGCTGCGCGCCCAGGTGCTGCGCTCGCTGGAAGACGAAACGCTGGAAATGCAGGAAGCCGAAAAACGCAGGATTTCCGCCTCACCCGCCGAAGTGGAAAAGGCACTCCAGGGCATTGCAACCGACAATAAAATCAGTTCAGAGCAGTTGCTGGCCACCATTGGACAGTCGGGCGTGACTCCCGCGACCTTCGTCAACCAGTTGCGGGCGCAGATTGTCTGGCAAAAGCTGGTTGCGGCACGATACGGCGCCGATGTTCACATCAGCGACCAGCAGGTCGAGGACGCCCTGGCGCGGATCAAAGAAGGCGCCGACAAGCCGCAATTCCTCGTTTCGGAAATTTATCTCGCGGTGGACAAGCCCGAGGACGAAACCTCGGTTCGCGCCGCCGCCGAGCGGATTGCACAACAGACAATGCAGGGCGTCGGGTTCCAGACCGTCGCAAGCCAGTTCAGCCAATCGCCTTCGGCCGCAACCGGTGGCGATATCGGCTGGGTGCTGGAAGGACAGCTTCCCGATGAAGTCGATCATGCGCTTTTGGGTCTGCAGCCCGGCCAGATCGCAGGCCCAATCCGTGCGGAAGGTGGTTACTACATTCTGCAGCTGCGCGACCGGCGCGAACCCGCGGGTTCTGTTGCCGCAACGCCCGCCGCCGCCACACCTGCCGATCCGAATGCGCCCGTGGCGCTTGGACGCTTTCTCATTCCGCTGCCGAAGACGACGGATGCATCGCTGAAAGACCGCGCGATGACCATGGCAACGGTCGTTCAGGGACGCGTTCATGTCTGCTCCGATCTTTCGGATATGGCCAAACAGCTGACCGGAACCGTGTATGAATCGCTCGGCACCGTGAAGCCCGCGGATCTGGACCCGGCAATTCGCGACGCGCTCGCCAAAAGCACGGCGGGTGAAGCGATGAATCCGTTTATTTCGGGGGCCGGCGTCGAGGTCATCATGCGCTGCGATGCGCCGGCGCCGAAGATCGGTGTGTTCCAGATGCCGACGCGCGACCAGGTGCAGCAGCAACTCGCGATGCAGCAGATGTCGGTCTATGCCAAGGCCTATCTCGCCGAACTCCGCCGCAACGCCGTGGTCTTCTCCAGCATCAAGTAGATTACTCCTCCCGATGCTGAATATCCGCGAGAATTCTCACCGGGGTTAGGGGTAGGGCGTTAGGTTGGGCGTTGAAGCGCTTCAATGCTGCGGCGATGGCGTTGGCGATGACGCCGCCGACGGCGATGATCCCGCCCTCGCCCGCGCCTTTCGCGCCCAGCGGATTGTGCGGCGCCGGATGGTCTTCCGTTGCATGCAGCCGGATATTCGGAAAATCGCAGGCGGTGGGCATGAGATATTCCGCCAGCGATGCGGTGGTGAGCTGGCCGGCATCATCATAGACGAGGTGCTCCATCAGTGTGCCGCCAAGCCCCTGCATGATCGCGCCAAGAGTCTGGCCCTCCAGCATTTTCGGATTGACGATCCGTCCGACATCTTCCACGGCAACATAGTCGAGCACTTCGACGGCGCCGGTCTCCGCATCCAACGCGACGTGGGCGGCATGGGCGCCATAACTGTATGTCCGGCGATTGCTGGCGAATCTGCCCTCGGCGCTGAGCGGCGCGAGCGCAGCAAAATCCACCGGGGTGTGACCGGGAGCGCGCGCCGTGCCGTCGATCAGTTCCACAGAGGCGGGATCGCAACCGAATTTCTCCGCCGCCGCTTTGCGCAGCGCGAGTTTCAGATTCTCTGCCGCGGCCACCACCGCTGATCCGCCCATCACTGTCGAACGCGAGCTGTATGAACCGGAGCCCGCGGCGAGCTGCGAGGTCGAGCCGTGCTGCACGGATTTGATCCTGTCGAGCGGCACTTCCAGTGCATCGGCGGCGATCTGCGCCAGCGCGGTTTCGAGTCCCTGGCCGACCGCCGATGAACCGGCAATCACTGCGATCGTGCCGTCACTTGCGAGCTCGATTCGCGCGTTTTCGCCCGGTCCGGATGCTCCGCCTTCGAAGTAACAGCCAACCGCGACGCCGTGGTAGCGCCCATCGATCATTCTGCCGTTTACCGCCTGGTTTTCGCTCCAGCCGAATTTTTCCAGGCATGCATCCAGGGCGGCGGCATAATCGCCGCTGTCGCATTCGCTTTCGATCTGCAGCGGTACGACAGTGGCCAGCGGGTACGGCATCTCGGTTTTGGCAATCAGGTTGATCCGCCGGAACGCAACGCGGTCGATCCCCAACTCATCGGCGACGAGGTCGAACAACCGCTCCCGAAAGAAATCGGCTTCATATCGTCCCGGTCCGCGATAAGTCCCGGCCGGGGTCTTGTTGGTCAGCCGCAGCCCGACGCTGATGTCGATATCCGCGATCCGGTACGGCCCGGACAGGACCTGCGCGATATTGCGCGCGGGTGTCACGCCGACGGTGCGGATATAGGCCCCGATATCGGCAAAGGCGGTGCCCCGCATGGCGACGATGCGGCCATCCGCTTCGCAGGCAATTTCGAGTTCACATTCGCATTCGCGCGCATGGTTCACCGCCAGCAGATTTTCGCGCCGGTCCTCGACCCATTTCACCGGCCGCCCTGTCATGCGGGCGGCAAACGGAATCAGAAAATCCTCAGGATAAAACTCGCCGCGGGTGCCAAAACCGCCGCCGACATCATTCTCTATGCAACTGACGCTTTCCTCCTTCAGATTGAGAAACCGCGCGAGAATGCGCCGATTGGTGAACGGGACTTTGGCCGCGCCATGCAGCACCATCCGCCCTTGCACGGCGTCCCACTCAGCCAGCAATGCGCGCGGTTCCAGCGCCGCCGCGGTATGGCGGTGAACCGAGAAATTCTCGCGCCGCGTATAGCCGCGATGGTTGCGGAAGGCCTCCGCAGCATCGCCCTTCACCGCCGCGATGCGCGCTGCGATATTGTCTGTCGTGCCGGCGAACAGAAGTGTGCCGTTGTTCTGACCCAATACCACCGAAAGCGGATCGATATCGGCGACCACCGCAGCGGCGGCATCCTCCGCCCGCGCGGCGCTGTCGGCGAGCACCACTGCCATCGGCTCGCCGGCATAGCGCACGGTATCTTTAGCAATGACCGGCTGTTCAAATGGCAAAAGCTCCGGCATAGGCTCCTGCCGCATCGGAATGCGCGGCACATCGGGGCCGATGTCGTTTGCCGTGATGATCGCATGCACGCCGGGCATGCATCTGGCGCTGGTGCAGTCGATGTTCCGGATGCGGCCATGCGCGAGCGGGCTGCGCACCACAACCGCGTGCAGCATGTTTTCCCGGAAGAGATCGCCGGCATAGGTGCCACGGCCGGTCAGGAAGCGGAAATCTTCCAGCCGGTTGACCGACGCACCGATATAGGAATTCGGCCTCACGGTGACGTTAGAGCAATTCTGTCATTCCGGCCGCGCGCCCCGCGCGCTTTGCGCGCTACTTTCGGATTCCGCCAGTGCGGCTTTGCCGCACTGGTCGGGGGCGAGGGGAAGGGAACCCATCCGCGCCGCGTCGGCGGCGCGGAAAAAAACCTTTTGGCGCGCAGACGCGCGCCTGATGGATCCTCTTCCCTCACGTTGCTGCGCAACGCTCGCCGAGGATGACACTGGGGTGCTGGCCTCACAGCCGTATCCCGGTGAATTTCCACTGCGACAGTTCTTCCATCGCATAGCGCACGCCCTCGCGCCCATAGCCGCTCGCGCCAACTCCGCCGAAGGGATAGGAATCCAGCCGGAAGCGGCTCGCCTCGTTGATCCACAGTGAACCCGAATGGAGCTGCTTCGACACCTTGAAGGCGGTTTCCAGACTCTTCGTGAAGCACGCACCCTGCAACCCGAATTCCGACTCATTGGCAATCGCCAATGCGTCATCCACTGTCTCCGCGGAAATCACGATCGCCACCGGCCCGAACGCTTCTTCCAGCAGCAGCCGGGCGTCTTTCGGCGCACCGGCGACAATCGCCGGGCTGAGCGTGCAGCCGTTTCGCCGTGGCGCCAGTGCCAGGGTTGCGCCACATTTCACCGCGTCATCAATCATCTGCTCGACGCGATCGGCCGCGGCGCGGCTGACCATTGGCCCGAGATCGGTGGTGCTGTCATTGGGATCGCCGGTTTTGAGCTTTTCCGCGGCGGCGACAAACAGCTCGAGAAAGCGGCCATGCACCGGCGCCTCGACGATGATGCGCTGGGCGGAGATGCATTGCTGACCGCTGGCTTCGAATGCTGCGGCGGCAATCCGCTGCGCCGCATCGGCAAGATCGGCATCCGCGCAGACGATGTTCGCCGCATTGGATCCCAGTTCGGCGACGAATTTCTTGCCACCTGCGGCGCGCGCAAGTTCGCGCCCCGCCGCCGTGCCGCCGGTCATCGTGACCGCGGCTATCTTTGGATGTGCAACCAGCGTCAGTGCCGTTTCGCGTCCGCCGGGGACAACATTGAACAATCCGTCCGGCAGGCCGGCCCGCTTCAGCACATCGGCAATAATCAGCGCGACCTCGGTCGCGGGCGGCGACGGTTTCGCCACGACGGCATTGCCCATCGCAATCGCCGGCGCGAGTTTCTGCACCAGCAGATTGACCGGCGCATTGAACGGCGTGATCACCGCCACCGCGCCATAGGGTATGCGCGTGGTGAATCCGAACCGGCCCGCGCCGGCCGCAACCGAGTCGAGCGGCAGCACTTCGCCCGGCATATGCGCCAGCTGCGCTGCACAGGCGCGCAGGAATTGCGGCCCGCGGCGCGCCTCGAACGTCGCTGCCCGGCGGGGTTTGCCGATCATGCGGATCAAGGACTCCAGAATCGGAGATTCCACGCGCTCCAGTGCCGACGCGGCATCGTTCAGCCACTGGGCTCGCTCGGCCGGCGTGCGATGGCGATGGGCGAGATACGCGGCATGCGCGTTGGCAACCGCGCGGTCGACGATCCCGCCATCGCTTTCGGCGATTTCGCCGGCCGGCGTTTCGTCCACCGGTGAAATCAGCGGCGATCCGCGCCCGGTAAAAGCGACGCTCTCGCCACCGATCCAGGGATTCAGCCGGTCTGCGTGAGCCATGATCTATTCCTTCAGATGCGCATCGCGCCGCTGGAACAGTTCGTCGTCTGCGTAACCCATGGTGTCGGGCCGCGCGCGTCCCAGCATGACCTGGAAATAAACCGGCTCCCGGGTATCGTTCTGATAGCCGTGAATGACGCCGGGAGGGCAGGAAATACATTCCCACGGGCCGAGAATGCGGCTCACGCGTTTGCCGGTTTCGTCTTCGACAAAAACCGTGAGAAAGCCGCGCAAAACAAAAAACACTTCTTCGACTTCATGCGTGTGCGGCGCATTGCCCTGGCTCGGCGGGACCAGCATCACACTGAGGGTAAACCCGCGCGCCGGGATCACCGAGGGATCGGAATGCTTGCCCGATCCGCCGGCCCCGATGAAGCGGTGCTGGGCGCGGCGATAGCCTTCGATTTTCGCATCTTCGAAGGCCTCCCAGTCAGCCGTTTTATCGGTGAAGCGGCCGATATGCGTGTTGATGAGCTCGTCCAGTGTCATGTGCTCCAGCTCGGGAGGACGCTTATGCCGCGCAACCGCCATGCGTAATGTGCTCCTGTGTCAGTGCGGGTTGGCAATGAATTCGCGCAGGGCGCTGCCGAGCGCATCCTCGTCGAGGCCAATATGCGCAATCATGGAAGCATGATTATGGCCCTTCAGCCACACGACCGGTGGCGAGCGCCGCTTCACCATTGACAGGCGGTACACGAGTTCGGCGCAATAGACGTCGAGCAGCGGATTTTCGAATTCGCTCCACGCCACCAGCGTCGGAACGCTTGCGGCGTCGATATGTGAAACCGGTGAGCATTGATCGAACATCGACGCATCATTGCCGTAATAGGCCTCCACCCGCTTCGCGTTCGGATTCTCAGCGAGATTATCCGCGCGCACGCGGCCGCTGACCACGATCAGTCCGGCAATGCCGGGGCCATCCGCCGGATGCAAACGGCGTTCATAGGCGTATCCCGCCGCATGCGCCGCGCCGGCCGAATGGCCCATGACAAAAATCCGGTTCGGATCGATGCCGAATTCACCAGCGTGCCGGCGCGTCCATTGAACCGCCGCGCCGATGTCGCGACTACCGTCCGGATAGTGAATCTCCGGCGCCAGCCGGTAACCGCTGTTCACGCCGGCAATGCCCGCCTTCGCGAAATAGCGGCTGACATTGGCATAGATTTCC
>DASUHP010000002.1:0-53058 GCA_036273455.1 Micropepsaceae bacterium | reverse complement strand
GATGCCTCCAAGCGCACGCTCCGCCATGGTTCCTGCCGCTGATACCCAGCGGCGCAAATCTTCGGATGTAACCGGCTCCGGACGAAAATCGGGATCATGGCTGTCCGACGCCAGGACGCGGTGCAGCTCCGCGATCCGATGCGCCAATGTTTGCAGCCACTGGTCCAGCTCTCGAATGGCTCGCTGTTCACCGGGGGCAACTCCCCGCGTCAGCCGGTCCAGCGTCCATGACCATCCGTCGCCCTGGTTGGGTACGAATTCCTGCAGCAGCGAGACCGCAAAATGATCGCCACCCCCGCCAGCAAATTCGGTCCAGCCGATAAGCGGCGGAGTCGCCGAAAAGCCTTTCGCAGCGAGAAACCGGCCAATCTCCAGTTCGGGGTGCATGCCGCCTTCCAGTTTGCGGATGAATTTCGCAATGGCGCGGTCGGAAACGCGGAGCGAAGTGTTTGACTGTTCGACATTGCTGCGTCCGATCAATGCGTTGGATGCGTCGAGTGCGAATGCATGGCCGGTCCGCCCGGCAAGCAGCGGCACACCGGGACCGAACCCATTGCCATTTTCCGTCAGCTGAAATCTCAGCCACTCTCGAACAAACGCGTCGAGGGACAGCGCATCGGCGATCCCGTGGTTTTCGCCGTCGCGCTGGATTGTCGCGATGGTGTCACCGCTGCCGGCAGACGCTACGATTGCGAGCGGGACAAACATCTGTAACGCCATTCCGCGCGGCGGTACGACACGCCAGATCGCAAGCGCAGCGTCACATTGACCGGCAGGGAGCGGCGCAAATTCCATGAGTTCAACATCCGGCCGGCCGGCATCCTTCGCCGGATACCAGCGATGCCGCAGCAGAAATTCGGGCAGGGCCCTTTCGGCCGCCTGTGCGGCAGCCCGCCATCGCATCTCGCCCGGATCGGAAGCAGCTCCGCCGGATCTCCCGGCCGGGAAGCGGATTGAGACCACAACGCACCTGTTACCTGGTCATCGGAAACGCGGCGCAAACCGCTATGTTCCGCCAAGTTTCAGCTTTGCTCCGCTGAAAACGGAACGGAAGCGCGACGCTACCGTTGTGCAGCCATCGACAAAGAAAGCACCCATGGCTGCAGACGCTCAGGCGCCCTCGCCCGTCATCCTGAACCGTGCCCGTATCCGCGAGGGATCGCCCGTTCCGCTCGGCGCCTGCTGGAATGGCACCGGCGTCAATTTCGCATTGTTTTCGGCACATGCCCGTAAAGTCGAGCTGTGCCTCTTCGACAATAACGGTGAGCGCGAAGTCGAACGCGTCGAGTTGCCGGAATATACCGACGAAGTCTGGCACGGCTATCTGCCCGATGCCCGTCCCGGGACGGTGTATGGCTTCCGCGTGCACGGACCCTATGAGCCGGATGCCGGGCACCGCTTCAATCCGAACAAGCTGCTACTGGATCCCTATGCGAAGCGCCTGGTCGGCGCCCTCAAATGGAATGCCGCGATATTCGGCTACAAGCTCGATTCGGACGACGGCGATCTCTCATTCGATGACCGCGACAGCGCGTCCTTTATGCCGAAATGCTGTGTCATTGATCCAGCATTCACCTGGGGCAGAGAACGCCGTCCGGAAACGCCGTGGGACCGCACGATCATATATGAGCTTCACGTCAAGGGATTTACCGAGCGCCATCCCGAGATATCGGCCGAACTGCGCGGAAAATTCGGCGGCCTCGCCAACCCTTCTGCCGTTTCCTACCTGAAATGGCTGGGCGTGACGGCGGTTGAATTGCTGCCGGTGCATGCATTTGTCGATGATTCCTACCTGCTCGACAAAGGGCTGCGCAATTACTGGGGTTACAACACTATCGGCTTTTTTGCCCCCGACCCGCGCTACCTGTCCTCGCCCTTCGTCAACGAGTTCAAGGAAATGGTGGCGCGCCTGCACGAGGCCGGCATCGAAGTGATTCTGGACGTGGTCTACAACCACACGGCTGAAGGCAACGAGAAAGGTCCGACCCTCTCGTTCAAAGGCATCGACAACGCAACCTACTACCGCCTGCTACCCGATCAGCCCCGCTATTACATCAACGACACCGGCACGGGAAATACGCTCAATCTCAGCCACCAACGCGTGCTGCAGATGGTCACCGACAGCCTGCGTTATTGGGCGAGCGAAATGCGGGTCGACGGATTCCGTTTCGACCTCGCGACCATTCTGGGCCGCGAACCCTATGGCTTCGATGAGGGGGGCGGATTTCTCGATTCCTGCCGCCAGGACCCCGTGCTGTCGTCGGTAAAGCTGATTGCGGAGCCTTGGGATATCGGCCCCGGCGGATATCAGGTCGGCGGTTTTCCGCCGGGATGGGCGGAATGGAATGACCGCTTTCGCGACACGGTCCGCGCCTATTGGCGGGGCGACGAAGGCCAGTTGGGAGGCTTGGCGGCGCGGATCACCGCCTCAGGCGACCTCTTCAACAAACGCGGTCGCAAGCCCTGGGCCAGCGTGAATTTCATCACCGCACACGACGGATTCACGCTGAACGACCTCGTATCTTACAACGAGAAACACAATGAGGCGAATGGGGAGGACAATCGCGACGGACAATCCGAAAACCGCAGCTCCAATTATGGCGTCGAAGGACCGGCGGATGATGAAGAGATCCGGTCGATACGAGAACGTCAGAAGCGCAACCTCCTGGCAACCCTGCTCCTGTCGCAGGGAACGCCGATGATGCTGGGCGGTGATGAATTCGGACGAACCCAGCGCGGCAACAACAATGCCTATGCCCAGGACAATGAAATTACCTGGTTCGACTGGGAAGGCATCGGCGAAGACGGCCGAATACTTCTGGATGTCGTCCGAAAGCTGATCGCTTTGCGAAATGCCCTGCCAGTATTGCGTCGCAACCGGTTCTTCAACGGCGCCATGAATGAAGAGCTTGGCATCAAGGATGTGACATGGCTGGCGCCATCAGGCGAAGAAATGACGGAAGTGCAGTGGAAGGATGGTTCCGCGCGGTGCATGGGCGTGATGCTCGACGGGCGGGCGCAAGCCAGCGGCATCAAAAAGCGCGGTTCGGATGCGACGGTCCTGATCGTATTCAACAGTCACAGTGACGTGGTGCAGTTTACCTTGCCCGAGGTGGTCGGCGGCGATTACTGGGAGTTGCTGATCGACACGAATGTTCCAATTCTGCCGGAGCAGAAGCCGTTCGAATTCGGCCAGCGCTACACCGTCACGGCGCGGTCATTGCTGCTGTTTGCCCGCGAATCGGGCGAATCGGCCGGAGGCGTGATTTTGGCGCAAGACGCTTTGCGCCTTGCATCGCTACAAAGTTTCGCATTTCCGCGGCGGAAAACCACGTGAATGCGGGCAAATGATTCCGCCGATTGCCTGATCGTCGGCGCCGGACCGGCAGGGCTGATCGCCGCAACCTATCTTGCGCGTTTTCGCCGGCGTGTTCTTGTCATGGATGACGGTCGAAGCCGGGCGGCGGCCATTCCGTGCACCCACAATTGTCCGGGATTCCCGGATGGCATTGCAGGCACAGAGCTGCTGGCGCGTCTGCGGGCGCAGGCGGAACGCTATGGTGTTTCAGTACAGTCCGGGCGCGTGACGGAAATCCGGCGCATCGAATCGGGCTTTGCAGCCATCGCCGGTGACAGCGAAATGAGGTGCCGTAAAATAATTCTTGCAACCGGAATCGTGGACCGGCAACCGAAGCTTCCGAATATCCGCCAGCTCATCTGGCGCGGGCAGCTGCGCCTATGCCCCATCTGCGATGCATACGAGGCGGCGGAGCGCGAAATTGCAGTCATGGGACCGTCCGCGCATGCCATCCCGAAGCTCGCTTTTTTGCGCGGCTACACCGATCGCCTGTTGCTCCTGCCGCTCGACGAGTGCCCGCTGTCGCCCGAACAGCGCGATTGGCTGGCGCATGCCGGTATACAGGTTTGCCCGAGTGCCGTGGCCGATCTGAAGATCGAGGGCGACTCCATAACGGTGATCCTGGTGAACGGAGAAGAACGGAAGGTCGAGGTGTTATATCCCGCAATGGGGGCTGATCCGCGCGCCGATCTGCTTGCCTCGCTTGGCGGAAAGCTGAACGCCGAAGGATGCATTGAAACGGACGCACATCAGCGCACGACTGTGCCGGGGATTTATGCCGCAGGTGACGTGGTCAATGAACTGAATCAGATCGCGGTTGCCGCCGGTCATGCCGCAATAGCCGCAACTCATATCCACAACACGCTGCGTGAAGAGGACCGCCAAATCCCTCCTGCTTAGACGAACGCAACGCAAGCAGCTTCACTTTGCCGCCAGCTTGGCCGGGTTGCGCGCTCGGTAGCGCCGATCGAAGTCTTTGCGCGATATCAGAACCTGGGATCGAACTCGCCACAATACGCTGATACGCGCGGATTTCGGATTGACCGCGGTGAGCAGCAGTAATGCCAGGATGTTCTCCCCGAATTCATGCAGCTTTTGTCGCCAGGAGACGGCAGATCGCTCCTGCACAGTCTCAAAGCCAAAATGCTGCATGATGCGCAACAACTGAGTCGTCCGATTCGCGGTCGCTACCGCCGTCTTGAAACGAACTCCCGCCACAATGTTGAATTCAGGGTGGCATGCCAGGTATGCCGCCAGCTGGCGCATGGAGTAACTCATGCTCGCGGACATCTGACGGCCCCACCCGACGGTTAGTCCATCCCGGGGTATGACCGGGACATGTTCGTTCCACAGATGCAGGTTTATGACACTTTCTGCGCGGCAAATCCGGGTGCCGTCGGTGAGCACGAAATCATGGCCGGCTTTATCCAGCTGCATACGGAATACACAGCGGGCATCGGTGGAGTATTCATGGACACGGTGATTTCGCCTGAGAACATCATCGAGCCTCAGCGCCGCATGCCCGATCCAGCGCAGAGGCGACCAGGGCAGGATTTCAGAATCTCTGGATGTCATGGATTGGCGGAACCCGCAAATCAGCTGCCCTGGAAGGCAGCGGCAAGCGATCGTTGCGTTTCGACAGTGGCTGAATCAAGCCCGACATAGCTCAGCCCAGCGGATCGCCATACACGGCTTCCAGAATGACCTTGATCCCCAGCGCAAAGGGGACCGCGAGGATCACTCCTGCAATCCCAAACAGGACGGCGCCCGAGAGAAAGCAGAACATCACCAGAACCGGTGAAATCCGCCCCGCAGCCCCCAGGATCAGGGGCCCCAGAACATTATCGATCGAAACCCGGAGTAGCGTGAGATAGATCCCGATGCCGATGATGCTGGCAAAGGTGGTGGCTTGATTCATCCCCGCCAAGACGGCCAACACCGTGGATGCCGCCGGGCCGACTACAGGAATGGCCTCCAGAAAGCCGGTCAAAATTGCAAGAATGATCGCGTGATCGATGTGGAGAAAAAGTCCGAGTCCTACATAGGCGGCTATTGACGCGTAAATCACGACCATCAGGACGCCGATGTAATAGCGGCGGAGCGTTGCCGACAATACCGGCAGAATGCGGTGGATGAGTGGCCTGCGCGTGGGAGGCACCAGCCACACGATGCCGCTTGCAATCCTCGGGCCGTCGGCGAGGAAGTAAAACAGCAACACCCAGGTGAGTATAAAACTGAAGAACGCCGCGATGCCGCCACCGGCAAGCAGCAGCAGATGACCATTTTGCTGCACGAGATTGCGCAGCTCATTGACCACCATGGCGGCGATTTGTGCCGGCGAATTGGAATTGCCAAAGAACTGGATTGGACCACTGCCAAACAGCCGCGTCATCAGCGTTTCGATCATGGTCTGAAGATGACCGACCATCTGTGTGACTTCGGCGACAAACGGCGGAATGGCGAGAAACCCGATCAGGGCTCCGATCGCGGCGAGCACAACAAACACGACAGCCGACGCAAGTAAGCGGGGCAACCGCGCCTTGCGGCTCAACCATTCGACCACTGGCGTGCAGATGAAACCGATGATCGCCGAAATTACGAACGGCAGAAGTATGACGCCGATCTCATAGAAGAACAGCAAAACTGCAATGCCGGCGGCCAGTTCCATGACAAAGGCTTTGTCGACCGGTTCTGAGCGGCTGATTCGTGTGCGCTCCGGATTTTCAATATTGGCGGGCTTGTTCATGGATAGATGCGGTCCTTCCAGCGAACGCGTCCGGTAAACCGGCGCAGCACACTGTCGAAGGCGATCCCGACGCCAACGGTGTAGGCCAACGGGAACAGCAGCGCATACCAGACCGGTATGCGAAAATAGCGCGATCCCGCGAGGTGGAGTCCAAAAACCGAAGCGGAAGCCGGGAGCGCAAACACGAGCCCTGCGCAGGCGGGATTCGATCCGGCACGGCAAGCGGTCCCATCCAGCAAGGGAAGCAGATACGCGGCCCAGGCGAGTACGAAGGCGGCAAGGCCCGTCGTCACGGTGGACAAAGGACCGTCCAGCATGTCGACGTAGTTCTTGGCGATTCCGTGCCACAGGCTGTGCCAGCCCTGATACATGCGGGTTGAGATCAGTTGAGTTCCGCCCATCAGCAGCACGCGCGATCCGGAATTCTTGACCAGTCTGCCGAGTGCGACATCTTCGCTAATAATGCCGCGCACTGCGGCATGCCCGCCCACCTGCTCATAAGCGCTGCGGTGAACCAGGATAAACTGGCCCGTGACCGTCGCATTGTGTGAGTCGGGCGCCTGCAATTCCGCCAGATCCTGGCGGAAGCCGAGGAGGTAATGCCCGCAGGGAAGCAGCAACCGTTCGGCAAAGCTTCCCAGCTCATGGCGGGGAGCAAGCGACAGCAATGCGATATCACCCTCGAGCGCGGCCGCAATGGAGCTGCGCAGCAAATCCGGCTGCGCACGCATATCCGCGTCGATGAAGCAGAGATAATCAGTATCCTGATCGACCGCCGTGGCGCCTTCCCAGCACGCCTGACACTTACCAGTCCATCCGTCACCCAGCGGCGGGCTGTGGAAAAGACGGATCAGGGGAAATTTGGCCGCCAATCCGCGCACGATTTCCGGAGTCCCGTCGGATGAGCCGTCATCGACGACAAAAATCCGCAAGCGGGCTGTTGGGTAAGTCTGTCCGGCGAGACTCAAAAGGCAGGGGCCGATATTGGCGGCTTCATTTCGCGCCGGAATGATGACTGCCACGGCAGGCATTGGATGCGCCACGTCTGCCACAACCGGCGCCAGTTCCTGCAGCAACCCTCTTTGCCGCAAAGCGCGAACAATCAGAAAACAGACGGCGGCTGCGAATACCAACGATGCCGTGATTTCCATGGACCTCCTGGAGCCGCTTTCCCGACTCAAGCCAACAGCGCGACCCGGTTGCGGATCACGCTGTGGCTACCCAATCCAAGCCCCGGCGGCAGGATACCGTGGGGCAATGCGCGTCCCGGCCTTATTCTGCCGGAACGCCGAAGGATTTGTAAGCTTCCTTATGCCGCGGCTGGGTCATCAGCCAGCGATGGGCGCGCTCCGTCAGGCTGATCAGCACCCGGCGGACCCACGAGGGCTGCGCGAAATGTTCGGCAAATTCCCGATTGATCTCAATGGGGCGCCAGTAGTTCACATGCCATTGCTGGAAAGCTTCACACAGGGCGCCTTCCTGGCGGTGCTCGATCGTGAGGAACGCGCAGTCGCAATGGGCGTCTACGCGCACCCGACCTTCGTCGAACTGGAACCGGTGGCGGCTGGGGATGTGGTGAAGAGAGCCGCTGGTGAATTCGAACTGCTCCGGGCTGGCGCGGAGTGCATGAATCATCGGACTGACATCGAGATACGTCATCGCAGACTCCGTTTGATTGTACCCTTACTCTCGGGTCTGCGCACCGAACCGGATTTGCCGGATTGTGCCGGCGAAACTTCCGTCCGGTTGAAGGCTGATCTGGCCGCTTGCGCATCCCTAAAGCTGTCATGGGCCGAAACGCTCAGTCAGTTGCGATAGTTCCGGTCCAGGGCCCCCTCAGGGCAAGTTGTGCCGGGGAACCGGCCACTGTCCGGCTTGCAGAGACCCGAAGTTTAACCCACTGTTTTGGCTGGCGAAGGCACGGAAGGGCACAGCGTGGACATCCTGCACTCGGCAGGCGAAGCCCTGTTAATAATTCTGAATCCCCACCAGCTGGTTTTCCTGTTCCTTGGCGTCTCGATGGGGCTGTGCCTGGGCATTCTGCCTGGCATCGGGGGGGTCGCCGGAACCGCGCTTCTGCTGCCGTTCACTTATGCGTTGGACACCCCCACGGCCATGGCGCTTTTGCTGGGTTTGGGCGCCACGACGACGACTGCCGATCCGATTTCGGCCATCGTATTGGGCGCGCCGGGGCACGCTGCCTCCGCGGCCACGACGCTGGATGGTTACCCCATGACCCGGCGCGGAGAAGCCGGGCGGGCCTTGGGTGCCTCCTATATGGCGGCCATGATCGGTGGTCTATTCGGCGCCGCGCTGATGGCCGTGCTGCTTCCGATTGTCCGCCCGCTAATCCTCTTCGTCGGCTCCCCGGAATTGCTCGCTCTGGCGGTGTTCGGCATCTCCATGGTTTCGGTGCTGTCGGGCAACACGCCGCTGCGCGGCCTCACTTGCGCCTGTTTCGGCATGATGCTGGCAATGATCGGTTCCGATCCGCAGACCGGAACCCTGCGATGGACCATGGGGCAGCTATACCTCTGGGAGGGGCTGCCGCTGGTCCCGCTGACGCTTGGAATTTATGCCCTGCCGGAACTTTGCGACTTGCTCGTCAGCCGCACCTCGATTGTGGCCGAAAACAAGCATGTCGATACCAGAACAGGTTTGCTTCAGGGCATCCGCGACTGTGCCGCAAACTGGTTTCTGGTACTGCGCTGTTCGGCGTTGGGCTCATTCATGGGCATGATCCCGGGCATCGGCGCCGCAGTCATCGACTGGCTGTCCTATGGCCATGCGCTGCGGACGGAGAAAAATGCGCAGCGGACATTTGGCACGGGAGATGTTCGCGGCGTCATTGCCGCAGAGAGCGCGACCAATTCACGCGAAGGCGGCGCGTTGGTCCCGACTGTCGTGTTCGGCGTGCCGTCCTCGGCCGGCATGGCCATTCTTCTCGGCGCCTTCCTGATCCACGGGCTTGTGCCCGGTCCAGACATGGTGACCAAGAATCTCGACATCACCTATTCCATGGTGTGGAGCATCGCGATCGCCAATGTCCTCGGATCGGGATTGTGTTTTCTGCTGTCGGGGCAATTCGCGAAACTGGCGACCCTGCGATACACGCTGATTCTGCCCTGCGTATTGTGCCTGGTTTACATCGGCGCGTTCGAGGGCAAACGCGAATGGGGCGATCTCTATTCGCTATTGTTTTTCGGCGTGCTCGGCTGGGCACTGAAGCATTTCCAGTGGCCGCGCCCACCACTTGTGCTCGGATTCATTCTCGGCGGTGTGCTCGAACGCTACATGTTCATTTCGATCCAGCGCTATGGCGCGGATTGGCTGAGCCGCCCGGTGGTCATTTTTATGTTCGCGCTGGCTGCGCTCAGCCTGTTCCGGCCACTATTGCAGGATGTCCGCAGCCATGGCGGCGTCGGCGGCATGCTGAGCGGATTTGGCCGGGCGCGTATTACGTGGCCGAACCTGTTTCCGGTATTTTTGCTGGGGCTGTTCGGCGTGATGCTGAGTCAGGCGACGACGTGGAATCCGCTGGCGCGGATCGTTCCCACGATTGTGGGATCGGGCGCAATCCTGTTCTGCGCTCTCGCGCTGATCAACGATGTGTTCAAGGGATCAAAGACCAAGAGCCTTGATGAAATGGCGCGCGCGCAAGTCGAGCAAAAAATTCACATGGACATCAAAAGCGCCGTCAGTCACGTCCCCTGGCAAAAGCTGCTGTTGCGCGGCAGCATCTTCTTCGGCTGGATGGTGGCGTTCCTGGGCTCCATGGCGCTGATCGGCATCATTCCGACGGTGCCGTTGTTCATCACCGCCTTCATGCGGCTGGAAGGCCGTGAGCGGTGGCACATTGTACTGCCGATGGCGATTGTCATGTGTCTTTTCATCTATGTTTTGTTCGATCAGCTGCTCGCCATTCCCTGGCCGCCAACCGTTCTTGGCGACGTGTTTCCCGCACTGCGTGGCGTGATACCGAGCGTTTAGTTTTGCTGCTGAGCCGCCGCCATCATCGCTTCGGTTGCGCGAATGATGTCCTTTGGCGTCGTCAGCACCTGATGCACTGACCGCTGCACATCCTCGCCGCTGCTCGGCGTGATTTCGAGTCTGAGCCGGCGAGCATCGGCGAGGAATTCCGGATCCTTCATCGTCGCGTCAAATGCGCGCCGGAGCAGATCGACGCGCTCGAGCGGCACACCGGGCGGCGCTGACACAGGTCTGGCATTTACCAGCGCGAGCGTCACGAATCGGGCAACAGCTTCCTTGCGCGGATCACCTTTGATCACATCGGAAAGTAACGGCACGGCCGGTAAATCCGGCTCTTTGCGTTCGCCAATCTGAATGATCAGGTTGAGCTTGTGGTCGCGCAGCTCATTGGGATTAATGGCTTTATAGCTGGCCCACATATTCGCCCCGCGGCCGTCCAGTTCGCCACGCTCCATGGCGGCGCCCATCTGCGCCGCGCCCTCATAACCGCGAATCAATTTGAATTGGGTCCCGGTCAGTGCATTCACCAACAAAGTCAGCAGATCGGATTCAGCACCGGCGCCGGTTGTGCCCAGCGACGCCGGCCGGATTTTCGCATCGGCAAAATTCTTCACCCCGGATTTGTACCAGGTGGCAATCACGTTGTTCGATTTGACGAAATTGCCGATCCAGTGGAAGTCGTCCAATGAAACCCGCAGCCCCTGTCCGCCGGTAGCCTGTTCAAACAAAATTCCTTCATTCGCGAGCGTGAGAAACGTGCCGTCGCGCGGTGCGATCCGGCCGGCATAATTGATCGCGGTCAGCCCGCCCGCACCCGGCTGGTTGACCACAATGACCGATGGCTTGCCGGGAATATGGTTGCCGAAATGCGCCGCGAAGGCCCGCAAATACGTGTCATATCCGCCGCCCGGCGACGCGTGCGTGGAAACCGAAATGGTTTTGCCGGCAAAGAAATCTGCGGAGTATGCCGCGCGCGCATCAACCAGCGCGATCATCAGGCACGCGGTCGAGAGGATACGAAACCAGTGCTGCACGGTTAAGGGGCCTTATTTGCACACAATTGGCTCGCTATACATTTGCCCGCCGGTCAAGGAATCTCAAGGAGATGATCATGCTCAAAGTCCTGACCGCGGGAATCCTCACCGCCGGTGCGATGGCAGTTCTCGCAACTGCATCCTCCGCGGCGATTGCGGATTCCGGTACGACGGCTGCTGTTCCCGATTTCTCGGGATTGTGGGACCGCGGCAACGAATCCTGGTTCCATGCGGTGCCGGGCGACACAGCGGGCAAGCCGCTGGTCCGGGTCAGCCCCAGTCAGCAGCAGGAAGCCGGCGATTATAATAATCCCATTCTGCAGCCCTGGGCGCGTGAGATCGTCAAGGCAAATGCGGAAAAAGAATTGAACCTGCAATACGTCCCGACCGCGCATGGCAGTTGCACGCCCTCCGGCGTGCCGGAAGTGTTGAATCTGCGCGAACCGGTCCAACTGCTTCAACAGAAAGACAAGGTCACAATCATCTACCAGCGTGACCACCAGATCCGCAAAGTTTATCTTGATCGCCAACACTCCGCCCGCCCAGAACCATCATGGTATGGCGAATCCGTCGGTCACTATGAAGGCGACACGCTGGTCGTGGATACAATAGGCCAGGCGGTGAAGCCGCTTTCGGTCGTGGACGGGTTCGGCACGCCCCACACGGACAAACTGCATGTCGTTGAACGCTATCGCGTCGTCCCGGACGGAAAACGCAAAGGCCTGCAGGTGGTGTTCCGGGTGGACGATCCGGGCGCCTTCACCATGCCGTGGAGCGGCATGATTGAGTATCACCCCGCGCGCACGGCATGGGAAGAAATCGTCTGTGCGGAGAATAATCGCAGTTTTGGCGAAGACACGGAGCTGGCGCAAATCCCCGAAGCCACCAAACCGGATTTTTAACCCAGGAGAGCTCTCTCACGGAGGCGCGGAGAGGAGCGAGGAAGAAGAAGCGAGAAAGGAGAGCACGGACTTTGCCGCGCCCACGCAGTGCACTCGCTCCTATTTCTATTTCTCGCTCCTCAGATGAGGCACTCGATCCGGATCGGAAGTTCGCGAATGCGCCGTCCGGTGGCGTGATAAACCGCATTGGCGATCGCCGCATTCATTCCGACAATACCGAGTTCACCGACGCCCTTCATGCCGAGCGGATTGACAACATCATCCCTCTCCGGAACCAGGATCACTTCGACCGATGGCACATCGGCATTTACTGGCATCAGGTAATCCGCCAGATTGGTATTCACATAACGCGCGGTCCGGCGGTCGATTTCTGTGTCCTCCAGCAGTGCCGCGGACATGCCCCAGATCATTCCTCCCATCAGCTGACTCCTGGTGGTGACGGGGTTGATGATGGTTCCTGCGGCGAAGGCGCCGGTCATGCGCGGCACACGGATTTCACGGGTCAATTCGTGGATTCGAACTTCGGCAAATTGCGCGCCGAAAGCATAGCGCGCATGTTTTTCGTCCTCGACGAAACTCGGCTGGCCGCGATAAAGCTTTTTGGCATCGTCCGGTCCGCAGCCTTCCGGAATATTCTCGACATAGACTTCGATGAGGCCTGACGTTCCGGGATCGCGATTGCTGCCGGCAATCCGCCGTTGGATCTCATCACAGGCTTTGGCAACCGCGTTGCAAACACTCGCCGCATGACTTGATCCGGCCGAAAGTCCGGCGGCCGGCAAATCGCTGCTGCCGAGTTCGACACTAATCCGCGCGATATCGATATTCAGGCGATCGGCGACAATCCCGGCAATGATCGTCTCGGTGCCGGTGCCGATTTCATGTGCCGCAATGGCGACTTTGGCGCTGCCCGCCGGATCGTACGACAAGCGGACATTGGCGGCGCCGATATTGGCCGAATAGATCGCCGACGCGCAGCCCCAGCCGATCAGCCAGTCGCCGTCCCGCATGCTGGCCGGCCGCGGGTCTCGGCTGCGCCAGTCAAAAGCTTCGCCGGCACGGTCAAAACATTCCATAAGTGAGCGGCTGGAGAACGGCACATGATCGATGGGATCGGTGAGTGTGTCGTTGATCCGCCGCAGTTCGACGGGGTCCAGATTCAGTGCGGCGGCGAGTTCGTCCATCGCCGATTCCAAAGCGAACATATATGGCGTCTCGGGCGGCGCGCGCATGAAGCCCGGCGTGTTGCGGTCGGCATGAACAATGCTGACATGCGTTGCGATATTCGGGCAGCCATAGACGCGCGACGTCGCGTCGGTGCCGGAGACATTGTAATTCGCCGGCCGCGAGGTGATCTCCCAACCTTCGTGGACCAATGCCTGAAGTTTTCCGTCGCGCGCAGCACCGAGTTTGACCCGATGCCGGGTTTCCGCACGATAGGTCGCAATGGTGAAACCCTGGGACCGTGAGGGGACCAGACGCACCGGCCGGTTGAGGCGCTTTGCTGCCAGTGCAATCAGCGCCGTCCGCGACGTTGCACCTCCGCGCGACCCGAACGCTCCACCGACATAACGCGACTCCACAACGACATCTTCGGCATCCATTCCGAGCTGTCGCGCCACCGTGCCGCGCAGCCCGTGCACAAACTGGCTGGCTTCGTGGATCGTGAGTTTCGGC
The DNA here is from genome assembly GCA_036273455.1 of Micropepsaceae bacterium. GTDB lineage: Bacteria > Pseudomonadota > Alphaproteobacteria > Micropepsales > Micropepsaceae > CAIYRG01. The sequence goes on along the minus strand of DASUHP010000002.1, from coordinate 39,351 downwards.
CCGTCCCATGCACAGGTTGTATCGAACAATTCGATCGGATTGTGATGTTGCGCCGGAGTCGCGTAATGGCCGTCGATTTTTACCGCGGCAGTGGCATAGGCGGCTTCCGCATTACCGCTATGCGGATCGCTGTGGTGCTCCTCGACCGCGGCAAGCGCATGTTCATGGGTCCCGGCTGAATCAAAACTCGCCGCCGGTGACTCGGCCTGGTACTCGACTTGCACTTTGGCCGCCGCTTCACGTGCGGCTTCCGCAGTTTCGGCGACCACAACGGCGATGATCTGACCGTCATGCCAGATGCGGTCGGATTCCAGTGTGGTGGTTGGGCTGCCGGACGCGCCGCCCGGATTTGGCTGTGTGCGAAATGTGCCCTTCATGTTCTCATGGGTGAGGATGTCGAGCACGCCAGGCACGGCCCAGACTTCGTCGAGTTGAAAGCCGGTGACGTGGCCCTTCGCTATCGCGCTGACAACCAGCCAGGCATGAGCCACATTGGCGAGCGATACGTCCGAAGGATAGAGCGCGTGTCCCATGACTTTCGCCGGTCCGTCGACGCGTGGGCGCGGCTTGCCGATAGCAGCGATCGCATCCGTCATTCAGACCTCCAGGGCCGCCGCGGCCAGCAGCGCGCGCGCCAGCGTGCGCTTGCCGAGCTCAACTTTGTAGCGATTGCCGGCGCGTGGGTTTGCAGGCGCAAATGCGATCCGCGCGGCCTCATATGCCTGATTGCGGTCGAGCGGTTTGCCGATCAGAATCGCCTCGGCGTCCGGCGCCCGCCACGGAACGGTGGCCACGCCGCCAAGAGCAACGCGCGCAGCCGCAACGGCGCCGTCTTCGATTTGCACCGCGACCGCTGCCGATGCCAGGGCGAAATCATACGACTCCCGGTCGCGGATCTTCAGAAACAGCGAGCGGCGGTTCCATGGACCTGCAGGGATCAAAAAGGCGGTGATCAGGGCGCCCGGAGCGAGACGGGTTTCCAGATGCGGCGAATCGCCAGGCTCGCGATGCAGCTGCGCAAACGGGATTGTCATCGCGCCCGCCGCACCGAGAATTTCCACGACCGCGTCGAGCGCGATCAGAGCCTGCGCAAAATCGCCGGGATATGCGGCAATGCAATGTTCGCTCACGCCGAGAACCGCGTGTCGCCGATTGACTCCATCCATGGCCGCACAACCCGACCCAGCCTCGCGCTTGTTGCACGATTTCCATGACACATCGCGAAAATAGTGGCAGCGCGTCCGCTGCAGGACATTGCCGCCGAGCGTCGCCATATGCCGCAATTGCGGGCTTGCCGCATATTCCAGCGATTGGGCGATCACCGGAAAGTCGCGTTTCAGCAACGGATGGTCCGCTGCATCCGACATCCGGACAAGCGCCCCCAGCCGCAATGTATCGTCCTTGAATTCGATTTCGGAATGGCGCCTGGCGATGGGTTTGATATCGATCAGCCTGCCGGGACGCATGACATCGAGCTTCATGAGATCGATCAGCGTCGTCCCGCCGGCAAGAAATTGCGTTGACGCGTCAACGGCGGCCAAATCCGTGCGTACGAGTGAGGCTGCGCTTCCGACCGCATCCCCGGCATCGCGCGCGCGCTGATACCTGAAGGGCCGCATCAGCGCGCTCCCATTTTGCCGCGGGCCTGAACGATCGCCGCCACGATGTTCGGATAGGCGGCACATCGGCACAGATTGCCGCTCATATATTCGCGGATTTCGCCTTCGGATCCGGCATGGCCTTCGGCCACGCAGGCGATCGCCGACATGATCTGCCCCGGCGTGCAATAGCCGCATTGGAATGCATCATGGTCGATGAATGCCCGCTGCATGGGATGCAGCTCTTCTGCGGATCCCAGTCCCTCAATAGTCACAATGTCGGAGCCCTGCGCCGCGGCAGCGAGTACCAGGCAGGACAGAACCCGCCGGTTGTCCATCAGCACGGTGCAGGCGCCGCATTGTCCGTGGTCGCACCCCTTTTTCGCCCCGGTCAGCCCTAACTGATCGCGCAACAGATCGAGCAGCGTGACGCGTGCATCTGCCGTCAGGCGCCGCGTTTGGCCGTTGACGCGCAATTCGATCGAATTTTCGAATGCGGACGGCGCTGCCTGGGCTGGCGCCGCGCCGGGATTATGCGATCCGGATTCGAATATCGCAGTCCGATCGTTCATGAGTTTGGATTTGCCTGAAATGAGCGGAATGAAAACGCCGGAAACGCGCAAAAAGAGGCACGGTGCCGTGGCCGAAAGGAAACTTTTGCCGAAATCTGCCGCAGGCCACCGGAATTGCAACTATTCCCAATATTCTAAGGGTTTAGTATGGATTTGGCATGCCAGATCCGGCCTCACTCGACGCTTTGCGACGCGCCCAGACCATGGCCCGGGCCGGCGATCTGGCCGGAGCCGCCGTGCTTTGCCGCCAGTTGCTCGCCCGCGAAGCATCGAATTTTTATGCGCTTGTCATGCTTGGCGGAATCGAAAGCGACCGCAAGAATTTTGCCGAAGCCGAAGTCCTCCTCGCACGTGCCGTCCGGGTCAATCCGCGCTCGCCCGAAGCGCTCGGCAGCTATGGCAATGTGCTGATCGAGCGCGGCCAGCGCGACGATGGCATACGCGCGCTCAGCGAGGCGCTGCGGCTGCAGCCCCAAAATCCTGCGACTTATGTTTTCCGCGGGTATGCGCACGCTCAGGGCGGCGACCATGCCAAGGCATTGGCCGATTTCGATGCCGCCGTGCGTTTGGCGCCGGATTGGGAGTTCGCGCTGCACAACCGGGCCAGCGCATTGATCGCGCTGAACCGCTACAAAGAAGCGCGCGGCGATGTCGAAAAACTGCTTCGGCTGGCGCCCTCCAATGTCCCGGTGCTGACAAATTACAGCCATATCCTCAGCCGCGACGGAAAGTACCGGGAAGCGCTTGCGACGATCGAGCGCGCCCTCGCACTGGACCCCGGGAATGCGGAGCTGATGAACACAAAGGCCACCGCCCTCAACGCCCTGAACCGTCCTTCCGAGGCGTTGCAGGCAATCGACAATGCGCTCGCTATCCGGCCGGGAGAACCTTCATTTGCAATCACCCGGGCAAATATTCTCGCCGCCCTGTCGCGCATCGATGACGCTGTCCGGCTCTACGAGACGATGGCGGAACGCGAGCCCGCCAATATCGAAGTCCATATCGGCTGCGCCAATCTGCTGATGGATCAGGACCGGCTATTTGAAGCGTTGCACTGGGTGGATAAAGCCATCGCCGTAAAGCCCGATTGTGCACCGGCCTGGACCTTGCGAGCCAATCTGCTGCTGCACCTCGAGCGCTATGACGAAAGTTTCAGCGCCTATGACAAAGCGGTCGCGACGGGAGTGGATTATCCCGAAGCATCTTACCATCGCGGATCGATTTCACTGCTTCATGGCCGGTTTGTCGAAGGGTGGCGCGATTTTGAACGCCGGTTCGAGGTTGCGGATTGCAACTGCAATCTTCCCACCCTGAATGCTGCGAGATGGCGTGGCGAGCCGCTGAAGGACCGGAATATTGTTGTGTTCTCCGAACAGGGGCTCGGTGACGCGATTCAGTTCGTCCGTTTCCTGCCCCGTTTGGTAGAGATGGGCGCCCGTGTGACTTTCCTCTGCCATCCGGCACTTATGCGCCTGTTCCGTAATTTCGCCGCCGTTGGAATTGATTTGATCGTCTCCTGCCGTGGCGACCGCAAATTCGACTATCAATGTCCGCTGATGAGTTTGCCGGAACGCTTGGCCACCACCATCGCGTCTTTGCCAAATCAGGTTCCTTACATTTTTGCCGAACCGGAGTTGGTCGAAAAATGGCGGACGGAAATAGGTGATAAGGGATTTAAGATCGGGATTTGCTGGCAGGGGAACCCCGCAGGCAAGATCGACAAAGACCGCTCCTTTCCGCTGGTGCATTTCGAAGCGATCGCCGCCATTCCCGGAGTGCGGCTGATTTCGCTTCAGCGCACCCATGGGCTGGACCAGCTCGCACAATTGCCGTCCACGATGAGAGTCGAGACATTGCCGCCGTTCGATACCGGCACTGACGCATTCATCGACACGGCTGCCATCATGCAAAATCTGGACCTCGTCGTGACGTCGGACACGTCGGTCGCGCATCTTGCCGGTGCGCTCGGCCGCACGGTTTGGGTCGCGCTGAAACACACGCCCGATTGGCGCTGGATGCTGAACCGAAGCGACAGCCCGTGGTACCCATCGATGCGGCTGTTCCGGCAAAAACACCGGCGCGACTGGGCCGGAGTTTTCGCCGAAATTGCCGATGCGCTGCAGAATGTCCGGACAGTCGCAGCATGAATCCGACGGTATCCATTTCCTGGGGCGAGCTGATCGACAGAGTCACGATTCTCGAGATCAAGGCCGAAAGGCTGTCGAGCCTGGCGGCCCGCAGCAAGGTTGCGCGCGAACTCGCGGGTTTGTCGGAGTTGACCGGCGCTGCGGCCGCGCTCGACCCTCGCATTCTCACGCTGAAACGCGCGTTACGGGAAGTCAATGAAACGCTTTGGTCGATTGAGGATGAGATTCGCCAAAAGGAGGCCCGGAAGGAATTCGATGCGGAATTCATCCGGCTCGCGCGCGCCGTATACGAGAACAATGACAAACGCGGCCGGTTGAAGCGCGAAATCAACATCCTGCTGCAATCCGATCTAAGTGAAGAGAAGCAGTACACGAATTACTGAGTGACGGACGCGAAGCTGCTCTTGACGGCGCAGTTTACGGGTGCTCCGGTGGGCCATGCCGAGGTCGGGGCCAAAAATCATCGTGCTGCTCGCCGTTGCCGCCGTCGTGGCGGCGATTTATTTCATCGAGAGGCGCGCGCCCGCGAGTGCACCGGCGGCATCCGGCGGTGGGGTGGTTTACGTGAATCCCAATGCCGGGGCCGTCGTGCCATCGGCGCCTCCCGCCGCGCCTTAATGCAGGCCTGCGAATGCGATACAATTAGAAGAATTACTGGAGGGAATCATGGCCGGGAATCATGTTGCACGCCGTGGCTTTCTGAAAGGCGCGGGAGCGGCAGGAACATTGGCCGCCGCCGCACTGACCGGAAATATCGCAACCGCCGCGGAAGCGGCGGAGGCCAAACAAGCCGCCGTGCCATCCGAACCGCTATTGACGCTGAATGCCGATGAGGCTGCGTTCTTATCCGCTGCCTATGACACCATTATTCCCGCCGATGCGCTGTCGCCATCGGGCACCGATTGCGGTCTCGTGACCTATATCGACCGGCAGCTTGCGGGCGCATGGGGCAACGGCGCGCGCATGTACCGCAACGGTCCGTTTTTTCCTGCCAAACCGGAATATGGCTATCAGCTTCCCTTAACTCCGCGCGAATATTTCGCGGCCGGGATTCGCGCCGCCAATGCCTGGTCGGAGAAGACCTATGGCAAAAGCTTCGATCGGCTCATGCCGGCCGAACGCAACGCGGCGCTGATGGCAATGGAAAATGGCTCGGCCGCATTCGACAGCTTCGACTCTAAACTGTTCTTCGAAGCCGTGCTGCTATCGGCGATGGAGGGCTTCTTCGCCGACCCGATCTACGGCGGCAATCGCAACAAGGTTTCGTGGAAAATGGTGGGCTATCCGGGCCTGCCGGCCACCTGGGCGGCCAAAGCCGAAGCCTATCGCGGCAAGAAATTGAATATCGAACCGCAATCCATTGCTGATTTTTCATAGCCGGAGCGCGCCATGGCAAAACAGATGAAGCATGTGGATGCGGTCATGGTCGGCATGGGCTGGACCGGCAGCATCATGGCCCGCGAGCTGACTAAAGCAGGCCTGAAAGTCGTTGGTCTCGAACGCGGCTCATACCGCATGCCGGCGCAAGATTTCACCATGCCCGGCATTCGCGATGAGCTGAAATACCGGGGGCGCTTCGAGCTGATGCTCGATAACGGCACAGAGACCCTGACGATGCGTCACGCGCCGGATGAAACCGCGCTCCCCATGCGCCGATGGGGTGCATTTCCGCTCGGCGACGGGTTGGGCGGTGCGGGCACCCATTGGAATGGGGTCACCTGGCGCAATATTCCGAGCGAATTGTCCTGCGATCGCATCTGGAAAACCGCTACGGCAAGAAAGCCATCCCTGCGGATCTGACGGTGCAGGACTGGGGCGTCACCTATGACGATCTCGAGCCGTATTATGAGCGCTTTGAACGGCTTTGCGGTACGTCCGGTCGTGCCGGCAATTTGAAGGGGCAAATCCGCGACGGCGGCAATCCATTTGAAGGTCCGCGTCAGAGCGATTACCCCAACAAGCCGCTGATCATGTCGCAGGCCGGGTTGATCTTCACGGAGGCCACGAAAAAGCTCGGGCTACACCCATTTCCCACGCCGTCTTCGAACAACAGCGCGCCGTATACCAATATCGAAGGGCAGACGTTGGGACAGTGCCAATATTGTGGCCACTGCGAATATTTCGGCTGCGAGTCGAATTCCAAGGCCAGCCCGAATGTCTGCATCATGCCGGTGCTGCTGCAGGACCGGAATTTCGAACTGCGCACCCATGCCTATGTCGGCAATCTGATTTATGACAAGCGCGCCCGCAAAGTGCGCGGCGTCGTCTATGTCGACCGTCAGACCGGTGAGGAAATCGAACAGCCCGCCGATCTCGTGGTGCTCTCCGCCTACCCGTTCAACAATGTCGGCCTCTTGCTCGCGGCCGGCATTGGCCAGGCCTATGATCCGGCCACCGGCAAGGGTGTCGTCGGCAAGAATTTCTGCCTTCAGGTGATGTCTGGCGTACAGATATTCGTCGATGATGAGATCAATCCCTTCATCGGCACCGGCGTCAATCCTGCGGCCGTCGATAATTTCCAGGGTGACAATTTCGATCATGCCGGCCTCGGATTTTTCGGCGGTGGTTATCTCTTTCCGGCGGTCAGCGGCGGGCGTCCGATTCAGGTTCGCGCCACACCGCCAGGTACGCCACGCTGGGGTTCGGCCTGGAAAGCCGCAACCGCGGAATGGTATAATCACAGCTTCCCCATCACCGCCCATGGCTGCAGCTATTCCTGGCGCACGAATTATCTCGATCTCGACCCCAACTATAAGGATGCGATAGGCCGCCCACTGGTGCGCATGACATTTAACTACACACCCAATGACCACGCGATGTCGCGTTATCTAACCGGCAAAGTGGTCGAGATCGCGCGCGCCGCGGACGCGAAGATCATCGGCACGCCCAATCCGCGCACCGGCAATTTCGACAACATCACCGGGCAGTCATCGCACCACACCGGCGGCGTCATCATGGGCACCGATCCCAGGACCAGCGCGCTGAACCGCTATCTGCAAAACTGGGAAGCGAGCAATCTGTTCGTCATGGGCGGCGCGGCATTTCCGCAAAACCCCGGCTACAACCCGACAGGTACGATCGCGGCACTCGCCTATTGGTCTGCCAATGCGATCACCACGCAGTATCTGAAAAATCCCGGTCCCCTCGTCCACACCTAACTCAGACGGCCCGTTGATGTCGATCTGGAGGATTATCACTGATGGTAGGAAATCCACTACTGCGCGGGCTTCGTCCGACACACCCAGGTGAGATGCTGCGAGAAGACATTTTTCCGGCGCTCGGAAAAACGAAAACGGAGATCGCGCGATTGCTCGGCGTTTCGCGGCAGACGCTGTACGACATCCTGAATGAGAAGCAGCCAATCACAGCGTCCACGGCTTTGCGACTGGGAAAGTTGCTCGGCGATGGCGGCGAAATCTGGATGCGGATGCAGGTCGCGTATGATCTGAAGATCGCCGAGCGGGAATTGAAAGATCAGATCAAAAAAATTCCGACGCTGCACGCCGCCTGATGCTACTTCGCCATGAGCGCCGGTGACTCCGGTGTAGTGCGCGAACCTGTGCGCATCAGGCCAAGCAGCGCGAGCGAGGCCACCAGCGCCGGAACGGCGAAGATCAAAAATGTGGCGCCGAGGGGCAGCACGCCGAGCAATATGCCGGCGAAATATGGACCCAGCGATCCGGCAAGCCGGCCAAAACTCGAGCCCCAGGACACGCCGGTGGATCGGATGACGGTCGGATATAGCGTCGATGTGTATGCGTTGAGAGTGTTGTTTGCGCCGATCAGAAATACCCCGGTGGCTGCGATCGCAGCACCGAGTGCGAACGGCGCCCCGCCGGCCGCGCCGATCGCAGCGATACTCAACGCCAGCAGCGCATAGGCGCTGACCAGCACCCGGACATAGCCGATCCGGTCGGCAATTGCCCCCAGCGACAGGACGCCGGCGATGCCGCCAAACTGGAACAAAGTGGTCATCAGCACGGAACGCTGTACCGGCAGACCCGCCATATTGATCGCCACCGGAAGCCAGTTATTCAGAGTGTTCAGCAGACCGAGCGTGACGAGGTAGACAATCCAGAGGAACAGGGTCATGGCGGCCCGGCCCTCGGTGAAGAGCTGGGCCGGAGCAAAGCCCGCGCGCTTCGCTTCTGCCGGGATCACGAATTCCGTATCCGGAGCGAATTCCAGGCGCGGATCGATTTTCTTCAGGATTGCCGCAATCGCCCTGGAGTGACCATTGCGCGCCGCGAGGAAACGCACCGATTCAGGCAGGAACAGCAACAAACCTGCGGCGACGAGCAGCGGCACGACCCCGCCAAAATAGAAGATCGCCTGCCATCCGAAGAGAGGTATGAGCGCCGCTTCAAGCAGTCCGCCGGACAAAGCGCCAATGGCAAAGCCGCAGGCCATCACCGCAATCATGCGCGCCCGGAAGCGCCCTGGCGCAAACTCGTTCGCGACCACAAAGGTCAGGGGCAGCGCCGCGCCCAAACCGAATCCGGTCAGCAGCCGCCATACGCGCAATGCATCGACCGAAGTAAGGAATGCGGTGACGAATGTCAGTGCGCCAAACAGGGCGACACAGCCGATCATCACCTTGCGCCGGCCGGCAATGTCCGCCAGCGGCCCAAGCAGCACCGATCCCAGACCCGTCCCGAATGCGCCCAGTGCGAAAACCGGGCCGAGCGCCTGCGGGGCGATGTGCCACGCCGCACGCAACGCCGGCGCCGCATAAGCGAGCGCCTGCGTGTCAAAGCCGTCGAGAAACTGAACCAGTCCGCACAGAATCACGATCCTGAGCTGGAATGCGCCAAAGCGCTGTGCACCAATCAGTTCGGCAACATCAATCCGATTGGCCATGCCGATTTCCTTGTATCTTCAGCCTGCGCTGCCGGTATGATCGCAGCATAAGTCCATGATGCGGGAAATTGGAACAGTGTCCGTGAAGTTGAGCCGGAGGAGTATTGCACCGCTCGCGGCAGGATTTTGCCTCGCCGCGCGGCGCGGCTTTGCCGCACCGGCGGCTTCGCCTTTCGCCTATGCCGCGCCGAACCGTCAGAGCTTTCTCGAACAGGGAGCACGCCGGGAAGCGCGGCTGACTTTGTACTCCTCGCTCATTCCCAATCTCGGCCTGCAGGCAATCACCGACGGCTTTCGGAAGAAATATGCGTTCATCGCGGTGGAGACCTGGCGCGGCACCGAAGTGAATATCGCGCAAAAAATGCTGGCGGAATTGCGCGCCGGTGCTCCTTCAGGCGACCTTCTCGAAGGCAGCGAACTTGCCCCACTCTTCATGAAAAGCGGGCTGCTTCAGCCATTCACGACGCCCGCCGTCGACGACACGCCGCCGGAATATCGCGACAAAACCGGCCTGACCGCGGCGACGCGCTTTTCCTATTACGGCACGGCATATAATACCCGCCTGGTGCCGCCCGGCACCCAGCCGATGCAATTCACCGACCTGTTGCAGCTCAAATGGAAGAGCCGGATGGCGTGGCGCATCGGATCCGATTCCGGGGCCCATATGTTCGTCGCCAATATTCTGATCACCATGGGGGATGCAAAGGCCGAAGCCTACTTGCGCGCGCTCGCCGCCCAGAATGTGATCGGGTTTGCCGGAAGCGCCCAGGCGCTCATCGACCGGGTGATTGCCGGCGAATATGCAATCACACTGACAACCGCCGAACATCTGCCGGTGATCGCAGCAAGCAAAGGCGCACCGGTCGCCGCGCAACCACTGCAGCCGATGCCGGCAACCGTTGCCAGCATCATGATCCCGAAGGGGACGAAGCATCCGCACTCGGCGATGCTGTTCATCGACTACATGCTGTCGCCGGAAGGCCAGACCGTATTGCGCGACGCGCAATATTTTCCTGTGAATGAGAAGGTACAACCGCTCAAGGCGCTGCAACCGGTCAGCCCTCGCATGGCAGGGCTGAAGGAGAACTTCATCACCGACGCTGTGCTTTACGACAAGCATGCCAAAGTCGAGGCGCTGCTGAAAAGATATTTCCTCTGAGGTTCAGGCGGAGAGGCGGTATCGGCGCGACAGCACGAAAAACAATGTGCTGACGATGGTCATCACGGCGGTCCAGATGATGCCGAGCGCGGCCAGTTCCGGGGCGACGCCATTCTGCCACATGTCGAACATCGTTACCGAGACTACCTGCGAATTGGGTCCTGCCAGCAACAGCGGAATCGAAACCGCCTTCGACACCATCAGGAAGACGAACAGCCAGCATGTCACCATGGCTGGCGCCGCGAGCGGCACAACCACGCGCAAGAATGTCGTTGCGGCACCCGCGCCCGACATCGCCGAGGCTTCTTCCAGTTCGCGATGGATCTGCAAAACGCCGGCATAGGAATAGCGCATGCCAAACGGCATGAACTGCACGACAGATGCGAGAATGATCGACAGCAATGTGCCGTAAAGCGCCAGCGGCACGTTCAGAACGAATTGCAGATAAGCGACAGCCAGCACAATTGCCGGAAACACCAGCGGCGCGCTGGCCAGCTGATCGAGCAGCCAGGCGCCCGGCCGGCGCCGCACCGCAAGCCAGGCCGACAGCACCGTGAATGCCGCGACGATAGTCGCGGTGGCGAGGCCGAGCACAAATGTATTCACCAGCGCCGATCCAAAGGACGTCTCGAACAGCACCGTCCGGAAGTTGGCCAGGGAAAAACGCGCCAGCGCCTGCGCATTGATCCCGTCATAATAGGGCACCAGCGCCACCCACAGCGTGATGGCGACCGGGAAGAAAATCAGCGCGAGAAACAGTGCAACCAGAACGCCGGACGCCAGCCAGCGCCAGCGTCCGATCGCAATCACGCGCGGCCGAAACCCCTTGCCGCTGATGGTCTGATATTTCTCCGCATGGCGTGAAAAATTTCCGTACAGCCGCAGCAACACCGCCATAATCACCAGCATGATCGCGGCGAATGCCGATGCCTCGCCGTAATTCGGCGGGATTTCCAGCATGGTCTGATAGATGTCGTTCGTCATCACGTGAACGCGCCCGGGCAGGCCGACCAGAGCAGGTGTCTCGAATGCTTCGAATGCCCGGATGAACACCAGAATTAGTAGCGCGGCGATTCCCGGAATCGCCAGCCGGAACGTGATCCTGCGAAAGGTCTGGCCGATGCCGGCGCCGGACATCATCGATGCTTCTTCGAAGCTTGCGTCGGTGGAACGGAACACCGAGGACAGCAGCAGGAAGCACAGCGGCGTGTATTCAATCCCCTGAATGACAATCATGCCGCCGAGTGAATACACATTGAACACCGGATCCGACGTGCCGGTCACCCACTCCAGGAATTGATTCAGCGGGCCGGTTTTGCCCAACAGCAGCAGAAATGAAATCGTGTACAGCACGCTCGGAATTCCAAGCGACACGATCGAGACGATCATCACAAGGCCGCGTAGCGGCGTATTGGTGCGTTCGACAATCCATGCCTGGATTCCTCCCAGCAGCAGCGCCAGCAGCGCCGAACCGCCGGCATAGGCTGCCGATATCGCGATGACCGGAACGAGCCGTCCCGTACTGAGCAACTCGCGGTAATAGCGCGACGTGAAGGCGCCGAATGAACCGTCGAAATTGGTTTCCTGCACGCTGGATCGCAGCAGATAAATCACCGGCGGCACAATCAGGATCGCGAGAAACAGGATGAGCAGCAGCACCAGTGGTGAAAAGCGCCAAGCGCGCATACGCGCGCCGGGCAACGATTCAACGGCGCCGGCGCCTTCGCGAAGGACCGCTTCCGTGGTCATGCCGGAACCGCGAATTTGGGAATCGTGACGCCGCGCAGGTCATCATCGAATACGACTTTCACCGGGAGATCGCACCGCACATCCTGCCATCGCGCGCCGACGATATTGGTCAGCAGGCGTGGACCTTCACGCAATTCAACAATCGCCACGACATAGGGCAGATCGCGTTCGAATGCGGGATGATACAGCCGGTGATAAACGACGAAACTGTAGATCCGCCCCTCGCCCGACACCTCATCCCATGCGAAATCCGCATTCAGACAATGCTGACAACGCGCCGATGGCGGAAACCAGAATTGGCCGCAGGCGCGACAGTGCGGCATCCGCAATTTGTGCTGTTTCGCGCCTTCCCAGTACGGCAAGGATTCGGCCGAAGGCTTCGGCAGCGGTTTTTCGGGCGCAGAATCCGTCACATCACTATACCCGTTGCAGGATCAGGGTTGAGTGGCAAACCTGATTACCACCGTGACCGGAAATCAGTGCAATTTCGGCATTCTGAACCTGCCGCTCTTTCGGATATTCACCGCGCAATTGGCGCACGCCTTCGACAATCTGGAGCATGCCTTCGACATGCGCCTCGGATAACTGCCCCCCTGACGTGTTGGCTGGTAACTGCCCGCCAAGCCGGAGCGCGCCACTGCGCACGAAGGCTCCGCCCTCCCCTTTCCGGCAAAATCCGTAATCCTCGAGCTGCACGAGAACCATATAGGTGAAGCAGTCATAAAGCTGCACGGTGTCGATTTCGGCGGGCGCAATCCCGGCCATGCGATAGGCCGCATCGCCGCTTTGGATGGCCGCGGTGCGGATCATGTTGTCGCCGGCAAACCAGCCAGTCAGATTGTTGTGGCTGCCGAAGCCGCGGATCAGCACGGGGCGCGATTTCAGATCGCGTGCGCGTTCGGCGGACGTGACGATCACCGCCCCGGCTCCGTCGCTGCGCAATGAACAGTCGAACAAACCAAATGGCGAGACGATCTCGCGCGCATTGAAATAGTCTTCGCGCGACAGCGGCTTTCGTATCTGGGCCGCGGGATTGCCCATCGCGTGATCGCGAAAGACAACCGCGATTTCGGCAAAATCCTCGCGGGTCGTGCCGAATTCATGCATGTGCCGCTGAGCGCCGAATGCATGCGCGGCGACTGCGCCGAAATAGCCATATTCCGGGCCGAATTCCTGGTTGTGCTGATCGTCGGGCCTCGTCTGGTTTTTCACCCGCGCGGCGGTGGAAGAATGCGTGCGCGACCACGCATTCCGGCCATAACCACACAGGACCGTGCTGGCGAGGCCGGCATTGACCGCCATAACCGCCAGTGCCACGGCCAGGATCTGACTCGCGCCGCCATTGTCGAGTGACGTGGAAAACCGCGCGTTCACACCCACTCTTTCGCCGATCTGCTGGTGATGGCAGTAAGCGTCATCGGGCCCGCGCGTGATCAATCCATCGATGTCGGACAGTTGAAGCCCTGCATCATCGAGCGCATTGGCCATCGCCTCGCCAAGAAGATCGAGGCTGGAAACACCCGGCAGCTGACCGAGTCGGCTATTGCCTGCACCCACGATGGCGCAACGGTTGCGCAAGCCGGAATCTGGCGGGATCACGGCTTGGGCCCGCGAGCAAAATCCGCGATCCGCGCGAGGATTTCGTCCGTATGCTCACCATAGGCCGGCGCCACGCTGCGGATTTCGGCCGGCGTATCGCTCAGAGTCACTCCGCCGCCGACCAGCGACACCTGTCCGACTTTCGGATGCGGCAACTCGCGTTTCAGCCCGAGATGCTTCACTTGCGGATCGGCGAACACCTCGTCCAGCGTGTAAATCGGCGCGCTCGGAACATCATGCTCGCGCAGCAGATCGAGCCAATGTTCGCGGCGACGTTGACAGAACACGCCGGCGAGCGCTTCGTGCAGCAGAGCGTAATTCTCCTGCCGGTCCTTTTTCGTCCGGAATTTCGGATCCTCCTGCCACTCCGGATGACCGGCGACGATTGCCAGCCCCTGCCAGAACTTCGGCGGCGACGAGAGGTGCACAACAAAGCCGCGTCCGTCGACGTCCGTGAACGCATAGACCTGCGCCGAACGGGCCCGCGTTTCCCGCGTAGGACGTTTGCCGGTTTCGAAAAACCGCGCTGCATTTTCCCCGAGAAAGCCAATCGTCGCAGCGAGCAGCGATGTCTCCACGCGCTGACCCCGGCCGGTTCTTTCCCGTGCCATCAACGCCCCGAGCACACCATAGGCCGCCATCATGCCGGTCAGATGATCGGAAAGCGAAATCCCCATCGGCTCCGGGTGAGACAGATTGGTAAGCACACTGAGCAATCCACTCATTGCCTGGCCCACGGTGTCATAGCCCGCCCGATCCGCATAGGGACCCGTGGAGCCGAAGCCGGTAATCGAAAGATAGACCAGGCGCGGATTTGCGTGCTTCAGCGAGTCGTAATCGAGCCCCAGCCGGGCCATTGCACCGGCACGGAAATTCTCGATAACAACGTCGGTGCGAACCGCGAGCGCCAGCGCCGCAGCGCGCCCTTCCTGAGATTTCAGGTCGAGGATCACGCTCTTCTTGTTGCGATTGACCGATCCGAAGGTGGCGCTGTAATCGGCAGCGCCCCATCCGCGGAAGGGATCGCCGCCTCCGGGCGATTCGATCTTGATGACCTCCGCGCCCAAATCGGCGAGCATCATGCCCACATAAGGTCCGGCGACATAATTGGCGAATTCGAGAACGCTGATGCCGTCGAGCGCGTTCATGCCCGTCTTCAGCGACCCTATACGCCGCGCACGGAGGAATGGTCACGGTGCTTCTCGCCGCAGACATAATCCTCGATCCGCACCTCATTGCGGAGGCGATAAACGAAACGCGCACCCCAGTCCCGCATGAACATTTCCGGATCGTGGACCATCACGACGTCCTCGAGTTGATCCGGGGCGCCGCGGCGGATGCGCTCGACTATACGCATCGTATCGCTGTGCGGCGCGCCCGTCGCATCAAGAAAGGTCTTGTCGTTGAATCCCGCGGTTTCGACCACCAGCGTGTCGCCCTCCCAATGTCCGGCCGAATGGCCATTATAATAAGGATAGGGAATCAAATCCTCATCGCGGGGAAGCGGCCGGTCCATCGTGATCACGCGGACGGCATGATTCAGCTCATGCACCATCGTGATCTGCCCCCGGCGTCTGGACGATCTCAAAAGGATATCGGGTTTCGAGTATGCGTGGCACGCCGTCCGGCACGCAAAAGCGGCGGGCCGGGTCGGCTATTTGGCCGCTCTTGAGGCTCGCGATGTTCTTGTCATAGGCGCCTTTGCCGGCTTCGTTGTAGGGCAAGTCGCCGCCGCCAATGAGCTGGATTTTCGGACTATAGGTGGTTGCCCACCAAATCCCGGAAATGTCCTGCCCGCCATTGGGCGCCGCGGCGCCCTCGAGAAGCAGCGGGCAGATCACTGAGAATGCCGGAATAGCCACGCTGTAAACAGGCGTGCGGGGAGACGAAGCTTGCTTCGCCTCCCCGGCCCACACGACAGAAATCATTCAAACTCCGCCCGATTCGCGCCTGAAATACGCTGCTCGGGATTGGCTACGCCAAAAAATCTGTTGCCGACATTCGGCAAACAGTGCTCATCGGCGCTTCGCTGGTGAGCACTGCACTCATTCCGTCAGACTACTGACCGCCCGGAGCGGGACCAGCGCCCGCGTTGGCATTGGCGGCGCCGTTCGGATTACCCTTTGTCTGGCCGTTCGGCAGTGTGACCGCCATGAACTGGCCACCATGGGTGCCGTCCTTCAGCGGATGGATCACGGCGGTGACTTTCATGCCCGGAGTCAGAGTCTTCGGGATCCAACCCTGGCGGGCCAAACCGCCCGGTGCGCCCATTTCGATAGCCCACTGCTCGGGTGTGCCCTGAGCATTCGGAACCATCATCAGAATCCAGCTATGCGGATTGGTCCACTGGAATTCCTTCACGGTGCCATCGAGCGTGACCTTCTTTTCAGCGTCGAACATGGCGAAGGAATGATGCGCAACGGCCGGGATCGAATACATCGCGATCGCGGCGCCCATCAGACCAAGTGCTTTGAGTTTCATGTGCTTCTCCTCGTCGTGCGGCTTCCACCAGATCGTTCGGCGTCAGAACAATTCCGCGCCGATCACGATTTCGCTACAAATCGGTATATAGCACCCGCGATAGGCGAAAAAAAGAGGCGGGTGCTTGGGCATTGCGGACGTCCCGACCGCTGCATAGACCAAAAAATCAAGCACCATCTTGCCGCAGGAACCCATTCGGGAGCAAAATGCCGCAACCACAGATTATGGGCAGGGCGTGAATCGCATTGGCAAATGATGGCAAATTCTGATCAATCGGCTTCCCGGTCCGGGTCTGGACCGCAGCGCGCGACCGTGAAATGGTTTAATTCCGCGAAAGGCTTTGGCTTTGTAACGCTGGAAGACGGCTCCGACGCCTTTTGTCACGCCTCGGCCCTTTCCAGTCTTGCGATGCCCGAACTGCCACAAGGCGCCACCGTGTTGTGCGATGTGGCCCAAGGGCAGCGCGGCATGCAAGTGACTCATGTGCATCGCGTCGATGCACCCACAGAACCGCAGGGTTCACGGGGCGCACCCCGACCACCGCGCGACCGCGGACCCCGTGAGGCGAGTGGCGCCATGGGCGATGGCCATGTGAAATTTTTCAATGAGCAAAAAGGCTTTGGTTTCGTCGTGCCGGAATCCGGCGGGGCCGATGTCTATGTCCACGCCAGCGCTCTGCGCCGTTCGGGTTTATCCAGCCTGATGCCCGAGCAAAGAGTGCGATTCTCGACGCGGCAGGGCATGAAAGGCGTCGAAGTCGACCGCATCGAACTCGCCTGACACCACCCGTCTATTCGGCGGCGCCGGCAAATCTCGGTACCGGTTCTGCCCGCAGACCGCGCAGGTTCTCCGGATCGCCCTCCAC
This sequence comes from Micropepsaceae bacterium, assembly GCA_036273455.1. Taxonomy (GTDB): domain Bacteria; phylum Pseudomonadota; class Alphaproteobacteria; order Micropepsales; family Micropepsaceae; genus CAIYRG01. Next base: position 22,321 of record DASUHP010000002.1, on the reverse strand, counting down.
CTCCTGGAGGCGTTCGCGAACTTCGGCGGCTTCTTTCTGCCGGTTCCACATCGCCGCATAGGCACCCCCACGCGCTACCAGGTCGCCATGCCGGCCGCGCTCCACAATGCGCCCCTTGTCCAGCACCAGAATTTCGTCGGCATCGATTATGGTAGACAGGCGATGGGCGATCACCAGCGCGGTGCGATTCGCCGACACCAGTTTCAAGGCCGACTGAATCTCGCGCTCGGTATGCGTATCGAGTGCAGAAGTCGCCTCATCGAGCAGCAGGATCGGCGGATCTTTGAGCAGCGTGCGGGCAATCGCGACACGCTGTTTTTCGCCGCCGGAGAGTTTCAACCCGCGCTCTCCCACCATGCTGTCAAAGCCTGCGGGAAGTTCACGAATGATTCGGTCGATCTGCGCCAGACGCGCGGCTTCAAGAATTTCATCCTCGCGCGCGCCGATACGGCCGTAGGCGATATTGTAGCGGATTGTGTCGTTGAACAGCACGGTATCCTGCGGGACGATGCCGATGGCCGCGCGCAGCGAGTTCTGCGTGACACTGCGAATGTCCTGCCCATCGATCGTCACGCTGCCGGACGCGATGTCATAAAAACGATAGAGAATGCGTGAAATCGTCGACTTGCCGGCGCCTGTGGGTCCGACCACGGCGACCGTCTTGCCCGCCGGCACCTTGAAGCTGATGCCCTTGAGGATCGTGCGGTCCGGATCATAGGCAAAGACGACATCGTTGAAGCAGATTTCGCCTTTCGTCACCTGCAGCGGCATTGCGCCCGGACGATCCTGCACTTCCTCCGGCCGGCTCAGCAGGGCAAACATGTTCTCCATGTCGATGAGGCCCTGCGAGATATCGCGGTAGACCGTTCCCAACAGATTCAGCGGAATGAACAGCTGAATGAGTAGTCCGTTCGCCATGACGAGGTCGCCGACAGTAAGACTACCGTTTTTGACGCCGATCGCAGCCAGCGCCATGACCGCGATCAGCCCCAGCGAGGCGATCACACCCTGGCCGGTATTGAGGACCGACAGCGACGTCTGCGTGATGATCGAGGCCTGGGAATATTTCTCCATCGACGCGTCGAACCGCGCCTCTTCATGCGCTTCCGCGTTGAAATACTTGACCGTCTCATAATTCAGCAGGCTGTCGACGGCTTTGTTATTCGCTTCATTGTCGGAATCGTTCATCGCGCGGCGGATGTGCATGCGCCAGCGTGTCACCATGAAGGTGAACTGCATATAGGCCGCGATCATCACGGACGTGGCAACCACAAACCATATGTTCAGCCGCCATAACATCAGCGCACAGATGAATATGAGCTGGAGGACCGTCGGAAAAATGTTGAAGATCGCGAGTGTCATCAGGCGGTCGATCGCCTTGGTGCCGCGGTCGATGACGCGCGACAGCCCCCCGGTTCGCCGTTCCAGGTGAAAGCGCAGCGACATCGCATGGAGATGGTGGAACGTTTGAACCGCCAGCACCCGCAGCGCGTGGTAGCAGACCTTGGCGAAGACGCCATCGCGCAGCTGCGCCAGTGCCTGCATCAGGATCCGCGCAATGCCATAGGCGGCGATCAGCGCCAGCGGAACCGCAATTGCGATATCCTCCGGGCGCCCCTGCAAACGGTCCACGGCAAGTCCGAAGAAATAGGGCGAAATGACGGTGACGATCGGCGACAGAACCAGAAACACCATCGATATGCCGACGCGCCATTTCAGATCGGGGCGCCCCGGCGGCCATAGATACGGCGTCAGCTTGAGCAATGGCTCAATGCTCGGCGGAGCATTGCTGTAGGCGCCGTCCTTCAATGACCTGCCCCCATAACCATAGGAAGACATTACGTTTCGTCCCAAATTTAACGGGTTCGGAACCACATACCCGTTACCGTGGTTTTGTCTGAGGTTTAGACGGCGGGCAGCCCTGTCGTGTCAATTCTGAAACCGATTCCCGCCATAATTTGGCGTGATTCGGGCGACTAAGGTTACATATGAGAAAAATCACACCATCCACATTGTCGCTGCATCCGACGATCTGCGTCTTTTGCGGCAGTTCCCACGGCGCAGACCCTATTTACACCGAAGCCGCGCGCGCATTCGGCGGCCAGATGGTCGAAGCCGGTTTTGACCTCGTGTTTGGTGGCGGCGGCGTCGGTCTGATGGGCGAAGTCGCGCTTTCCGTCAACCGGTCGGGAGGACAAATCCTGGGCGTCATTCCCAACTTTCTGCGTCATGTCGAACCGCCACTTCGGGTGGCTTCGCAGATCGTTGTCACCGAAAGCATGAATGACCGCAAAGCGAAAATGACGGCTGCCGCCGGAGGTTTTGCCGTATTGCCGGGCGGTCTTGGAACACTCGACGAATTCGCCGAAGTGCTCACCGGCGCGCAGCTAAGACTGCACAATAAGCCGATCGTGCTGGTGAATATCAGGAATTACTTCGCGCCACTCGTCGCCCTGCTTGAACATTTCATCGCCGAAGGCTTTGCCGGTGCGCATGTGGCCGAACTCTACCACCTGGCTCCGACGGTCGAAGACGCCATCGCGATTTTTAGGGCCGACCGTGATCGGCGCAAGACCCGCGCCCCGGCGGATGGCGGGCGAGCGCTTCAGGCCGGCGCACCGTCGCGGTAAAGCTTGTAACAGATCGAATCGGAAAGCGCTTCGAACGAAGCGTCGACGATGTTTTCCGAAACCCCGACGGTGGACCAGCGATTGCCGCTGCCGTCGGCGCTTTCGATCATGACCCGCGTCACCGCTTCCGTGCCGCCGGTCAGTATGCGAACCTTGTAATCGACAAGCCGGAGATCCTGAAGATAGGCGGAGTAGCGCCCCAGGTCCTTTCGCAAGGCATGGTCCAGCGCGTTCACCGGCCCATTGCCGGCGCCGACATTGTGGAAAGTCTCGCCGCCCGCGCTGACTTTCACCACCGCTTCTGAAACCGTGACCAGATCGCCGAGCGCATTGTGCCGACGTTCGACCATGACACGGAAGCTTTCGACGGTGAAATAGGTCGGCACCTGTCCCAGCGCGCGGCGGGCGAGCAATTCAAATGACGCTTCCGCACCGTCATAGGCGTAGCCGAGAAATTCCCGGCTTTTCACGTCGTCGAGGAGGCGCGCAATGCGCTTGTCGGAAGCCTCGACTTCGATCCCGAGCGCTGCGAGCCGCGCCAATATCGTCGATCGCCCAGCCTGGTCCGACACCAGTATGACCCGCTGATTGCCGACCGATTCCGGCGGCACATGCTCATAAGTCCGTGGATCCTTCTGCACCGCGGATACGTGCAGGCCGCCTTTATGTGCGAAGGCTGATGGCCCGACATAGGCGGCGTGGCGATGCGGAGCACGATTGAGGATTTCATCCAACAATCGCGACACGGCCGTCAATTGCGTCAGGGCTTCCGTGTCAACACCTGTCTCAAATTGCGAGGCGTAGGGCGGCTTCAGAATCAGATTGGCCAGGATGGAGCACAGATTGGCATTGCCGCAGCGTTCACCCAATCCGTTCAGCGTACCCTGGACCTGGCGCGCGCCGGCCCGCACTGCCGCAAGGCTGACAGCCACCGCCTGCTCGGTGTCGTTGTGCGCGTGAATCCCAAGGCGCGCTTGCGGCAACCGTTGCTTTATTTCCGAAACAACGCGGTAAACATCCTCCGGCAGCGTGCCGCCATTGGTGTCGCAAAGAACCAGCCAGCTTGCTCCAGCATCCTGAGCCGCCTTCAACGCCGACAGCGCGTAATCCGGATTGGCGCGCCAGCCATCGAAAAAATGCTCCGCGTCGAACAGCACTTCGCGCCGGGACACGCCGAGCGCGATGGATTCCGCGATGTTGTCGAGATTCTCGCTGCGCGAAATACCGAGCGCGACATCGACCTGATAATCCCAGGCCTTGCCGACGAGACACAGCGCGTTCGCCTGTGACGAAAGCAGCGCCGCAAGGCCGGGGTCATTCGCCGCGCTGCGGCCGGCGCGCTTGGTCATTCCAAATGCGGTAAACCGCGCCCGCGTCAGCCTGGGCGCTTGCGCGAAAAACGCATCGTCGGTCGGGTTGGCTCCCGGCCAGCCACCTTCCACATAATCGATGCCAAGCTGGTCGAGCGCCTCGGCAATGCTCCGCTTGTCCTCGGCCGAAAAATCGACGCCCTGGGTTTGTGCACCATCACGCAACGTCGTGTCATAGAGGGTAACGCGCTCTTTCACCGCTTCACCTCCCACGTGGTGCCCTGTGGGCCATCCTTCAGGAGGATACCCTTGTCCGCCAGAGCATCGCGGATGCGGTCGGCTTCGCCAAAATTACGGTTCTTGCGCGCCGCCGTGCGAGCCGCGATGGCATCGGCGATCTCAACCGGATCGACCGGAGGTTTCGCGGCAATGCGATCCTGTACGCAGGAAAAACCGAGAAGTCCCAACCCGCCGGCAAGCTCGGTATCTTTCGCCCGATGCAGTTCGGAAATCGCCAGTGGCGTGTTCAGATCATCGCACAGCGCTTCGAGTAATTCGGCGCCTGCAGTGCTCGCCAGCACCGGTTCGGCAACCGCGTAAAACCTCTCCAGCATCGTCCAGCTTTCCTTCAGCCCGTGGAATGTCCAATCCATCGGCTGCCGGTAATGCGTGCGTAGCATGTTGAAACGCAGCACTTCGCCGGGCCAATCCTTCAGAAGCTCGCGGATGGTGAAAAAATTGCCCAGACTCTTGGACATTTTTTCGCCTTCCACCTGCAGGAAGCCGTTGTGCATCCAGACATTCGCGAGCGGCGCGCCGCCATGCGCGCTTTCCGATTGCGCAATTTCGTTTTCGTGGTGCGGGAAGACCAGATCGATTCCGCCGCCATGGATATCGAAGGAATCGCCGAGCAGTGTTTCCGACATCGCCGAACATTCGATATGCCATCCCGGACGGCCACGGCCCCAGGGTGAGTCCCAGCCGGGCTGGGCGTCCGAAGACGGCTTCCACAAGACGAAATCCATCGGGTTTTTCTTGTAAGGCGCCACCTCGACTCGGGCGCCGGCGATCATTTCGTCCAGTGAGCGCCGTGCCAGTTTGCCGTAATCCTGCTTCGACGAGACGTCGAACAGCACATGACCTTCCGCCGCATAGGCATGGCCGGCATCGATCAGCCGGCGGATCATTGCAACCATGGACGGGATGTACTCTGTAGCGCGCGGCTCGTGCGTCGGCGGGAGGCATCCCAGCGCGGTGACGTCTTCATGGAATTGCCGCGCCGTGCGGATCGTCAATTCCGAAATCCCGATACCCTCCTCCGCCGCGCGCAACATGATCTTGTCGTCGACATCGGTGATATTGCGCGAATAAGTGACATGCGCATCGCCATACATATGGCGCAGCAACCGGAACAGCACATCGAACACGATCTGTGGACGGGCGTTGCCGATATGCGCAAAGTCGTAGACGGTCGGGCCACAGACATAGAGGCGGACATTGGACGGATCCAGTGGTCTGAACTCGCCCTTCCTGCGGGTGAGTGTATTGTACAGATGCAGCGTCATACGACACTCATAACGGCTCACCGGGCATTGCGGAACGCATTGGTGATGGGATAACGGCGGTCGCGGCCGAAATTGCGCGCGCTCAGTTTGACACCCGGCGCAGCCTGGCGCCGCTTATATTCTGACGTATAAAGCAGTTGCTCGACCCGCCGGACAGTTTCGCGGTCGAATCCTTTCGCGACCACCTCATCAAACGCCATTTCCCCTTCCACCAGGCATTCGAGGATGCCGTCCAGCACGTCGTAAGGGGGCAAGCTGTCCTCGTCCTTCTGATTGCTGCGCAGCTCGGCGGTTGGCGGTTTTACAATCACGCGTGCCGGCATCACCGCCGTTGCCGGTCCCAGAGCGCCCGCGGGTTTCTGCAGGTTGCGCCAGCGCGACAGCGCAATGACCTGCGTCTTGTACAGGTCCTTCAAAACATTGTAGCCGCCGCACATGTCGCCATAGAGCGTCGCATATCCGACCGACATTTCCGACTTGTTACCGGTCGTCAGCACCATCGGCCCGAATTTATTGGAGATCGCCATCAGGATAATGCCGCGGATCCGAGACTGGATATTTTCCTCAGTCACATCAGGATTCAGCCCTGAGAACAGCGCTGACAGATCCTGACCAAAACCGGCAACCGGCGGCTCGATCGATACCGTGTCGAGCCGGGCTCCCAGAAGAGTCGCCACGGATTTTGCGTCTTCCAGACTGTCTGATGACGTATAGCGCGAGGGCATCATCACGCAGCGTACACGATCGCGGCCAAGCGCATCGACCGCAACGGCTGTGGTCAGGGCCGAATCGATTCCACCCGACAGCCCGATGACAACCCCCGGGAAACGGTTCTTGTTGACGTAATCCTTCAGCCCCAGAACCATCCCGCAATAGAGCGCTTCATCCTCGTCCTGGGTTTGGGCGATATCGCCCGCCGCACAGATCCAACCATTGTTTTCGCGCCGCCACCGGGTCAGCACGACTGCTTCTTCCCAGCCGGGCAATTGCAGTGCGAGCCTGCGGTCGGCATTCAGGACAAAAGACGCCCCGTCAAACACGAGTTCGTCCTGCCCACCAACCTGATTGAGATAAGCGAGCGGCAGACCGGTTTCGACGATACGCGCGACAGTGATATTCAGGCGGTGATCGCGTTTGCGCATATCGAACGGCGATCCATTCGGCACAAGAAGTAGTTCGGCGCCGGTTTCGCACAGGCACTCGGTGGCGTCAGCGGTCCAGATGTCTTCGCAGATTGGGACACCGATGCGCACGCCACGGATATTGAACGGTCCCGGCAGGGGCCCCGGCGCAAACACGCGCTTCTCATCGAACACGCCGTAATTGGGAAGATTGTTCTTGAACGTGACCGCCTCGACCCGGCCCCCGTCGAGCAGTGCGACCGCGTTGTGCAGGGCACCGTCCTTGACCCATGGTGTCCCGATCAGGACCGCTGGGCCGCCATCTGCAGTGTCGCTGGCGAGTTCCTCGACCGCCGCCATGGCCGCGTGCTGAAAGGCCCGCTTCAGCACCAGATCTTCCGGCGTATAGCCGGTGATGAACAATTCGCTGAACAGCACCACATCGGCGCCGGCCTTTGCGGCGCTCACGCGCGCCGCGCGCGCCTTTGCCACATTTCCGGGAAAATCACCCAGAATGGGATTGAGTTGCGCGAGCGCGATGCAAAGCCGGTCGGGAGCCATGCGGCTTTTCTAGCCGAAGTGGCTGCCGGTTCGGCGCAGAAAATGCGACAATTTTTCAAATGGAGGGGTTTTGCGAATCGCAAGCCCCGCCACACGAACTCCGGCGGTTGTCCCGAATTATCGTCAGGCCGTGCGGCGAAGTGCGCGGCGCTTGCGGACCACGGCTGCGGGAACAAGCGCGTCCTCGACCAGCAGCGCCGTCTTCAGCGCGCTGAGCGCCTCTTCCGGGCGCACCAGAACCGGCGCACCCAGCCGGACCGCAGCGACGAAGCCGCCGATCGAATCCGCAAGCGGATCGGTCAAATCCAGAGGCTTCAAACGTGCCTTCGTCGTATTGCGAACCTGCCGGGTCAGGAAATCAATCTCGATCTCCGCGCCCCCGCGATAAACCAGCCGGAGCAGCCTTTTGCGTTCGGCCGCCGCCCGGTTCGCGCTCAAATGCACGGCCGCGCCGTTGTCGAACACGATATGCGCGGTGACCGCGTCATGGGACTGTCCGTAAACAAACTGTCCCTCAACATCCAAATCCGTGACCTGTCCCGGCAGCAATGCGTGCACCAGGTCCAGATCGTGAATCATCAGATCGAGAACCACGGAAACATCGGTTCCGCGTCCGGTCCAGGGTCCTTCGCGCACGCATTCGATGACGCGCGGCGTCTCCTTGATATCGAGCAACCCGCCCCCGGCAACGACATAGCGTTCCTGATGTCCGACCGTCAGCACGAGGCCGCGTGTACGCGCCAGCGCAATCAGCTGCTCGCCGTCGCGCACATTCGTTGCGATCGGCTTTTCAACCAGCACATGGGAATTGTGAGACAAGAATGCGCGCACCAGCCCCGCATGCGTAACCGCAGGCGAACAGATGCTCACCAGGTCGGCTTTGCCGAGCAACTCCTTCCAGTCGGCATGCACCGGAACGCCCAGCGCAGTAGCCGCCTTTGCACGGGCAGCTTCATCCGGATCAGCAATGCCGATCAGCTCGACTCCGGCGAGGGATTGATATTTCGAAGCATGATGGCGGCCAAAAACCCCCGCGCCAACAACTGCAGCCTTTAAAACCGGCTGCGATGCCACTCTATGAATGTTCAAACTGCCCCCAGCTCTCCGAATCATCTCGCAACCAGATGGCGCCAAGCCCGCGCTCACCGCCACTCATAAGATGTTTCAGTTTGTTTCAGAGAGCCGATAAAGCTATTGAAATTTATAACAAATTTAACACGCCGCGCGGATTCAAACCACTTCGCTGCGCTGTGGACGAAATTGCCGGGGCCGCTCATCACGCAGCGCTTCGGCGACCAGAAATGCGAGGTCGATGGCCTGACTCGCATTCAGCCGCGGGTCGCAATGGGTATCATAGCGGTTCGCGAGGTCCGTTTCGGATATGTCCTGCGGTCCACCAAGGCATTCGGTCACGTCCCTGCCCGTCAGTTCGAGATGAATGCCGCCCGCGTGTGTCCCTTCGGCACGATGAATCTCAAAAAACGACCGCACTTCCTTCAGTACGCGATCGAATGGCCGCGTCTTATACCCGCTGGATGTTTTGATCGTGTTGCCGTGCATCGGATCGCATGACCACACGACCTTCCGGCCTTCGCGCGTGATCCGGCGCAGCAGTTTGGGAAATTTTTCCCCGACTTTCTCCGCGCCGAAGCGGGAGATCAGCGTCAGGCGACCGGGTTTGTTTTCCGGATTTAAAATGTCGATAAGCCGCAGAAGATCATCTTCGCTCAGCGACGGTCCGCATTTCAGCCCGATCGGGTTTTTGACGCCGCGGCAGAACTCGACATGCGCCCCGTCTGGCTGGCGCGTGCGGTCGCCGATCCACAGCAGATGGGCGGACGTGCAGTACCAGTCACCGCTGGTCGAATCGACCCGGGTCAGCGCCTGCTCAAAGCCAAGAAACAGCGCTTCATGGCTGGTGTAGAACTCGGTCGAGCGCAGCTGCGGCACGAGTTCCGGCGTCACGCCGCAGGCTTCCATGAACGCAAGCGACTCGCCGATGCGGTCCGACAGCGCGCGGTATCTTTCGCTTGCCGGCGAACCGGCGATGAAATCCAGCGTCCAGCGGTGCACATTGTGCAGATCGGCATAGCCGCCGGTGGCAAATGCCCGCAGCAGGTTCAGCGTCGCCGCCGACTGGCCGTAAGCTTGGAGCAAACGTTCGGGATCAGGCGTGCGCCCCTGCGCATCGAATTCCAGACTGTTGATGTTGTCGCCGCGATATGACGGCAAAGTCACGCTGCCCTGGGTCTCGGTGTCCTCGGAACGTGGTTTTGCGAATTGACCGGCAATGCGGCCCACTTTCACCACCGGCATGCGTGCGGCGAAAGTCAGAACCACCGACATCTGCAAAATGACCCGGAACGTGTCCCGGATATTGTCCGGATGAAATTCGGCAAAGCTCTCGGCGCAGTCGCCGCCCTGAAGCAGAAAAGCCTTTCCCGCCGAAACATCCGCGAGTGCCGCCTGCAAGTTGCGTGCCTCACCGGCAAAAACCAGCGGTGGATAGGATTTCAGGCGTCCCTCGACGGCCGCCAGGGCCGCCGCATCAGGATATTGCGGCACCTGCTTGATTGGTTTGCCGCGCCAGCTACCGGGATTCCAGGATGCAACCATATTCAGGCTCCAACTCGCCCGCCTGAACCGGCCGCAAACCGGCCTGCGGACGCGCGGATATAGGGGATACAGGGGCACTTCGCCAGTCCGCCTCAGAGTCCAGCCTTCACGGACCGGATTTCCGCTGCGCCGATCGTTCGGCGCGTTATGAGATGGCTGATATTCGGGACCGGGAATGGTATCCGTCTTGCCGGTCAGCATCGGCGCCCAGCAGGAACGGCTGACATCGGCGCCTTGCAGTTAGCAGCTGAACCCCGCGGCTGTAGAGCAGCGCCGAAATAATCAGCGGTGTGACGACCCAGAAATCCCATTCCCAATCAGGGTGGCCATCATCGTCGAGGCCGCCATGTGCCAAAGCGGACGTAACCGTCAGGCACAGCAGTGCCGCTACGGCGGCAAACCGGCAAAAACGGTATTGAAAGAACTGGGCCAATGCCTGCCTGACTTTGTTGTGCGCTAACAACGCCAAGCGCACGGATCAGGTGGCAGTCATGCGATCCGATTTATCAGTTCCCGAATGCGGGCACCCGGTGCAGAAATTTCGGGAAAGGAGGCTCAGCTATATGGGATTGCGCCAAACGCGAGCCAGATATTCACACCGACGACAAAGGCAATGCCTGCCAAAACCATCAGAAGCACATAGAGCGGCTTTTCGGCCCGAAAAACGACTGATGTGCCAGCCGGCAGCGACATAAGACGGTTACGCAACCCCTATTCTCCCCACACTCACTCTCGCGATCTTCCGCAACTTTACCCGAAGGTTGTTAAGGACGCGTAAGCTGATTGCGAGGCCAGATATAAAACGCTATTGAGTCAAATTGTTGTCACCACCAAGTCGGTGTTTAGGCGAAGCCACACGGCGCGCTGCCTCGAGACGGTCCGCCGCAGCCTCGAGAGCCCCCGCCGTGATCGCGATATAGCGCTTCACATCATTCCAGCGCTGTTCCTCAATGCCTTCGCGAATTCCGGGAAGCGTCTTGGCCGAATAGCCGGTGAGACGGCCCGGTGCATAAATCACGTTGCGGTACCAGGGACGTGCTGGCAGTCCGGCATCCGGCGCCAGCGCCTGTTCGGCCTCGCTCACCAGCCGAAACAACTGCTCGGACTCCTGTGGCGGCAAGCCTGAACCGCGCGACGAAACGGCGGCATCATAGGATTTTGCGCTGCGCCGCAAATGCGCCACCGCTGCTTCCATCGGTGCAAAGTCGAACTTTGGCACCGGCTTAAGAGCGGCCGGAGGGACTTTGAGCCGGTCCGGGTCCGCTGCCAGCCTGAACACATGCGCGCTCAGCAATCTTTCCTGCGCCGCCGCGGTTTCGCGCCGCTCATGCGCGAGTGTCTTCACCTCGTCCAGATAGCCGGACACGGCATCGGCGAGATCGCCAAAGCTCTGCAATGGCACAGGTGAATCGGCCAGGCGCAGCACCATATGTCCCGCCATTTTGGCGAGCGCGGTTGCGTAGCGGAAACCCGGATCGGCAAAGCGTGTGTAAAAGCCCGGCGTGTCATAGGCAGAATGGTACACGCCGCCAATATCGCCTTCGCCGCCAAATTCCAGATCCACAGACGCAATCCCGAGGTGATCGAGGAAAGCCGTGTAATCCGTACCGGAGCCGGGCGCCGTCAAAGGAATGTCGTGGGCCGGATTGGCGGCAATGTCAGCCAGTTCACGATCATCGCCGCCGGCATCCGGACTGTTGCCCGCGAGCTGCAATTGGGCGCGCTTGCGCTCCAGCACTGAGACGCTAGTTTCCGGATCGGCGACATGCGCAGCAACCCGGCTCACCAGGTGCTGCAACGAGGGACTTCCTGCGGCATTCAGGAAGCCGCGGCCGTTCGTGTCCGAATTGATATAGGCCACCGCCTTCTGCCGCAGCTCCGCCGCATGGGCTTCGACCCACTCGGTCGACCCCGCCAGCGTTGGTTCCTCGGCATCCCAACTGACATAAATGATGGTGCGTTTAGGGCGCCAGCCGGCTCGCGCAAGCTCACCAAGGGACCGCGCTTCCCCCAGCAGCGCCACCTGCCCGCTCATCGGATCAGTCGCGCCGAACACCCATGCGTCATAATGGTTGCCGCGCAGCACCCATTGGTCGGGGAATGTACTGCCCTTCATCACCGCAACGACATCGCGGATCGTCACGAGGCGCCAATCGGATTTTACCTTCAAGTGGACGGAAACCGTCCCGGCGCCAATGTGATAGGTCATCGGCAGCGCGCCTTCCCAGCCGTATGGAACAACGGGTCCCTTCAGCGCCGCCAGAAAGTGTTCGGCATCGCCATGCGATATCGGCAGCACCGGGATCTTCAGGAGCGACGGAGCATCGGCGATTTTCAACCTCGGCGCATCCGCAGTCGCCGCAATTCCAGGCGTCAGTGGATCACCGGGATAGAGCGTCGTATCGGCAACCGAGCCGCGCTGAAACCCACCCGCCGGACGCGCCGGTCCATTGGGATAGGCATCGGCGACCGCGTAACCGTCGTCACCCGGATCGGAATAGATGATGCATCCGACCGCGCCGTGCTTCGCCGCAAGTTTCGGCTTCAACCCGCGCCACCCCGATCCGTAGCGGACGATCACGATCTTGCCTTTCACGCCAATGCCCATGCGGCGCAGCGTTTCGTAATCATCCTCGGTGCCGTAATTCACATAGACCAGCGGCGCCGTGACATCGCCATCGCCCTGGTAAGCGACATAGGCCGGCAGGACTCCGGCGGCGTTGGATGTCAGTTCGTCTTGCGGGATTGGCGGTTCCGTCAGCCTCGCAGTGAACCGGCCGGGAGTCAGGAGTTCAAGTGTTTCGGAAACCGGGGTTGGATAGAGCACCTGGAATTGCTCGATATGCGCGTCCCAGCCCCATGCCTTGTACAGGCCGAGAAGCGTGGCGGCATTCTCGGCATCATGTTTCGAACCTATCTGATTGGGGGCCGATGCCAGTTTCCGCATCCATGTCTGCATCAATGCGGGATCAATCGCGGCATCAAACCGGGATTCGAGGCGCGCACCAGCGCCCGGATTCTGCGAAGCGGGCTGTCCCGGAACAGGAAAAAGCAGGGACAGAACAGCAGCGGTCAAGGCAGACGGGAGGATGCGGCGCATTACTGGCCTGGGAATCGATGCGGTCCGGCGGCCGCGAAGCTAAGGATTTGTCATTCGACTTGTCTGTGACCAATGTCACGGCGGTTGCTCGCTGTGATGACTATGAATGGTGACGGATTGGGGAGAACACGCCGGTGCGGATTGGCGTCTGGTGGTTCGTTCTATTTGGTGCCGCGGCAGTTTTTGCGGCTGTCCTGAGAAATCCCTACCTCCAGTAAACCCGCAGCAACCTTGCTCCGTCTAGAACCCGAACGTCAGTTTGCAGCAAACTGCTTGCTGAGATTCCGGCGCAGCGCGACCCAGCGTTCAACCAGATAGTGTAACAATAGCAACGCCGACACGAATGGGACACAGACTTGGCGAATTCACTGCGGCCGACGCGCTGCAACCGGCGCCGGCTCAAGCCGCGCCACGCGGCGGCCTGATACTCGTCTCGGTGCTGGCTTTTGCAATCGGAAACGTGACCGGTTTGGGCGCTGTTCTGTTTCGCGATCTGATCGGCCTGATCCACAACGCAGCATTTCTCGGCCGCCTCTCGGCCGAATTCAACGCCAACCAGTTCACACCCGCGAGTCCGTGGGGGCCCTTTGTCATCCTGGTCCCGGTGGCCGGCGCCATTGGCGTCACTTTCCTGGTGTCGAATTTTGCCCCGGAAGCCAAAGGCCATGGCGTCCCGGAAGTCATGGATTCCATCTATTACGAGGGCGGCGTCATTCGCCCCATCGTAGCCGTCGTGAAGTCGCTGGTTTCGGCGCTGGCAATCGGCACGGGCGCATCGGTCGGCCGCGAAGGGCCGATCATCCAGATCGGTTCGGCCATTGGATCGGCGATCGGTCAGCTCACCGCCATGCCGGCCGGCCAGCGCATCATCCTCGTCGCCGCCGGGGCAGGCGCCGGAATCGCCGCCACCTTCAACACGCCGATCGGCGGTGTGATGTTCGCCATCGAGCTGATGATGCCGGAAGTCAGTGTCAGGACATTCCTGCCTGTGGCGATTTCGACCGGAACGGCGACATTCGTCGGTCGCCTATTCCTGGGCTCACAGCCGGCATTTGCCGTTCCGGCGACGCTCACACCATTAAGTAATGATGCGGGTGCCGCGGCGACGCTCCTGCTCTACGCCATCATGGGAGCATGCATCGGTCTCGCCGCCGGCCTCTTCGTCCGTACGCTGCATTTTGCCGAGGACATATTCGACCACATCAAAAACCGCTATGTCCGCCACATCGCCGGCATGCTGCTGCTCGGTGTTCTGATCTACGCTGTTTCGCACGCTGGGTCATTACTATGTCGAGGGCGTCGGCTACGCAACGGTGCAGGCGATATTGGCAGGGCAGATTTCGGCGGCGTGGCTCCTGCTCCTCCTGTTCGGCTGCAAGATTGCGGCGACCTCGATCAGCCTCGGATCGGGTTCGTCCGGTGGAATTTTCTCGCCCTCGCTGTTTATGGGTGCGGTCCTCGGCGGCGGCTTTGCCAGTCTGGTTTCGGCGCTCGGAATCCCCTTGCAGGCGAATATTCCCAGCTTCGCCATGGTCGGCATGGGCGCGATGGTCGGCGGCGGCACCGGCGGCGCGATGACGGCCATAGCCATGATTTTCGAAATGACGCGCGATTACGATATCGTGCTGCCATTGATTCTTGCTGTCGCCATGAGCCTCGGCGTGCGGCGCATGCTGATGCGCGAGAACATCTACACCATGAAGCTATTCCGCCGCGGTCATGTCATCCCCAAGGCCCTCCACGCGAATATGTTCCTGGTGCGCCGTGCCAAAGATGTCATGAACCGGGATATTCATGTTCGTCCCTCTGATGCCAGTTTCGACGATTACCTGCATCAAGCGGGACAGGACGGCTCGCTGCGACATGCGGTCGTTACATTTGACGGCGGCATCTTTGGCGTCATTCGCGTGAACACCGGGCTGCAGCGCGGGCTCGGTGCTGCGCATATGCAAATTAAACTCTCCGATGTCGCCAGCCGCAATTTCATAGTCGTTGCCCCCGACGACGTCGTCGCCGACGTCATTGCGGAAATGTGGCAACAGGGGGCTATCATGGCGGTCGTGGCGCGCGGCGGAAAACCCGGCCGCGCCAGTGATGTCATGGGCGTCATCACCAAGGAACACGTCGCCGATTCAGTCGCCGAAAGCATTCAGCGTTACCCGGTATGAGCGCTGGAGTCCGCAATTGACGAAACGCCGCATTTCACTGGTGCTGTCTGACATCGACGGAACCCTCGTCACCGATGACAAGCGGCTGACGCAAGCATCCATCGATGCCGTCCGGCGATTGAAGCGGGCCGGTATCCGCTTTGCGATCGCCAGCAGCCGGCCGCCGCGCGGCATGGCGATGTTCGTCAAGCCGCTGCAAATCGAAACCCCGATCGCGGGATTCAATGGCGGGGTGTTTACCCGTCCCGATCTGTCGATCATCAAGCAGCAGATCATTGACCCGCGCATCGCAAAGCAATCGCTGGAGCATCTCAGTCGTGCTGGCCTCAGCGTCTGGTTGTTCAGCGGAAATGACTGGCTGGTGAAGGATCCGAACGGGCCACATGTCGCCCATGAGACCCACACCGTGGATTTCGCGCCGACGGTCGTCCGCAGTTTCGATGACAGGCTCGCCGCCGCCAACAAGATCGTGGGCGTCAGCGACGATCATGCGCTCATTGAACGCTGCGAGGCCGAAGCGAAAACATTGTTCGGCAGCGGTGCATCGATCAGCCGCTCCCAGCCCTATTACCTGGACATCACCAGCATCCGCGCCAACAAGGGCGTCGTCGCCGATTTTCTCGCGTCACATCTCAATGTCCCAAAAGAAGAGATCGCGACCATCGGCGATTCGCAGAATGACGTGTTCATGTTCAAGCGTTCCGGATTCAGCATTGCCATGGGCAACGCATCGCGCGACGTCAAAGCCGAGGCGAATGTCACCACCGATACCAATCAGGAAGATGGCTTCGCCCGGGCCATCGACCAATTCATTCTATCCGCGTGAACGCCGAATCCTCCCCTTTGATTCTGGTCGTCATGGGCGTGTCGGGCTCGGGCAAAACCACGATCGCGCGCGAACTCGCAAGCCGCCTCGGCTGGACTTTTGAAGAAGGCGATCATCTGCACCCCGCGGCCAACATCGCCAAAATGCATTCCGGAACTCCGCTCGACGACGCCGATCGTGCGCCCTGGTTGAAAGCGGTCGCTGCGTGGATCGACACACAGCGAGCGAAAGGCGAGCGGGGCGTCATCACCTGCTCGGCGCTCAAGCGCAGCTATCGCGACATGATTGTCGGCGGCCGGCCCGATGTCCGGCTGGTTTACCTGCGCGGCAGCTACGAATTGATCGCCGCTCGGCTGGCGCAGCGCCACGGGCATTTCATGCCGCCCGGCCTGCTCCAGAGCCAGTTCGACGCCCTCCAGGAACCCACTGCCGACGAAAATGCGCTGATTGTCGACGCGGCCGCCACCCCCGCCGAAATCGCCGACAGAATCATCGAGCAGCTTCGCTTCTCCGCTCAACGTTAATCTTTCACGTGGGGCCGCAGAGAAACAGAAGCGAGAAAGCGAGAAACGAGGAGTAATGCCGTTGTTCTTTCGCTTCTCGGTTCTCGCTTCTAGATTCTCGCTTCTCCGCCCGCGTCCAATCTCAACATCGGCACCAGCACGAAATTCACCGCTGTGAATGCTGCAGCCACCACGATCAGCGGCGCAATCTCTCCGCCGAATACATGCTCGTAGAAATACGACCCGACATTATCGGCAGCCGCACCCGCGATATTGGTGATCGCGACCATGGCGGCAAATCCGAAACCTTCGGCGCGCTCCGGACAGCAATCGGCGGCCAGTCCCAGAC
The DNA here is from genome assembly GCA_036273455.1 of Micropepsaceae bacterium. GTDB lineage: Bacteria > Pseudomonadota > Alphaproteobacteria > Micropepsales > Micropepsaceae > CAIYRG01. The sequence goes on along the minus strand of DASUHP010000002.1, from coordinate 5,572 downwards.
TCGCCACAAGAGTCCACATGGACACCGCGCCATAGCAAAACTGCGCGATCGCCGCGGTCACAGGATCCATCATCAGGACGAAAGTGAGCGTGCCGATCACGCCGGCAATGATGGAAAAATACAGCATGTTCCGGGTTGTCAATTCCCGCAGATACAATGCATAGACGATGCCCGCGGCTATTCCGCCCGCGGCCTGCACGCCATTCAGGACGCCGATATAGGCCTGGCTGAACTTCAGACGGTCCGTCATGAAGAAATAGAGCGGGGTGTCGATTCCCGGGCTGAAATAGAAGAAGAACAGGAATCCACCCAGCACCCATAACCGCCGCGATTTCACCGCGGCGAGCAGGCTGCCGACGCCGAGTTTCACGCCATCGAGCGAGATTCTGCTCCTGCGCTCATCGATCAGCATCATTGTGCAAGCGATCGCGACGAGTGGCGTGATGCCGGCCATCAGCGCCGCCGCATGCAGCGCGTCCAGCGGCGTCAGCCATTGCACCAGCACCCCACCCATGATCGACGTGGCGACCGCGGCGACATTGAACCAGACCCATTGCTGGTTGACGAAGCGGCTGCTGGCTCCGAGCCTTTGGCCGTTTTCCACGAGTACTGCGCCGGACAAAGTGCTGACGATCGCCATGCCATAGATCGCCATCAGCAGCAGCACGAGAAGTGCATCCGGCGCGCCTGTCGGGAGGACCGCGAAATAACCCACCGCGGCGGCGGCATTGGCAAGCAACAGCCATGATTTTCTGCGATAACCGAACAGCGGGACAAAGTCCGAGACGATGCCGTAGAGAGGCTTGAAGAACCACGGCAGATTGAACACCGTAAGGAACGCGGTGATCTGCACCGCCGTCCAGCCATGTACCTGCTTCAGGTAAAAATTCAGCGGCTGTGAAATCAGGCCGTCGCTTTGGCAAATTCCTTCGGCAAGATAGACGGCCGCGAAAAACAGCATCAGCCGCTTCGTGCCGCTTCCTTCGGCAGTGCGCGCGAAAGCTGGCGCAGCGGCAATCTCGCTCATCACCGGAAACTGCCGGAGCTTCGGCTATTTGGCAATCAAGCGCGTGCGCTCGATCAGGCTTTCGATGCGCTGCCGACGGCGGCTATGCCGGATTTCTGCACCGGCGTTGCGCCAGACTCCTTGCTGGCCAGTATCGGGGCGTCTTTGACGATCCGCGCCCCGCCCGGCCGCCACGCCATGGTCAGCCTGCGGCTGTGCAGTTTCTCCAGCGTCGGGCGGTGACCGACGCTGATGATGGTGACGCCCGGAAGCTTGCGCTCGATCGCTTGCATCACCTCCGCCTGGCCGGCGACATGCAGTGCCGACGTCGCTTCATCCAGCACTACAATATCGGGCCGATGCAGCAATAGCCGCGCTATGGCAAGCCGCTGTTTCTCGCCTTCCGAAAGGATATTGACCCAGGGCGCAACAAGGTCGAGTTGCGGTCCGAGATGACCGAGCCCTGCCGCGGCGAGCGCATCGGCAGCTTCATCGCCATCCATCTCATGCGGCGCCGCGGGATAAACCAGCGCGTCACGCAGCGATCCGGCCGGCACATAGGGACGCTGCGGCACGACGAAAATACGTTGCCTCTCCGGGTGCCGGATTTCGCCGCTGCCCCATGGCCAGCACCCGGCCAGCGCGCGCACCAGCGAGCTCTTGCCGCTGCCCGAATCGCCCATCAGCATCACATGCTCGCCGGCAGCTATCGAAAGATCTGCGCGGCGCACGATCGGCCGCCCGTTGTCCAGCGTCACCGATACGCCGTGCAGTTCCAGCGCCGCACCCGATGCCGCCCATTCGCGCGATGCAGCCAGCGCGATAGGCTGATCCCCGGCTGCAACCAGCGCAAGCATCACCGCATCCGGCGAAAAAGTCCAATCGTCTCACGTCCGCGCAGACTCTGGCTAAGACCTGCTGCGGTTTGCTAGTTTGCGCCCCGGTATTCACACTTCGAATGGTTTCGGGAGGAAATCATGAAACGAACCGCGATCACCGTCGCCGGAAGCGCGGCCTGTGTGGCTTTGGGCTGCTGTTTTGCGCTCGCACAACAGGCGCCCCAGGCGGCGCAGCCGCAGCACCCGATGACGTTCTTCATCACGAGCCGGCCCATGATGCATGGCGGCAATCTCGGCGGCCTCGCAGGCGCGGATGCGCATTGCCAGGAACTGGCCGCAGCCGCCGGCGCGGGCAACCACACCTGGCACGCCTATCTCAGCACCCAGGCGCGCCCCGGTCAGCCCGCCGTGAACGCACGCGACCGCATCGGTACCGGGCCGTGGTACAACTTCAAGGGTGACATGATTGCGCAGGATCTCGCGCATCTGCACGGCGATACCATCGACCTTGCGCGGTTCGGCAACAATATCACCAAGGTCACCGACCTGACGGAGAAAGGCGAAATCGTTCCCGGTCTCAACGAAGGCAAAGACCCGCACGATCGCGAATGGGCCTATATCATGTCGCATCCCACATCCAATCACCACGAAGTGCTCACCGGGACGCGTCCGGATGGAATGGCGTATACGGATAATCGCGACCACACGTGCAACAACTGGACCAGCGAGGCGCATGGCAACGGCAATATCCGGACCAATACCGGTGCGGCCGTGCAGGTCGGGATGTCGGACCGCAATGGCGGCGGCAATGGATCGTGGAATTCGGCGCACAGCTCGACCGGCTGCAGCAATGACGATCTCGCCGGCGCCCATGGCGAAGGCATGTTCTACTGCTTCGCCGTCAATTAATCAGTGTCAGGATCAAAAACATGAAGAGAGTCGTTATATCGGCGGCTGCTGCGGCCGCCGCACTGGCGGGGGGATCGATGTTCGCCCTCGCCCAGGCTCCCGGACCGCAGGCCGGCCATACCATGAGCTTTTTCGTCACCAGCGCCGGCATGGGCAATGGCGCCAATCTCGGCGGACTTGCCGGCGCCGATGCGCATTGCCAGCAGCTTGCCGCAGCAGCCGGCGTGGGCAACAAGACATGGCACGCGTTCCTCAGCACCCAGGCACGCCCCGGCCAACCGGCCGTCAATGCGCGCGACCGCATCGGCACCGGGCCCTGGTACAATCAGCAACTCATTCCGATCGCAACCAATCTCAGCGTGTTGATGGGCGACACGCTGGAAGAAGCACGGGTCGGAAATAACCTGTTCAAGGAAACCGCGCTGGACGAACACGGCAAAAAAATTCCTGGCGTCATGGAAGCGCCGAATGTCCAGCACGACATGCTGACCGGTTCGCAACTCGATGGCCGCGCCTACACCGATAATGCCGACCATACCTGCAACAACTGGACCAGCAATGGACCGGGCGCGGCACAGGTCGGCCATTCCGACCGCATGGGCGGCGGCGGCACATCATGGGTATCGATGCACCCGACCCGCGGCTGCGGTCAGCAGGACCTCGTGACCACCGGCGGCGCCGGCCGCTTCTACTGCTTCGCCATCAACTGACAGAACCGGAGCCACGCAGGAGAAGCGAGAAAACAGGAGCGGGGAGCGAGTGTACCGCTTGGGGCCACGGCGTAGCCGCGCGCTCGTTTCCCGCTCTCGTTCCTCGCTCCTATATCCTCTGCGTCCCCGTGCCGACGCGTGAAAAAATTCCCTTCCGCCTGCAACGCACTCGCCCCGGCCGCGTATCCGAACATCCCGCACAGCCCTGTTCCGGAGACGCCGATGGCCGATAAACCCTTCCTTACCGATATCAAGACGCTGCGCGACCGCGCACGCCAGAACCTGGACCAGGGCGCCGTGACCCAGACCTACGAGGGCGATCTCAACCAGACGATTGAAATCCTTCAGTCGGTGCTTGCCACCGAAATTGTCTGCGTGTTGCGCTACACCATGCATTCCGTCGCCGCGCAGGGCATATCGAGTGAGGCGGTGAAAAAGGAATTCGCCCAGCACGCGCGGGAAGAACACGAACACATGGTCATGGTGGCCGAGCGCATCAACCAGCTCGGCGGCAAACCGAACATGAATCCCGACGGCCTCGCCAGCCGTTCCGCCTCCGAATATTCCGAAGGCGGCAATCTCGTCGAAATGATCCGGGAAAACCTGATCGCCGAGCGGATCGCCGTCGATCACTATCGCGAACTGATCCGCTTCTTCAAAGACAAGGACCCCGGGACGCGCATCATGCTGGAGCGGATTCTGACGGTCGAGGAAGAACACGCCAACGACATGCATGATCTTCTCGTCGCCCACGAAGGCCGTCCCCCCCTCCAACGCTGATCATCCAGTCGAGACGTCAGCGCAGGTTTTCCTCCCCCGCCCATGTCCGCCGAAACTCGAAGAGCGAAGGCGGATGCGGGGGACGTGGCCATTACAGCGCTTGCGCTGTGACGGACGAACGCTGGGAACTCTCACTCCTCCCCCGCCGCCGCGCGATCGACAAACCAGATCACTTCACCCCGACTCCGCACCCTCGCCGCCGGCACATCGCTTTCACCCGAGCGTATCGCCCGAAACATCGCCGCCTTCGCCTCGCCTTGCACCAGGAAGGCGACATGCCGGCTGCTTTCGATGGCCGGGTAAGTCAGCGTGATCCGCACCTCGGGACGGCCATGTGCCACCGCCGCAACCCAGTGCTTTCGCTCCTGCAACACCGGTTCGTCCGGAATCAGCGATGCCGTGTGGCCATCGTCTCCCATGCCGAGCAGGACGACATCGAACAGCGGTCGTTCCTTATCAAGTGAATCCCGCCCGTAGATCCGCTTCAGCGTCGTCTCATATTGCGCGGCCGAGGCATCGGGATCCCCGGCCGTGGGAACGGGGAAGATGTTTTGGCGAAGCGTCGGCACGCGCGACAGCATGGCTTCCCATGCCATCCGGTAATTGCTCTCCGGATCATCCTGCGGAACGAATCGCTCATCGCCCCAGAACCACTGCACCCTGTTCCATGGCATGCGATCGCGAAACTCCGGTGACGCCAGCAATTCATAGCAGCGTTTGGGGGTCGATCCGCCCGACAATGCAACCCGGAATGCTGTTTTTGACTTAGTCGCCGAATCCACCAGCCATTCCGCGACCCGGTGTGCCAAAGCCGCGGCATCGTTGGTGATTTCGACTCGTCCGTGAAAGCCTGTCATGGTCGCAACCGCGTGAATCACATTTTAGGCGCAAGAGCCGGCAATATGGGCTAAACTGCTGCGCATATCAGCAAACAGGTTCCGGACATGGCCATGCGGGGGATCATCAGGATAGCGGCGTTGACGGGCCTCGTCATGTTGGCGGCCCCAGCCCATGCCCAGGGCTGGTACAATTACGACATTCCCCGCGCGGCCGATCCCGCAACTGCGCCATCCCAGTCGAACCCGATCAATTTCACCAATTTCTTTTCCGCGCCCGGCGGCGGCCTCTTTTCCACCTCCGTGCACGGCTTTACCAACAACCTCGGCGATGGCGTCTCGGTCAGCGTGGTGAGCATGGTTTCCCACGGACCGGCCGGTCTGATGTCGGGGCTTCCGGGCAGCACGCTGGTTCCAGGTTTTCCCGGCAGCTTCACCACCAATTATGCCAGCGGGCTTAATCTCGACCCTGCAGCCGGGATGCCGTCCACT
>DASUHP010000001.1:0-18628 GCA_036273455.1 Micropepsaceae bacterium | reverse complement strand
ATGAAATACTCGTCTGAGTCGATGGGCGCGGCGCGATACCGCCCTTCCCAGAGCGTTCCCGTGCGCCGATACCGCGCATTGATGTGCCGGACATAGCGCCGTCCCAGCGACTGCATCGTCCGCGGCAGACTTTGCGCGGTTGCCGGCACGGCGAGAAGGTGCACGTGGTTGGTCATCAGCACATAGGCGTGCACGGCAAGTTCATTTTCCCCGGCTGCTGAGATCAGCCATTCGCGATATTGGGCGTAGTCCTCCGCCCCGAAGAACACCGGTTTGCGATCATTGCCGCGCTGGATAACATGCAGCGGCTGGCCGACCACGAAATAGCGACCCAGGCGGGCCATGGCGGTGTTCTCTTGCAATCGATGAGCCATTCTAACAGCAGCGAGCCGATGTTTCTACTCTGACCCCAAACTTCCAACTATTTTTGCCGGCGCAACCGGAGTAAACGGTCCTGTAGCTGCGAATGTGACACTATTTGCTAACGGATCGGGTTATTCTTTAGATGTAGGAGTCGTCCCCGGAGCCGGTACGACGTCAGGCGTTATCGGGATCGGTTACGACAATCGACGATAGTCACACGGAGCTTGAAGTGCTCGCTGAAAATGGGCTAATTGCAATATTGGGGGTCTTAATTTTTATTGTCGTCGCGCTAAGACTTTTTCTGATCGGGCGGCTTCGAGCGAAGCATTCCAATGTTTGGCTAATGTTAGGGATGCCGACAGGGCGTGGAGGGTTTGCTCACGCCCAGAGAAGGGCCGCGTTTGCCCTCCATCGATTTGCCTGCATAGGAGCTGAGTTCCGTAGGCTCGATGATCCAGTGCTCAACTTAATTGTTTATGCTTATCGACTCACTATCGCGGGAATTTTTATCTTGTTTGCGGCCATCATAATCGCAAGCGTCCGGAAAGCAATTCCGGGGACATAATACGAATTCCGGGGACACAATACGGAATTGATGGCACGGGGCGATCGCGTCAGACTGAGCTATGGCGCGAATGGCCCGTGTCATCGCGGCAGGTGTGCTGCATTACGTAATGCAGCGCGGCAATCGCCGGCAGAAGGTGTTCTTTTCCGATTCCGATTACGAATGATATCGTGCAATGCTGGCAGAGGGCTGCCGCAAGATCGCGGTTTTGAATGCGCGCTGTTGACAGTGAACCTACCTTACGAAACGATTATCGACGGTCTACCCAACCCTATAGGCGCATCACAGGTGAATACACCCCGCAACAATCTGGTGCCTACGTCGAAGATTTGTCGGTGAGGCTATCCAGACGTGAATTCCGGGGACACAGTACGGAATTGACTGATTTCCCGATCTCCGGTGGCGATGCTTCTGACGCAAATACCATCTCTTTCGGGGTATAAAGCGGCTATCCCGCGAGGCGGCCGCGCAGCTGCCGTGGCGCGAACGACCGTCCAAGAACCCGCTGCAATAACTGCCTGCATCACGTTGCCACTGCGAGAGTGAACACCTACATTCCCGAACGCAACGGTCGTGGGAAATCTCATGCGCCATAAATTGTTTGCCGTGATAGCAGCTGCAGCATTCGGGATCGGGCTGCCCGTTTGTGCAGGTGCCGCAACCGCGCCGCGAACAACCGTGACGAGTATGGCTCAACTACCGGGGCCGTTACCATATCCGTACACCGAGAATGCCGACGCTAAACTGGCGGTGTCGCAGGCATTTGCGCGAGCAAAAACGAGCGGCAAGCGCGTCCTCATCGAGTTCGGCGGAAACTGGTGCCCGGACTGCCGAATCCTTGCCGGCGTGATGCAACTGCCGGAGGTCCAGAGCTTCGTGGCGAGCCACTACGAAACCGCGACGGTCGACGTAGGACGTTTCGACCGCAATCTCGATGTGGTGTCGAAGTTCGGAATTGCAAAGCTTCAAGGCGTCCCAACCGTGGTGATCGCGGACGCCGACGGAAAACCGGTCAATGTCACCAACTCAGCTGATCTCGACAATGCGCGGGAGATGACTCCGCAGGGAATTGCCGATTGGCTTGCCCGGTGGGCAGACGGTCCCTGAACCAGGCGACCGGCTCCTCCCCGAAATCATTGGCGCGCGGACGCGCGCCCACCGGGTGGCCGGTCAAGCCGCGCATGACATGAGGGATGCCGGTCCCGGCTGTCCGGCAGAAAATAGGACGTCTCCTATTGCCTATTGCATAGGCCGATGTGTTCTGGTATTGTTCTTGAGCAATTCACGGAGCACAAACCTTGGATCAGCCTGACACCTCAACACCTCCGCCGGACCTGGAAGACGAGGAATCCGCGGACGAAGCCGAATTTGCCGAGCTCGCGCAAAGCCTCGATGTGACGCCGGAAGAGCTGCAGCAGATGATGGAAGAAGACGACGATGGCGAACTTTCCGGGCTGGAAATTCCGGGCAAATCCGCTGCGCCGCATCGGCCATCCCGCCGCGTCAGTTTTCCCACTCCTGAGCCCTGGCCCGAACCGGTTGACGCCGGCGAGCTGCTGGACCGCGTCACCAGGGCCATCGCCTTCCATGTTCACATGGACGGGCATCTTGCCCTCGTTGCCGCGCTGTGGGCGATGCATACCCATGTGCTGGCACAGGTCACCAGAACGCCGCGCCTCGTGATCTATTCTGGCTGCATTGCCAGCGGCAAAACCACCCTGCTTTCCGTCCTCTCCTGCCTCGTATTCCGGCCACTGACAATCTGCGCCGCGAAATCGAATTCCCTGATCGAGGCCGTCAGTCACCGGCCAACGTTGCTCATCGATGATGCAGCCGCGCTGCTTCAGGGAAACCCGGATGCTCGCGCCCTCATCCGCAACGGCTGCTGCCGCTCGGGCGCGCGGCTGTTGCGCATGCGGCGCGGATCGCAGCCGGAGGCGATCGATCTGTTTACCCCGATCGCCGTCGCATTCGATGGCGACATTCCGCCGGTCTTCGCCGGGCGGGCGATCGGAATTCCGCTCGAGCCATTGCCGTTCGGCAAAACTGCCGGCCCGCTTTCTCCCGAAGCCAGGGACAATCTTTCGCAGATCGGCCGGATGATCGCACGCTGGGCTGCCGACCATGCGCCCGCGAACCTGGCTCCCGTAGTGCATGGCGCGAAGGGGGAATGTCACGATCCGAACTGGCAACCGCTGCTCGCCATTGCCGCCGCAATCGGCGACGAATGGAAAACACGCGCAATCGAGGCGATGAAATGCGTTCGCGGCGTCTCGGCAACGTCCGAACTGGAACGGCTATTGGCTGATATCCGGCCCGTCATCCACGACGTCCGTGCCGGGAATTGTCCATTCACCGGCCCCGACCGAAAACCGATTCGCGACGCCGATCGTGTCCGCAGCATCGACCTGATCGACCAACTGTGCAGCGCGCAATCCAGCCGGTGGGGCGAACACGGCAGAAATGGTCAGCCGGTCACGCCACAGGCGCTCGCCCGTATCCTCGCCAACGCGAATATCCGCCCCGGAATGCTCCGCTTCCACACCGGCGATGACAACGCGCCGGGTGTGTCGTTCAGGGATCGCGGCTATCTCTTCACCCAGTTCACCCAGGCTTTCGAGCGTTACCTGCGCGAAGAAGGGCCGATTGCGACCCCGGAGGCGGCGTAATGTTTACACCTGACTGCACAGTGGTGCAGTAGTGCAGTTGCAATTGCAAACGGCGGAAAGCCCCGGATGTGACGGGCAGTCAGGAACTAAAATCCTGAGTGGCTCACCTGCGGCCCAACGGCTCCATGCCGCTGTGCCTGATCGCGGAGGATGCGCGTTCAGATGCAAGAAAATCGATCAGGTGTTTTGCGGCTTCGGCTTGTTTTGCGCCCTTTACCACGGCTGCGGAAAACACCGAGGCGTCCTGAATTTCCGCCGGGACAGGCGCTGCAACCTCGACGCCTTTCACCGGCAGAATTTCGCTCACCAGCATCACCGCGATGTCCGCCTTTCCGCTGGCAACGCCACGGGCACCCTCCTTGATGGTTTTGCCTGCCATTTCGCTCGCGATACCGAGGCGCGGAAAGGCTTTCGTGGTGAGATAAATCCCGGATGTACTGGCATCGACCGAGATCGATCTCGCGCCCAGCAATGTCTTCTTGAATGCATCGACAGTGCTGACATCGGGCTTCGGCGTGCCGGAGCGGATGGCCACCGCAAGCAGCGTGCGGGCGAGATCGACATGTGTTCCCGCGGCGATTTTGCCTTCGGCCATGAGATCGTCGAGCCCCGCTTTGTTCATGATCACCACGTCTGCAGACTCGCCACGCCGAAGCTGGGCTCCGATCGTGTTGGGGCCGTTGCCCTGCGAGGCCCCGGTCGCGGTCGTGACTTTGATCCCCGAGCTTTTCTCAAACTCCGGAAGCGCCTCGCGATAGGCCGCGCCAAATCCATTCGAAAGGATGACCTTGACCTCAGCGAACGAAGCGGCGGGAAACGAAACCGCCGCCACGGCTGCAAAACCCGCTGCAATGACAGCCTTGTTCAGGCGTCCGAAAGACCCGTTCTCTTTCACCTTCACCTCCTGGACTGGCGCGACGCCGACTATTGGCCAGCCACTATTGAATCGGCACCGGGCGGTCATTGAGTTCGATCATTGTGCCCCATGGGTCCGAGACAAAGGCGAGCGCGGCGCCCGTCTGCGGGTCGCGGTTGATCGGCCGCTCGACCTTCACCCCGTCGGCCTGTAGCCGTTTCAGGAACGCGTCCAGATTCTTCACGTCAAAGCCGATATGGTCGAGCGTGTGGCCGGCTGTCGGCGCCTGCGCTTTGTCCACCTTCGCGAAGCGCAGCTGCACTCCCGGCAGTTCGACCACGGGCGCATTGTTGCGCGTCCATGCGTGGCCGCCGAACTCCTTCACATACCATGCCTGCATTTTCGGGATGTCAGCCTCGGTCGCGGCGAAATGGATGTGTTCATTGCGGATCGCCCAAGGTTGATTCTTGTCTTCAAGAATTTCGATCCGCAAACCGTCCGGCGTATCGATATAGGCCTGATCGGGACGGCCCGTGGCGCTCGGCTCGGCCTGAATGCCGGCCGCTTTCCATTTCGCGAGCGATTCCTGCACGTTGCGCACGGTGAAGCCGACATGGTTCACCACCGTGCCGACGGTGCCGCCGGTCGGCGCCGTTCCCTGTCCGCGCGTCAGAAAAACAACAACGCCTGGAAACAGCACGACTTCGTTTTCGCCGCGCTTGACCACCCTGCCGCCGAGAGCGACGAAGAAATTCCGGTTCACCGCGGCGTCTCTCGAATTGAGATGCCAATGGCCCATGGTCACGCCCATTTCGTTCGCCGGGAACGCCACGGGCTGAGCGGCCGCCGCCGTCGCCGCAATCGTGAACGCCAACGCCAGACCTGCAATAAGTGTTCTCATTTCCATCTCCCGCTGCGTCGGCGCAATTTTGTACCGGGGAGCGGGACCGGGCGCTAGTGCGATGGCGTGCGAGTTCTGGATGTTTTTGAGGCTGCTGACTTCGCGGCGAATTCGAGCGTCTCCGCTGCTTTGTCATAGTCGGACGCGAGCCTTCGGAGAATCTCCCTGGCTTCCTGGCTTTTGAGCGAAGCTGCCCTGGCGCGAGCTTCCTCGGCAAGATTGCGGAAATGCAGAGCTCTTTCGAGAACGTCGTTCATGCCACAATTCACCGCTGGAATTGTCGCGATGAGTCAGCGCTTTCGCAATAAAACTGCTCCGCGTCCGCTGTGATATCGCTGTGACCTGGCTGGGCGGCGAGCGCTTGCTGCGACGCGAGGAGCCGCGGGCAGGTGTGCGAAAACATGCGCGCCATCAAAAGAAGGCCGCGAACCGACTCTGAGGGAGTCTCGCGGCCAGGTACGGGGGGGCTTTGGGTAATCCGGTTTTAACGCTATTTTAACGCGCAAGCACCGGTTCGGTTCGGAACCTCTCGGAGGAAGCGCGCGACATGCCTGGCCAAATCGAAGTCACGCCGGAGATGATCGAAGCTGGCGTTAAGGCACTGGCGGAATCGCCGGAGCTGGATGGCGACAATGCGACCGAAATCGTGACCGCGATTTACACCGCCATGGAACGTGCACGGCGCGCCAAGTGGCCGCAATGGGCGGCCTGAAAGCCGCCGCAGCCTAACGCTGACATCCAGTACGGTCGCTTATCGCGGGCGGGGCCCAGCGGCGCACCGGGGAGAACAGAAATGTATATGGTATGATTGCGCGGGAAGGGTCGTGCGGGAGAGAGTGCGATGAGGGGCGGGGGAGCGGTTGCGGTGGCCTTGCTGATTTGCGGTTTCGCCGGCGCGTCTGCTCTGGCAGCCGATGCGCCGCCGGATTTCGCTCCCAATCCGTCGGTCGGGTGGGTCGCCGCCGGGGCACGCTATTTGCCTCCCGCGTCTGGACCCGGTCCGGTCGGCCCCGCCCGCGGCCGGAGATTATCCGCAAATAACGAAGTCCGCGCGACCGGAGCGCAGGCATTGTTCGCCATTGGCGATCTCGACGCACCAATCCTGCAACCCTGGGCGCGCGATCAGATGAGTATGCGCAATGAACGCATACTGGCCGGCAAGACCGGATTCAGCCGGCAGGCAAGCTGCTGGCCGGTCGGCACGCCGGGTTTCCTGCTCTATCCGGTGCAGCCGGTCTATTTCATTCAGTCTCCGAAAGAAGTGGTCATGGTCTGGCAGGCGGATCACCAGATCCGTCACGTCTATCTGAATGTCCCGCACAGCGCCCATCCGGCGCCGTCCTGGTTTGGCGAATCCATCGGCCATTATGAAGGCGACACTCTGGTCGTCGATACCATCGGAATATCAGCGCGTACATTTGTCGATAATTTTGAAACTCCGCATACAGACCAACTCCGCACGATCGAACGTTTCCGGATGACGGATAACGGGATGCGCCTGGAAGCGGCGCTTCATGTCGAGGATCCGGGCGCTTTCACGACTCCGTGGAATGCCCGACAGACCTATCGCCGGGTTGAGCCGGGAATCGCCGAACCGGACGACGCGTTCAATCCGCTGTCTTCGACTTCGATTGCCGGACCAATCCTGGAATCGAGTTGTGCGGAGAATCCCAATGGGTTGTTTGGCGCCGAGGGCGCGCTGCCGATTCCGCAAACGGAAAAGCCGGACTTTTGATCGCGCCGGAACTGCGGAAGCGTACGCGGGAGCGTAGGTGGGAAGCGTTGGTCGAGGGGCAGGGGGCCGTTGCCGAGCCCGCAAAACCGCCGTCGAGACGCAAATGGCGGGTTAAATCGGACGCTCGAATTTGATGCAATCCGGTATTAGACTCGCTGGATGATTCTCGCGCGCGTTCAGGACTGGTTTGCTGATCACGGCATCGGGGGTTACGCCATGCCGCGCGGGCGCCCACGCCGGCGCCGGCCGTCAAACAATGCCGTGTTTCTCCGGTTTGGCGTCGGGACGCTCGGGCTTTTCGGCACGATCGTTTTGATCGCCCTGATGCGGCGCTGATTCGGGCGCCGATCGGATCACTTTGAGGAAATTCCGAAGGGCTGGTTTCAGACAACTTTCAAGCGGTTGCCCTAAGTTTTGTGACCGCTACCGGAAACGCAGCCATCTGGAGTCAGTTATGGGTAATTTGCTCTATCGTCAGAATGCCGGCAGATATCGTTTGCTGGCCGAAAAGGCGCACTCCGAAACCTATCGGTCCATGCTGCTGACCATTGCAAATGAATGGGAGGCAATGGCCAACGCTGCCGACAAAGGACCCAAGCGCCCGGTTGATCAGCCCGCGCTGAATCAGATCGCCGCAGATCAACCATACCTCGCCATCGCCTGATTGGCCGCCGCATGAGGCGGCTCCGGTCATGACCGTGGGAGGGGCGGGCGCGTAAGCTTCCGCGGTAGCTTCTACTCGCGTGAGGATGAAGAATCAGGAGGGCTGATATTTGTTCAGCCCCACAAATCACATCCGCATGGCCACCGGCCGCGATGACAGGGTGTCGGCAATGCGGACGAGGCCGGTTTCCAGCGCCTCGATGGTGCGCGGCGCTCCAAGACTGATGCGAAGCCCCAATGGCGGCGGCGTCCGGCCGTTCCAAAATATATCCGCCGGCACAACCGAGACACCGCGGTCGCGCACGGCTGTGACAGCGGCGGCGTTTGTCCATCCGTCGGGAAGCGCCAACCACGCGACGGTGGATCCCGGATGCATGCGAAGATCGAGATGACCGAGATGCCGTTCGGCAAGAGCGCAGCGTCTCGCCGCTTCCCGCACTTTGGCCTCGCTGACGCGTGCCGCCAAACCCGACTCGATCATGCGGGCGGCGATTTCGGCGTTGATGAATGAGGTGACATAAATGCTCGCCCAGACCGCGCCCGGCGCCAGGTTGCGCCATTTCTCGGGCACCGCGAGAAAGGCGGCGCGGAGTCCTCCTCCGAGTGTCTTGGAAATGCCGGCGATCAGGAAGACGCGGTCCGGAATGAGCGTCGCAATCGGCGGAGGGGCAGGAACGGCAGAGCGCGGGCGCACTTCATCTTCAATGACGGCGAAATCATATCGTTCGGCGAGTTCTGCGACGCGCGCACGCCGCGCCGCGTTCAACTGACAATTGGTCGGGTTCTGAACACTGGGCGTCAGATAGAGCGCCTTCGGCGTCTGTTTGGTGCAGATGTCCTCGATGGCTGCCGGGATGACTCCGTGGCTGTCGAGGCGGACCGGCTCCATGCGTAAGCCCAACATCTCGGCCGCCCGGCGAAATCCGGGATAGGACAATTCTTCGACCATCACGACATCGCCCGGCCGGCAGCAGACCGAAAGCGAGCACAGAATGGCGTGCTGAGCACCGGCGCAGACAGTGACGGCATCCGGCGCTACGCGATGGCCAAATTCCGCCACCCATTGGGCGCCAATCGCGCGATGGCGATCGGTCCAGCCGGCATTGTGGTAATCGAGCAATGAATGACCAACGCCATCGGCCGCGATGGCGCGCAGAATCTCACCCAGTGGCGGATTCAAGTGTTCCAGCGGCTCATCGAGCGACAGGTCGATCTCCGCGCTCCAGTCTTTCTGATGACCCCTGGTCTGACCGGCGGCGCGGGGCGAGGCGACAAAGCTGCCCCTGCCGACATATGAGACAATCAGTCCGTCGCGTTCGGCAACCTGATAGGCGCGTGTCACCGTCCCGACGGCCAGGTTCAGCTCATACGCGAGACGGCGCTGCGACGGCAGCCTTAGTCCGTGAGCGAGTTCGCCGCTTTCGATTCCCGTACGCAGCCGCTGAACCAGGTCGCCATAGCCGGCCACGCCGCGAAATGTTTTCCAGTTGAGTGTCATAGTACAATGATTTTCGCCACTATGACAATTATGGCATTGTACTAGTACAATTGCAAAGGCATATCAGCGTCGGGCAGATTTCGCGGTGTGGGCGTGACCGGGCTGGCTTCCGTTCCTGACCTGACGTTCGGCAGCATCACGCTAAGGCCTTCGATTCGCGAATTCGAATGCCCGACGCGCCGTCTGACATTGGAGCCGCGCGTGATGCAGGTGCTGATCGTGCTGGCTGAGGCGGCCGGCGCGGTGGTGTCTCGCGATGAACTCATTCAACGCTGTTGGGATGGCCGCGCGGTGAGCGAGGATGCGATCAATCGCTGCATCGGCCAACTGCGCCGACTGGCGAAGAGCTGTGATGAGCCATGCTTTGCCATCGAATGTATTCCGCGGGTCGGTTACCGGCTCGTCGTCGCCACCCGCGAGGCGGTACCGCAATCTGCGCTCTCACTGGATTGGCCAAGGCGCCTCGCTCCGGCGATCGTTTATGGCCTGTTGCTGGCGCAGCAGTCGGCATTTTTGCTGGCATATGGCGGCCATCATTCAGATGGCACATTGGTCGCCCGCGCGATTCAATATAGCGGGCCGCTGCTGGCCATGATCGGAATGGCAGTGTCGCTGGTGCGGCGTCAGTCTGTGGCCGGGAACTGCGTTCCCCGTTGCGCGGCCAGGAAGAACGACGTGATTATGCCGAGGATGGATTCGGCGTAAAGATTCCGTCCGCCGAGGACCGATTCACCGAACCCATTCGAGATGTCGCCGATAGACCTGAACGCCTATAGCGACGCGCTGGTTGTGCTTGGGACGGCCGGCATTGTCATACCGCTGGTGCGCCGCTGGGGACTCAGTCCTGTCCTTGGCTACCTCGCCGCAGGTGCGCTGCTGGGTCCCTACGGGCTTGGTTCCTTCGTCAGATCGGTGCCGGCGCTTTATTGGGTGACGATTGCCGATGCCCGGAAGGTTGAAGGCATCGCCGATCTGGGCGTGGTGTTTTTGCTGTTTCTCGTCGGCCTCGAGCTTTCCTTTCCGCGCCTGTTGATCATGCGCCGTCTCGTCTTTGGTCTGGGCGGCCTTCAGGTACTGATCACCACGGCGGCGATTGCGCTGGTGGCCTCGGCGCTCGGCCTGGACACGGATTCATCCCTGGTGCTCGGCGTTACACTGTCGCTGTCATCGACGGCCATCGTGCTGGAACTGCTCTCGGGACAAAACCGGCTGTGGACCAGCACCGGCCGGGCCAGCTTTGCGGTTCTGCTGGCGCAGGACTTATCCGTCGTTCCGATTCTGATGTTCATCGCCATCGATGGCGAGGGCGGCCGGGGATCGCCATTGCTCAAGGCGGGAATTGCGATCGGCCAGGCCTGCGCGGCTGTCGCGGTCATCGTGCTTCTCGGCCGTTTCCTGATGCGGCCCTTGTTCCGTCAGGTCGCGGCGAGCCGCTCGCCGGATCTGTTCACCGCCGCCGTGCTGTTCATCATCGTCGGCGCCGGCGTCATTGCCAATCAGGCCGGAATGTCCATGGCGCTCGGCGCATTTGTCGCCGGTTTGCTGCTGGCCGAAACGGAGTTCGACAAGGCGATCCAGGCGACGGTTGCGCCGTTCAAGGGGCTGTTGATCGGGATTTTCTTCTTCACCATCGGAATGAATATCGATGTGCGCGAATTCACGCGCGATCCACTCTGGCTGCTCGCTCTGATCTTTGGAGTCATCGCCGGAAAGGCGGTGATCCTTGCCGGGCTCGGGCGGTTCTTCCGCCTGTCATGGCCGACGGCGGTGGAAACCGGCCTGCTGCTGGGGCCGGGCGGAGAATTTGCCTTTGTCGGAATCGTCATGGCGGCAGATCTGAAGCTGGTGACACCGCATATCGAGAGCCTCGTGCTGGCGGCAACTTCGGTGACCATGGCGCTGACGCCGCTCTTGAGCATTGCCGCCCGGCGCTCGCGGGCATTGTTCGCGGTGCCGCGCCGCGTCGAACCGGAATTGCTGGTGCGCCCGGTGCAAACCGGCAGGCATGCCATCGTTGTCGGCTATGGCCGTGTCGGCAAAGTGGTATGCGAATTGCTGGACGCGCATGGTATTGCCTATGTTGCCACCGACAATGATGCGGCCACGGTCACACGCGACCACCGCGCGGGCGAGCAAGTCTATTACGGCGATGCAGCCGACCTGGAATTCCTGAAAGCCTGTGGGCTCGCCGATGCCACCGGTCTGATCATCACCATCAACGCACATGACGTTATCGATGACATTGTCGGCAAGGTGCGATCCGTGCGGCCCGACCTTATGGTGATTGCCCGCGCGCGGGATGCGCAACATGCGCGGCATCTTTATTCCGTCGGCGCAACGGATGCCGTTCCGGAAACCATCGAGGCCAGTCTGCAATTGTCCGAAGCCGCCCTGGTTGGTCTCGGCGTCGCAATGGGGCCGGCCATCGCATCGATCCATGAAAAGCGCGACGAGTTTCGGCACGAGCTGCAAAAGGCTGCGCAAAGCGCCGGCCGCGACCGCAGCCGCGCGGTCAGGCAGGAGTCACTCATGCGGTCGCGTCCGCGGGTGTAGCCGCGACCGGTTATCTGTCGCGGCGGTCTTCCGGACGGCGTTCGTCGCGGCGCTCTGCCGGCCGGCGTTCGTCGCGCCGTTCCTCGGGCCGCCGGTCGCGTTGGAAATTTCTGAACCGTTCCCGGATTTCATCGCGACGGCCGAGAAACAGCCGGCGTTCCTCGAAACTCGCGATCCGTCCGCGGAAAAGAAAACGCGGATGATCGCGCCGCCAGACTCCGAACCAATCCGGATCGACCAGGATTCCGGGCGCGATGCTGACGACCGGATAGCGGGCAAAATCCCACCCGACGGGAAAGCCCGTGAAGACGACGCCGGGCGCGCACCAATACACCGCGCGGGCAGCATAGGAGTAGAGACATTCTCCCGGTGGTCCGGCCCAGGCCGCGCCCGCGGGCGCCAGGGGTTCGCCATAAGCGTCGACTGGCGGATAGCCATACTGCGCGGGCGGAGGATATGCGTACTGGGCCGGCGGCGGGTATTGATACTGTCCTTGCGCGGGCGGTGGATACTGATCCGGCGGCGGCGGTGGCGCGTATTGATCCTGCCCCGGCGGCTGCGGCGGGTATTGATCCTGCGCCGAGGCGATGGACGAGATGCCGAAGATCGCTGCGATGCAGGCAGAAACCAGCAGAATTTTCACTTGGACCTCCTACGGAGAGCGCCAGTCCGCGAATGTAACGGCGGTATGTAGCACGGCGCTGATTCTCGAATGGTTATCAACGTATCAAAAAAGCAAATAGCTGCGGGTGCTGAGTTGAATCAATTCTGGTGGACCCCAGGAGGAAAGGCGCTAACCTTCAGTGGGCGGGGGCGGCATGGGTTTTGCGGATCAGTGGCGCGGCTTCCGGGGAAATCATGAACTGGATCATCGCGCGCGCGGCATCCGGTTGGCGCGAATTCGCCACCAGGCCGACATCCGACTCGCAAGGCTTGTTCAGCGGCGCCGGCACCGGCCCGACAAAATCATTTCCCCGCACACCCTCCATGATGTTGGTCTGCTGAATACCGAGTTCGACCTCGCCACGGGCGACATAGCCGGAGACCGGACCCGCGGTCGTGCGGATCGTTTTTGCTTTGAGTGCGCCGGTGAGGCCGAGTTGCGCAATTCCGGCCGCGACATTGGTTCCGCTGCAGCCAAACGAATAACCAATCGATTTCGCCGCGAGCAGTGCCGCTTTATAGCTTTGCGGAGTGCGGATGTCGGGCTTTGGCGCGCCGGTCCTGACCGTCACGCCGAGCTCCGCCAACTGGAACGGGACCACCGTGCCGGTGACGATCTTGCCGCGCTTTACGAGTTGCTGCAGCGGGCCCGGATTCTGGCTGACGAGATCGACCGTACGGGCAGCGAGTCGTTTCTCGAGTTCATCCCCTTCTGCGAGCACCACGCTGACATTGTTGCCGGTCTTGCGCGAAAAAGCAGCGCCCATTTCTTTTAACGCCGGGATTGCCCCCTGATTGGAGACAATCACGATGTCGGCGGCGAATGCGGGTGCACAGGTCAAGGCGGCGAAAATGAACCCGGCAGTAAATTTTGCGCGCATTGTCATTGAACCTGATCGATATAGGCGCCGAAGCCTTCGGCTTCCATGTCGTCGCGACGGATGAAACGCAGCGAAGCCGAATTGATGCAGTAGCGCAGTCCGCCGCGGTCCCTCGGGCCGTCCGGAAAGACATGGCCGAGATGGCTGTCGCCATGCTTCGACCGCAGCTCGGTACGCATCATCCCGTGCGAGAGGTCCCGCAACTCTTTGATATTGGCCGGCTCAATCGGTTTGGTAAAACTCGGCCAGCCGCAACCGGATTCGAATTTATCGGATGAGGCGAACAGCGGTTCACCCGATACGACATCGACATAAATTCCCGGTTCTTTGTTGTTGAGATATTCGCCGGTTCCCGGGCGCTCGGTGCCGCTCTTCTGGGTGACCCGATACTGTTCCGGCGTCAGAGCCGCCACTGCCTCAGGTGTCTTGCGATATTCAGCCATCGTTATCCGTTCTGGGCGCGGAGATGGGCCTTGAGGAAATTGCGCGCCCGGTTGATCGTGCGCGCTTTCAGTTCCGGCGGCTTATTCCATGGATAGACATTGATGTCGGCATTTGGCGCCAACGAGGCGATGTCGATGGCAACCTGGTAGGAATGCGCGGCCGTGTCATCCGGCAGAACCAGCATCGGGGTCGGACAGTTGCGTACGAAATCGCGCGACACGCTGTAAACAAAATCCGGCCGCGCGCGGTAGAGGTTGTGCAGATATTTCTCAATCACATCCATCGAAACGTCGGGCCGCCTGCCACGGAGTTCCTTTGCCCAGTCGAGACCGGAATTGTACATCACGTCCGGATTCTCCGGCCGGTGACCGATCGGCTGGCTCAGGATCGCCGCGACGACGCGATCGGGCGCGCGCTCCATCAACTTCAGCGCAAAGGACCCACCGATGCAGTTGCCGAAAAAGGCGAATTGGCGAATGCCCAGATGGTCCATCAGGCCCAACTGATCGTCGGCGAAAGCGTCCCACGGATTGTCAGCCGGAACCGGACCGGTGGATTCGCCATCGGTGGCATTGCGCTGGTCCATGGTGATGCAATGGAAGCCGTTGCTGAACTCGGCAAACGCGTTGATCACCGCGTTCGGCCAATTCTTGATCCGCGAATTCAGTCCGCCACCGGGCGTCACCAGGATGGGAAAGCCGCTGCCGGATTCCTGGTAACGTATGCGGACGTTACCCCGCTCGTAGAATTTGAACGCTCCGTTTTGCTGGGCCTGCTCGGCGAATACGCGTGGTGCTGCGGCCGTTGCCGCCGCCGCAACGCCGGTTGCGAGAATATTGCGTCTGACCGGATCCATGTGAGCCTCCCTGAAAGCGTTTGCCAACGACTCGCCGCTCACCCGGTGCGCCAGTGTGCGCGTGCAAAACCGAATTTATTCGGCCTGGGCGGGAACGGGAGCACGCGCGCCACTGAGCCAGGCACCGAACCGGTTAAGATACAGATACAGAACCGGCGTGATGTAGAGGGTCAGCGCCTGCGATACGAGAAGGCCGCCGACGACGGCGATGCCGAGCGGTTTGCGGCCCTCGCTGCTGGCGCCAAACCCGATCGCGATCGGCAAGGTCCCGAACAGGGCCGCCATGGTTGTCATCATGATCGGCCGGAAGCGGATAACGGCAGCCTGCAGAATTGCGGTTTCGGGATCGGAGCCCTCCTGACGTTCGCGGGCGAGCGCGAAATCAATCATCATGATGGCGTTCTTCTTCACCAGGCCGACCAGCATGATGATGCCGACGAATGCATAGAGTGTCAGTGTGTAGTGGAACAGCCACAGCGTCAGCAGCGCTCCGGCGCAGGCCGCTGGCAGGCCCGACAGAATTGTCAGCGGATGGATGAAGCTCTCATACAGCATGCCGAGCACGATATAGACCGTCAGTATGCCGCCGATCAGCAGGAAAACCATGCCTTTCATGGAATCTTCAAACGCCTTCGCCGTCCCCTGGAAGCTGCCTTCGACCGACGCCGGAATGCCGATCGCGACTTTGATTTTTTCAATTTCATTCAGCGCATCGCCCAGTGCGACGCCGGGCGGCAAATTGAAAGACAGGGTGACGGCCGGAAGCTGGCCAAGATGGTTGACCGATAGTGGCTGCGTCCCGCGCGTCAGGTGCACAACGGAAAGCAGCGGCACCATCTGCCCCGTATTCGTGGTGGACACCGACGCGACACGGCTGGTGGCGAGATAAAGCTGGCTGAGCGAATCGGCATCGGTCTGGTATTTCGGCAGAAGCTCGAGATTGACCCAATACTGGTCGGCGGCGGTGTAGATCGGCGCGATATCTTCGCCGCCAAATGCCGCGCCGAGCGCCGTCTCGATCTGATTGACGGTGATGCCGAGAGACGCCGCGCGCTTGCGATCGATTGCCACATTGACGGAAGGGGTGGAGAGATCAAGGTCGGAATTGACATCGATCAGAAGCGGATCTGTCTGCAACGCCGCCAGGAGCTTTTGCGAACTTGAATAGAGTTCGTTCAGGTCGATGTCCTGCATGGTGTACTGATAAAGCGCCCGGGCGTTATAGGCGCCGATGCGAATGGGCGGGCGGTTCTGCATCACCACATTGATGCCGGGAATGCGCTGGAATTTCTGGCGCAACTCGACAATCACCTGGTCCGTCGTCAATTTGCGCTGATCACGCGATTTAAGCTGGATGCCGAAACTTCCGGAATTGGCGCCACCACGGATACCGCCGGAACCAACCGAACTCATAAACCCGTCGACATTCGGGTCCTGGGCAAGGATGTTTGCCGCGTCCTGCTGATGACGCCGCATTTCGGCAAAGGAGATACCGTTGGCACCATCGGTATAGGCGTTGATCCGTCCCGAATCTTCGGAGGGCAGAAAGTCCTGCGGCATGATGCGGAACAGCTGAACGGTCGCGAGCAGGCTGAGAAAGAACAGCGAAACGACGAACAGCCGATGCCGCATGCCCCAGCGCAGGCTCACTTCATAACCGCGCTGCACCGTCACAAACGCGGTTTCGCTGGTGCGGTAGAACCAGTTATGGCCTTTGGCGTGCTGATCCTTGTTGGACTTGATCATCCGGCTGCACAGCATCGGGGTCAGCGTCATGGACACGACGCCCGACACAAGCACGGCGATCACTATGGTTACGGCAAATTCATGCAGCAATTTGCCGATGATGCCGCCCATGAAAATGACCGGGATGAACACGGCTGCGAGCGAGATCGTCATCGACGGAATTGTGAACGCGACTTCGGCGGATCCCTTGAGCGACGCCTCGTAAGGATGTTCGCCCTTTTCGACGTGGCGCATGATGTTTTCCAGCATCACGATCGCATCGTCGACGACAAAGCCGACACATAAAGTGAGCGCCATGAGCGACAGATTGTCGAGGCTGTAACCCAGTTCCGACATGCCGGCGAAGGTCCCGATGACGGAGATCGGCAGCGCGATGGCGGGGATAAAGGTCGCAGACGGTGTACGCAGGAAGATGAAAATCACGAGCACCACGAGCAGTGCGGCGATGCCCAGCGTGATCTGCACGTCGCGTACGGAACTGCGGATGGTCAGGCTGCGGTCCATATAGGTCTGAACCCGGATGGACGGCGGGATCTGTTTCAGCAGTTCGGGCAGTGCCGCCTTGATTTCATCGACCACGGCAATAGTGTTTGCGCCAGGCTGCCGGTGGATTTCGAGAGTGATCGACGGCACACCTTTCCACGATCCAAACAGCTTGGGATTCTCGACGCTGTCGATGACATTGGCGACATCGGCAAAAGTGACCGGGGCGCCGTTGCGGTAGGCGATGATCTGCGGAGCGTAGTCGGCGGCCCGGTTCAACTGACCGTCCGCATGAATGACGGCGCCGCGGGTGGCGCCATCGAGCTGTCCGGTTGCCAGGTTGACGCTGGCATTGCGGATCGCGGTCGCCACTTCGTCAATGCCGATCCCGCGCGTGGCCAGTTCGGCCGGATCGACCTGGACGCGCACAGCCGGCCGCGATTGACCGTAAATCACAGCCTGAGCAACACCATCCAGCGACGACAGTTTTCCGACCAGTACGTTCTCCGCATATTGATCGACGACATAAAGCGGCAGCGTTTCTGAACTGACCGAGAGATAGAAAATTCCGTCATCCGCCGGATTGGTTTTGCGGATGGAGGGTGGCGTCGTCATCGCCGGCGGCACTTGGCGCGCGGCGGCCGACAAGGCGGCCTGGACGTCGAGAAATGCCGCGTCGATATTCCGGTCCAGCCTGAACTGGATGCTGATCGAGCTGTTTCCCGCGACATTGGTGGAGGTCATTGAGTCGACGCCGGAAATCAGCGAAAACTGCTTTTCCAGCGGCGTCGCGACAGAAGACGCCATCGTCTGGGCGTCGGTGCCGGGCAGCGAGGCGTTGACGCTGATGGTCGGCAAATCGACATTGGGCAATTCGCTGACCGGAAGCGACGAATAGCCGAACAGGCCCGCGATCAGGAACGCGGCCATCAGCAGAGTCGCCATTACCGGGCGCCGGATGAAAATCGCAGAAAAGTTCACGACAGCCGCTCCCACCAGCCAGCCGGTCCAAAAGTTACATGGTTGCGGATGGATTGACCAGCGGTTGTGGCCGCGTGTTTAGCCGGCCGCCGGGGGCGAGTGGGTGGCGATGCTATGCCGGAAGGGGCTTGGCGCCCGAAGGACGCGACGCCGCGA
Organism: Micropepsaceae bacterium; assembly: GCA_036273455.1. Taxonomy (GTDB): domain Bacteria; phylum Pseudomonadota; class Alphaproteobacteria; order Micropepsales; family Micropepsaceae; genus CAIYRG01. The sequence goes on along the minus strand of DASUHP010000001.1, from coordinate 615 downwards.
GAGCCATCGGCCCACTGCTAGATTAGCGCGGTACTGTCATTCAAAAGGACAGGCGGGGCATTGCGCGGGTGAATACGGGAACGAAGCTTTCGGCGAACCGGACTGGCTTCTGGAAGTAGGCGCGAAGACATCCCTCCTGTTGGGGGCGGCAAACGTCGATGGTTGTCGCCAACACTACCGTATCGGCGAGAATGACGATTCCGACTGCCATGAGTGCCCGACGGAAAAGGTTGAACCGCTTTTTGTATAGATCGTCCGAAACCTTAAGCGTGATCCAAACGGCATTGAACACGAGGGTTGCGACCCACCACGGATACAGGCGCGCGGCCTCCAAAGAAGGCACGATCGTCAATCCTATCGGCATGGCAAACGGCCACAGCGACCAAGCTGGCGGCTGCTGAGTTTTGTTCGCCCGGACCGGCCATAGCGGCCATTCCCTCACGCGGCGTATCTTTTGGACTTGAGCTAGCAACGGCGCCCACTCCCTCATGTTCAGTTTCCGGAAATGGGTCTCACCCAGCCGGGTGGCGCGTCCGCCATGGATGCGCAAATTACCGTGCCGCCGGTTTCAGATTTCCTGCTTTTGTTTGCGCATTTGTCGCTGAACGGATGGCG